>JAKAWV010000002.1:0-59926 GCA_021827205.1 Pseudomonadota bacterium | reverse complement strand
CGCACGAACGCCGCAGGCGGCCCGCGGGGTAAGCGCCAGGGAAGGCGCGCATCACGCCCGAGGCAGGAGGCCTCGGGCCGGGCTTGCGCGGCGCGCGCAGCACGTGATGGCGCAATGCCGCGATGCCATGAATGGCATCGCGTCTGCTATCGCTGCACCACCCCACTGCTATGCTCGCCGCTGGTCGAGGAGACGCGCATGGCACAAGGCAGCAAGTCGGTGGCATGGCTGAATCTGGCCTTTGGCACGCTCAACGTGGTGCTCGGCGCGCTCGCTCTCGCAGCGGTGTGGGCGCTCGTGTCGATGTTCAGCCAACGCACGCTGGCACCGGCGGCAACGCTGCTGGGCTTGGGCACCGGCCTGCTGGCACGCGCGTCACTGCCGCAGACGCGTCGTTACGGCGCAATGCTGGCCGCCGTGGCCACGTTCGCGGCGGCGTATTACCAGCAGATCCTGATGGCGGCGGTGCGCGTTGCCTCCACGCTGGACTTGCCGCTGCTCGCGGCGCTGCGCCAAAGCGGCGCGGGCCTGCTGACACTGCTGGCACGGCTGGCGCTGGCGGGGCCACTGCTGCTGTGGATCCTGCTCGGCGCGGTGCTGGCGGTACTGGCCGCGTGGCCGTTCAGTCGTCGAGGCTCTTGATCTCGCTGACCAGCCTGGCCGCCACGCCCTGGCCATCGCCGTAAAGCATGCGCGCGTTGTCGGCGTAGAACAACGCGTTCTCGATGCCGGCGAAACCGGTGCCGCGCCCGCGCTTGACGACGATCACGTTCTTCGCGCTGGCCACATCCAGAATCGGCATGCCGTAGATCGGCGAGGCGGGGTCGGTCTTGGCCACCGGATTGACCACGTCATTGGCGCCGATCACCAGCGCCACGTCGGTGGCGGGGAACTCGGGATTGATGTCGTCCATGTCGGCGATCAGATCGTAGGGCACGCCGGCCTCGGCCAGCAGCACGTTCATGTGTCCGGGCATGCGTCCGGCCACCGGATGGATGGCGAACTTCACCTTGACCCCGCGCGCGATCAGCGCCTGCGCGAACTCCCACACCTTGTGCTGCGCCTGCGCCACGGCCATGCCGTAGCCCGGCACGATCACCACGCGCTCGGCGTAGGCCATCATCACCGCGGCATCGCTGGCCTCGATGGGCTTCTGCGCGCCGGCGATGGCCTGTGCCTCGGCACCACCCGCGCCAGCGCCGAAGCTGCCGAACAGCACGTTGCCGATGGAGCGGTTCATGGCCTTGGCCATCAGCTGCGTCAGCAGCGTGCCGGCCGCGCCCACCACCATGCCGGCGATGATCATGGCCTCGTTCTGCAGTACGTAGCCCTCGAAGGCCACGGCCAGTCCGGTGAAGGCGTTGTACAGCGAGATCACCACCGGCATGTCGGCGCCGCCGATCGGCAGCGTCATCAGCAGACCGAACGCCAGTGCCAGCGCGAAGAACAGCACCAGCACGCCTGCGCCGGCGCCGTGCGGCGACGCCACCAGCAGCGCAGCGGCCAGCAGCGCACCGGCCAGGGCCAGCAGATTGACGGCCTGCTGGCCCGGAAACACGAAGCGCCTGTCCATCCAGCCCTGCAGCTTGGCGAAGGCGATCAGCGAGCCGGAGAAGGACACCGTGCCGATCAGCGCGCCGACCACCGCCAGCACCGTCTGCGCCAGCGGCGGGGCGGGCGGCAGGGTCTTGACGGCCAGCACCGACGCGCCACCGAAGTGCAACGCGGCCAGCACCACCTGACTGCCGCCGGCATAGCGCAGCAACTCGGCGGCGCCGATCGCGGCGGCGGCCCCGCCGCCCATGCCGTTGTACAGCGCCACCATCTGCGGCATCGCGGTCATCGCCACGCGCTTGCCGCTGACCCATGCCGCCGCGACGCCGATCAGCAGCGCCAGGCCGATCAGCGCCAGATTGTGCATGCCGGGCAGGAAAAAAGTGGCCAGCACCGCCAGCAGCATGCCGGCGCCTGCCCACAGGATGCCGCCGCGCGCGGTGCGCGGCGAACTCATGCGCTTGAGACCCAGGATGAACAGCAGCGCCGCGATGAAATAGCTGGCGCGGATCAGGTGGCTGGCCCAGGCGGCATCCATCATGCCTCTCCCTGGCGCTTGCTGGACTTGAACATCTCCAGCATGCGTTCGGTCACCACATAGCCGCCGGCGGCGTTGCCGGCGCCCAGCAGCACGGCGATGAAGCCGATGGCCTGTTCGGCCGGCGTCTGTGCGTGGCCCAGCGCCACCATCGCCCCGACCAGGACGATGCCGTGGATGAAATTGGAGCCGGACATCAGCGGCGTGTGCAGGATCACCGGAACCCGCGCGATGATCTCGTAGCCGGTGAATGCGGCCAGCATGAACACGTACAGGGCGAGAAAGCCATCCATCCCACATCCCCGGCAGCCGGAATCCGTCGCATCATACGCAGGCCGGTCAACCGCGGGAAAGCTGGCGCGTTGTCAACGGTATCGATGCGGGTGCGGGCCGCGGCAACAGCTCCGCGCCGGAGCCGGGAGATGACATGAACCTCGCCGCCGTGCCGCAGCACTCCGAGGGTCTGGTCGCGGCGCGCGCGCCGGAGCTGCCGGTCACGCTGGAGACGTTTCTGGCGCAGGTGCAGCGGCGCGCCTTCCGCGTCGCCGAAATGGGTTTGGGCAATGTCGACGACGCGCTCGACGCGGTGCAGGACGCCATGCTGCGCCTGCATCAGCACTACCGGCAGCATCCGGCGCAGGAATGGTCGCCGCTGTTCTGGGGCATCCTGCGGCGGCGCATCACCGATCTGCAGCGCCGGCGCAAGGTGCGCAGCATCGTGGTCGGCTGGCTGGGCAGCGTGGGCGACGACGGCGAGGGCGGCCCGGTGTGGGAGCCAGCCGATCCGCTGGCCGATCCGGCGCGCGAAATCGCCGGCCGCGCCGCGTATGCGGACCTCGCGCGCGCGGTGCGCGCGCTGCCGCGCCGCCAGCGCGAGGCATTCATGCTGCGCGTGCTGGAAGGACTGGACGTGGCCGACACCGCACGCGCCATGGGCTGCTCGGACGGCAGCGTGAAAACTCACTTATCGCGCGCCATGGAGGCGCTGCGGCACAAGCTGGAGGACTGGAAATGAAACCGACCCCGACCCCTGATTTCGACAAGAACCACCCAGACCGCGCCGCTGCCAATCTGGCCACGCACGCGCACGCGCTGTTCGCCATCGCCAGCGAACACATCGACAGCGACACGCTGCGCCGACTGCGTGCCGCGCGCAGCGATGCGCTCAGCGCCCCGCGCCGGCGCAATCTGCTGCCGGTACTGGTACCTGCGGGAGCGCTGGCTGCCGCTGTGCTGGCATTGGCCGTGGTCTGGCACCCACTGCACGCGCCGAGCACGGCGCCAGCGACAGCCGGCACGGGCGCGATGCTGGTCAGCGCCGACAGCAGCGAGGTCGACATGGCGCAAAATCTCGATTTCTATGACTGGCTGGCCACCCAGCCGCAACCGGCGTCGGCGGCGAGCGCGCAATGAAGCCACGCAAGCGCCTGTTTGTCGCTGTGCTGGCCATGGCCGTCGGCTTGGCCCCGCTGCTTGCATCCGCGCAGCAAGCCGCGCCCGAGTGGCGGCAACTCGATGCGCAGCAGCAGCACCTGCTGGCGCCGTTCCGCGAGCACTGGGACCGCATGCCACCGGCGCGCCGCCAGCAACTGCTGCAGCGCGAACAGAATTGGCAGCGCCTGCCGCCACTGCGCCAGCAGCGGATCGACCAGCGCATCGAGCGCTGGCAACACATGAACCCTGAACAGCGCGCGCGCGTGCGCGAAAACCTGCAGCGTCTGCGCGCGATGAGTCCCGAACAGCGCCAGCGTCTGCGCGAGGCCTACGTGCGCTTTCAGCGCATGAGTCCGGCCGAGCGCGAGGCGCTGCGTCAGCGCTGGCAGCAGATGCGCCCCGAGCAGCGCGCGCAGTGGCTGCATGAGCACGTTCCGCCGTCGCGCGGGGGCGGTGAACGCCATGGCGGACCCGGCTGACGTTTGCAGCAACGCGTACAGTGCCGCGGGCCGCTGCGCGCGGCCGCGCATGATTCCGCGCGATTACTCGACGAACTTCACCGTTGCGCCCTGCACCACGCAGCTTTGCGCCAGCAGTTCGTCGCTGAAATCGGGCGCCAGCGCGCCGTCCTTGCTCACCAACAGCTCGACGAAGTGGGCGAAATTGCGCGCGATCATCTCGCTGGCGTGCAGCGGGTGCCCCGCCGCCATGTTCAGCGGCCCGAGGATGCTGACGCCGCCGTGCTCGACGCGCTCACCAGGGCGCGTCAGCTCGCAGTTGCCGCCGCTCTCGGCGGCCAGATCGACGATGATCGCACCCGGTTTCATGCCATCGACCATCGCCGCGGTGACGATGCGCGGCGCCGCGCGTCCGGGCACCGCTGCCGTGGTGATCAGCGCGTCGATGTTGCGCAAATGCTCGCTCAGCGCCTGCTGCTGGCGCGCGCGCTCCTCGGCGGAAAGCTCGCGCGCGTAACCGCCGCTGCCGCTAGCGCTGACGCCCAGCTCGAGAAACTTGGCGCCCAGCGACTGCACCTGCTCGCGTGTTTCCGGGCGCACATCGAAACCTTCCACCTGCGCGCCCAGACGCCGCGCCGTGGCCAGCGCCTGCAAACCGGCGACGCCGGCGCCGATCACCAGCACGCGGCTGGGACGGATGGTGCCGGCTGCCGTGGTCAGCATCGGAAAAAACCGCGGCGCGGCCTCGGCCGCCAGCAGCGCGGCACGATAACCAGCCACCGCCGCCTGCGAGGACAGCGTATCCATGGCCTGCGCGCGCGTGCTGCGCGGCAGACGCTCCAGGGCAAACGCGGTGACGTGGCGCTGCGCCAGCGCGGCCAGGCGCGGGGCGGCGCCGTAAGGGCGCAACTGGCCGACCAGCATGGCGTCGCTGTGCATGGCGGCGATGGCCGCAGCGCCGGGCGGCAACACGCACAGCAGAATATCGGCGGCCGCGGCCACGCCAGCGGCATCGCCCCACTCGATGCCGGCATAGCTTGCGTCGGGAAAACCCGCGCTGGTACCGGCGCCGCGTTCGAGCAGCACGCGCAGGCCGCGCGCGGCGTACTTTTTCGCTGTTTCCGGTGTGATCGCCACGCGCCGCTCGTCGGCGGCGGTTTCGCGCAAGGCTGCGATGGTGATCGGCATGCTGGCTCTCCACGAAACGTTGCCGAATGCTAGCAGGCCAGATGCGCCGGCACCGCCGCTGCGGCCCGTTGCTCGCCGCGCCGGCGCCTGTGTCGCTAGACTGCGGCGCATGTCCGCATCGCGCCAGGCCAACCCGATCGCACAGCAATTCTTGAGCGCGCGGCGCTCAATCCCCGCGCGCCTGCTCACGGCACCCGGCCCCGATGCCGCACAGCGCGCGTGGCTGCTGCAGCAAGCGCTGCGCGCGCCCGACCATGGCGTGCTTGCGCCGTGGCGACTCATCAGTCTCGATGGCGCGGCCAAACTGCGCTTCGGCGAGCGCCTCGCGGCGCTGGCCCTGGCGCGCGATCCGGCGCTGCCCGAGGACAAGCGCGAGAAAGAGCGTTCGCGCTACAGCTATGCGCCCTGGGTGCTGGTAGTGGTGGCGCGCATCGACGCCACGCACCCGAAAATCCCTGCGCAGGAACAACTGCTCTCGGCCGGCTGTGTCGCCCACAACCTGCTGCTGGGCGCACAGGCGCTGGGCTACGGCGCGCAATGGCTCACCGGCTGGGCGGCCTACGATGTTGAGGTCGCCGCGCTGCTGGGACTGGCGGCCGACGAGCGCGTGATCGGCTTCGTGCATCTCGGCAGCGCCGTCAGCGAAGTGGCGGAACGCGCCCGCCCGGATGTCATCGACAAGGTCAGCACGTGGATGGCTTGAACGCGCGCGGCAAGGCCTACCTGGTCGACGCCAGCATGTACGTGTTCCGCGCCTGGTACGCGTACCCGGCCGATGCGTTCCGCGATGCCGAGGGCCACCCGGCCAATGCCACCCATGGCTTCGCGCGCTTTCTGCTGGACTTTTTGCAGCGCGTGCGCCCTGCGCGAATCATGCTGGGTTTCGACATCGCCCTCGGCAGCTCGTTTCGCAACCTGCTGTACCCCGCCTACAAGGCCAACCGCGCGCCGGCGCCGCCGGAATTGCTGCGCCAGTTCGACGCCTGCCGCGCGTTCGCGCAGGCGCTGGGATTGAGCGTGCATGCGCACGCCAGCTACGAGGCCGACGATCTGATCGGTAGCGCCACCGTGCGCGCGCGCGCGCTGGATCTGGACTGCGTGATCGTCTCCGCCGACAAGGACTTCGGCCAACTGCTGGGCACACACGACGAGCAGTGGGACTGGGCGCGCGAAACGCGCTGGGGGCCGGACGGCGTGCACCAGCGCTTCGGCGTGTGGCCGCGGCAGATCAGCGATTACCTGGGCCTGTGCGGCGATGCCGTGGACAACATCCCCGGCGTGCCCGGCATCGGCGCGCGCACCGCCGCGCGCCTGCTGGCGCAGTTCGGCGATCTGGATACGCTGCTGGCCGGCAACGCCGAGCTGGCCGCGAGCAAAACGCTGCGCGGCGCCGGGCTGCTGGCGCAACGCCTGCGCGAACACGCCGACGCCGCGCGCCTGTGCAAGCGCCTGGCCACGATCGCCTGCGACGCGCCGCTGCCCGATGATTGCCTTGCGCGCGGCCGCGGCGATGGCGTCGCGCTGGATGCGCTGTTGCAGCAGCACCGCTTCGGTCCGCACACACGCAGCCGCGCGCTGGCCCTGATCGAGGAGCCCTTGCCGACATGAAAACCACGCCGTCCGCGCCACCGGCCTTGCCCGCGGCCACCACGCTGTACACCGGCAATTGGCTGCGTCTGCAAGCCTGCGGCCGCTGGGAATATGCCGAGCGCACGCGCGCCAGCGGCGCGGTGGTGATCGTCGCGCTCACGCCCGGCGACGAGGTGTTGTTCGTCGAGCAGTTCCGCGTGCCGGTGGCGCAGTGGACCATCGAGATGCCGGCCGGTCTGATCGGCGATCTGGCCGACGCCCGCGACGAGAGCGCGCTACTGGCCGCCGCGCGCGAGCTGGAGGAAGAAACCGGCTGGCGCCCTGCGCACGTCGAATTTCTGCACGCCGGTCCGTCCTCGGCCGGCATGAGCAACGAGATCATCAGCTTCGTGCGCGCCCATGACCTGACCCGGGTCGGCGCCGGTGGTGGCGATGCCACCGAAAACATCCGTGTGCACGCGGTGCCACGCAGCGGCGCGCACGCGTGGCTGCTGGCGCAGGCCGCCGCCGGCTATTCGATCGATCCCAAGCTGTTCGCCGGGCTGTGGTTTCTGCAGCACGGCGCCGGCTGAGCGCGCGCCGCGTTCAGCGCGCCAGCAAGGCCTGCAGCGCAAGGTAATGCCACAGCGCCACGCCCAGCATGGCGAGCATTGTCAGCCAGGTGAGCACGATGCCGACGCCACGTCCGAACGAATAGCCGGATGAGCCTGACAGCCCCAGTGCGTGCAGCACGCGCGCCACGATCAGACTGATGCCGAACACGTTCAACCACAGCGCCGCGGTGTGCTGCAGTTCCAGAATCAGCAGCAGCAGCAAGGCCAGCGGCAGGTATTCGACGGCATTGGCATGCACGCGGATGGCGCGCGCCAGTTGCTGATCGCCGCCATCGCCCAGGCCGATCTTGCGCACATTGCGCAACCACACGATGCGCGCCGCCAGCACCAGCACCAGCAAGGTGGCGAGTGCGGCGTAGAAACCGGTGATCAGGGGCATGATGGATTCCTGGTGCGGGGCTCGGGGCTCGGAAAGATTATCGTGACGACAGCATCCGCTTCGCGGCTACCCACTTTCCACTTCTAACGCTTTTTCGTCTCACGTCTCACATCTCGCGCGTCGGTCGCCGCCAACGCCACCACGCAGTGCCCAGCGCAATCAGCAGCAAGGCCAGCAGCCCCAGCCCCAGCCACGGATCAAACGTCACCCACAGCAGCACCGGAATCATCAGCATCAGCGCCGCGCCCAGCGTCAGCGGCAGCAGGGGATCGATGCCGCGCTTCCACGCGCGCAGCAGCAGCGCCACGCCCAGCGCCGCCAGCAGCCAGCCGATGATGCGTCCGACCCACAAGCCATAAGGCCGCGGTGGCAACTGCGGCAGCAGATCGCCCAGACCGCGGTCGCCCAGTTGCACACCGGAATCGGGCGCGGGCGTCAGACGTCCACCATCGACGCGCGCCAGCACGGTGATTTCCTGCGGCGGCACCGTGCTCCAGCGCAAGCGCACATCGCCCAGGCGCGGCTGCTGCGGGTCACCGCTGTACAAATCGCCCTCGTACTCGCGAAACGTCACGGCCAGATTGGGCGGCAGCGCGGTGGCGTTGACCGGGTGCGGATCGTGACCGGGGATCAGATCGACCAGCGCGGCATCGAGGATGAAACCGTGCAGGCGCACGCGCGGCGCGGGAAAATCCTCGGAAGGAATCGGCAGCGGCGGATTGGCGTGTCCGTCGGGGCGCGTGAACGCGCTGGAATCGACATGCCCATGCACCCACTCCAGCTCGTAGATCGGATAGCCGACGTTGACCTGCTGCCACTGAAACATGGCCACGTCGCGGCGCAGGCGCAGCGTGTTGGCGCTCTGGTTGAAATCCGGATCACGCGGCGACTCGATCACCTGCGGCATGCCGACCACGCGCACCAGATCGCCTTGCAGGCGTTTGGACGGCAGCGCGTGCCGGCCTAGATTGACCACGCTGGCGCCCGCGCCCGCGACGCTACGCAAGGCCTGCTGATAGCGCAGCGCGATCGATTCCACGCGCCACGACAGCAGCAACGCGACCAGCAACAGCAACATGCCACCGATACGCCACGGCCACGGCGAGCCGCGCCAGTCACGCGCCGGGCGCGCGGCCTTGCGCTGCTGCTGCAACTGCTTGCGAATGCGGCGCGTGGCGGGTTTCACAAGTCCGCGCCGGCCAGCGTCGCCTGCGGTGCGTGCGCGGCGTAGCGTCCACGCGCATCGCGCGCCACCTCGGCCATGGCGGTTGTGCTGTCGTGGGTGAAAAACAGGCGTACGCCGCGCGCCAGCGCATCATCCAGCAGCGCCTGCTTTTCATCGATCAGACGCTCGGGGTAGCGGTCGTAGCCCATGGTGATCGGCACGTGCACCCAGGGCGTGCCCGGAATCAGATCGGCGCAAAACAGCACGCCGCCGCCGGCGCCGGGCACGGGCTGGATTTCGGCCAGCATCAGTCCCGGCGTGTGACCATCGGAAAAATGAAAATGCACGCGCGGGCCCAGCCACTCCGAGTGCGTGCCGGGGACCAGCTCCAGGCGCCCGCTGGCTTGCAGCAACGCCGGCAGCTTGGGAATGAACGAAGCACGATCGCGCGGATGCGGCTTGAGCGCGCGTTGCCAGTGCGCCGCGCCAACCAGATAGCGCGCGCGCGGAAACAGTAGGCGCGGCGCCACACCCTCGGCCCATGGCGCCAGCAACCCACCGGCGTGATCGAAATGCAGGTGCGAGAGCACCACCGCGTCGATGTCGTGCTCGGAAAATCCGTGCGCGGCAAGTTCATCCAGCAGCACATGGCGTTCTTCCTGCACACCATAACGCTCGCGCAGTTTCGGCTCGAAGAACGCGCCGATGCCGGTTTCGAACAACACATTGCGGCCATCGAGATCCTGCGCCAGCAGACAACGGCAGGCCAGCGGCACGCGGTTTTCGGCATCCGGCGCCAGCCACTGCGACCACAGCGCGCGCGGCGCGTTGCCGAACATGGCGCCGCCGTCGAGCTTCTGCGAGTTGCCCGGCAATGACCACAACTTCATGCGGCATCGTCCTTGCCCTGCGTCAGGGCGCGGTATTTGCGTTGCAGTTCAGCGTGCGATTCGGCGTGCAGCGCATCCAGCTCGATGCACTCGACCGGGCACACCACCACGCACTGCGGCTCGTCGTGGTGGCCGACGCATTCGGTGCACAGCGCAGGATCGATCAGGTAAAACTCCGGGCCCATGCTGATCGCGCGGTTGGGGCAGACCGGCTCGCACACATCGCAGTTGACGCAAGCATCGGTGATCTTCAGGGCCATGGCGATCAGCGGCGGGCGCGAGGCCCGCCGCGAAAGTCCTTACATCTGCACGAATTTGTAGGTCGCGCTGGTCGGCGCCACCGCTTTCTGCACGGCGGCATCGTCAGCCTTGTCGCCGATGAACAGCACGGTCACGCCCTTGAACGATCCCGCCACCGCGCCAGTGAAGGAGTCCTCGATCATCTTGGCAGTCAATGCCGAATCCGGGCCGCCAAAGGCGAGCATGTTGCCCGGCAACACGGTGCGCGCGACCACGCCCTGCACCTGTTCGAGCTGGCGCTGGCGTTCGGCCACGTCCATGGCGTCCGTGCCCGCGGGCACGAAGTACACGTAGGGACTGCTGGCGCTGACACCCTGCATGTTGTTCTGCACGACCTGACTCAGGTATGCCTGCCAGCCCTGGATGTCGGTGGGGCTGGTGGGGCGCTGCACGGCGGCCACCTGCTGCGTGACGGCTGCTTCCTTCTTGTGGCATCCGCCCAGGGACAGTGCCACGCCGAGGCCCAGGGCCGCGACCATCAGAATCTTGCGCATGTGCGTTCTCCTCTCAGTGCTTCCTAGTGTGATGCAGACGTGCGGCGCAGGCGCCAGCGTTGCCGCAGGGCCTGTTGCACGGCCGGGTGGACGAAACTGGATACGTCGCCGCCGAGACGCGCGATCTCGCGCACCAGCGATGACGAAATGAAGCTGTATTGCTCGGCCGGGGTCAGGAACAGTGTTTCCGCCTCGGGAATCAGGTAACGGTTCATGCTGGCGAGCTGGAACTCGTATTCGAAATCCGATACCGCGCGCAGCCCACGCAAGATCACCCCGGCGCCGATCTCGCGCACGAAATCGGCCAGCAGGCAATCGAAGCCGCGTACTTCGACATTGCGCAAACCCGCCAGCGCCAAACGCGCCAGCGCGATGCGATCGTCGAGGCTGAAGCCCGGTGATTTGCTCGGGCTTTCCGCGATCGCCACGATCACGCGCTCGAACAACGGCGCCGCGCGGGTCACCAGATCGGCGTGGCCGTTGGTGATCGGGTCAAACGTACCGGGATAAACCGCGATGCGGTGCTTGGCATGCGCGTCCGTGGTCTCGGTCATGGCTGCATCCGGTTCAGATCGCAGTTACTTTAGCAGCTAGCCCAGCGTATCGACGCGATACAGCGCGTAGCCCACCGCGCCGGCGCGCGCGCTGCGCAACGCCTGCCAGTGCGCCGGCAACGGCGGTGCCGGCGCGGCAGCGGGATGCTCGACATACACCCGCGCCCGCGGCGCCATCCACGGCCGCAGCGCCGTCGCCGCCGCCGACCACGCATCCGCGGCGTAGGGCGGATCGAGAAACACCACGTCGAAAGGTTGCGGCGCGCGCGCCAGATAATCCAGCGCCGCCGCCTGAACCACCGTGCCGGCGTGTTGTTCGAGACGATCGAGATTGGCGCGCAGCGCGGCGACCAGCGTCGGCGCGCGCTCGACCATGCACACCGACTGCGCGCCGCGCGACAGCGCCTCGATGCCCAGCGCGCCGCTGCCGGCGTACAAATCCAGACAGCGCGCACCCGGCAGCAGCGGCTGCAACCAGTTGAACAGGGTTTCACGCACGCGGTCGGGCGTGGGCCGCAGCCCGGGCAGATCGGGCACCGCCAGACGCGAGCCGCGCAGGCTGCCGGCGATGATGCGCACGCGTCCGGGTGGCGCCACGCGCGCAGCGGCAGAGCGCACGCGGCTCATGCGCGCGCCCATGCCGGAACGGGCCGCAAGGCGCGCGCGCGCTCAGCAAGCGCTGTATTTCGCGGTGTTAGCATGCGTGCATTCTCGCCGCATTGCCGCCTGCATGATCAAGCTGTTCCGCAAGCAAGGCCCGGCGCCGGTTGCCGCCGAAGCCGAAGCCATGGAAACCGCGCCCGCGTCGCCCGCGCGCAGTTGGCGCGAACGTCTGGCCGGCAGCGCGCTGACGCGCGGTCTGGCTGGCGTGTTCAGCCGCTATCCACGGCTGGACGACGACCTGCTCGATGAGCTGGAAACCCTGCTGCTGGGTGCCGATGTCGGCATCGCCGCCACCGTCACGCTGATCGAGGACTTGCGCAAGCGCATGCGCGCGCGCGAATTCGCCGATACCGATGCGCTGCTGACCGCGCTGCGCGCGGCGCTGCTGGCGCTGCTGCAACCGGTCGCGCAGCCGCTGGTCATCGCCGGCGCGCGGCCTTTCGTCGTGCTGATGGTCGGCGTCAATGGCGCCGGCAAGACCACCACCATCGGCAAGCTGGCGCAGCGCTATCGCAATGAAGGCCGCAGCGTGATGCTGGCCGCGGGCGATACCTTTCGCGCCGCCGCTGTCGAGCAGCTCAAGACCTGGGGCGAGCGCAATCAGGTGCCGGTGCTCGCGCAGGCGCAAGGTTCCGATGCGGCCAGCGTGATCTTCGATGCGCTGCAGGCCGCGCGCGCGCGCGCCATCGAGGTGCTGATCGCCGACACCGCCGGGCGCCTGCACACGCAGGGTGGACTGATGGACGAGTTGGCCAAGATCCGCCGCGTGCTGGGCAAGCTCGACGGCGGCGCGCCGCACGAGGTGCTGATGGTGATCGATGGCACCACCGGCCAGAACGCGATCAATCAGGTGCGCCAGTTCCGCGACAGCGCCGGCGTCACCGGTCTGGTGGTGACCAAACTCGACGGCAGCGCCAAGGGCGGCGTGGTGTTCGCGCTGGCGCGTGAGTTCGGGTTGCCGATCCGCTACGTCGGACTGGGCGAACGTCTCGACGATCTCGGCGTGTTCGATGCCGCCGCTTTCGTCGACGGCTTGCTGCCCGAGCGTTTGCAGGCGCCGGCCTGAGTCGCCCGCGATGAGCCTGCGCCGCCGCACGCGTATCCTGCTGCTGAGCTTCGGCGGCGTGCTGCTGGGACTGCTGCTGGGCGCCCTGCTGGCGGTGCATCTGCTGTTGCAGCCGCAGCGTTTCACGCAATTGCTGGAAAGCGCCGCCAGCACCGCCGGGTTGCGCCTGAAGCTGACGCAGCCGGCCAGCCCCGAACTGTTCCCCAGCCCCGGTCTGGTGCTGCAAGGTCTGCGCCTGAGTGTGCCCACGCACACCACGCCGATGCTCAGCGCCAGCCGCGGCAAGATCTTCGTGCCGTGGCGCGCGCTGCTCGGCGGCGTGCCGGTGATCACGCGCCTGGAACTTGACGGCGCGCGGATCGACCTCGATGAGCTTGATGCGTATATCGCCACGCTGCCCACCGGCAAGGCGCCGTGGCTGCCGCACGTTCGCACTGGCATCAAGCTCATCGACGGCACGCTGAGCAGCGGCGGCCACACTTTGTTCAGCGCCATCAACGTGAGCGCCGGCCAGCTCGAACCGGGGCGCCCATTCGTGCTCACGCTGAGCGCGCGCGACGCGCAGGCGCAGATCCTGCAATTGCGCCTGCAAGGCACGCCGCGCAGCAGCGCCAGCGTGGTGGCGCTGGATCCGCTCAAGCTCAGTGGCGCACTGCCCGGTTATGGCGATTTCGCCCTCGCCGGACAGGCCGGATGGTTGGGCGGCAGCCGCGTGCAACTGGCGTTGCTGGGCAGCGCCGGCAAGCCCGCAATGCAACTGCGCGTGGGCTTTGCCAACACCGCTGGCAAGGCGCAAATGAACCTCGCCGCCACGCGCCCGGGCCAGCAGTTGCAGGCCAGCTTCGACCCCGCCGTGCTGCTGGCGTGGTGGCACGGCGCGCTGGCCACCGGGCGCGATCTGCCGCCGCTGACGCCACCGCCGCTGGCCGCCAGCGCCAGCGTGGCGCAACTCGACGCCGCCGGCGTGCATATCGAGGGTCTCAGCGTGCATGTCGATGCCAGCGTGGCGCCAGCCACCAGCAGCGGCGCACCGAAAAAATCCGCGGTGTCGGTCAAGCGATGAGTGCGCTGGCACCGGTGCTGCTGCACTGGCACGCGCGCCACGGCCGCCACGATCTGCCTTGGCAACAGGCGCCGCGCAGCGCGTATCGCGTCTGGCTGGCGGAGGTCATGCTGCAGCAGACCCAAGTGGCCACGGTCATCCCGTACTACGCGCGTTTTCTCGGCGCGCTGCCCGATCTGCCCGCGCTGGCCACCGCCAGCGAAGATGCCGTGCTGGCGCTGTGGTCAGGCCTGGGTTATTACCGTCGCGCGCGCCATTTGCATGCGGCCGCGCGGCTGTGCATGACGCGACACGCGGGCGATTTGCCGCGCGATTTCGACGCGCTCGCGGCGTTGCCCGGCATCGGCCGTTCCACCGCCGGGGCGATCCTCGCGCAGGCATGGGATCTGCCATTCGCCATTCTCGATGGCAACGTCAAGCGCGTGCTGGCGCGCTACCACGCCATCAACGGCTGGCCCGGACAATCGGCGATCACGCGCGAACTCTGGCGGCACGCCACCGCGCACACGCCGCAACAGCGCGCCGGCGACTACGCGCAGGCGATCATGGATCTCGGCGCCATGCTGTGCACGCCGCAGCAACCCGACTGCCGGCATTGCCCGCTGCGCGCATCCTGCGCCGCGCACGCGCAGGCACTGAGCGCCAGCCTGCCCACGCCGCGCCCGCGCCGCGCGCTGCCGCGGCGCCGCCTCAACTGGCTGCTGCTGCGCGACGCGCAGGGTCGCATCCTGCTCGTGCAACGCGATGGCGACGGCATCTGGCCGCGCCTGTGGAGCCTGCCCGAAACCGAGCATGCCCCCGAAGCGCACGCCGCCAGCCTCGCGCAACTGCGTGCCGCGCCGCGCGCGCTGCCGCTGCTGCGCCACAGTTTCACGCACTTTCAACTCGAGGCGCAGCCGCTGCTGTTCGACGGCGCGCACGCACGCGATGCGGTCCGCGATCAGCCTGCACTGTGCTGGTACACACCGCAGGCCGCCGCCGCGCTGGCCTTGCCGGCGCCAGTGCGGCGCCTGCTCAAGCAACTTCCGGAGTTACCTTGATGACGCGCATGGTTTTTTGCCAGTACCTCAAACGCGAGGCCGAGGGCCTGCCCTATGCGCCGTGGCCCGGCGCGCTCGGCCAGCGCATCTACGCCGAAATTTCGCGCGAGGCGTGGAGCAAGTGGCAACAGCAGCAAACCATGCTGATCAACGAAAACCGCCTCAGCCCACTCGATCCAAAAACTCGCGCAATGCTGGCCGCGGAGATGGAAAAGTTCCTGTTCGGCGGCGGCGCGGCGCCGCCGCCCGGCTATCAGCCGCCCGAGGATGCCGGCACCGGCTGAGCACCGGTCGCCGCGGTCGTCATCGGCTTCGGATCCAGCACCTTGCCCTGCGTGCTCTCGGACTTGCGCAGCGCGCGGTAATCGACCTTCTGGATGGTCTCGATCTGGCACGGCATGCCGCGCACGTGGATCGAATCGAAGCGCGCTTGCAACTGATTCATGTGCGGATTGATGCCGACGCTGTTGGTCCAGCTCAGGTTGATGCAGGGCTTGGCGACCTTGATCAGGTACACGTCGTTGACCCCGGTCCAGATCGCGATGTGGTCAGCGCCCAGCGGCTGCCAGCCCTGCAGTTGGAACACCGTCACCGAGTCTTGCGGCTTACCGGCGAATTTCTCGAAGCGCGCCAGGTTCTCGGCCATCACTTTGGCGGTGTCGGCCAGCGCCGCGCCGGCCGCCACCAGCGTCACCGTCGCCAGCGCGGCCAGAATTGCTGTCTTGATGCGCATGACAACCTCCAGCGGACATGCCGCGCACTCGCGCGGCTGCGAAACCATGGTAGTCCCGCGCCCGGCGGCCGGCGTGCACGCCATGTATGCGTTCGCCGCGCGTTCATGCGCCTGCCGCGCTTGACGCCATCTCCCCCGCGCCGGTCTAATACGCGGCTCGCGGCGCAAGGCCGTGCGCTTCCGGCCAGGTAGCTCAGTTGGTAGAGCAGAGGACTGAAAATCCTCGTGTCGGCGGTTCGATTCCGTCCCTGGCCACCACCTGACGATTTCGTAGCATCCCACGAAGTCCCGAAAAGTCCATGAAACCCGCATTCCAGCGGGTTTTTTGTGCCTGCACGTCCCGGGGAAGCTCCAAGTGACTGCGTGACGCCATCGTGCATCACAGACTTGATCGCGACGGCGTAACCACGCGACTCGTGCGCAGTTGCGGTAGCCTTTCTATAACTGCTCCTCGGGGGGCGAGCTATGCACATCGAGTTTGTTGAGATCGCCAATTTTAGAAAGCTACTCTCAACCAGAGTGGGTCTATCCTCCGAGAAGACGATTTTCGTTGGAGCCAACAACAGCGGAAAGACGTCGGCCTTCACGGCGCTGCGTTATTTCCTCGTCGATGGAGAGCGATCAAGCTTTTGCTTCAACGACTTCACGCTCTCCCATTGGCCGGCGATCAATTTGATGGGCGCTGCCTGGGAAGCGGAGCATGTCGCGAACCAGCCGATGCCCGAGCCTGAATGGGATTCGGTATTGCCGTTTCTCGATGTATGGCTTCATGTTGCCGATAACGAAGTTCACTACGTCCAGAAGATCCTGCCCACCCTTGATTGGGATGGTGGACGGCTGGGTGTACGCATGCGCCTTGAGCCGAAGGACGCTGCGCAACTGCAGCACGAATATGTAACTGCACGGTCCCAGGCGTTAGCGCTGCAGGCAGCCGGTGCCACCCTGGCCAAGGACCAAGGCAAAGCTGTAGCCGATTTTCAGGTAGCAATTTGGCCGCAAAACCTTATCGATTTCCTGCAGCGCCAGCTATTGGCGTTCTTCACGGTCAGAGCCTATGTGCTGGATCCGGCCGACTGCGTCGATCCGGAGCATGGCGTGGCCAAGCCGCAGGCGCTCAATGGAAGCGATCCAATCGACGGCGACCCGTTTCGCGGCCTCATCCGCATCGACGAGATCAGTGCCCAGCGCGGCTTCGGTATGGCGGGCGAGGACAGCGGCGGCGAGGCCGCCGTCACCATTAGTGGGTCGCGGAAGCTGTCAGCTCAGCTCCGCCAATACTACGCCCGCCACCTTGATCCTTATGAGAATCCGGATGCGCAAGATCTTCTTGCACTCAAGGCGATCGAGGAAGCCCAGAAAGTCTTCAATCTGCGGCTTAGCGACGGCTTCAAGGGCCCGCTCAAGGAAATGCACAAGCTCGGCTACCCGGGCGTCACGGACCCGAAACTAAATATTTCGACACGGCTGCGCCCCGTTGAAGGACTGAACCATGACGCTGCTGTTCAGTTCGTCGTGCCCATTCATGACGGCGAAAACGCGATCGACCTGTACTTACCGGAGGATTCGAACGGGCTGGGTTATCAGAACCTCATCTCTATGGTCTTCCGCCTGATGGCTTTCCGCGACAGTTGGATGCGGGTTGGCAAGGCCAAGCACAAGACTTCCGACGACACGATTATCCCGCCCTTGCACTTGGTGTTGATCGAAGAGCCTGAGGCGCATCTTCACACCCAGGTCCAGCAGGTTTTCATCCGCCAGGCGCACAAGATTCTGCGCAACCACCACAACCTCGGTGCGAGCCCTAATTTCGTGACGCAGATGGTGGTCAGCACTCATTCGAGTCACATTGCCCACGAGTGCGAGTTTGACTCCCTGCGCTATTTCCGTCGCCTTCCGGGCGGCGTAAAGGCAATCCCGACCTCGTGCGTCGTCAGTCTGGAAAACGCGTTTGGCGCCGATCCGGACACCAAGCGCTTCGTGACCCGCTACCTGCGCGTCACCCATTGCGACCTATTCTTTGCCGATGCCGCAGTCCTGATTGAGGGGCCGGCCGAACGAATCCTCGTGCCCAATTTTGTGAACTGCCATCCGGAGTTTGAGAAGCTGTCGGAGAGCTACATAACCTGGCTTGAAATCGGCGGCAGCCATGCCCACAAGCTGCGCAGCCTAATCCAAAAAATCGGGCTCACCACATTGATCATCACTGACATCGATTCCTGCAATGCCGCGGGTGTCAGCACACCCCCGATGCGGGGTGCGGGCTACACGACCCGCAACGCCACCCTGCGGACATGGTGGCCTGCCATCAATGGCATCGATCCGTTGCTCGACAAGCCTGAGAACGAGAAGGTCAAAATCTATGCAGACGAGAACTTCTCGGTGCGTGTTGCCTATCAGACGCCTATCCACGTGACGTTCAAAGGCGCCACCGCCGAGGCGCTTTCCTACACCCTGGAAGATGCAATAGTGATGGCGAATCTCGATCTGTTCGAGGCACTGCCGGGGACCGGGCTCATCGCCAAGTTTCGCGCCGCCATCACTAATAGCCACGATCTTAATGTCCTGAGTGAGGCACTCAAGGCCGCGCTCGAAGATGGGGGGAAAGCTGCATTCGCACTGGACCTGCTCGAAATTGAAAATCCACATTCACTGAACCCCCCCGCCTACATCCGCGACGGCTTGCTGTGGCTGGCGGGCCAGCTCGAGTGCAAACAGGTTGAGCTGGGGCTCGCCCAAGTGGCAGACGAAGAAGACACCGAGGAAGCCGCCGCTCCCAAGGGGACTGCGGCATGAACAACGTTTCCATAGCGCCGTCTAACGTCACGCTCGACGATCATGTAGACGAGGAGTTGGCTAGGTTCCTGAGCCTAGAGGAGCCCATAAGCTTCTTCCTATACGCTGGCGCCGGTTCGGGCAAAACACGTTCACTTGTGAACGCGCTGAACTATTTGGCGAAGACCTACGGTGATACGTTTCGCCTGCGCGCGCGGCAGGTTGCCGTTATCACTTACACGAATGCAGCATGCGACGAGATTAAGCGGCGCACTGAATACGATCCGTTGTTCGTGGTGCGCACCATCCACAGCTTCGCCTGGTTGCAAATACAAGGATTCAATGCGGACATTCGTGCTTGGCTGAAAGACAACCTGCAGTGCGAGATCGCCGATCTTCAAACCGAAGAGGAGAAGGGGCGGACAGGCACCAAGGCATCGGCCGCTCGCCAAGCTCAGATCGAGTCCAAGCAGCGCCGGTTAGACCGGCTCGCCGACATTAAGACATTCACCTACAACCCCAATGGCGACAACCGAGAGCGCAGCGCGCTGAACCACAACGAAGTCATAAAGATATTCTCGACGTTCTTGCTCGCGAAACCGCTCATGCAGCGTATGTTCGTCGAGAAGTTTCCATTCTTGTTAATCGATGAGAGCCAGGACACCAGCCGCGCACTCATTGACGCGCTGCTCGTGGTGCAAAAGGCACACGCCGACCGTTTTTGCCTTGGCTTGATCGGCGACACGATGCAGCGCATCTATCCGGATGGCAAAGAGCGGATCGAAAGCGAGATACCCCAAAGTTGGGCGACACCGGAGAAAAAGCTAAACCACCGATGCCCCCGACGCATTGTGCGGCTCATAAATCAGATCCGCGGCGGCGCTGACAATCATAAGCAGGAGCCGCGCAATGACCGACCGGAGGGCTGGGCGCGTCTCTTTGTGTTTCCGGTCGATGCTCCAGACAAACCTGCTTTGGAGCGGAGAGTCCGAGACTATATGGCGGTGCTGACAGGCGATCAGGATTGGTCTGACGCCAGCAAATGTAAAATATTGGCCTTGGAGCATCACATGGCAGCTCGGCGAATGGGCTTTCTGCAGATGTTTGAGGCGCTGGCGTCTGTGGATGATTACCGGACCAGTTTTCTCGACGGCAGCTTTGCGCCGACGCGATTCTTCACCCACTACGTCCTGCCGCTCGTCACAGCGCAGCAGAAGGGCAATAAATTCGCGGCGACTAAGCTGGTACGGGAAAGCTCTCCACTGCTCAGCAAGGAAACCCTGAAGGACAACGACAAACCGATAACACAACTCCGCGCCGCGCAGGCCGCTATCGACAGCTTGATGGCGCTTTGGGCCAATAGTGAACCCACCTGCGCTGCGATCGCCGCAAATATTGCGGAAACCAATCTCTTCGCGATCCCTGCCAGTCTCAAAGCCGCTTTGGCCGCCAGGCAGACCGCGTCGGCAGAGGCACCCGACGATGAAGCAGCTGATCCTATCAGCGATGAAATTGCGGCACTCGTTGCGTTCCTCGACTGTGCATTTTCGGAAATCGCGCCGTATGCCGCCTACGTAGCGCACGAGGCTCCATTCGATACTCACCAAGGAGTGAAGGGGTTGGAGTTTGAGCGCGTCATGGTCCTAATGGACGATGGGGAAGCCCGAGGCTTCTTGTTTGGTTACGACAAGCTGCTTGGTGCCAAAGCGCCCACGGCTGCTGACGTCAGAAACATCAGGGAAGGCAAGGAAACTTCCATTGATCGCACGCGGCGCTTGTTCTATGTGACTTGCAGTCGTGCTCGATCTAGCTTGGCTCTCGTGGCCTATTCTCCCGACCCCACTGCAGTTCGAATGCATGTCATCGCAAATGAGTGGTTCACGGCTGACGAGGTTCTATGCGAGTTGCCTTAGTTTCCCCAATTTGATGGAGTCAGAGTACATTTTCGGAATGGCTGCTCACGGCCGAACTGGGACCAGAGTGGGCGGGGCGTTTGTCTTCCCCAATCTCGCCCCTCCACGATCTAAGATTTGCAGCGCCAGTGCGGGTGCGTCGCCGAATCGGATGGAAGCAGAGAAACTCGGGGATACCGATGGGGATATTGCCGTTACGCTAGAGCGCCAAACATATTGTTGCTCAGTACGTTAAGCGTTCAATATGATGACGTCCCTGTCCCGACTTGCTCCAGCATCCCGCAATTCCACCGAGCCCGCACCGCCACCCCGCACGGGATGCCGCAGAGTACGCAAACCGTCACTATCCTGCGCGACCTACAACCGCTGTCCGGCCGGCGCGCTGATCCTCTACAAGTGGAACGGCATTGATCGATTCTGCGCGCGCGATGCTGAGCTGGCCGAGCGCGAAAACGTCTACCTGCTGCGCCTGCTGGGTCGAGGCATGCGGCTGCAAGGTACGCGTTAGCCTGTGGATTTAGGCAAGCCGGGGGCGAAAGATCGCTGCGCGGCAAGGATTGGGCAGAAATGGCCGGGTGTGCGTTTGACCGCTGCCCTGCGCATACTTGGCGCCGGTCGCGCCCGATGGATGCCGCGATCATCGACACGAACCCGCCAAGGCTCGACGCATGCCGCAGGATTACGAGCACCTCGACCGCGACGCCCTGATCCGCCTGCTGCAGCGCCGCGATGCCGAGCGGCAGCTGGGCCTGGTGTGGGAGCGCGACGAGATCGAGGCCGAGCGCGCACTCAACGACGACTACGTGGCGCTGGCGCTGGATGCCGGCCTGAGCCACGGCGAGGCGCCCTGGCGCAACCTGATCATCGAGGGCGACAACTTCGACGCCCTGCGCGCGCTGCGCATGAGCCACAAGGGCGCCATCCGCTGCATCTACATCGACCCGCCCTACAACACCGGCAACCGCGACTTCGTCTACAACGACCGCTTCGTGGACAAGACGCACCGCTTCCGGCATTCGCTATGGCTGGAGTTCATGCACCGCCGCCTGCTGCTGGCCAAGGAACTGCTGGCCGACGACGGCGTGATCTTCGTGTCCATCGACGACAACGAGCTGTTCCGGTTGGGCATGCTGATGGATCGGGTGTTTGGCGAGGACAACTTCATTGCCAACATCATCTGGCAGAAGGTCTATTCGCCGAAGAACACCGCGCAGCACTTTTCCGACGATCACGAATACGTCGTGGTTTATGCCCGCACTCGGGCGCGGTGGAAGCCGAATCCTGTCCCCCGCAGCGAGCAGCAAAACAAGGCTTACAAAAATCCCGACAGTGACCCTCGCGGCGTCTGGAAACCTAGTGACCTCTCGGCGCGCAACTTCTACGGAGCCGGTACTTATGCGATCACTTGCCCGTCGGGACGTGAGATCGCAAGCCCTCCGCAAGGCATGTATTGGCGTGTATCCAAGGAGAAGTTCGCGGAACTCGATGCAGACGGTCGCATCTGGTGGGGCAAGGATGGAAACAATGTCCCTGCCATCAAGCGATTCCTTTCCGAAGTCAAACAGGGCGTGGTGCCTCAAACACTCTGGACCTACAGCGAGGTCGGCCACACGCAGGACGCCAAGAAGCAACTGCTGGACGTGCTGCAGTTCGAGTCGTCAGGCGATGTGTTTTCGACACCAAAGCCCGTGCAGCTGATGGAGCGCATCCTGCGCATCGCCAGCCAGCCGGGCGATACCGTGCTCGACTTCTTCGCCGGCTCAGGCACGCTGGCGCAGGCGGTGGCCAAGCTCAACGCCGAAGACGGCGGCGACCGCCGCTTCATCCTGGTCAGCAGCACCGAGGCCACCGAGGACCAGCCCGAAAAGAACCTGTGCCGCGACGTGTGCGCCGAGCGCGTGCGCCGCGTGCTGGGCGGCTACACCAATGCCAAGGGCGAGGCGGTGCCGGGACTGGGCGGCGGTTTCGCCTACCTGCGCACGCGGCGCATCGCCAAGCACCGTCTGGGGCTGAAGATCGACCACGCCGAAGTCTGGAATGCGCTGCAACTGCTGCACGGGCATGCACTGTCGCCCTGGCCGCGCGGCGGCTTCGCCAGCGACGGCGCGCTGGCCTATCTGGCCGACCTGCGCGAGGCCCACGCGGCCCGCCTGCGCGCGTGGCTGGCCGCACCGCTGCCGGACGCTGCCGGCACCCGCACGCTGTACAGCTGGGCGCCCGAACGCATGGCAACACTGGCGCCGGGCTTGCGCTGCCTGCCCATTCCCCAACACCTGCGCGAACGCTTCGGACGCTGACATGGCCGCCACGCTCAAACGCTTCCAGCAGGACGTACTCGACGGCATCGTGGCGCGCTTCGCCAACGTGCGCGCGCTCTACCGGCAACTGGCCGAGGCCAGGGCCGCGCCCGGCCGCGTCGCGCAGGCACGCAGCGCCGATGGCGCCCTGGTGCTGCAGGCTCCGACGGGTGCGGGCAAGACCCTGATCGCGGTCGAGGCCCTGCGGCAACTGTCGCGCGAGGAACGGGTGCTGTGGTTCTGGTTTGCGCCCTTCGCCGGACTGGTGGAGCAATCGCGCGGCGTGCTGGCGGCGCAGGCGCCCGAGCTGGACCTGTTCGACTTCGACAGCGACCGCCAGCTGGACGCGGTGCTGGGCGGCGGCGTGTTCGTGACCACCTGGGCGGCGGTGGCGGCGCGCAATGCCGACAGCCGCCGCGCGCGCACCCGCGGCGATGACGGTCTGGCGCTGGATGATCTGATCGCCCTGGCGCGCGACGCGGGCCTGCGCATCGGCTGCGTGGTGGACGAGGCGCATCACGGCTTCCACAAGGCTGCGCAGGCGCGGGCGTTCTTCACCAACGTGCTGGTGCCCGACTACACCCTGATGATGACCGCCACCCCGCGCGACGCGGACGTGGCCGGTTTCGAGCGCGATACCGGCATCACCCTGGGCGAGCCGGCCGACTGGGCATCGGTCAGCCGCTACGACGCGGTGGAGGCGGGCCTGCTGAAGCGCGGCGTGCGCATCGTGCGCTTCATCGCCCGCGACGGCGACACCGCGCAGTTGGTGGACTTCGAGCATCTGGCCCTGCGCGAGTGCGCGGCCATGCACAGAACCATCGGCAAGGCGCTGCGCGAGGCCGGCATCGGCCTGACGCCCCTGATGCTGGTGCAGGTGCCGGACGGGAAAAAGGCGCAGGACGATGCACGGGCCTATCTGGTGGACACGCTGGGTTTCGCGCCCACTGCCGTGCGCGTGCACACCGCCGACGAGCCGGACCCGGAACTGCTGTCATTGGCCGACGATCCGAAAGTGGAGGTGTTGATCTTCAAGATGGCGGTGGCGCTGGGCTTCGATGCGCCGCGCGCCTTCACCCTGGCTGCCCTGCGCGGCGCGCGGGACGCCGCCTTCGGCGTGCAGGTCATCGGCCGCATCGTGCGCCGGCATGCGCTGGTGCAGGCTTATCCGGGCACCTTGCCGGCCCTGCTGGAGCACGGCTACGTGTTTCTGGCCAATGCGCAGGCGCAGGAAGGCCTGCTGGATGCGGGCGCACAAATCAATACGCTCACCACGCAAGCCCCCGAGCTGGGCACGCAGACCGTGGTGACAGTGATCGGCGACCGCGCCGAGGTGCAGGTGGCGCGCAGCGGCGAACCCTTGGCGTTGCTGGTGTCGCGCAGTGGCGCCCACGTGCTCGGCGATGTAGCGGATACGGCAGGCGCACCGGATGCCGGAGCACTGCTGGCGGGCGGCGAGCGCACGGAATGGGAGCAGGCCGCGCAGGGCTGGCTGGGGCTGTCCGGCGGCGAGGCCGACGCCGCGGCATCCCTCGCGGTCAATCACACGGCGCCGCTGCTGGCGCTGGCGCGCGAAAGCCTCTACCGCTACCCGCGCCGCGACGGCACACCAGCCACGCTGCGCAGCGAGCGACTGCCCGACGCACCGGAGGACTTCGAGACCCTGCTGGTGGACTTCGTCGATTTCAACGATGCGGTGCTGGCCAGCCGGTTGCGCAGCCGCGTACAAGTGCGACGCAGCGAAACGGACTTGTTCGCCGCCCACGGCGTGGCTGAGGAAGGTGCCGACACCTGGGCGGACGTGTCGCCGGTGGCGGTGGCCGAGCGCGCGACGCGGGTGCGCGCGGGTTTGAGCGAGGCCAACGACCGCGAACTGCAACTGCGGCTGCTGGACCGCTTCACGCGCGCCATCGAGCGTTCCGGTGCCGCAGTGCCGGACGACGAGGAAACCCTGCTGCAGCAGCTCGACCTGGTGCTGGTGCGCCATCCGGCCCTGCTGCGCGAGGCCTATCGCCGCCTGCGCCACGGGCAGGTACGCGACGTGGACGTGGCCCTGTTGGCGGAGCTGCACAGCGACACCCGGCTGGCATCGGCGCGACGCGGCCTGTACGGCGTGTTCCCGCCCGATCTCAACGAGGACGAACACGCAATCGCCACCCTGCTCGACGCCAACCCGCTGATGCGCTGGTGGCACCGCAACCTTCCGAAGAAGCCGGAATCGGTCGGCCTGTATCGCTGGGACGAGGGCAAGGGCTACTTCCCCGACTTCGTTGTTTCCGTTGATGGCCGGAACAGCAAGGACGGCATCATGTTGCTGGAAGTCAAAGGCGGCCATCTGTGGGGCGAGCCGGAGGAAGTCGAGAAGTCCACCGCCGTGCATCCCGACTACGGCCCGGTGCTGATGGTGGGACGCCGTCGCGGCGAACGCGAGTTCCACCACCTGCGCAAGCTGGGCGAACGGCTCGAAACCGACGGAGTCTTCAGCGTGGACCGGCTGCGGCATGTGTAACTGCCGGGTATGCGGTCGCGCAGGGGGCACGCTTAGCTGCTGGGGGTACTTCTGGGGGTATATGTGAAAAATGGCGCCATCGACAGGCTTTTGCATCAATGCATTGCGCGATCTGTTCGAGTGAGTCCACGCCATTAAATCAAGCGGTTATGGACAACCGCCAGACTCGCAAAAAAAAGCGTGGGGCCACATTGGGGCCACGGAGAAAGGCCTGAAAACGCAGGTGCGTCAGGCGCGCGGCGCACGGGATGCGCGGACACGCGCGGCCTGAAGTGCGTTGACCCATGCGGGATCGGAGCGGGCCATCACTTCTCTGCGCTCATACGCCCACGCGGCGAGAGATAGCCATCGCGCGGGACCGCGCGGCGAGGCTGGAGTGCCATCCAGCAAGCGGATGTCGGGCGCGGTGCCGGAAAGCATGCGGGACAGCGAAGCGGCATCCGGGATCGCGCCAACCAGCGCTAGCGGCACGAGATCGCAGCAGGGTTCGCCCGTCGCACGATCCTGCCGCTCAACCGGCAGGAACGGACGGGAGAGCAGATCCGGCACCGCCAGCGCCTGGAGCCAGTCCCGGCGCATCGGCATGACGCAATCGGGGACGCGCAGGCCCGCCGCGTGGAGAATGCCGGACAGCACACGATCCGGGACTCCTGCCGCACCGGCATCTGCATGAGCGCGGGCGAGGTCGCGGAATACGCCAGAAATCCGGGCCGCCTGGGCAACCTCTGCATCGCCACAGGCGGCGGCAACGACCTCGGCGAGGGCATAACGCACGCGCACACGATGGCCCCGGTCCAGGCCCCGAGGCACGGGACTGGCAAGCGACTGGACCCGCAACGCCTTATCCCGCTGTCCCGACGGCAGGGCAGCGAGTTCACGGGCGCGCTTGCAATCGCGCTCCAACTAATCCTCGCCCAGGTCCGGGCGGTCGGGCCGCAGCAGCGCTGCGGCGACGCGTGATGAACACTCGAGTCGGGGGCTGTGGATCGCCAGCCACTCTGCCTGCTCGCGTAGATCGCAGGTGAGCGCAGGCGCGTTCACGAGTCCATGAACGGCGGCCACGGCCACCACTGCGGCAGACAGATCACCGGGTGCGGCGAGGAATGCGGGGCGAGGCATCCGCAGAGGATAGCAACGGGGCGAGGCAGAGCGGAGAACGCACTGACCCGCGCAACACGAGCTCATCACCGCGCCGGAAAATCTCGAGCTCGGCGCTGCGCACGCGAAACTCTTTCGGCAGTCGCACGGCTTGGCTGTTGCCGGACATGAAAACTCTGGCGGTAGTCATGGAACATCTTCCGATGTATACACGCGCAAGTACGGCAGGCATGAGGCGAACAGAGCTGCACATCCTCAATCCAGCACGTAGCCGAACTGCTGGCGGAACTGCTCGGCGAACTCGGCGTAGTCGAAGCGCTGGTTTTGCGTACCGGGGCATTCGATTTTCAGCGCGCCCATCAGCGAGGCCATGCGCCCGGCCGTGGCCCAGTCGCAGTCGCGCATCAGGCCAAAAATCAGGCCGGCGCGATAGGCATCGCCGCAGCCGGTGGGATCGGTGATGCGGCGCTCGTGCGCGGGCGGAATCTCGATGCTGCCCTTGGTGGTGTGGATCAGCGAGCCGCGCGGCCCGCGCGTGACGATGTAGGCGCGCACGCGCTCGGCGATCTGCCGCTCGCTCCAGCCGGTCTGCTGCTGCAGCAGTTGCGATTCGTAGTCGTTGACGGTGACGTACTGCGCCTGCTCGATGAAGGCGCGGAACTCGGCGCCGTTGAACAGCGGCAGCGCCTGACCCGGGTCGAGAATGAACGGCACATCGCGCTCGGCAAATTCGCGCGCGTGCTGCAGCATGGCCTCGCGCGCATCCGGGGCGACGATACCGAAACTCACATCGGGCACATCGCGCACGTGGCTCTCCATCGAGCGCATCATCGCGCCGGGATGAAAGGCGGTGATCTGGTTGTCGTCCAGATCGGTGGTGATGAACGCCTGCGCGGTGAACAAATCATCGATCTCGCGCACCTGGTCGAGACGGATGCCGCAGGCCTCGAAATGCTTGCGGTAAGGGCCGAAATCCTGACCGACCGCAGCCATCGGAATGGGCTCGCCGCCGAGCAGCTTGAGGTTGTAGGCGATGTTGCCGGCGCAGCCGCCGAATTCGCGGCGCATGCGCGGCACCAGAAAAGACACATTCAGGATGTGCACCTTGTCCGGCAGAATGTGGTTCTTGAACTGGTCCTGGAACACCATGATGGTGTCGTAGGCGAGCGAACCGCAGATCAGCGCAGGCATCGGGATTCCAACAAAGCAAATGGGCCGACCATGTTAACGCGGCCGCGTTGCATGCCGCAGCGGCGCGGGCAAAACCGCGTCGGCAAAGGCTTTTTTAACGCCTTTGTCCTTGCCGGGGGTAGGGTGTACGCCTAGACTGTAGGGCTTCCCTTTCCGCTACCGGCCGGACACGCGCGCATGTTCAAGAAATTCCGCGGGTTCTTTTCCAATGACCTCTCGATTGATCTCGGTACCGCCAACACGCTGATTTACGTGCGTGGCGAGGGCATCGTGCTCAACGAACCCTCGGTAGTGGCCATGCGCCAGGATCGCGCCCGCGGCGGCCCACGCACCGTCGCGGCGGTGGGTTCCGAGGCCAAGCACATGCTCGGACGCACGCCCGGCAACATCGTCACCGTGCGGCCGATGAAAGACGGCGTGATCGCCGACTTCACCATGACCGAGGCGATGTTGCAGCACTTCATCAAGCAGGTGCACCGTTCGCGCTTTTTGCGTCCCAGCCCGCGCGTGCTGGTGTGCGTGCCCTGCGGCTCGACCCAGGTCGAGCGCCGCGCGATCAAGGAGTCCGCCGAGGGCGCCGGCGCGCGCGATGTGTTCCTGATCGAGGAGCCGATGGCCGCGGCGATCGGCGCCGGCCTGCCGGTGCACGAGGCGCGCGGCTCGATGGTGCTGGATGTCGGCGGCGGCACCTCCGAGGTGGCGGTGATCGCGCTCAATGGCATCGTCTATTCGCAGTCGGTGCGCATCGGCGGCGACCGCTTCGACGAGGCCATTGTCAACTTCGTGCGCCGCACGCGTGGCACGCTGATCGGCGATGCCACCGCCGAGCGCATCAAGTTCGAGCTGGGCTGCGCCTATCCGCAGTCCGAGATCAAGGAACTCGAGGTGTCCGGACGCAACCTCGCCGAGGGCGTGCCGCGCATGTTCACGCTCAACTCCAACGACGTGCTGGATGCGCTGCACGAGCCGCTGCAGGGCATCGTCGCGGCGGTCAAATCGGCGCTGGAGCAAACCCCGCCCGAGTTGTGCTCGGACGTGGCCGAACGCGGCATCGTGCTCACCGGCGGTGGCGCGCTGCTGCGCGATCTGGACAAGCTCATCGCCAAGGAAACCGGCCTGCACGTGCACGTGGCCGACGATCCGCTGACCTGCGTCGCCCGCGGTGGCGGGCGCGCGCTGGAGCTGATCGACCAGCACGGCAGCGACTTTTTCACCTACGAATAAGCGCGGAGGCGGCGCGGCCCATGGTGCTGTCGCGCGACGGTTCGGCCAGCCTGTTCGCCGCTTCGGCGGGCGGCACGCTGCGACTGGCCGGCTATCTGCTGCTGGCGGTGGCATTGATGATGCTGGACCACCACGACGACTGGCTGCCGCGCGTGCGCAGTGCGACAGCGCTGGCGGTGGAGCCGGCATGGCGCCTGGCCGGCGCACCGGCACGCTGGCTGAGCGACATACGCGAGAACCTCACCGCGCAATCCAGCCTACGCAGAGAAAACCGCGAGTTGCGCGATGCGCTGTTGCTGGCCAACGTGCGCATCGCGCGCATGCAGGCGCTGGTGCGTCAGAACGACCAGCTCAAACGCCTGCTCGATGCCGCCGATTCGCTGCGCATGCAGGGCCAGTTGGCGCGTGTGATCGATATCGATCTCGACCCTTATCGGCGGCGTCTGGTGCTGAATCGGGGCGCGCGTCAGGGCGTGCAGGTGGGGCAAGCCGTGGTCGACGCACACGGCGTGATGGGCCAGGTGATCGAAGTGCTGCCGAATACCGCGGTGGTGCTGCTGGTCACCGATCCGAGCAGCGCGCTGCCGGTGATCGATGCGCGCAGCGGCGTGCGCGCGGTGGCTTACGGCAGTGGCTCGGGCGATTTGCTCAGCCTGCCCGACTTGCCGATCAACGCCGATATCAAGGTCGGCGACAGCTTGCTTACCTCGGGTCTGGGCGGGCGTTTCCCGGCCGGCTTTCCCGCGGCCACCATCGTGACGATCGTGGCGGATCGCTCGGGCAACTATCTGCGCGCCGCGGCGCGGCCGGCGGCGCGCCTGGATCGCAGCGATCAGGTGTTGCTGCTGCGCGATCTCGCCGAGCCGATGGGTCCGCCCGCGCCAGTCATCGATGCCGGTCCACCTTCCAGCCTGATCGGGCCGGCGCCTGCGGGTGTGGGCAACGCGTCGACGCCACGGGCCGCGCGCAATGGAGCACGGCGATGATGCACAACGATTGGCAGCGTTGGGTCTGCTACCTCAGCCTGGCGCTGAGCCTGCTGCTGATGTTGCTGCCGCTGCCCATGGCGCTGCTGCCGCTGCGGCCGTGGTGGCCGGCATTGGTGCTGGTGTATTGGGTGTTGGAGGCGCCGGATCGAGTCGGTCTGGGCACGGCTTTCATCACCGGTTTGGCGGCCGATGTGCTCGCTGGCGCGCTGCTCGGTGATCAGGCACTGCGGCTGGTGGTGATCGTGTTTCTGGCGCAACGCTTTCGCGCGCGCCTGCGCTTTTTTCCGATGGTGCAGCAGTCCGCAGCGGTGCTGTTGCTACTGCTCAACGACAGCTTGTTGCGCTGGTTGATTCGCGCGTTTGCCGGGCTGCCGCTGCCACCGCTGCTGGCCTGGGCCGCGCCGCTGGTGGATGCCGTGTTGTGGCCGTTCGTGTTCCTGCTGCTGGATGGTTTGCGTGCGCGCATGCGCGCGCGTGAGTCATGAAGCGCAAACCGCGTCCAGTACTGCGCAACAGCGGCGACGAGCAGCGTCAGTTCACCCGGCGCGCATGGTTCAGCCTGGCCCTGATCATGCTGGCGCTGGTCGGATTGGGCGTGCGCTTTTTCTGGCTGCAGGTGGTGCGCCACGATGAGTTCGTGACGCGCGCCAACGACAACAGCATCCACGTGCGCTTTCTGTCGCCGCCGCGCGGCATGATCTTCGATCGCAACGGCGTGGTGCTGGCCGAAAACGTGCCCGCTTTTCGCCTTGAGGTGGTGCCCGATCAGGTGCACGACATGCCGGCGATGCTCAAGTCGCTGGCCACGGTGGTGCCGCTGTCGAGCGACGATCTGCGTCGCTTTCACCAGGCGCTGAAGGAGCAGCGCAGCTTTCAAAGCGTGCCGCTGCGCAATCGCCTCAGCGAGGACGAGATTGCGCGTTTCGCCATCAATCGCTGGCGTTTCCCCGGGGTCGAGATCGCGCCCTATTTGCGCCGCTACTACCCCCAAGGCGCGCTGACCGCATCGGTAGTGGGGTATGTCGGCAGCATCGATCAGCGCGAGGCGGAAAAACTGCAGGGCACGCCCTACGCCGACATGAGCCAGATCGGCAAGTCCGGCATCGAGCGCGAATACGAGAAACTGCTGCGCGGTGTGCCCGGCTATGAACTGGTTGAAGTCAACGCCGACCAGCGTCCGCTGCGCGTGCTTGAGCGTGTGCCGCCGCGGCCGGGCGAAAACCTTTACCTGACCCTGGACATGCACCTGCAAAACGCCGCCTACACGGGGTTGCGCGGGCGCGCGGGCGCCGCGGTGGCGGTGGACCCGCGCAACGGGCAAGTGCTGGCGCTGGCCAGCTCGCCCAGCTATGACCCCAACCTGTTCGTCGGCGGCATCAGCGAAGCCAACTACAAGGCGCTGCTGGACGATCCGCACCATCCGCTGCTCAACCGCGTCACCGATGGCACCTACCTGCCGGGCTCGACGGTGAAGCCGTTCGAGGCCGTGGCCGGATTGGAGCTGGGGCTGCGCACGCCGCAGTACACCGTCGATTCGGTCGGCGAGTGGCACATCCCCGGATTGCCCGGCGCGCGCGGCTATCGCGATGATGTGCCCGGTGGCGTCGGCGTGGTGGACCTGGCGCAGGCCATCGAGATGTCGGTGAATACGTATTTCTACAAGCTCGCCTACGACATGGGCATCGACCGCCTGAGCGCCTTCATGGCCAAGTTCGGTTTCGGCCAGCCCAGCGGCATCGATCTGCCGCACGAGGCCAGCGGCGTGCTGCCCTCGCGCGCGTGGAAGCAAAAAACGCTGCACCGGCCGTGGTATCTGGGCGATACGGTGATCTCCGGCATCGGCCAGGGTTATTGGCAGGTCACGCCGCTGCAATTGGCCAACGCACTGTCGACGCTGGCCGATTTTGGACAGCCGCAGCGCCTGCATCTGCTGCTGGCCACGCAAGATGGCAACGACGCGCCGATCAAGCCGGTAGTGGTGCCGCCGCCGGGACCGCCGGTGATCGCGCACCGCGCCGATTGGCAGGCGGTGATGCAGGGCATGGTCAAGGTGGTTGAAGGCGCACGCGGCACGGCACGCGGCCTGGACGTGGGCTTCCCCTACCGCATCGCCGGCAAGACCGGTACCGCCGAGATCTTTTCGCGTACCTCGCATGCCTGGCACAACGACCGCACCAACCAGGAATTGGCATTGCGCCATCGCGCCTTGTTCATCGGCTTCACCCCGGCCAGCGATCCACGCGTGGCCGGCGTGGCGGTATTGGAGCGCGCGGCCTGGGGTGGTCGCGACGCCGCGCCGATCGTGCGCGACATGTTCGATGCCTGGGCGCGCTTGCGCCATTTGCCGGATACGCCACTGCCGGGAGACACCCTGCCGGCCTGGGCGCCGCTGAGTCTGCCGGCGGGCACGGCCAGCAGCGCGCCGGTGCCGCCGGCGGTGGATCTGCCACACGCCAGCAGCGTGCTCAACCGTGCCCGTGCCGCACCGACCGTGAGCATGTCGCCGTGAGCGCGTCGTCTTGAACAGCGTCGCGCTGCGCATCGAGATTTTTCTGCGCCGCCTGCTGACACGGCCACGGCTGGACCTGCCGCTGCTGATCGCGCTGTTGCTGCTGGCCGGCATGGGCTTGTTCTTTCTGGCCAGTGCCGCGGACCTGGCCTGGCACACCATCGGCGCGCAGGCGGCGCGCCTCGTGCTGGGTTTCATGCTGCTGTCTGTGGTTTCACGCATTCCGCCAGCACAGTTCCGGCGCTGGTCGCCGGCGCTGTACGTGTTCAGCATCTTGTTGCTGATACTGGTACTGGTGCTGGGCGAGGGCCGCGGCGCGGATCGCTGGCTCAATCTGGGCATCGTGCGTTTTCAACCCTCCGAGCTGCTCAAGCTGACCACGCCGATGATGGCGGCCTGGTATCTGGCGCAGCGTCCGCTGCCGCCGAGCTGGCGCGATCTGGGCGTGGTGCTGCTGCTGATCGCGCTGCCGGCGGGGTTGATCGCCAAGCAGCCGGATCTGGGGACCGCGCTGCTGGTCGTGGCGGCGGGCGCATTCGTGTTGTTTCTATCCGGGCTGTCGCTGCGCCGCATGGGTTTGATCCTGGGCTTCGTCCTGCTGATGTTGCCGGTGGCCTGGCACTTCATGCACGACTATCAGCGCGAGCGCGTGCTGACCTTGTTCAATCCCGAGTCCGATCCGCTGGGCACCGGCTGGCACGTCATTCAATCCGAGATCGCGGTGGGCTCCGGTGGCGTGTTCGGCAAGGGTTTCATGCGTGGCACCCAGGCGCAGTTGCAGTTTCTGCCCGAGCACACCACCGATTTCATCTACGCCGTGGTCGGCGAGGAGTTCGGCTTGATTGGCGCGCTGCTGTTGTTGGCGCTGTATCTGTTCATCATCGGCCGCAGCCTGTGGATCGCGGTCAACGCGCGCGATACCTATGCGCGCCTGCTGAGCGGCGCGCTGGCGATGAGCTTTTTCGTGTACGTGATGGTCAACGGCGGCATGATCACCGGGCTGCTGCCGGTGGTCGGCGTGCCCTTGCCGCTGGTCAGCTACGGCGGCACCTCGGCGGTGAGCCTGCTCGCTGGCTTCGGCATGCTGATGTCGATCCACGCGCACCGCAAGTTCATGAAGTAAGCGGCGTCACGGCCGGTTTGCGAAACCGTAGCGCCACGGGTGGCGAGAGGCTTGGACGCGCATGCTACGCTGACCGCTGCCGCCACGGATGCGACACGCCACCGATGTCCACGCCGATTCGCTCTCTGCTGCTGGTCTGCGTCGTGTTGTGCGCCGGTTGCGTGGCGCAGCCGCGGCCGGCGCCCGAGGCCGGCCAGGCCGCGACACCGGCGGCCGCGTCCAGTACCGGAGAATCGGCGTCCGCGCCGATCGCGGCCGCGCCAGCGCCGGCCGGCGTGGTGCGTACGTCCGCCTCCGAGCAGGCATTCGTCGCGCAGTTGCTGCGCCAGCATCCCGATCTGGATCGTGCGCACATCGAGCAACTGCTGGCCGAGGCGCGCGTGCAGCCCTCGATCCTCGCCGCCATGGCGCACCCGGCCGAGTCCATGCCGTGGAAGGATTACCGTCCGATTTTTCTCGGTCAGGCGCGCATCGACGCCGGCATCGCGTTCTATCGTGCGCATCGCGCGCTGATCGATCGCATTGCCGCGCAGTATGGCGTGCCGCCGCAGGTGCTGGTGGCGATCCTCGGCGTGGAGACCTACTACGGGCGCCAGACCGGCGGCTATCGCGTACTCGATGCGTTGTACACGCTGGCGTTTCACTATCCGCCGCGCGCGGCGTTTTTCCAGAAGGAACTGGGCGTGTTCCTGAGCCTGCCGCGCAGCGCGCTGCCCGGCCCGCGCGCCGAACTGCGCGGCTCCTACGCCGGCGCCATGGGCTGGTGCCAGTTCATGCCGACGAGCTTCGCGCACTATGGCGTGAGCGCCGCCGCCGACGGGCGCGTGAACCTGTGGAGCTCGCTGCCCGACATCCTCGCCAGCACGGCGAACTATCTGGCGCGGCACGGTTGGGAACGCGGTGCGCCGATCGCCATGCCGGCGCGGGCATCCGCGCAGGCGGAAGCCCCCAGGGTCGAGCGCAGCGAGCCGATCTACAGCGTGGCGCAGTTGGCGGCGCGCGGTTACACGTCCAGCGCGGCGGTAGCGTCCGATCGCGCGGCGACCCTGCTCACGGTGCGGGGCGTGGATGGCCCCGAGTACTGGCTTACTTTCGGCAATTTCCAGGTGATCACGCGCTACAACAGCAGCGCCCTGTATGCGCTGGCGGTGACGCAGTTGGCCGCGGCCATCGATGCGGGCGCGCATGCGGACGGAGCCACGCCTTGAGGCAACGCTTCGCGCTGTCCACGCTGGTTTTGATCCTGCTGCTGGCCGGCTGCGCTTCCTCGCCGCCGCGCGGCGGCCAGGATTATGCGCGGCGGCACGATGGCGCGCCGTCCGGGCCGCTGCCGGATGTGGCGAACATTCCCATGCCGGTGCCGCGCCCCGAGCCGCTGTCGCGCTATGGCAATGCCTCCAGCTACGTGGTCAACGGGCGCACTTATCACGTGCTCGACAGCGCGCGCGGCTATGACGCCACCGGCATCGCGTCGTGGTACGGCACCAAGTTTCAGGGCTATCTGACCTCCAGCCTCGAGCCCTACGACATGTACAAATTCACCGCCGCCAGCAAGGTGCTGCCCATCCCCAGCTATGCGCGCGTGACCAATCTCGACAACGGCCAATGCGTGATCGTGCGCGTCAACGATCGCGGGCCGTTCGTGGCCGGGCGCATCATTGATCTGTCCTACGTGGCCGCGCTCCGGCTGGGCATCTGGCAGGCCGGCACCGGCAGGGTGCGCGTGCAGGGCATCGATGCCAACGATCCCGCCGACGTGCGCGCGCTGCGCTGCGGCGGCGGCACGCAGGCGCCTTCACCGGCACCCGCCAGTGGCGGCGCGGAGATCTATCTGCAGGTTGGCGCCTTCGCCGAGCAAGCAAACGCTGAACGCGTGCTGGCTCAACTGCGCGCGGCCGGGCTGGACAATGCGACCATTGGTCGTGTCGAAGCGCGCGACCGAACCTTCTGGGCAGTGCGCCTCGGTCCATTGTCGGATGCCGCCGCTGCCGCTGCTTTGGCACACCGTGTCCATGACCTGGGCCTGCCGACGCTGCAAGTCACCATCCCGACACAATCACCCTGAGTCCATCGTCGATGAAATCCATGCGCTCCCTGTTGCTGGCACTTGCTTCCCTGTCGCTGCTTGCTGCTGCGACCATCACGCAGGCGCAGCAGCCTGTGCCCGACGCGGCGCTGCCCATGCCGCCGCGGCCCACGGTGGCGATGCCGCAGATGCCGACACCGCCGCCGCCAGCGCTGGATGCCATTTCCTATGTGTTGATGGATTACCAGACCGGGCAGTTGATCGCGCACCACGACATGCACATGCGCCTGCCGCCGGCCTCGCTGACCAAGCTGATGACCGCCTATGTGGTCGACGCCGCGCTGGCCTCGGGCAAGGTGCACTGGAACGACAAGGTCTACATCAGCGATCACGCCTGGGCCAAGGGCGGCGCCGGTACCGACGGCTCCACCAGCTTTCTCAAGCTGCATCACTATTACCCCCTGTCCGAGGTATACAAGGGCATGATCGTGCAGTCCGGCAACGATGCCGCCATCGCCTTGGCCGAGCACGTCGCCGGCACCGAGGGTGCATTCGTGCAGTTGATGAACGCCTATGCGCAGCGCCTGGGCATGAAGGGCACGCACTACTCCGACGCCAGCGGTTATCCGAAGCCGGACCTCTACGTCACGGCCTACGATCTGGCCTTGCTGGCGCGCGCGCTGATCCACGATTTCCCGCAGTATTACTACGTGTACAAGATTCCGAACTACACCATCGATGGCATCAAGCAGTGGAACCGCAACGCGCTGCTGTGGCGCGACCCGTCGGTGGATGGCTTGAAGACCGGCAGCACCGCCGAGGCGGGTTTCTGTCTGGTGGCCTCGGCGCTCCGCAACGGCCAGCGTCTGATCGGCGTGGTGATGAAAACCAAGAGCCTCAGCGACGCGGCCAACCAGGACGAGGCGCTGCTGAATTACGGCTTCCGCTTCTTCACCACGCGCACGCTGTACAAGGCCAATCAAACGCTGGCTGCGCCGGCGGTGTGGAAGGGCGTCAGTGATACGCTGCCGGTTGGCGTGACGCAAGCGGTGGAGGTCACCATTCCGCGCGGCCACTATCACGACCTGAAGGCCAGCATGGACATTCCGGCGACGCTGATCGCGCCGTTCAGGCAGGGCCAGCGCATCGGCACGCTCAGCGTCAGTCTCGATGGCAAGGTGCTGGCGCAAGCGCCGCTGGTGGCATTGAAAACCGTGCCCGAGGCCGGCTTCTTCGGTCGCGCATGGGACAGCCTGCGGCTGTGGTGGGCGGGCGACAAGGCCAAGCCCGCCGCGCCAGCGCCGGCCGCCGCGGCCAAGCCATGAACCTGCCTCCGGACTGCGCGCTGCTGCCGGGCAAGGGCTTCAGTTTTCCCGGCGAGTTCGAGATCGCGGCCATGGGCCGCGCCGACCTCGGACTGGAGGCGCGCGTGCCCAGCCTGCTGCGCCACGAGGCCGGTCTGCGGGTGATTGGTGATTCGCTCAGCGTGCGCCCCTCCAGCGGCGGTCAATACGTGGCGGTGCGTGTGCGCTTCGTGGCCGCCTCACGCGATGACTACGAACGCGCGCACGCGGTGCTGCGCGCCGATCCGGACATCCGCTATACGCTTTGAAACATAGGTTCGTGCGCGTCCATGAGCTGCAGCCGTTATAATCGCCGATTCGCCGCGGCCGCACCGGGGCGAATCAGCTCATGAGCGATCAAAACCTCCTTGTCCGCCGTCTTGGACGCCGTCCCTATGCGCCGGTGTGGCACGCCATGCGCGCATTCACCGATGCGCGCGGGCCGGACACCGTGGACGAATTGTGGGTGCTGCAGCACGATCCGGTGTTCACCCTGGGGCAGGCCGGGCGCATGGAGCACGTGCTGGCGCCGGGCGACATTCCGGTGATCGCGGTCGAACGCGGCGGTCAGGTGACCTACCACGGCCCCGGACAAATCGTCGCTTATCCGCTGCTGGACCTGCGCCGTCTCGGCATCGGCGTGCGCGAGCTGGTGCAGCGCATCGAGCAGGCCATTATCGACACCCTGGACACCTGGAACATTCACGCCGCGCGCCGCACCGGCGCGCCCGGCGTGTACGTGGCCGACGCCAAGATCGGCGCACTGGGGCTGCGCGTGCGCCGCGGCTGCACGTTTCACGGACTGGCGTTCAACGTGGCCATGGATCTGCAGCCGTTCCAGCGCATCAACCCCTGCGGCTATGCCGGTCTGGCCGTGACCCAGGTGGCCGATCTGGGCGGACCCGGTTCGATCGAAGCGGTCGAGGATGTATTGATCGAGCAACTAGGCCGTCAGTTCGGCTTGCGTCCTTGCGCGGCCTCCCCCATCCTGCCCGAGTTGGCGTCCGCGCCGGAATCTGTGGAGCCATGAGCGAAAAAATCATCCCCGTGCGCGTCGAATCCGGACTGGTCGAAGGCCAGGCCCTGCTCGGCGCGGACAAGATCGCCGCCAACCGCGCCGCGTTCGCGCCCGCGCAGATGCTGCGCAAGCCGGCGTGGATTCGCGTGCGCCTGCCGCAAGGCAACGCCGTGCAGCGGCTCAAGTCGCGCTTGCGCGAGAGCGCGCTGGTGACGGTGTGCGAGGAAGCCTCGTGCCCCAACATCCACGAGTGCTTCAATAAGGGTACCGCCACGTTCATGATCCTCGGCGAGGTGTGCACGCGGCGCTGCTCGTTCTGCGATGTCGCGCACGGCCGCCCCAAGCCGCCCGATGCGCTGGAGCCGGCGCGTCTGGCCGCCAGCATCGCCGACATGGGTCTGCGCTACGTGGTGATCACCTCGGTCGATCGCGATGACCTGCCCGACGGCGGCGCCACGCACTTCGCCGCCTGCATCCGTGCCGCGCGCGCCGCCAGTCCGAGCCTGCAAATCGAAATCCTCACCCCGGATTTTCGCGGCAAGGGGCGCATGCAGCGCGCGCTGGCGGCATTGGCCGAGGCGCCGCCGGACGTGTTCAACCACAATCTCGAAACCGTACCCGATCTGTACCGCGAGGTGCGTCCTGGCGCCGACTATCAGTGGTCGCTGGATCTGCTCAAGCAGTTCAAGGCGCAGCACCCCGACATCCCGACCAAGAGCGGCATCATGCTGGGTCTGGGTGAAACCCGTGATCAAGTGCTCGGCACGCTGGCGGATTTACGTCGGCATGACGTGGATATGGTCACCATTGGCCAGTACCTGCAGCCCTCGCCGCACCATCACCCGGTGCTGCGCTACTGGACGCCGGGCGAGTTCAACGATTTGCACGAAGCCGGCATGGCGCTGGGCTTCAAACATGTCGCCAGCGGGCCGCTGGTGCGTTCTTCCTATCACGCCGACGCGCAGGCCCATGCCGCCGGTTACCACGAGGCCGACTGACCCATGCCGAGCATCCGGCGCTTGCTGCCCACCCTGCTGGGCCTGAGTTTTGTCCTGTTCGCGGCGGTTCCGGCCCTGGCCGCTCCCGTTCCCGCACCCACCACCAGCGCCGCGCCCATCTCGGCGACGGCCACGTCCGCGGCGTGCAAGCTGCCCGTGCGCGTGCATCAGGGCGCGGGCGCATTGCGTCCGCTGCAGCCCAACGCGACGCAGAGCGAGGTCACCCAGCTCACCGCGCGCCTGTTGACGCGCTACTCGTATGAAGCGCTGCCGCTGGACGCCAGCATGGCGCGGCGCGTGTTCAAGGGCTACATCGACGCGCTCGATCCCGACAAGATGTACTTCACCGCGCAGGATCTGGCCAACTTCAAGCCGATCGAGGATCACCTCGACGGCGCGATCTGGGGTGGCGATCTCAGCGGCCCATTCGCCATATTCAACGTCTTCGAGAAAAGCGTCACCGCGCACGTGGCCTACGCCGAGGCGCTGATCAAGAAGGGCGGCTTCGATTTCAACATCAACGCCAGCTACGAAGTCGACCGCGAGCACGCGCCCTGGGCCGCCGACAACGCCGCGCTGGATACGATCTGGCGCGAGCGCGTGATGAACGACTGGCTGCGCCTGAAGCTGGCCGGCAAGAGCGACGCCGACATCCGCACGGTGCTGGACAAGCGCTACCAGAACTACCTCGACAGTCTGCGCGAGCTGGACAGCGAGGACGTGTTCTCGATGTTCCTCAACGCCTACGCGATGGCCAACGATCCGCACACCAATTACTTCGGTCCGCGTGCCAGCGAGAACTTCGACATCTCCATGAACCTGTCGCTGGACGGCATTGGCGCCGAATTGGAGCGGCGTGGCGACTACACCACCATCCGCCAGGTTCTGCCCGGTGGCCCGGCTTCGCGTTCACCCCTGCAGGTGGGTGACCGCATCGTCGGCGTCGGTCAGGGCACGATCTGTCCGATGGTCGATGTGGTCGGCTGGCGTCTCGACGATGTGGTCGCGCTGATCCGCGGCAAGAAGGACACCACGGTGCGTCTCGAGATCATCCCCGGCGACGCCGGCCCTGATGCCAGGCACGAGATCCTCAGCATCGTGCGCAAGAAGGTGACCCTGAAGGAACAGGCCGCAAAGAAATCCATCATCACCGTGCACGATCGCGGCCACGCGTATCGCATCGGCGTGATTTCGCTGCCCGCGTTCTACGAGGACTTCGCCGCGCGTCGCCGTGGCGATCCCAACTACCGCAGCGCCACGCGCGACGTGGCCAAGCTGCTGGTCGAGTTGAAGAAGGACAAGGTCGACGGCGTGATCATGGATCTGCGCAACAACGGTGGCGGCTCGCTGACCGAGGCCATCGAGTTGTCCGGTCTGTTCATCGGCAAGGGCCCGATCGTGCAGGTGCGCGACAGCAACGGCCAGATCGCGGAACAAGACAGCGACGAGACGCGCGTGTGGAACGGACCGCTGGCGGTGCTGGTCAACCGCGCTTCTGCCTCGGCCTCGGAAATCTTCGCCGCGGCGATGCAGGACTACGGCCGCGCGCTGATCATCGGCGAGAACACCTACGGCAAGGGCACGGTGCAGAACCTGGTCAATCTCGATCGCATGGCCGACCAGCCCAAGGGCAAACTCGGCGATCTGCACATGACCATCGCCGAGTTCTTTCGCGTCGATGGTGGCTCCACGCAGCTCAAGGGCGTGACCCCGAACATCGTGTTCCCGCAGACCATCAACCCCAAGGATTTCGGCGAGTCCAGCAATCCCAATCCACTGCCATGGAGCCAGATCAAGCCGGCTGACTACAAGCCGGTGGCTGACTTGCAGCCGCTGATCCCGACCCTGCTCGAGGAGCACGATGCGCGCGTGGCCAAGTCACCCGCGTGGCAGTTGATGCTCGATGAGCTGGCCGCGGTGCACAAGCTGCAGGCGGAGACGTCGATCTCGCTCAATTACGCCGTGCGCGAGCGCGAGCGCAAGGCGCAGGATGCGCTGCAGGACCAGTTTCGCGCGCGCGAAAAGGCCATCGAGGCCGCCGCCAAGGGGCCGGCGCACGCGACCACGGCCAGTGCACCGGCGCATGCGGCATCGGCTGCAATTGCCGAACCTGCGCACGCGGCCAGCACCCGCGATGATGGCTTGCAGCCCAACGAGCGTCCGCTGCACGTCGATCTGGCGCGTGAGCGCAAGCGCGACATACCCGACACCATGCTGATCGAGGCCGCGCACATCCTCGGTGACGAGATCTATCTCCTGCAGCGTGATCCGCATCTGGTGGCCACTGCGTTGCCGCCGGGCGGGCATGTCCCGCCGCTGCTGGCCGAGGTGCCGCCACTGCGCTGACGCCGGCCGCTCAGCGCGGCGGATCGGCCATCGGCGTGGCGCCGATCAGCACCACATCGGCCGGCCGCCGCGCGAACAAACCCACGCTGACCACGCCGGGGATCTGGTTGATCTCGCGCTCCAGCCCCACGGGATCGGTGATGCGCAGCCCGTGCACATCCAGAATCCAGTTGCCGTTGTCGGTGGTGGTGCCGTCGCGCCACACCGGCTGGCCGCCCAGTTGCACCAGCGCGCGCGCCACCAGACTGCGCGCCATCGGGATTACCTCGACCGGCAACGGAAAGCGGCCCAGCACCTCGACGCGCTTGCTCGGGTCGATGATGCACACGAAACGCTGCGCGGCCTCGGCGACGATCTTCTCGCGCGTCAGCGCTGCGCCGCCGCCCTTGATCAGGCGTCGCCACGGGTCGCATTCGTCGGCGCCGTCCACGTACAGCGGAATCGGACCGACCGCGTTCAGATCGAGCACCGGAATACCGGCCGCGCGCAGCAGCGCGCTGGACTGCTCGGAGCTGGACACTGCGCCCTCGATGCGCGCGCGCATGCGTGCCAGGCCCGCGATGAAAAAGCGCACCGTCGAGCCGGTGCCGACGCCGACGACGCTATCGTCCTGCACTTCCTTGAGCGCGGCCTCGGCGGCGGCGCGCTTGCCTGCGTTGGGATCGGTGGCGGCAGTAGTCATGCGGAATCCTTCTCGTGGCTGAGGATGACGCGCCATTGCGCGGCGCTGACTGGCAGCACCGACAGGCGGTTGCCGCGACGGGTGAGCGCGAAATCGCCCAGACGCGCGTCGGTCTTCAAGGTGTCCAGCGCGATTACCTGGTCAAGCTTGCGCACGAAGCGCACGTCCACCAGCCACCAGCGCGGCGCATCGCGCGGGCTGTCGGGGTCGTGGTGCGGATTGCGCGGCTGGAACTGGCTGGGATCGGGATAGGCGGCGCTGGCGACCTCGGCCAGCCCGGCCACGCCGGGCACGGCGCAGTTGGAGTGGTAGAACAGCACGCCGTCGCCGACGCGCATGCCGTCGCGCATGAAGTTGCGCGCCTGATAATTGCGCACGCCGTCCCAGGGCTCGCTGCCTTTGCGCGCGAGATCGTCGATCGAGAACGTCCCGGGTTCGGATTTCATCAGCCAGTAGTGCATGCCGGATCCTGCGCGCAAAGGATGGTTTCGCGATCGGTCAGCACGGCATCGAGGCGCACGTCCCAAGGCTGCGCCTGCAGGGCCGGATGAACGCTGTCGACTTCCTGGAAAGCATAAGCCACGCCGCACAGCCACGGACGCGCCGGGCGCCGCACGCGCTGCAGCATGGCGAAGCTGGCATCGTAAAAGCCGCCGCCGCTGCCGAGGCGCATGCCGCCGCGCTCGAAGGCAAGCAGCGGCACCAGCACGATATCAAGGTGCTCGGGCGCCAGCAGTTCGGCCTCTGCGACATCGGGCTCGGGAATGCCGTAGCGGTTGCTCAGCAGGCTGGCGCCGGTCTGCCAGCGCGCAAAGCGCAGGCCACGGCCACGTCCCAGCACCGGTAGCAGGTAATCGAGATCGCGCGCGCGACACAGCCCGGGCACCTCGTGCAGCGGCAACTCGCCGGTACAGGCGAAGTAGCCGGCCAGAGTTTGCGCGGATTCCACGATCGGCAACAACGCGAGCTGTTGCGCGAGCGCATTGCCGGCTTCCAGGCGTTGGCGCGCGGGCAGCGTGGCACGGCGTGCGCGCATGAGGTGGCGCAAGGTTCGGCGCGCATCGAGGTTTGCGGGTGGCATGAAAGGCAAGGGTGCGTTCTCCGCGATGCCGGTGCACGCCAGGCGACCTTGATCCCAGGGATCAGGTGGGAGGGCTCAGGCGACCGTTCAGGCTTTCCGCGCGTGGCGGACATGCACATGGGGAAGCCATTTTACCGACCCGGGGTCGTTCAATAGGAGCAAGGCAAATGCTAATAGCATGCTGCCGGACACCGCAGGGAACGCACTCGGGATTCTAGCAGTGCCGACAGGTATTTGGCGTTTTCGCGAGGCGTACTCAACTATCCGGCAGCGCCGCTTCCAGTTTGCGCCGCAGCAGCCCGAGGCTGTGCGCTAGCTCGCGCTCGCGCTCGGCGTGGCGCTCGCGCAACTGCACCAGGTCGTGGGTCAGGCTCAGTGCCGCGAGCACCGCGATGCGATCAAAACCGACGGTACGGGTCGCGCCACGCAGTTCGCGCATTTTCTGATCAAGCAGGTTGGCCGCGGCGGCGAGGCCGGTGCGTTCTTCCTCGGTGCAGCTGACCAGAAACTCGCGGTCGAGCAGGCGGACGGTGACCGGGACAGTATTCATCGATTCAAGCCTGCGGCGGCTGCTCCAGCGCGCGCAAGCGCTGGATCATCGCTTCAATGCGCGTGCGCGCCGTATCGTTGCGCGCCACCAGACTGGCGCGATCAGTGGCGAGCTGTTCCTGGCTGTGGCGCAGGCTGCGGTTCTCATCGGCCAGGCGGTGCTGCTGTTGCAGCGCACGCTCGACCAGCGCATGCAGGGTTTCCAGTTCGGCGCGGATCGGATCGGCGGGCGGCATGGCGCGACTTTAGCAGGTTGACCGTACGTGGATGGGACGCTCAGTTGCGTTGCGCCGCGCGCTGTGCGCGGTGTTGCTGGATGAACGCCAGGCACGCCGGCCCGGGCATGGGTTGCGCGAGCAGATAACCCTGCACTTCGTCGCAATCCTTCTCGCGCAGGTATTCGAGCTGCTCGGGCGTTTCCACGCCTTCGGCCACCACGTTCAGTCCCAGCGCGTGTGCCATCAGCACGATGGTGCTGAGGATGGTTTCGTCGTCGACGCTCAGGGTGAGTTTGGCGACGAAGGTTTGATCGATCTTGAGGGTGTCCAGCGGCAGGCGCTGCAGGTAGGCCAGCGACGAATAGCCGGTGCCGAAGTCATCGATGGCCAGGGTGACGCCGACGTTGTTGATGGCCTCCAGAAGGGCACGCGCGCGCTCCGGATCCTGCATCAGCATGCTTTCGGTCAACTCCAGCTCCAGCAGCTCGGGGGCGATGGCGTGGCGCGCCAGCGTCTCGAACAGATAGCCGCTGATGTCACCGCGCGCGAGTTGCGCCGCGGACAGGTTGACCGCCATGGTCACGTCCGTGAGTCCGGCTGCGCGCCATGCAGCCAGTTCGGCGCAGGCGCGCTCGATCACGAACTCGCCGAGCGTGCTGATCAGACCGATTTCCTCGGCCAGCGGAATGAACAGCGAGGGCGGGATGCTGCCGAACTCCTCGCTGTGCCAGCGCAGCAGCGCCTCGACGCCGGTGATGCGGTTCTCGGCCAGGTTCAGCTTGGGCTGGTATACCAAGTGCAGTTCTTCGCGCTTGAGCGCGCGTTGCAGCGCCGCGATCAAATCAGCGCGTTGGCGCACCTCGGTGTCCAGCGCCTCGGTGTACACGGCGTACGTATTGCGGCCGCGTTCCTTGGCGCGGTACATGGCGATGTCGGCGTACTTGAGCAGGTCAGTGGGTGCCAGGCCGTGCAAGGGGTAGAGCGCGATGCCGATCGAGAGCGAAATCTGTGCCTCGCGCCCCTCACCGAGGTCCATCGGTTCGGCGAACACCTCCAGCAGCTTTTGCGCGATGTCCTCGGCATCACGGGTTTGCGCCACGCGCTCCAGCACCACGGTGAACTCATCGCCGCCGAGGCGCGCGACGGTGTCATCGTCGCGCACCACGGCGCGCAGGCGGCGCCCGGCCGCCTGCAGCACGCGATCGCCGACGCTGTGGCCGTGCGCGTCATTGACGTGCTTGAAGCGGTCCAGATCGACGAACAACACCGCCACCAGACGCCCCATCTGACGCGCGCGCAGAATGGCATCGCCGAGGCGCTCGGTGAGCAAGGTGCGGTTGGGCAGGCCGGTCAGCGGGTCGTAGTTGGCGAGGTAGTGCAACTCCTGCTCGGCGCGGCGGCGCGCGGTGACATCGGTGAGCACGGCGACGAAGTGCGTGCGCTGACCATGACCGTCGCGGATCTCGTTGATTTCGATGCGGCACAAGATGGGCTCGCCATCGCGCTTGCGCTGCCACAGCTCGCCGCTAAAGTGGCCGCTGCTTTCGAGTTTGGCGTGCACCTGCACGAACGCCTCGGGCTGGTCCGGGCTGTCGAGCAGACTGGAGGGTTGCCCGAGGATATCCTGCCCGGTGTATCCGGTCATGCGTGTGAACGCCGGGTTGACCGCGACGAAGCGCATCCGTGCGTCGGTGACCGCGACCGCCTCGCCCATGGAGCGCACCACCAGATCCGCGATCGAGCGCTCGCGCTCGCGCGCCAGCTCGCTGCCGATGTCGCGCGAGGTGCCGATCACGCGCAGCGGCCGGCCCTCGGCGTCGGATTCGCTGACCTTGCCGCGCGCGCGAATCCAGATCCACTGACCATCGGCGCCGCGCAGGCGATGCTCGGATTCGTAGAATGGCGTGTGTCCAGCGAGGTGCTCGGCGAGGGTCTGCTCAAGTTGCGGCAGATCGTCGGGATGCACCGCGTAGCGGCGCCAGTCTTCGATGGTGAGCACATCCTCGCGCGGCCCGCCCAGCAAGTGCAGATCGCCCATGCGGTGCAGCACGCCGCGCTGCAAATCCAGTTCCCACAGCGCATCGCCAGAGCCCCATAGCGCCAGCTTCAGGCGCTCTTCGCGCGCGGCGCTGTCCAGTCGATAGCGGCGCTCGGTACGGCGCCGGCTCCAGGTCATGCCGATCAGCAGCAGCACCCCACCACCGGCCAGCAACGCATACAGCGCGCGCATCGCCGGGCTGTCCCACCACGGCGGCACGACGATGATGGCCAGACGCACCGGCGGCGTGGTCATGGTGCCGGTGCTGGCGGCGACCTCGAAGGTGTAGCGGCCGGCGTCGAGATCGACATAGGACACCCCGTGCGTCGGCGCCGGCGCGCTCCAGCGTGTACCACGGCCGAGCAGGCGATAGCGGTACAGGCCCGCCGCGGGGTGGCGATAGTCGAGGCTGGCGAATTGAATGCGCACCGGTTGGCCCAGCGCCACGCGCAGGCTGCCGTCGCGCGGCGGCACACGCTCACCCTCATCGCCGATGCGCAGTGCGGTCAGTCGCACGGTGTTGGGCAGATCGGACGGCTTGCGCGAGGCCGCGCCGATGACGAAGCCTTCGGGGCCGCCGAAGGCGATGCCGCCGTCCTGCAGGCGCGTGCAGGTGCCGGCGTTCGACTCCATGCCGTTGATGCCGTCGCGCCGGCCATAGCGCACGATACGGCCGTTGCCGGTATCCAGTGAGGCGATGCCGAGGTTGGTGCCGACCCACAGCGTGCCACGCGGCTGCTCGACCAGGCAGTAGATGACGCTGTCCGGCAGGCCCTGGCGCAGGCCATAGTGCTGGAAGCGCGCCTGCCCGCCGCCGGTGCCGAGCAGGCGATCAAGGCCGTCGCCGGTACCCACCCACAGCGTGCCGTCGGCGCTGCGTGTCAGGCTGATCACCTCGTCATTGCCGAGGCTGTCGGCCTGTCCGGGCTGATGGTGGAACACGTGCAACTGGCCGTGTTGCCATAGCAGCAGATCACCGTTGCTAGCGATCCACACACCGCCGTTGCTGGCTGCAGCGAAACCCATCGCATGCGGAAATGTCGTTTTGCCAGGTGGCGCGGGCAGCCACTGCGGCGCAGTCATGCCGGGCCGCCAGCGCGCCACGCCGCGCACCGCGCCGGCCAGCCATAACGTACCGTCGGGCGCCTGCCAGACCGTATACAACCACTGCCCCGGTGCCGGATTGTCGGGGTCGCTGCGGTAGGCGGGCTGCGCCACGCCGGTGGCCGGATCGAACCGCAACAGACCGGCGCTGGTCGCCAACCACAGCAGGCCGCTGGCTGGCTCGCGCACGATGCCTTCCACGGCCAGCCCATCCACCGCGGGCGCTCCCGGCTGCGGCGGTCGCGGCGCTTCGGCCGCCAGTGCCGGCAGCAGCAGCGCGGTGTAATCGTTCAATGTTTGCGTGCGCGCGTCGTACAGCATCAGCCCGGCGTGCGAGCCCACCCACACGCTGCTGTCACCGTCCGGGGCCAGTGCACGGATGAAGTTGGCACGATCCTCGGGGTCGTTGCGATCGGGCACGGTGACCGACTGAAAGCGCGTGCCGTGCGGATCGGTATAGACCACGCCCGCCGCACCGGCGATGGCCCACAGCGTGTCGTCGCGGCTGACCAGCAGTTGGCGTAGCACGCCCGGAGGCAGGTCGCCACGCACGCCGTGGCGCGAGGGCACGCGCTGGATCTGGTCGCCGGCAAGGCGCAGCAGGCCGCCGGAATCGGGCGCGATCCACAGCGCGCCGCTAGCATCCTCGGCCAACGCTGCCACGCCCGCGGCCGCTGCGGCCGTCCCGGGCCACAGACGCGACCAGCCGCCGGCGGAAGTCGGCGCGAACAGGCCCGCCTTGGTGCCCAGCAGCAGTCGGCCATGATGCGTGCACAGCAGAGCCTGGCCGCTGCCGCTGGCATTGTCAGGCAATGCCAGCGCGACCGCCGCTGGCTGCGCCAGATTCACACGCAGCAAATTGCCATCGGCCAGCGCATAGGCGGTGTTCTTGCCGCACAGGGTCAGCGCATGACTGCCTTCGCTCTGCGCGGGCGCTTGCCACAGCGTGTGCAGGCGTGACTGACCGGCGTCCCACAAGCTCACGCCGGCGGGGCCGGACATCAACAGGCGCGCGTGGGGCAGCCCGAGCAGCGATGCCCCCGGGCCGGGCGCCAGCAGTCCGGGTGGCAACGGTTGCGGGCCACGCGTGGGATCGAACAGTATGATGTTGGGTCCGCCCGCATCGCGCGTGAAAGCGGCCGTGGAGAGCCACAGCCGCCCGGCGCCGGCGCCGGCGATGTCGGTGATCGCCGCGGGGCTGCTGCCGCGCCGGCGCATGAAATCGGGAAAGGCCAGCAGGCGATGGCCGTCGAAGCGGTACAGGCCCGAGGGCGCGGCAATCCAGATGAAGCCTTCGGCATCCTGGTAAATACTGCTGATGCCCGATTGCTGCAGACCGTCGTTGGCGCCGATATGCTCAAAGTAGTAGTGCGTGATCGCCACCGTGTGACGCACCGGTACCGCTGCTTGCGTGTGACCACGCGGCGCCAGCAGCAACACACCTAACCCCAGCGTGAGAGCCAGAGCGTGCAAGGCATGCGTAGAACCTGCCGACATGACGATCCGATCTCCCCCGATGCGCCGAGTGTAGGCAATCCCCGGGCAAGCGGCTAGGCTGATCAACGCGCCCCGCCATGGCGCGTCTGCACCGCCCCCGTGGATGTCGCACCCGCATGACCACCGCCCCCGATTACCTCGCATTGAGCCAAGCCTTGAGCGCCGCGCGCGCGCCCGCAAGCGCCAGCGAGTTGCATGGCAGCATCACCGCCCTGGCCTGCGCGCTGGCGCCGGAGCCGGCCCTGCGCGAGCTGGATGTGCTATTGGATGATATTGCCGGAAGTGCGGCGGATGCGCTGCGTGCCGCGGCACGCGCCTGTCTGGCCGACACGCAGAAGTCGCTGGCCGATCCAGAGCTGGGCTACGTGCCGCTGCTGCCCGACGCCGAGCAGCCGCCGCAGGATCAGGCCGAGGCGCTGGTGGACTTCTGTCGCGGATTTCTCGAAGGATTGGGCCTGGCCGGCGCCGGTGCGGGTCGGCGTCTGTCCGCGGATGTCGACGAAGTACTGCACGCCTTCGCCGCGCTTGCCGCCGGCCCGGTGGCGCCGGACGCCGATGCCGACGATCTGCAGGCATTGGCCGAGCTGGTCGAGTTCGTGCGCATCGGCGTGATGCTGGTGCACGTCGAGCTGGGTGCCGACGTGGATCGCGCCGGGGCATGAGCGCCGCGCGCCCGATCGGCGCGCGCGAATACGCGCGCCGGCGCCGCGAGCTGATGCGCATGGCCGGCGCCGATGCCGCCATCCTGCTGGCCGCCGCGCCGCCGCGCTTGCGCAATGGCGACACCACGTGGCCATACCGTCAGGATTCCGATTTCCTGTACCTCACCGGATTTGACGAGCCCGCCGCGGTGCTGGCGCTGCTGCCCGGTCGCCGTGCCGGGCAGAGCGTGCTGTTCTGCCGCGAGCGCGAGCCCGCGCAGGAGCGCTGGGACGGCGCGTGGCGCGGCCCGGAGGGCGCGGTGCGCGAGCTGGGCCTCGACGACGCGTTTCCCGTCGCCGACATCGACGACATCCTGCCCGGCATGCTCGAAGGCCGCGCACGGCTGTACTGCCACTTCGGCCGCGAGGCCGCGTTCGATGCGCAACTGCTGGCCTGGCTGCGGCGCCTGCGCGCTACCCAGGGCGTGGCGCAGGCGCCGCAGGAAATGCTGGCGCTGGGGCATTTGCTGCACGAGCTGCGCCTGTTCAAATCGCCGGCCGAGCTGGGCTTGCTGCGCCACGCCGCCAGCATCGGCGTGGATGCGCACCGCGTCGCGTGGGCGGCGCTGGCGCCGGGCGCGCCCGAGTTCACCATCGAGGCCGATTTCGTGCACGCGCTGCGCCGCGCCGGTGCGCTGCCCAGCTATCCGCCGATCGTCGCCGGCGGGCGCAATGCCTGCGTGCTGCACTACGCGCGCAATGACGCGTTGCTGCGTGACGGCGACTTGCTGCTGCTGGATGCCGGCGCCGAATGGCAGGGCTATGCCTCGGACATCACCCGCACGCTGCCGGTGAACGGGCGTTTCAACCCGGCGCAGCGCGCCTTGTATCAACTGGTGCTGGACGCGCAGCGCGCGGCGCTGGCCGTGATTCGCCCCGGGCGGGACTGGGAGGCTTTTCATCAGGCCGCGCGCGACGTGCTCATCGAAGGCCTGTGCGCGCTGGGCCTGCTCAAGGGCACCCCGGCGCAAGCGCTGGCCAGCGGCAGCTACCGGCGCTATTTCCCGCACAAGACCGGGCATTGGTTGGGTCTGGATGTACACGACGCCGGCGACTACCGCATCCATGGTGAGCCGCGCCTGCTGGAACCCGGCATGGTGCTCACGGTCGAACCCGGGGTGTACGTGGCGCCGGATGAACGCGCGGCCCCGCCGCGTTATCGCGGCACCGGCATCCGCATCGAGGATGATGTCGTGGTCACCGCGACGGGCGCCGAGGTGCTGACCGCGGCCCTGCCCAAGGATCCTGATGTACTGGAAGATGCCTTGGCCTCCGCGCGTCCGCCCCACTCACCCACTGCCACTCTCCGAGTCTGAATCATGCGCAAGCTTCGCTCCGTCCTGTTGCCCGCTGTCCTGTTGCTGTCGCTGGCTGGCGTCGCGGTCATCCCACGCGCGCACGCCGCGCCGCCGCCGATCGCCGATGCCACTTACGGCGCGCACCTGATCAACTACGGGCTGTTCGGGCCGGTGCGCGTGTACCAGCCCGCCGGCATCCCGCAGCGCGCGGTGATCGTGTTTTCGCGCACCACGGGCTGGGGTGCCAACGAAGCACGCTATGCCACCGGCCTGCAGCAGGCCGGCAGCCTGGTGATCGGCGTCGATCTGCCGCGCTATCTGAAAACGCTGGAAGCGCTCGAGGGCAAGTGCAGCTACCCGGCCGGACACGTCGAGGAGATGTCGCACTGGATGCAGAAAACCCTGCGCCTGCCCACTTACCTGCGCCCGTTCATCGTCGGTTTCGACGGCGGCGCCGATTTCACCTACGCGCTGGGCGTGCAGGCGCCCTCGGGCACCTTCGCCGGCATGGCCACGCTGGGCTGGGACGGGCAGTTCACCCTGCCGCACGCGTTTTGCAAAGGCGATGCCGGCAACGCCACCGTGACGCAGGGCAAGGTCTTCGGCTTCGCGCCGGTGACGCCGCTGCCGCTGCCGTGGCTGGCCGCGGGCAGCCCCGGCAAGAACGAAATCGGCCCGCCCGTCGCATTCGGGCGCGCGCTGCGCGCGCCGGCCGACGGCGCGGCGCTGGCGGCGGCGCTGGATGCGCTGGTGCGCAAGCCGGTGCTCAGCGCCGGCGCCTTCGCCGACAAGCTGGAGGACTTGCCGCTCACCGAGATCGCGCCCAAGGGCACGCCCGATGGCCGCGTGGTGATCATGTTCAGCGGCGACGGCGGCTGGGCGGGGCTCGACAAGGGCGTGGCCAAGGTGCTGTCCGCGCATGGCGTGCGCGTGGTCGGGCTCAGCTCGCTGGAGTATTTCTGGCACAAGAAAACCCCGCAGCAGACCGCGCAGGCGCTGGCGCGCATCCTTGCCGCCTACACCGCGCGCTACCCGGACGCGCGCTACACGCTGATGGGTTACTCGTTCGGCGCCGGCGTGGTGCCGGTGGTCTACAACCTGCTGCCGCCGGAGCTGAAGCAGCACGTCGGTGCCGAGGTGCTGATCTCGCCCGATCCCGAGGGCTGGTTTGATATCCACATCGGCGACTGGTTCACCACCACCAAGCACCAGTACAACGTGCCGCTGGACCCGGAGATCGCGCGCACCAGGATCCCGGTGATCTGCCTCTCCGGCCAGACCGAGGGTCACGATACTTATTGCGACAGTCTCGCCAGGCGTGGCATGGCCAGACTGGTCACGCTGCCCGGCGGGCACCATTACCAGGGTGATTACGACCGTCTCGGCCGGGTGATCCTGCAGGCGCTGCCGCGTTGATCCATGCGCGGCCGTGAGCACGGCTCAAGACAGCAGCATGCGCCGATAGCCGCCGGCGACCAGCGCGGCGATGTCGGTGAGCAGCGCTGGTACCCACAGACCGCGCGGGTAGGCCAGGTACGCGCCGACCCACTCGGGGCGGAACTTTTCCTTGTAGCGGCGCACGCCCTGATAGTTGTAGAAGCGGTTGCCGTGGCGGAAAGCCAGCGCGGCGAGGCGCTCGTTGAGGCGCGCGTAGGGCGTGGTACCGACATTCGACAGCGGCGCCATGCCCAGGCTGAACCATGCGTGGCCTTGCTCCTTGGCCCAGCCCAGCACATTGGCGAACAGGAAATCCATGCTGCCGCGCGGCGCATCGGGCAGATGGCGCATCAGGTCGATGCCGGCGTAGCCCTGCGTGCCGTAGCCTGGCAGCAGGTTGGCGAAGGCGATCAGCTCTCCTTCACGATACACCAGCGCCAGCGGTCCCCACGCCAGATACGCGGGATCGAATCGCCCCAGCGAGTAGCCCTTCTCGGCGGCGTCCTTGTCCGCCAGCCACGCATCCGAGACTTGCTCCAGCGCCACCAGCAGCGCGCTGTCGAACGGCGCCACGGCCATGCGGAAACTCAGCTTCTCGCGCGCGGCGCGGTTGACGGCTTGGCGCAGATCCTCCCAGCGCTTGCCGATGAGCGAGAACTCGGCCAGCGGAATCAGCGCCAACTCGCCCAGCTTGAACAAGTCGAAGCCAAGATCGTGGAAGCGCGCCAGATCCGGCTCCAGCACCTCGTAGAACACCGGCGCGCAACCCTGGCTGTCGGCGTAGCGGCGGAAGTCGAGGATCGCCTGCGCCTGCGCGGCGGGCTCGCCGCTAGGTGCACCCAGCGCGACCAGGCGATCGCGCACGTTGCCGTAGGCGATCAGGGTGCGCTGCCCGACGCCCCAGAACAGATGCTTGTCGGCCATGAAGCTGAGGTGCGCGAAGGCGCCGCCGCCGTGCTGCGTGTAAAACTCGCGCACGCGTTCCAGTTCCGCGTGATCCGGCAGCGGCAACTTGGGCCGGCGTATCGCGAACGCATGCCAGGCCAGATACAGCGCCAGCCCCAGCAGCGCCGCCCCCAGCCCGCGCGCGAGGCGCGAGGCGTGTGCGTAGGCGCCGGTGGCAAGCAGATCGAAACTATCCTGACCGAGGATGTCGGCCACGCCCACGGCGAAGAACACCGCGACCACCAGCAGCAATCCCAGCAGCCAGCCGAGGCTGACCGTGGAGGCCATGTTCACCGCGCGCTGGCTGAAGTCCTGGCGCCGCGCGCGCAGCAGCAGGGAGACCGCCAGCAGAAACAGCGCCTCGCCCCAGTGCAGACCCTTGAGCAGCACCAGCAGCGCGGCCAGCCACAGCAGCCACTGCACCGCGCGATAGGCCACGCGCAGGCGCCCGTCGATGCCGCGCGCCAGACCCAGCAGCAACACGCCGATGACGATGCTCAGCCAGTGCGAGCCTTCCAGCACCGGCATGCTGATGAATCCCGCGGCATGCAAGAAGCGCTGGTGCAGGCTCGGCAGCGCTGCCGAGATCAGCAACAGCACGCCGGCGCCGAAGGTCAACAACGCCAGCACGCGGATGCCGAAGTTGGCCAGGTACCCCGCCGGCACCACCAGCAGCTCGATCAACGGATGCGCGGCCAGGCGTTCGCGCAGGCGCGTCAGCGCCGGCATGCGTTGCGCCAGCATGCCCGCGCCCAGCCACAGCGCCAACAGCATCGGCAGCAGGTAATACACCACGCGGAACAGGAACAGCCCGGCGCCGGCCGCGCCCACCGGCACGCCGGCCGCACTCAGCGCCAGCAGCAGCAGGCCATCGAACACGCCGAGCCCGCCGGGGATCATGCTCACCAGACCCAGCGTCGCCGCCGCGCCGAACGCAGCCAGCAGTTCCAGCGGCGACACGTGCGCGCCGGCCAGATACAGGCACAGCCACAACGTGGCCGCCGCCAGCGCCCAGTCGATCAACGACAGCAGCGCCAAATGCGCGCGCAGCGCCAGCGGCGGCACGCCTTGTTCCTCGGGCAGCCAGCCCATCAACTTGCGCCGCCCGGTGAGCACGAAATACAGCGGCAGATACAGCGCCGCGGCCAGCAGCACCAGCAGCGCCAGCACGCGGCTGGCGTGGTTGGGCGTGGCCGGCAAGTGGCCGCTGGCCAGCGCGCCGATCACCAGCACCGACAAACCCAGTGGCAGCGACAGGATCTGCAAGCCGACCAACGCGGCGCCATTGCGCAGGGTGATGCCGTGGCCTTTCAGCCCGAGCAGGCGCACACCCGAGCCCACCGCGCCGGAGAGATTGAGCGTGTTGGCCAGCGCATTGGCCACGAACGACAGCCGCAGCAGCGGCAGGGTGGCGATGGGAAACTTCAGCCAGCGCGCGATGGCCAGATCGATCAGCCCGGTATACGCCACCGCCACCAGCGCGAAAATCGCCACGCCCGCGGCATACAGCGTGGGGATGGCGATCAGCGTGCGCTGCAGACTGCGCAGATCGAACGCCGACAGCTCGCGTCCGGCCAGCACGAAGGTGGTCGCAAGCAGCGCCAGCGGCAGCAGCCAGCGCAGCACGCGCAGCCAGGACGAACGGTGCGCCGGTGGCGCGACGGGGGTGGGTTGCATGCGCGTGGCAGGAGGAGCGGAGCGCTATCCTCGCATTCGGCTCGGTGCTGCGACAGTGGGGGCCAAAGCGCGCGCGGAGACCAGCGCGTGCTGGTCGCTGCGACTACGCTGTCGGAACGGCGCCCAGCAGCTTGTCGAGGATGCGTTCGAGACATTCGCGCTCGCCGACATCGAGACGCGCCAGCAAGTCGCGCTCGTGGGCGCGTGCGCGCGGCGCCACTGCGTCGTGAATCGCCCAGCCCCTGGCCGACAGGCGCAGCACCGAGCGGCGCCTGTCGCCGCGGTGGGTGCGGCGGATCACCCGCCCGGCGGCCGCCAGCCGCGCCACCGCGCGGCTGACCGCGACCTTGTCCATCGCCGTGCGTTCAGCCACCTCGCGCGCCGCCAGGCCCTCGCCGTCATAGCGCGCCAGCACCGCGATCACGCGCCACTCGGTCACGCCCAGATCAAACCGCGTCTGGTACTCGCGCGCGATCGCCTGACTGACCGTGTTGCTGAGGATCGACAGCCGGTACGGCAGAAAACGTTCCAGCTCCAGCGGAGCGCGATCGGGCATGGTGCGCCGCATCCTGCAAATGGTTGCAAGTGAAACTATACTGCCGGAACCGGCGGCGCAAGCGCCGCGCACAACCGGAGACTGCCATGAGCGCGCAATCCAACATCGGCATGCAGCCGGTGCAGTTCGAGAACCCCATGGGGGTCGATGGTTTCGAGTTCGTCGAGTTCGCCGCGCCCGATCCCGGCCTGCTGCACGCGCTGTTCCCGCGCCTGGGTTTCACGGTCGTGGCGCGTCATCGCGGCAAGCGGGTGACGCTGTATCGGCAGGGCGACTGCAACTTCCTGGTCAACGAGGAGCCCGGCTCCTTCGCCATGGAGTTCGCGCGCCAGCACGGCCCTTGCGCGGCCGGCTTCGCCATCCGCTTCAGCAAGCCCGCGCGCTGGGTGCGCGAGCAGGCGCTGGGCAACGGCGCCGAGACCATCGGCGCGCTGGAAAGCACCAAGGCCGTGGATGCCCCGGTGATCGAGGGTATCGGCGGCTGCATGCTGTATCTGGTCGATCGCTACGGCGGCAAGGGCAGCGCCTACGACGCCGAGTTCGAGTATCTGCCGGGCATCGAGCGCCGGCCCGGGGGCTACGGCCTGACCTTCATCGATCACCTGACCCACAACCTGCACTTCGGCCACATGGAACAGTGGTCGCGCTATTACGAGCGGCTGTTCAACTTCCGCGAGATCCGCTACTTCGACATCAAGGGCGCCAAGACCGGCCTGGTGTCCAAGGCGATGACCGCGCCGGACGGCATGGTGCGCATCCCGCTCAACGAGTCGTCCGACCCCAAGAGCCAGATCAACGAATACCTCGACGAATACCATGGCGAGGGCATCCAGCACATCGCCTGCTTCACCGACGACATCCACGCCACGGTCGAGGCCATGCGCGCCGCCGGCGTGGATTTTCTGGATACGCCCGACGCCTACTACGAGGTGATCGACCGGCGCATTCCCGGCCACCGCGAGGACGTGGCGCGCATGGCGCGCAACAAGATCCTCATCGACGCCGATGCCGAGACCAAGCAGAAGCTGCTGCTGCAGATCTTCACGCAGAACTGCATCGGGCCGATCTTCTTCGAGATCATCCAGCGCAAGGGCAACCTCGGCTTCGGCGAGGGCAACTTCCAGGCGCTGTTCGAGTCGATCGAGCGCGACCAGATGCGCCGCGGGGTGCTGTGAGTGACGCTGGCCCCTGCTCCTCAGTCTGCGAGGAGCGCGGGCGACGATCAGGAAGATCGATCCGCGGATGACCGTTCGCAATCACCGTTCGCCCTGAGCGTAGCCGCGAAGCGGCGAAGTCGAAGGGCAGGCCCCCCGGAGGCGCAATGGACTTCACGCTCTACATCCTCGAATGCGCCGATGGCAGCCTCTACATCGGGCACACGGATGATCTGAACCGGCGACTGGAACAGCATGGGCAAGGCCGGGGTGGGGCGTATACCGCAGCCCGGCAGCCAGTGAAACTGATCCATGCGGAGGCGTTCGAAACGCGCTACGAGGCTCTCACGATGGAACGCAAGCTCAAAGGCTGGAGTCGGGCCAAGAAGCTGGCCTACATGGCCGGGGACTGGGGCGCTGTGAGTGCTCTGGCCAGAGGCGAACACAGGCGACAACGTCTGCAGAAGAGTGCTTCGACTCCGCTCGCTGCGCGAGCTACGCTCAGCACGAACGGAGAGAGGGCAAGCGCGCATCAACAAACACGGGATACCGACGCATGAACTACCACTCCGGTTTCGGCAACGAATTCGCCAGCGAGGCGCTGCCCGGCGCGCTGCCGCAAGGTCAGAACTCGCCGCAGCAGGTGCCGTATGGCCTTTACGCCGAGCAGTTTTCCGGTACCGCGTTCACCGCGCCGCGGCACCTCAACCGGCGCACGTGGCTGTACCGCATCCGTCCGGCGGCGATGCATGCGCCGTTCGCGCTGTTGCCCGAGGCGCGCTTCCACAACCGCTTCGACGAGACGCCGCCCACGCCCAACCAACTGCGCTGGGATCCGCGGCCGCTGCCGGCGACGCCGACCGATTTCGTCGATGGCCTGTTCACCATTGCCGGCAACGGCAGCGCGGCGGCACAGACGGGCGTCGGCATTCATCTGTATGCCTGCAACCGCGCGATGCAGGAGCGTTATTTCTACAACGCCGACGCCGAATTGCTGATCGTGCCGCAGCACGGCCGTCTGCGCATCGCCACCGAGCTGGGCGTGCTGGAGGTGGCGCCGCTGGAGATCGCGGTGATCCCGCGCGGCGTGCGCTTCACGGTGACGCCGCCGGACGGCTCCGCGCGCGGCTACGTGGCGGAGAACTTCGGCATGCCGATGCGCCTGCCCGAGCTGGGTCCGATCGGCGCCAACGCGCTGGCCAATGCGCGCGACTTCCTGGCGTCGGTGGCGGCCTACGAGGACATCGAGGGCGAGTTCGAGTTGATCGCCAAGTTCCAGGGCCGGCTGTGGCGCGCCGCCATCGACCACTCGCCGCTGGACGTGGTCGCCTGGCACGGCAACTGCGCGCCGTACAAGTACGACCTCGCGCGCTTCAACACCATCGGTTCGATCAGCTACGACCATCCCGATCCGTCGATCTTCACCGTGCTGACCGCGCCCAGCGACACGCCCGGCACCGCCAACATGGACTTCGCCATCTTCCCGCCGCGCTGGCTGGTGGCCGAACACACCTTCCGCCCGCCGTGGTTCCACCGCAACGTCGCCAACGAGTTCATGGGCCTGATCACCGGCGAGTACGACGCCAAGACCGGCGGCGACGGCGGCAGGGGCGGTTTCGCGCCCGGTGGCGCGTCCCTGCACAACTGCATGAGCGGACACGGCCCCGATGCCGCCAGCCACGCCAAGGCGATGGCGCTGGACACCACGCAGCCGCAACATCTCACCGATACCATGGCCTTCATGTTCGAGACACGCGCGGTGATCCGGCCCACCGCGCAGGCGCTGGCGCTGCCCGAACTGCAAGCCGACTACTGGCGCTGCTGGCAGGGGTTGTCCAAACACTTCGATCCCGCGCGGCGCTGATCGCATCGGATTTTGTCCCCCTCTCCAGGCAGGAGAGGGGCCGCCACGTCAGCTTTTACGATCATCTCGAATATCGAGTCCATGCCATGAAACTCGCATCCCTCAAAGAAGGCGGCCGCGACGGCACGCTGATCGTCGTCTCCCGCGACCTCACCCGCGCGGTGCGCGCGACCGGCATCGCGCCGACGCTGCAGGCGGCACTGGATGACTGGCAGGGCGCGGCGCCGCGGCTCAATGCCGTGTACGAGCGCCTGCAGGCCGGCGTCGCGGCGCCCAACGCCGGTGCAGCCGTGTTCGATCTCGACGTGACCGCCCTGGCCGCGCCGCTGCCGCGTGCCTACGAGTTCGTCGACGGCTCGGCTTATCTGCCGCACGTCGAGCGCGTGCGCAAGGCGCGCGGTGCCGAGGTGCCGGAAAGTTTCTACAGCGATCCGCTGATGTACCAGGCCACCAGCGCCGGCTTCCACGGTCCGCGCGATGCGGTGCTGGTCGCCAACGAGGACTGGGGCATCGACCTCGAGGCCGAGGTGGTGGTGATCACCGACGACGTGCCGATGGGCGTGAGCGTCGCGGACGCCGCCGGGCATATCCAGCTGATCGGCATGGTCAACGACGTCAGCTTGCGCAACCTGATCCCGGCGGAGTTGGCCAAGGGTTTCGGCTTTTTGCAGTCGAAGCCGCGCTCGGCGCTGTCACCGGTGCTGGTCACGCCCGATGAACTGGGCACCGCGTGGCACGGCGAAAAACTGCACTTGCCGATGCGCACCTGGATCAACGGCCAGTGGTTCGGCGCGGCCGAATGCGGCGAGGACATGCAGTTCAGCTTCGCGCAGCTCATCGCCCACGCCGCCAGAACGCGCCCGCTGGTTGCCGGCAGCATCGTCGGCTCCGGCACCATCGCCAATCACGACACCACCAGGGGCGCCTCCTGCCTGGCCGAGCAGCGCACGGTGGAGACCCTGCGTGACGGCAAGCCGTCAACGCCGTTCCTGAAGTTCGGCGATGTGCTGCGCATCGAGATCACCGACGCGCACGGTCACAGCCTCTTCGGCGCCATCGAGCAGCGCATCGCGCGCGCCGGCGACTGAAGCGCGCGCACCCACCCGGCACCGGGATTGCCGCGCCGCGCGCCGCGCGCTGCGACGGCGCGGCAATCTCACTCACACCTTGATACCCGGCGCGGGCGCGACGGGAGCGGGCGCGGGGCGCGCGGCTTGCCGAATCGTGCAGTGGCCCGCGACCCGCTGCGCCGGCGTGATGATCACGGCCACGGGCAGCATCGAACCGAGCGCAGGCAGCGATTCCCGCGACTGCGCGAAGGTCACCGCGATGGGCAGGTTCGCGGGCAGCGCCGGCGCGGACCAGAGCGGCTGTTCCAGCGTCGCGGACAGAGTCTGCAACGGCGTCATCCACTGCATGTCCATGCTGGTTTCCAGGTTTTGCATCTGCTGCATTTGTGCTTGCATGGCGCGCATCTGCTGCAGGGCCCAGGCCGGCAGCGCCGTGGCGCCATTGCTGCGCTGGACCATGATCGTGTCATTGCCCTGTGGACTGCGCCAGGTCCAGGTTCGCACTTGAACCGGACCCGCGGCAGTGCGTTCGACCTGTGTGGTTTCGTGCATGGGCAGATTGCGCCCGTCGAAATGCACCAACAGTGGCTGCGCCGCCAGCGCGATGGCAGGAATGCACGCGCCTGCCGCCAGCAACCAGAAACGACTCTTACGCATGGGAACCTCCTCGGTCAGGACGGGCGTGATGCCCGGATCAGCCGCTGGGACCGTGGGCGATCGAGATTTGTTCCATGCTGCAGTGATTGCGATTCATGAATCAGTGAGGAAGGGCTGGCCGCATCCACAGGACGATTCGAGCCTGCCGTCCGCATCACTGACTTGCGTGACCGGCTTGGACACCACGCGCGCATCTGATCCAGATCAAGACCCGTGTCGGGAGGTCTGGGCAGACTGCGGCCATGACCCCGCATGTTCCCCAGGCGCCGCGCTTCGACGCCGAGCTGATCCGACGCTACGACGTGTCGGGTCCGCGCTA
>JAKAWV010000013.1 GCA_021827205.1 Pseudomonadota bacterium | reverse complement strand
AACCGCTGCTGCCACAGCACCCGCTTCTGCGCCCGACTCGTCATCACCACGTCCGCTTCCGAAATCCAGGCGCGAGCGTGCAACAGCCAAACCGTCAAACAACAGGTGCGGTCGCCGCACGCTTACTTGAGGAGGCTCCTTCATTTGCGAGGATGGAGCCATGAGGAAATTTTCACCCGAGGTGGTCAAGTGCGCCGTGCGCATGATGTACGAGGCCAAGGATCAGGGCACGTCTCGGCGACCATGTCGATTGCTGGCAAGGTTGGTGCGACGCCGGAGACGCTGCGGCGCGGGATCCGGCAGGGCGAGCGTGACAGCGGCCTGCGCGAGGGCCTGAGCACGCTGGCCCGGATTGACCTGCGCTCATCTCGGATTCCGCGACGTTGCCGAAGATCAGCGCTGATCAATTCTCTGCTTGATTAACTCGCAGTCCCGGCGCGAAAACGTGGGGGTCTCAGAGTATGCCTCACCTGAAATACTATATGCAGATCATCAACACCCAGCCCGCGCTGCCGCCGGAAGACCTGATCGGCAAGTACCCTGCCAGCAGCGGTTCGGGCGAGAACGACGGCTGATCCCGCCGAAAGGAGCTTGCAGATGCGTATTCCCATTTCTCTATCCGGTGCACTGATAGCCGTTGCGGTGGTGGGGACCGTGTCAACGGTCGCCGCTGCGCCGCTGGGTGCACAGACCCCCCCACCTGCCGCCGCAACGGCTCCCGCCGCCCAAGCACAGACGCCGGACCAGATAGTTGAGGCGATTGCCCGGGAACTGGGTGCCGCACTGCATGGACACCGGAAGGAATACATGAAGGACAAGCCTAAGCTGGTTGAGCTAGCCAACCATGTGCTGGAGTCCCATTTCGACGAATCGTACTCAGTCATCTTGGTGCTGGGCGACTATGCGCGCACCGCCACGCCCGAGCAGATCTTTGCCTTTCAGAAGGCTTTTTACAACGCATTGCTGGATCGATACGCGGCCGAACTGACCCACTATCGCGAAAGTCGGGTCACAGTGATCCCGGCACGGGCTCCACTCGAAGGACCTCGTGCAATTGCGCGGACCCATGTCAAGCTCAATGATGGCAAGGAGGTTTCGGTGGACTTCGTGTTTCGCAAAGACCCCGACGGCCAGTGGAAAGCCTATGACGTGGTCATTGAGGGCATTTCGTACATCGCCAGCTACCGCAGCCAGGTAGGCGATGAAATCCGGCACGTTGGCTTGGATGGCCTGATCAAGCGCCTGCAGACTGAAGGCCTTTCGGCATTCGACAAACCGAAGAAAACGGGGGTTGTCAAGTGAAGTGGGGCTCTACCAAATTTCTCGCTCGGCCTGTTGGCGTGCGCCCAAAATTTAAGGAGCAGCGAAGGAACTGCTTTTCGTCACGCCGCAAAGACTTCCTGCAGCGTGGCCAGCGTCACGCTCAGGGTCTTTGCCGACACGGCGCCAAGCCGTTTGGCCAAGCGAACCTTGTCCACAGCGCGGATTTGATCCAACACGATCAAACCCTTGGTGCCGGCGTGCGCTACAGGCACTCGAAATGGCGCCGCCGCGAATCCCCTGGATGTCATCGGCGCCACGATCACGGTACGCAGGTGGTCATTCAGTTCGGCCGGCGATATGACCACGCAGGGGCGCGCCTTCTTGATCTCGCTGCCGACTGTGGGGTCCAGATCGACAAGCCAGATTTCCCCGCGGTTCACCAGACCAGCCCCGCGTCGTTTTGGTTGCCAAACTCGCCCATGACGAGTTCGTCGCCGCCGTGCGCAGCGAGCGATTGAGCTGCTTCTGCCCAACCCGCACGGGCTGGCTCGGCGGGCTTGCGCAGGATGATCGCGCCGCGCTCGACGGTCATCGCGACGTTCGACGCGCCTTCGAGGCCGACCAGGGCGAGCACCGGCTTGGGCAGAACGATGCCCTTGCTGTTGCCGATGGCTCTGATGGTGAGAGTGATCGCTTGCATAATGGCAACAATGTTATTCCTTGGAGTTGCCCTGTCAATACGAATCCGAGCCGAGGCACGCCGCTCCGTCGCGCTGTGGCAATGTGGCGAAGCACACCCGAATCATGCTGAGCGCAGCGAAACATCGCGGCGCGGCTTGCGCACACGCGGCGACGCGCCGCAGTCATTGCCGCGCACGGCGCGCGGCAGATCGCAGCGCGTGTAGATGCGCGCGTGTCCGCTGACCTCGCGCGCGATCACCTCGAGGATGCGGTTGGATGGCATCACGCGCCCATAGGTGAGCAGCAGCGGCAACAGCAGCGCCAGCGCCATCCAGCCACCGGCTTGTTGCAGGCGCCCGGGGCGGCGTTCGTGCCACAGGAACACACCCGCCAGCAGCGCGCCCCACAGCGTGCCGAGCACGGCCTCGGACGGCGAATGCGCGTCCAGGGTGAGGCGCGACACGGTGACGCCCAGCGCCAGCAACGCGCCCGACAACAGCGCCAGCAGGCGCCCGCGCGGCGATTGCCGCGCCGCCAGCAAGGCCGCCAGCACCGGCCAGATCAGGAACGACAGCGCGCAGTGTCCGCACAGGCCGACGAAATCCAATCCCGGCGGACGCAGGCCCCAGCCCATGTACAGCAGCTTGCTCAGCGCCACCACGCCGACATCCACGCACAGCACGCCCAGCCACCACCAACCCACCGCGCGCGTGCCGGCGCGCAGCAGCAACCACGCCGCCAGCAACAGCGCGATCGGCAACAGCACCGCGCTGTCGCCCAGCGCCGTGATGCGCCACCACCATGCGTGCATGTCCATGCCTGCCCTCGTGCCGCGACGCGCGCATGATGCCGCATCCGTGCGCTGATTTTCTCCGCGCTCGCAGCGCGGAAGCTGCGGCAAGGCGATCTGGGGGCCGCGCAATCAGGCGCTAGAGCGGGCCGGGACGACATGATCCAAGCACGCGCGTTACAGGCGGATGCGACGTATCTACAGGTGTACACTGTCGTGGATTGAGGAGAATTTCATGCATTCGAGCATTTCCCGCTGGGGCAACAGCCTTGCCGTGCGCTTGCCGTCGCAGCAGATCAAGATGCTGGGCCTGCGCGAGGGCGCCGCGGTCGACGTCAGCCTGACCGCGGCCGGTGAGATCCACATCGTTCCGCTGCGGCCGTTCGACAAGTCCGCCTTCGTCAAGCGCCTGCGCGCGGCGCAGGCACGCATGCCGGAGTCCGAACCCGTGCTCGACACGCTGCGCGGCGCGGCCCGCTACTGATCCTCCGCGCGGATGATCTATCTCGATACCAGCATCCTTGTCGCTCTGCTGACACGCGAGCCAGCCACCGCCGCCGTCACCGCATGGTTCGCCACGACTGAGTTGCCCCTGGTGTCGGCGGACTGGTGCGCCGTGGAGTTCGCCAGCGCCATCGCCATCAAACAGCGCGTCGGCCAACTGCGGCCCGTGCACGCCAAGCGTGCGCACACGGCATTCAAGGAGCTCTGTGCGGGCGGCCTGCGACTGCTGCCGATCAGCCGCGAGGCGTTTCAGCGCGCCGCCGATCTCAGCCGGCCGCAACACGCGGGTTTGCGCGCGGGTGACGCGCTGCACCTGGCCGTGGCCATGGAAGCCGGCGCTGCAACCCTCGCCGGCCTGGACCGGCGCATGAATGCCAATGCGCTGCGCCTCGGGCTGCGCCTTGCATTCGAGATCCCGGCCACGAAGCGCATTGACGTGACCCGACCCGCAGGACGCCACGCATGAACCCGACCATCCTCGTCACCGGCGGGGCCGGCTATATCGGCGCGCATGCCTGCGTGACGCTGATCGCAGCCGGTTTCACCCCGCTGGTGCTGGACAACCTGTGCAACAGCAGCGCCGAGTCGCTGCGTCGCGTGGGCCGCATCACCGGCGTCGAACCGCGACTGATCGTTGCCGATATCCGCGATGCGCAAGCACTGGATGCGCTGTTCGCCGCGCAGCCGGTCGCCGCGGTGATGCACTTCGCCGGGCTCAAGGCGGTGGGCGAGTCCACCCGCGATCCGCTGCGCTACCACGACAACAACGTCGCCGGCAGCATCGGCTTGCTGCAGGCGATGCAGCGCGCCGCCGTGCGCACGCTGATCTTCTCGTCCTCGGCCACGGTGTACGGCGAGCCGGGCTTCGAGCAGTTTCGCGAGGACATGCGCTGCGACCCGGTGAACCCCTACGGCCGCGGCAAATGGATGATCGAGCAGATGCTGGGCGATCTCGCCGCCAGCGAGGCCGGCTGGCGCATCGCCGCGCTGCGTTATTTCAATCCGGTCGGCGCGCACGCCAGCGGACTGATCGGCGAGGACCCGCGCGGCGCGCCCGACAATCTGATGCCGGCCATCACCCAGGTCGCGGTGGGCCGCCTGCCTAAGCTGCGCGTGTTCGGCGGCGACTGGCCGACGCCGGACGGCAGCGGCGTGCGCGACTACATCCACGTGATGGATCTGGCCGAGGGCCATGTGGCCGCGTTGCGCCACTTGCTGGCGCACGATCCGACGCTGCTGACGTTGAACTTGGGCAGCGGCCACGGCATTTCGGTGCTGCAGATGCTGCGCGCCTTCGAGCAGGTGCTGGGCCGCGCGCTGCCCTGCGAGATCGTCGCGCGCCGCCCCGGCGACATCGCCGCGTACTGGGCCGATCCGACACTGGCGGCGAATGTCCTGGGCTGGCGCACGCAGCGCGACCTGCACGCCATGTGCCGCGATGCCTGGCGCTGGCAGCAGGCCAATCCGCGGGGTTACGCCAGCGCTTGAGCGCGCGCGAAGCGGCTGGACACGTCGATGCCCGCGCCGACCGCTCAGCCCATGCCCAGGCTGGCCGGACCGAAACCCGACGGCAGCAGGGCCATGATCGAAGTCTCCTCGATGCGACTCAGATCGTGGTTGCAGCAGAGCACGCGGATGTCGTGCCGCGCGCGCTGGGATGCCTCGAAGATCAACTGCCGGCAACGCCCACAGGGCGTCACCACCGCGATGCTCTGTTTCGCATCCGTCGCCAGCAGGCGCCCGGTCACCGCGATCACCTGCACGACATCGCCCGCGCCATCGACATTGGCCGCGGCCAGCGCGCCCACTTCGGCGCACAGCACCACGCCGTAGGCGGCGTTTTCCACATTGCAGCCGTGGTACACCACGCCACGCTGCGTGCGCAACGCCGCACCCACGGCATAGCCCGAGTAAGGCGCATAGGCATGTCGGGCGGCGGCACGCGCGGCATGTACCAGATCACGATCCTGCGGCGAAAGATCGTCAAGACTTGAGTATGTGTTCATGAGGCCAACCGATTGCGGATGTGCGCGCAAGACTATTCGATCACGGCAGCGAACGGGTGTGCCGTGCACGCGGCCGTCTCCACCGCGTCAACCCGCGCTGCCGGAATCCCGGCGCTGCAAGGTCACGCTGCCCTGCACCTGTCCGGCACCGGCGGCTTGCAGGTGCAGCGCGCTGACGTGGATGCCCTGCGCCTGCAGCGCGGCCAGCCACGGCAGCAGGCTGGCGAAGGGCAGCGGTTCGAGGTTGAGTCGCAACGTGGCGGATTGATCGCTGCCGGCGGGCACCTCGAGCACCCCGGCCAGGCCTTGCGCACGCGCGCTGGCGGTGACGCTGGCGGCGAGCGAGGTGGATGTCGATGCGCTGGCGGCGGGCGTACCGCCGGCCGGCTGCAACGCGGCCTGCGCGCGCAGCGCGATCAGGCGCACGGCGGCGCCGCGCATCCACAGCAGATCGCTGCGCAACACCGTGACGCGCTCGCTGCGCCCGGCGACGCCGCGCTGTAGCGGCGCCCAGATGCCGGCGTAGAACACGCCTGCGAGCACCACGGCGACCGCGGCCAGCAACATGCGCCGCTCGCGTTCGGCCAGTGCCTGCCACCACGCGTTCATGGCGCACCAACACTGCTGACGCGCAGCAGTGCGGAGGCACCGGCCGGTTGCGCGGGCGGCGGCATCAGCGCCACGCGCAAACCTTGCCCGTCCAGTTGCCTGCGCAGCGCGGCGTAATCGGCGGGCCGTGGCAGGGTGAGCGCCAGTTGCAGTCGTCCGTTGGCGTAATCGAGGCGCTGCACGCGCGCACCGGGCATGTTGGTCAGCGGCAGCGTGGTTTGCGCCAGCAGGCTGAGCGCGCCGCCGCCACCAACCTTGCGCTGCGCGCTGAGCAAGGCCTCGGCCAATTGCGCGCGTGCATCGACGATGCGCTGCTGCGCGGGCAGCACGCGATGGAACAAGGTATCCACACCTTGCTGCAGCAAGGCTTGCTCGCGACCGAGGATGACGTAACGCGTGCCGGAATAGGCCAGCGCCGTGACCAGCGCCAGCGCCGCGGCGGCGGCCAGCCAGCGCCACGGTCCGTTGTTGCGCGTGTGTCGCGCGGCGTGACGACCGCTGCGCAGATTCAGCGCCAGGTTGGGGGTTTGCAGCAGTACCAGCGGATCGACTGCAGCCGTGGATTCCTGCACGGTCAGCTCGGCCGGCAAGGTCGGCAGCTCGCCATCGCCGCGCAGAACCTGCAGTGTCCGCGGGCGCGCGGCTTCCGCGCAGCGCTGCCACGCGGCGGCGAGCAGCGTCGGCAGCAGCGCGCGCGTGCAGGCGAAGCCATCCAGCGGCCCGTTGCGCAGCAGCGCGCGTTCGCCAGCCAGCAGCAACGTCCACTGGCCCGGCTGCCACGGCAGCGCGAGCACATCCGGCACGATCGCCTCGGGCTCGATGCCGGCCTCGGCGCAGGCCGCGACCCAGGCCTGCAGCAGACTGGCAGACACCACCGCGGCGGCGATGTCGCCGTCGCTGCGCGCCCAGGCGAAATGCTGCGTCTCCGGCGCCTGCAGCAGCCAGTCCTCCAGCGCGTACGGCAGGGCGCGCTGGATTTCGCTGCTGCTGCGGCTGGGGATGCGCACGCGCGCCAGCAACACCGACTCGCCCGGCACCAGCAGGATCACGCGCCGCGCGCGCGCCAGCGCGGCGGCCTGCGCCAGCGTGCCGCGCTGCGTCTGTCCGGCCGCGCGCCAACGGGCGCTGCCATCGGGATGAAGTTGGATGAGCGGGGAATCCATGCGATCGTGTCCCTAGGGCGTGGTGTTGCGCGCACGCAGCAGCACGGTCACTTTACCGTTGTTGCCCAGCTCGAGCACGCTGTCCAGACCGCTGCGCACGCGGCCCACGCGCACCTCGATCGCGGACTGGAAAAACGCGCTGCCGACATCCAGCCCGGCGCCATCCAACGGCTGCCCAGCCAGCGGCGCGCTGCCGAGAAACTGCGCCAGAGTGGTGAACGGTGACTTCGCGCGCAAGCTGATGATCGCCTGCGCCTGCGCGGGGCTGAGCCCGATCGCCTCCAGCACCGGTGCCGGCGCGGTGTTGACGTTGATCGTGGTCGGCTGCGGCAGCGCGCTCACGAAAGGCGCGATCTGCGTGTACACCGGTTGGGTGAAACCGCGCACCAGGCGCAGGCTGCTGGCGCTGACGAAGGGCGCGGCGCCGGTGCGATACGGCGGCTGCAGGCCCAGGTAATACGCATCGCCGGCGCCTTCGCTGCCGGTGGCGACGGGGATCGGGTTGGTCCAGTCGGCCACCGCATCGACCAGACCGGGATCGGCGCCGGCCAGGGTCAGCAGATGCTGGAAGCGAAAACGCATGATCGCGCTGGCGCTGGCGGCGGGGGCCAGATCGTTGAGGTTGAACAAGCCCTGCAAATCGATGATCGAGCCGGCGATGGCGGCGTCGCTGCCCACCAGGCCCTGCCGCGGCTGCGCCCACGGCTGCGTGAGGTTGACGTTGCCGACACCCTGCAGGCTCGTGGCCAGACCTTGCGCGGCCACCGCCTCGCCGCCCAGCACCAGCGCCCACGCCTGATCGGAGGCCAGCATGTCCTCGGTGCGCCGGATCGCCAGCGTCTGCTGCCACGCCAGCGCGGTGCTGGCGCTGGCCAGAATGACGACGATCAGCAACGCGATCAGCAGCGCCACGCCGCGCGGGCGGCGTGCTGCGAATGCGCGACGGCGAGCGCGCGGCGTCATGGCAGCACGAACAGCCATTGCAGCGGCCCCGACAGTCGATCGAGTTGCACGGTCACCGCCACCGCGCGCGGCAGCGTGGTGGCGGTGGCGCCGACCGGCGGCCAGCTCCGTTGCCAGTTGCCGGAGGTGTCCAGGTAGCGCAGGCGCAGGCTGCGCACGCCGTGTAGCAGCACATCGGGCCTGGGCAAGGCGACCGGCGCGCGGTCCAGCACCGGAAACTGCAAGCGCAGCAGTTGCTGATTGCGCAGCACGTAACGCACGCGCAGCAACTGGCTGTGGCGTACGCCGGCGGGGTTGGGATAACCGGCGCGCGTAACCGCCACGACCCGCCCGGATGGATCACCGCGCAGCGCCGGCAGCGGCCCGCCCAGTTCGTCGCGCACGCCGCGCGGCGCCGCCTGGCTGAAATCACGCTGCATCACCTCGTAGGCGCGCTGCAGCGCGTGCAGGTTCTGGTAGTGCCGGTCCAGCTCGGCGCGCTGGCGCAACACCGCGTCCAGCCCCGCATAGGCCAGCACCGCCAGCACCGCGAAGATCGCCACGGCGACCATCATCTCGATCAGGGTGAAGCCGCGCGCGCGCCGTGACGGATGCCGGATATGGCTCATGGCAACCCCCCCGGCGCGGCCGCGCCGGCGGTGGGCACCAGCGCCGCGGCCAGACTGCTTTGCAGGGTGACCAGCGTCGCGCCGTCGGCTTTTCCGCTGACGCTGATGCGCACGTTGCGCACCTGCGGCAGCGCGCCACCGCTGATCACCTCGCGCCAGTAGAAGGTGTTGCCGCCCATCTTCACGTGGCCCGTGGCCGAACCGGCCGCGGGCAAGGTGCCGGCCATGCGCAGCGTGGCCAGACGGTTCATCGCCACCCAGTCGGCCAAGGTCTTTTGCTGCAGGGTGAACGCGTTGCCGGCGGCCAGCGTGGTCAGCTCCACCGCCGCGGCCAGACCCAGCGCCACGATCAGCAGCGCCACGACCACTTCCAGCAAGGTGAAACCACGTGCGTGGCCCGCGCGGTGTTGCGCAGCACCCCGCTGGAACGCGTACGGACTTGTGCCGGACTCGCGACTCGAGAAAGAGCCCGGATGGCGCTTTCGCAACGGAAAGCACCCGTTCATGGCGTCTCCGCCGCGTCGCCCACGCGCTGCACCTTGACCTCGCCGATGGCGCTGCCGCGCACGCGCATGGCGGCGCGACCGGAGCCGCGGATCTCCACCACGAACGGCTGCATCTCGCCGCTGGACAGCAGGAACACCTGCGGCTTGGTCTTGTCGTGGTCTTTCAGCGTCACCTGCTCGCCCTGCAAATTCAGCGTCAGCGCAAGCCCTCGCGGCAACGTACGCGCGCGCAGCAGCGTGTCGTCGGTCAGCGGTTGCCAGGCACCGCCGCCGCGCAGCACGTAAAAGCGCCAGCCGTGCTGCCAGAAACCCAGCGCCAGATTCCGGCCTTGCATGCTGGCGTTCTCGCTGGCCTCGCGCACCAGCTCGGCGAGACGCTCGGCGTTGTCGCGCGCCGGGTGCGATTCGCCCAGCGACATGCTGAGCACGGCCACGCCGGTCATCAAGCCGATGATCAGCACCACCACCAGCATCTCGACCAGCGAAAAACCGCGCCCACGGGCGCGATCAGCGGAACAGGCGCGCAACGACATGGCCCGTGCCGGCTACGGCTTCTTCGGCTGCTGCCAACTGGTGATGTTGTCCTTGGCGCCAGTCACACCACTGGGACCCTTGGACCAGATATCGAACGCGCCGTGCTGACCGGGGCACATGTACTGGTAGGGATTGCCCCATGGGTCGTTGGGTAGCGCGGCGACGTAGCCGCCCTCCTTCCAGTTGGGCGCGGGTGGAGCGCCCGTGGGTTTCTTGACCAGCGCCTCGAGGCCTTGATTGGTGGACGGGTAATGGCCGTTGTCCAGGCGGTACATGGCCAGCGCCGATTCCAGCGTGCGGATATCGGCCTGCGCCTTGGCCACGCGCGCATCCTCGGCGCGGCCGATGACATTGGGCACGATCAGCGCCGCCAGCACGGCGATGATCACCACCACCACCATGATCTCGATCAGGGTAAAGCCGCGTGCCCAGCGCGGCGCGCTACGGGAATTGAAAACACGAACAACAGGTTTCATCGGCGCTCTCGGAGCTGGCGGTCGTGGCTGCGGCCAGCGCCCAAGCTAACCCACGACGCGCGCGCGCGTCCATAGCGCCCCGCGCAGCGTCTTTACCAATGCCACTGCAGCACGATCGCCGCGCTGATCAGCAGCACCATGGACTGATGCAACACCACCATCGCGCCCGGGTGCCGTGGCTTGAGATTGACCGCGTGAAACACGAAGAAGCCCACCCCCGCCTGCAGCAGCGCCAGCACGAAGGCCACCGGATACAACGGTTCCATCCAGCCGAGGGTGCCGACCACCAGCAGCGCGGCCAGACCGTGCAGCACGAAGATCCACTGCGCTGGGCGCCTGGGCCGCACGAACGCCTCGATGGGTTTGCCGAAGCCGCGCTGACCGGTGACCATGCCGCCGAGGAACAGCGCCAGCAGCACGGCATGCAGCGCGCCGGTGGCCTCGAGGTAAATCGGGAACGACACGCCCGGCAGATGCAGCGCGACCAGGTAATCGAGGAACACCAGGTACGCCAGCAGACCGTGCGTGCCGTGCACGATGGCCGGTGCGCGCCCGGCCAGCACATACAGCGTGCCCATGCCGAACAAGGCGGTGACGATCACCAGCCCCAGCCCGACGAAACTCGATTGCACCGGATTCAATATCGCCAGCGCCAGCGCGATCAATCCCACCGTGGTCGCCAGCATGCGGTGCGCGGCCTCGGGATCGCCACGCAGCATCAGCAGCACGATGTTGCGCGTATACGGCCAGCGCGTGCCCAGCGACAACCCCCAGCCGAAGCCCTCGACGATGCTGCCGAGCAGGATCAGCGCCACCGCGAACAGCACCTCGGCCAGGGTCAGCCCCTGCACCAGCGCCGCCGTGCCCGTTCGCGGCGTGGTCAATCCGAACCACGCCGCCGCCATCACGGACAACAGCAGCCACGCGCTGATGGCGATGCCGATCACGCGCAGGATCGGGCTGCGATGTCCCAGCGTCGCATGCGGCGGACTGGCGGCGGTGCTGTTGGTTTCACTCATCTCATGCCTCACGGATGCGGCGCGGCGCGACACCGGCCACCCATCGCAGACCGCGAGACGCCGCCGGGGTTCCCGCGCGGCGCGGCGCGGCCGCCTGGGCGTGCGCTATAAACCCAGGAAGCGCGGATGCGCGAGCTGATCCAGAAACAGCGGGAACGCGCTCGGGAACAGGATCATGGTCATCAGCACGCCGTAGGCGCCGCCGGTGAGGTGCGCGTTGTGGTTGATGTTGCCGCCGCCCTGGCGCTGCGCCATCACCGCGTAGGCCGTGTAGGCGATAGCGTAAATGATCGCCGGCACCGGGATGAAGAACACGAAAATCATGCTCCACGGCGCCAGCAGGATGTAGGCGAACATCACCGCCGAAACCGCGCCGGAGGCGCCCAGGCTGCGGTAGCGCGGATTGTTGCGGTTGTTGAGGTAACTCGGCAGGATCGAGACCAGCAGCGCGCTGGCATAGAACAGTGGGAAACCTAGCAAACCGAGGCGCGCGGTGTAAAGCTGCGCGATGGCGCTGCCGAAAAAGAACAGCGTGATCATGTTGAACAGCAGGTGCTGGCCATCGGCGTGCACCAGCCCGTAGCTCAGCAATCGCCACCACTCGCGTTTGCTCTGGATCGGTGGCGGCCACAGGATGAGCTTCTCCAGCAGGCGCCCGTTCTTGAACGCGGCGATCGACACGCCGGCGGTGATCAGGATGATGGCGAGGGTGATCAGCACGTATCGACTCCTTGGCCACGGCGGGCGAGTGCGCAAGCATAGCCGCAGCGCGCCCGGCGCAAGCACCACAAAATTGCGCGCCCAAGGGGCAGCGACCTGTGCGAACGCTTGCAATCCATCGCCAGATTCGCGCGCTGAAGTTGAGCCGGCTTTCCCCATCGGGAGGTGGGCTAGGGGTTCGCATCGTGCTGGCACCGGCGCAAGATCGAACCCTCATCCGGCCTGCGGTCACCTTCTCCCGGCGGGAGAAGGAAAACTAGCTCATCCGGCGCTGCGCGCCACCTTGTCCCGGCCCTCACGCACAGCGCTCGGGCGTTCGGCAGCGCATGATCTGCCCGCGGCAGATCATGGGCGCGCTACCCCGCCCCGGCGGGAAACCAACTGAACTTCAGCGCGAATCAGGAAGCGCGACGCGATTACTTCGCCGCGACGGCGGCATGCAAGGTGTGCATCACCTGCCGCGCGTCGGCATGGGCGGCCATCAACGTGGTGGTCTTCAAGCCCATCTCGGCCTGTTGCAGCGCATCGTGCAAATCGGTCTCGGCCTCGGCGTTGCCCTTGGCATCGACGATAGCGCCCTGCCCCATGCCCTTGCACGGATCGAGATAGTGCGCGTTGAAGCCCTTGCCCTTGGGCCCCACCAGGCAGTTGATGACGTGGTGCAGGTGCATGTGTGCGATCTTCAGTTCCTTGGCGCCCAGCGCCATGCCGGCGTGGGCGATGGCGGTGTCGGTCTGCTTCAACGCCGCGCCGCCGAGACCCGCAGCCTGCGCCGCGATGGGCAAGGCCAGCGCCAGCAATACGGTGGAAATACGCTGCGAAAGTTTGCGAGTCATGGCACACCTCTGCATCTGGACGCGGCGCGAGGCCGCAGCGCCGTCAGCATAGGCCGCTGCCGTTAAGCGCACGTCGTGCGTGGCTTACGATTTGCGCATGCCGCGATACGAAAAATTCACACAATGGCGCGCGGTCAAGCCGGGGCAAGGGCCACGGCATGCCGGTGCCAACATCGCGTCGCGGCCATTCAAGCGCGCTCGAGGCGCATCTCGGCGTGCGGCGGCGCGTGGCGCGCCCATTCAGCGGCCTCCAGCTCGAACCACGCCAGCGGCTGCCCGCCATAGGACGGATGCGCGAGCACGCGCTCGCCGCGGCGCTGCAGGCCGCATTTTTGCAGCACGCGCTGCGAGGCGGTGTTGTCGAGATGGGTGATCGCGGTGATCTGTTGCAGGCCGCGCACGGTGAAGCCGTAGTGCAGCAGCGCCAGACTCATCTCGGTGGCATAGCCATGGCCCCAGTACGGCGTGGCCAGCACGTAGCCCACTTGGATGTGCGTCTCGCCGCGGATGTGATTGAGCAGATGCAGGCCCACGGCCGCGCCGCTGTCACGCGCGCGCGTCAGCCATACGCCGAGGCCCGGATGTTCGTCGTAGTACGCGAGGACACGCTCGTGCAGCATGATTTCGCATTCGCCGCGCGATTTCACCCCGCCCAGAAATCGCGCCACGGCGGGATCGGCGTACAAGCCATGCAGAAACTCGAGGTCGGCGGAGGTGAAACGGCGCAGCGCGAGGCGCGCGCTGCGCAGCCACCCGGCATGCTCATGCATCGACTCGGCACTCATGCGGAGAGTTTCGCAGGCGATGGCACGGCGATCGCGGACGTCGCCTCGGCGTCGAAGATGCGCGCGATCTCGTCGGTCGCGAGCGGTCGCCACGCGCCGGCCGGCAGATCCCCCAGTTGCAGCGCGCCGATGCGCTCGCGGTGCAGGCTCAGCACGTGGTTGCCCAGCGCCGCGAACATGCGCCGCGCCTGGTGATAGCGGCCTTCGCGCAGCGTCAGCCGCGCGCTGCGTGGCCCCAGCACCTCCAGCACCGCGGGCAGCAGCGGCACGGACTCGCCCTTGAGCAACAGCGTGCCGCTGGCGAACACGGCGGCCGCGTCCGCGCGCAAATCCTCGGCGAGATCGACCCGGTAGGTCTTGGGCACGTGTCGGTGCGGGCTACTGATACGGTGCAGCAGCGCGCCATCATCGGTCAGCAGCAGCAGGCCGCTGCTGTCGCGATCCAGGCGACCAATGCTGGACAGCGGCGGTCGACGCAATCGGTAGCGCAGCGGTAACAGCGCGTAGATCAGCGGCCCGGCGTCGTCATGCGAGCAGGTGACGCCGAGCGGTTTGTGCAGCATCAGCACCAGTCCATGCGCTGGGTCCAGCGGCTGGCCATCGACGCGCACCTCGGCGTGGATGATCGACGCATCCGCGCGCAGCGCGCGGTTCCCGGCATCGCTGACGCGCCCGGCGTCGATGAGCGCCTGCACCTGGCGGCGGCTGCCGTAACCGAGATTGGCCAGCGTGCGCAGCAGGCTCATGCGCGCGGCTGCGTCGCGCGCAGCACCTTGTAGCCCTGCGCCTGCGTCAGGATCTCGACGCGCCCGAAATGCGCCGCCAGCGTGGCCTCGTAGGGCAGGTGCCGGTTGGCCACCAGCCACGACTGCCCGTGCGGCAGCAGCGCCGCGGCGGCGCGCGCGATGAACGCCTGTCCCAATTCCGGGCGATCGGCGCGATCGACATGAAACGGCGGGTTGCTGATGATCGCGTCATAGCGGCGCGGCAGGCCGTGGGTGACATCATGCCAATGCACTTCGATCCGCGCGGTGTGCGGCACCCGCGCCAGATTGATGCGCGCCGGCTGCAGCGCGCGCGCATCGGCCTCGTACAGATCCAGATCGGTGACGCCCGCGCAGCGCTGCAGTAACTGGCTGGACAAATACCCCCAGCCCGCGCCCAGATCGGCCACGGCGCCGCTCAGCGTGGCCGGCAGTTGCGCCGCCAGCAGTTGTGATCCGGGGTCGATGCGATCCCAGGCGAACAATCCGGGACGACTGCAAAAACCCGCGTCGTTGTCGCGTAGCGCATCCAGCGCGCACCACTCGGCGCGCAGTGCATGGTTGCTGTGCTCGGCGCGCAGCGGCGCGGTCCACACGCCACGGCAGTGCTGCTTGGTGAGCGCCTGTAGCGGCCCGGCCAGTGCGGTCAGATCACTTTGCAGGCTGCGTGCGCCCTCGTCGTTGGCGGCGGCCAGCAACACCTGGCCGCCTTCCGCGCAGTGCTCCAGCGCCCGCGCCAGCAGCGCGCGCGCGGCCTGACGCTGGCGCGGCGGCAGCAGCAGCACGCGCGCATGACGTTCCGCCTCGGCCACCGGCGTGACGGTGTAACCCAGTGCTTGCAGCGCATCCACGTGCGGCTTGAAGTCCTGTGCGTAGTGCCAGGCCGGCGCTGCCACGGATGCCAGCCACGCGCTGGGGCGCGCGCCCAGAAACAGCACCGGCGCATGCGCGGGCAGCGGCGGCAACTGCGCCCAGGCAAGACCAAGCACGGCGGCGGCGGGATCGTCGATCAGCATGCGTTGCACGGGGCGTGTGCAATCAGGCAGGATCGGTAGTGTAAATGCACGGGCTGGCGCCGATTCCATGCCACGTGCATGCGGACTTCAGCCCCTTGCCGGCGCGCCGCGTGGATGTGATACGGCGGCCGGTAACATCCACGCGACCGCCCCGGACCGATCGAAAACGGCCGGTCAGCCGCGGCGTTTCAGTGATGGATGCCGTGGTGCGGCCGCGCCGGCTGCGCGCGTGACCGCGCGACAACGCAGCAGGCGCGCGGCGGCGCCATGGGCCGGGCCCTGGGCGTCGCAGGCGTCGCCGCCGCGAACGGATTCCGCCGCAGCGGTGCGCGCATGCCCGACGGCCGCATGGTCGGCGCTGCGCCGAAGCGCGGCATGGCAGCCAGCGACGCATCGAATCGTGGCCGGGAATCCAGCCGCGATACCGTGCGCTCGCGCCAGCGCGCCAGCGGTCCGGGCGGCTGCCAGGCAGCGGTGCCGGCGACCCTGCCATTGAGCGCGAACGCCCGCGTTGTCGGCGTTGCTGCCGGCCGCGGAGCGGCCCTGAAAGGCGTCGCAAGCAGCCCACCGAGCGTAACCTGGACGTCCGGAAGTCGTTGCTGCGAACGGTAGAAGATGGGAACCGTCCAGCCGCTGCCCGCGGGTGCAGTGCAATCGGGGACATCAACAAAGAACTCGTGGTCGCCCGACGCCGCATTGGTGATGTACAGGCCGCCCCACCCGTTCGGATGCGACAACACGCTGCACGGCATGTCGTTCAACAGGGCGACGTTCTTGGGCCGGGTGTCGTACCGGTAGGAAAACCAGTGCGCCCACGGAGTGCTATCCGGCCGCGCTGGCGCGGCCTGCGCGGCCGCGGCGGTCACTGCGATCAACACGAACGCGAGGCTGGCCTGCAATCGCATGATGCATCTCCCGGAGAGGGATTGGCGCGGCGCTGGGGAACCGCGCACGCCTACTGTAGGCATCGTCGGCGGGTGCTACAACCGGCGATCGCATCAATTCGCGGTAATGTCGCGGCGCCGCACGCGTCACGATCCACCCGCCACGCGAGGCCTCGCGGGCGCGGCGCGGCAGGGTTGGATGCGCGCTCCAGCGTCATCCGCGCGCTATCCGCGGAGTGCGTCGCGGGCCGCGTTTCAATCGTCGCTGTTGGCCGCCGCGCGGCCCCGCTGGCGGATAATCGCCTCCTGCCGCGCGTCAATGATCGCCGCCATGACATCATCGACATCGGCGGCGTGCGTGTCGGCCGCGAACACGCCGCTGAGCTCGCTGTCGGGGCGCAGCGCGCCCTGCTCGAACAGCGCCCACATTTCCTCGCCGTAGTACGTATTCAACAGCTCGGGCGCGAATTGTCCGAGCGTGTTGGCGAGGTTGCCGACATCGCGCAGCAGCATGGCGCGCGCGGCGTTGTTGCCGGCGGCGCTGACCACCTGCGGCAGGTCGATGATCACCGGACCTTCGGCCGCGACCAGCACGTTGTATTCCGACAGGTCACCGTGGATCAGGCCGATGCACAGCATGCGCACGACCTGACGCACCAGGAACCGGTGAAAGGCGCGCGCCTGCGCCGGCCGCAGATCCACCTCGCCCAGCCGCGGCGCCGCGCGGCCTTCGGCGTCGGTGACCAGTTCCATCACCAGCACGCCGTTGAAAAAGCCATACGGCTGCGGCACGCGCACGCCGGCCGCGGCGAGTTGATACAGCGCATCGACCTCGGTGTTTTTCCAGTCGGTTTCCTGCTGCTTGCGGCCGAAGCGGGTGGCCTTGCCGATCGCGCGCGCCTCGCGGCTGCCGCGCACCTTGCGCCCTTCCTGATACTGCACGCGCGCCTGGAAACTGCGTTGCGCCATGTCCTTGTAGACCTTGGCGCAACGCACCAAGTCACCGCTGCGCACTACGTACACCGACGCTTCTTTGCCGCTTTTCAGCGGCCGGATCACCGCGTCGATGATGCCGTCGTCGATCAGCGCCTGCAGGCCTTGGGGAGTCTTCATGGGTTCCATTGCGTGCGGCACCGACTGCTGCACGGCGCCGCTTGGGTGATGGGGATTGATCGCGCGCGTACTGCGCATGCCATGCAAACGCGGCAGTTTACCTGTGCCGAGAACGTATGTTGCGCGCGCGCTGCGCCGGCATGAAGCCGAAACCGGGAGCGCGGCACATTGCCGCAGGCTTGGTCATGCTGCGGCGCATTAACAGTTTACCTGTTTCTAATATTACGCTGCGCGCCCTCGCCCACCACCCAAGGGGAATTCCGTGCAGTATCGACACCTTGCCATGGCCACCGCGGTCGCGCTGTCCGCGGGCGTGCATACGGCGCACGCGACAGCGCCCGCACAGAATGCACGCGCCGGTAGCGCGGCAGCCACCGCTAGAGATCAGGCTCACAAGACCACAAATACGTCGGTTACCAATCTGGAAACCGTCAAGGTCACCGCGCGCCGCTACGAGGAAACCCTGCAGGACGTGCCCATCGCCGTGACCGCGCTCACCGCGCGCGCGCTGACCGACAACAACGTGCAGAATCTCGCCGACCTGCAGGGCCTGGTGCCGAATCTGCAGATCGGCCCGACCCAGGGCACCACCTCGACGCTGACCGTGTACCTGCGCGGCATCGGCCAGAACAACCCGCTGTGGGGCTTCGATCCGGAAGTGGGCCTGTACCTCGATGGCGTCTACATCGCGCGTCCGCAGGGCGCGCTGCTGAATGTGTTCGATGTCGATCGCATCGAAGTGCTGCGCGGCCCGCAAGGCACGCTGTACGGCAAGAACACGGTCGGCGGCGCGATCAACTTCATCTCCAAGCCGCTGCCTGTGCATGAGACCGGATCGGTCACCGCGACCCTGGGCATGCATGCCACCAGGAATCTCGAGGTCGACTACGGCAACGCCAGCAAGGATGGCGTGTGGCGCTTCCGCGTCGCCGCCGCCACCCTGCATCACGGCGGTTATGGTCACGATCTGCTGACCGGCAGCCCCAACAACAATCAGGATGTGAATGCGGCGCGCGTGAGCCTGGGCTATTTCCCCAGCAGTGCGTTCAATGCGCAGGTCGAACTGGACGGCGTTTCGGACCACTCCAATCCGGCCGGCGGGCAGCGCCTGGCGATCATTCCCTTCGATCCCGCGCACACCCCGCAGCTATCCAATCCCTGGAATACGCAGAGCGACCAGCCGCCGGTGAACCTGAGCAACAGCGGCGGCGGTGCGCTGACGCTGCGCTGGATGCCAACGGCCAACTGGGAATTCAAATCCATCACCGCGTACCGCAGCTCCAACAGCAACATGAACATCGATGTCGACACCTTGCCGGTGTCGATCGCCGACAACAACCTGGTCTACCACAGTCACCAGTTCAGCCAGGAACTGCAGGCGCTGTATGACAACGGCAGCGATCTGCACGGCGTGATGGGCGTGTACTACTTCAACGGCTACGCCGGGGGCGTCAACAAATACGCGCTGCTGGCGCTGCCGCCTTACCAGCAACTGGGCTACTCGTTGTATGTGGGCAGCGGCGGCAGCGTGGACACGCACAGCCTGGCCGCCTACGCCGATTACACATGGCGCTTCGCGCCGCGCTGGAGCCTGGAAACCGGCGCGCGTTACACACACGAAAGCAAGACCGCGATCATTCAGAACTACACCTATCCCAACGCCACCTTCACCACGCCCAATGGCGTGCAGGCCAATTTCGAGGGCAGCACCGCAGCCGACAATCTGTCGCCCAAGCTGACCCTGGGTTGGAAGACCGGCGCTGCGGTGAATCTGTACGCCACCGCCAGCACCGGCTTCCACTCCGGCGGCTATAACATCCAGGCCAACTGCACCGCCATTCCGCAGTCGTGCCGGCCGATCCGGAACGAAACCCTGCTCAACTACGAGCTGGGCGCCAAGATGAGTTTCTTCGGCGGCCGCTTGATGCTCAACAGCGCGCTGTTCCACGCGCTGTATCACAACATCCAGCTCTCGGTGTACACCTCGTACGTGCAGCCCAACGGCCAGCGCGGCTTCTTCGGCGACTTCACCAATGCCGGCAAGGCCACCATCGACGGCATGGAGAACGAGTTCGCCTGGCAGATGGGCGATCGCTGGACGCTGAGCGGCAACCTGTCGTATCTGCATCCGCGCTACACGCAATACATCAGCGGCGGCGTGAACATCGCCGCAACCAGCAAGTTCACCTACGCGCCGAAGTGGAACGGCGGCCTGACGCTGTGGAAGCATTTTCCGCTGGCCGGCGGCGGCGACGTGGCCGCGCGCCTGAACGTCACCTACCAGACACTGGTTTATTTCGATCAGAACCTCAGCCCGGTCCTCGCGCAGGGTGCCTACGGCCTAGTCAACGCCGGGGTGATCTGGCGCACCGGCGGCGCGTGGACGTACAGCCTCGAGGGCAGCAACCTCGCCGACAAGCACTACCGCACCTCCGGTTTCAACATCATCGCGCTGGGCATGATCACCGGCTACTACGGCCCGCCGCGCATGATCACGGCCAGCGCGCGCTACCAATTCTGAGCCGGGCCTTGCGCCGCAGGCGATCCGTGGCGTCTGCGCGCACCCGCGGGATGAGGTGATGCCGCAGCAACGGGCGAGAGTGCGCGCTTCCCGGCCACGCGTTGCGCGTCGTTCTTTGGCGGTCGTCCTTGCGTGGCGCTTGGCAAGGTTGCCTTGTTCCGCCCGGCTGCGCCGCCGCGCGCTGCGCGTGAACGGTTGTTCTTGCGCAGAGCTTCGCAAGGTTGCCCCTGTTCCGTGCCGCTGCCGCGGCGCGGGTTCCTTTCTTTGATCGGCAAAGAAAGGAACCAAAGAAAGCCGACCCCGACCGCAGCGCCCGCTGCGCGGGTGCGCGTGCCTGCGCGGGGCGCGCCGATGGCCATCCCTGGCCTGCGGCGCGTGAGCGCGTCCACGCGCTCACCCTGCGGGCCTCTCCCGCGCAGTCCCGCCGCTGCCGAGGGGGATTGAAGATCAACAGCGCGCGCTGTTGCATTTGACCTTCGTAGCGTTGGCCAGCGCCGAGCAGCGCAGGGCGAGACGTCGCGCGGCGTCGAGTGCCCGAGGCAGGAGCCGAGGGCAGCGTGACTTGCGTAGCGCAGGATGCGCGAAGCTAGTCACCGTGCGCAGCACGGCGCAGGCCGCCGCGTGGATGGCTTTGGCTACTTTCCCCGCAAGGAAAGTAGCCCGCGCCGCGGCAGCGGCACGGAACAGGGGCAACCCTGCCAAGCCTCAAGCAAGGGCCATCGTTCAGCGCGGCGCGCGGCGACGCAGCCGGGTGGAACAGGGGCAACTCTGCCCAAACCACGCGCCCCCCATCGCTTGCGCTTGCGCGAGTTTCCGATCCCGTCTGATCCCCGAGCGCAAATCGCGCGGCGTGCGCCAGCTCAATCGGGCTCATGCACCTGTGGATGCCGCAGCAGCCACGCCGCGAGTTGCTGCTGGTAGCGCTGCAGCGCCTGCTCGTGCAGATCGAAGATGCACAAGGTACAACCGCCGCCACAGCAGTCGCCTGGCTCCGGCGCGGACGGCGGCTGCGGGCGCGGGTCGCGTGATTGGGGGGATTCTTCACCAGACATCGCGCCGCGCTCAGAATCGCGGATCGATCGGCGTGGGCATGGCCGCGGCGCGCTCGATGCACTCGGCCGCGTCCAGGCACAAGTCCTCGCGGTAGCGCGCGCCGATCAGTTGCACGCCTTGCGGCAAGCCGTGCGCCACGCCCACCGGAATGGCTACCGCGGGCAGCCCGAGCAGATTGACGCCGACGCTCAGCGCCATCGCCTGCATCAGCGCGCGCACCGCCGCGACACCGGATACATCGAAGCCCACCGCGAACGGCGGCTGCGCGCTCACCGGCGCCAGCAGCAGCGGATAGTCCTGCTGAAACAAGCCCCAGGCGCGCGCGATCTGATTGCGTCGCGCCAGCGCGCCGATGTAGCCATCCAGCGTGGACGCCGGCACCAGTTGCATGAAGTCGGTGACGAAGCGCTGCGTGTCCGCAGAGGTCAGCGCGGCCACGGCGGGCAGCAGCGTGCTGCGCACATCGGCGGCGATGATCTGCATGTAGGTTTCCAGCATCTCCGCTATCTGCGGCGGCGCGATCTCCTCGACGCCATAGCCCGCCTGATCCAGCCAATGCGCGGCCTTGTGCACGCCCTCGGCCACCTGCGCGTGCACGCCCCACGCGCCCGGATCGACGCACATCGCCACCTTGATGGGCGCGCGCAGCGCGGGGCCGACCAGCGGTGCCGGTACCCACCATGGATCGCGCGCGTCGGCGGCGCTCATCGCCGCCAGCGTCAGACGTAAATCGCGCACCTGGCGAGCCATGGGGCCGTGCACCGAGAACATTTGAAAACTGAGTGGCGGCTCCACGGGCGTTGGCGGCGCGGCGCGCGCGACGCGCCCCAGCGTCGGACGCAGCGCGGCCACCCCGCAGCACAACGCCGGATAACGCAGCGAGCCGCCGAAATCATTGCCCAGCCCCAATGGTGTCATGCCGGTGGCCAGCGCGATGGCATCGCCACCGCTGGAACCGCCCGGCGTGACGCGCGCGTCCCATGGATTGAGGCTGGCGCCATGCAGCGAACTGTCGGTGTGCCAGCGAAAGCCGAAGTCGGGCATGTTGCCGCGCGCCAGCGCGATCGCGCCGGCCGCCTTGAGCTGCGCGACATGCGGCGCATCGCACGCGGGCACGGCCTCGCGCAGCGCCGGCACGCCCGCAGTCGTGGCCGATCCGGCCAGATCGATATTGATCTTCAGCGTGAATGGCACGCCATGCAGTGGCCCCGGTGCGACGCCCCGCGCCAGCGCGTGATCGGCCCGCGCGGCAGCACGTAGCGCCGCATCGCGCAGCACCTCGGGCAGCGCGTTGACGCGCGGGTTGACCGCGTCGATGCGTTGCAAGTGCGCCTGCACCACCTCGGTGCTGGATACCTTGCGCGCGCGGATCGCCTCCGCCAGATCGCTCAATGATCCGCGCCACAATTCATTCACCACCGCACCGCTCCGCCGCATCCATGGATAGAGCCTGCGAGTGTGCCGCAGACCGCCGCTCGCGGCGACCGCGAACACGCCGCGCGCCGACGTCGGCAACCGCCCATGGTGCACCCGCACATGAAATCACTCCGCCTGCGGCATAGCATCGCAGGCGGGCGCCGAGACCCGCGCCCGACGGCCGCCTGATACCGGTCAATGCGCCCGCCGGCAAAGCCGCGACCCGGTGGCGTGGCATTGATCGGTGTCGTTGCCCGCCAGCGTGGCGTGATGTCCAGATCCGCAAACCATTCAACAGGGAGAAATGATCATGAGTTTTGAGCCCAGCACGTTCATCAGCCTGGCCGCGATCGTGGTCATGCTCGTCTGCCTAGCGCAGGTTCTGCGCCTCGGCAAATCGGTGCCCGGCGGCATCGTCGGGCGCACCTGGAAACAGCTCACCGGACTGGTGGTGTTGTTCACCATCGGCTATCTGCTGACGCCATTTTTCCCGCTGTTGCCGCAGGCGATCGTCAATCCGCTGGTGTCGCTGATTTTTCTGTTCGGCGCGGTGTATGTACTGATCACGGTGCGCCTGATCCATCGCGTCATCAGCGAACTGGCCGGCTGAGCCGATGCAGCCGGAACTGATTCTCCGCAAGACCGCCGCCGGCGTCGCGGAGCTCGAGAAACGCGCGCTGGGTCTGGGCATGGCCATGCGGCGCCTGCTGATCATGGTCGACGGTCACCGCAACGTGGCGGATCTGATGCACGCCAACGCCGCGTCCATGGACGTGGTGGCCACGCTCGATCAATTGCTTGCCCTGGATCTGATCGCGGCGCCGGCGGGAACGAGCGCCGCGAGCATGCAGAGCGGCGATGCGCAGAATGCCGGCAGCCCACGCCAGGCGCTACTGCACATGGCTGAAACCCTGCTCGGCGCGGGCGCCGGCGCGGTGGTCAACAAACTGCGCAACGCGGCCGACGAGCGAGCCGAGCTGCAGCCCGCGGTGGATGCCTGCGTGCGCCTGATCCGCCTGACCATCGACGAGAACAAGGCCGCGGATTTCCGGCGCCAGGCCGAGGTGATTCTCTCGGGCAACGCCACGCTCAATTAGGCGCACGCCGCGCCACGATCAGCCAACTGTTGAACGGCGTGCGCCCCCACAAGGGCTGTCGCGTGACGCACAACCCCAGTGCGCCAAGGTTTTCGCTCAATGCATCGCCCTCGGGAATATGGCGAGCCGCGGTGCGCATCCATCCGCTCGCGGCCGCCAGCAACTCCTCGGCCTGGGTGATGCGGTAGCGCCACGAGGCATCGCGCAACACGCTGCGTATCAATAGCAGATCACCCGCGCCCAGACGTTGCGCGCAGGCCGCCAGCAGCGCCTGCTGCGGCGCGCGCGCCAGGTAATGCAGCGCATCCAGCAGTACCACGTGCCCGCTGAATTCGGGCAGCGCCTGCAAGTCACCGGCGCGCAGATCCAATGCCGGGTGCAGTGTCGCCGCGGCAACGCGCCCGGCACGCAGCTTGCGTGCGTCGTTGTCGATGCCGAGGTACGCGCCGCGATGGCCGCATTCACGCAACCATTGGCCGAGCAGGCCCATGCCGCAGCCCAGATCCAGCACCGGCCGCGCGGCGCCGGCCTCGGTCAGCAAGGTGGCGATGGTCGCGAACGCGGGATCGCTGCGCAGCTTGCCGCACACGTAGCCCTGTCGCCAGCGCCCGGCGAAGCGCGCGGCGATGCGCAGCGCGCGATCATGCGACTCGGCGATCATGCGTGGCGCGCGCCACGCGCGAACGGCCAATGCGGCGCAGCGCGTCGCGGCAAGGCAACCCTGGCAATGTCGCGTTGCGCTGCTTGGGCACGACCGGCCCTGCGTGTGGATGCGTCATGACACATGGCATGACAGAATAGCGGCACCGAACAAGGCGATGGGACTCGCCTCATAGCGCCACCCGGCGATGATGGTCCCTGCTCCAGATTGGCTTGAAGCCGCAGCACGTCGGCTTGTGACCACACCGGGACGCGACCATGTTCGAGCATGTCGTCATCAACATCATGCAGTTGGCCTATGTGCTGCTGCTGGCGCCGCTGGCCAAGGGCGTGCTCAACCGCATGAAGGAACGCCTGCAGGGCAAGGCCGGGCCGAGCATTTTCCAGTCCTATTACGACTTGCGCAAGCTGTTCGCCAAGGACGAGATCGTCTCGGAGCAAAGCAGCTGGATTTTTCGCGCCGCGCCTTATGTCGCCTTCATCGCTCCGCTGCTGGTGACGCTGCTGATTCCGGTACTCACCGACTACCCGCTGTTCATGGCCTTCATGGCCGATATGGTCGGCGCGGGTTTCATCCTCGCGCTGTCCGGGCTGTTCACCGCGCTGGCCGCGGTGGATACCGCCAACCCCTATGGCGCGATGGGCGCCAGCCGCACGCGCATGGTGGGGTTTCTGGTCGAGCCGGTGTTCATGATGATTTTCTTCGCGGTGAGCTTCACCGCGAACTCGACCATCCCCTACATCGTGCAGCAGCAGTGGGTGAGCACGCCGGCGGCGTTTTTCGAGCCGGCGCATCTGCTGCTGGTGGTGGCGATGCTGATGATCATCCTCGCCGAGACCGGCAAGATTCCGGTGGACAACCCCAGCGGCGACTTCGAGCTGGCGATGATCGACGAGGCCAAGAATCTCGAATACTCCGGCCGCGGCGCGGCACTGATGCACTGGGCGGGGGCGATGAAGCTGGTGGTGCTGCTCACGGTGCTGCTCAACGTGCTGCTGGCGCCCTGGGGTCTGGCCAGCAAGGTGTCGATCGGCGCGGTGCTGCTGGCGGTGCCGCTGATCGCGCTGAAGATGCTGATCGCGCTGGCGGTGCTGGCGGTGATCGAGGTCAGCTTCGCCAAGCTGCGCCTGTTCCGCATCCCCGAGTTTCTCGGCGCGGCGTTCGCGGTGGCTGCCATCGCCATGATCGCGCGCGTGTTCCTGCCATGACCGCATCGGTGCTGCTCAGTCTCAACACCCTGGTGGCGGTGCTGTTCCTGCTCACCGCCTTCATGATGATCAGCGCGCGGCAGGCGCAGGCGGTGTTGTATCTGTACGTCGGGCAAGGTCTGCTGCTGGCCGCGTCCACCATGCTGCTGGCGGCGCATTTCGCCTCGCCCGAGCTGGTCATCGTCGCGGCCATCACCCTGCTGGCCAAGCCCATCGCCATTCCGCTGCTGATCAACCGCCTGCTCAGCCCGGCGTTGCGGCGGCGGCGCGAGCTGTCCTCGGTACTGGGCATTCCGGTGGCCTTGATCATCGCCCTGCTGCTGGCGGTGGTGGCTTACGCCGTGGCGCGTCCACAGGTGGCGGGACAAGACCCGGCCGCCGCGACCAATCTGTCGATCGGGCTGGTGGTGACGCTGCTCGGTGTGTTCTTGCTGGCGATCCGGCGCGAGGCCCTGCCGCAGTTGTTCGCGCTGATGACCATCGACAACGGCGTGTTCTTCGCCGGCATCGCCATCACCACATCCTCGGCGCTGGTGGAGTTTGCCGCCGCGCTGGAAGGCGTGATGGTGGTGATGATCGTGGCGTTGCTGGCACGCACCATCGCCCTCACTTTGGGCAGCACCGACACCGGCGAGATGACCGCGCTGCGCGAACGGGAACGCAAGCCGTGAGCATGGTCTGGCTGATGCCCATCCCCGCCCTGCTGGCCGCGCTATGGTCGCGCTGGCTGCCGGGCGCGCGCTGGGTCACCGTGCTCGCGGCGCTGCTCGGCTTCGCGCTGGCGCTGGTCGGCGCGCACAACATCCTGCACGGGCAGAATCTGCCGACGCCGCAAAGCTGGATCGGACTGGATGCGCTGGGCGCCGTGTTCGCCCTGCTCACCGCTTTTCTCGGCGTCACCGCCAGCCTGTATTCCGGCCCGTACATCGCGCATCACCTCGCGCATGTCGCCGACCCGCGCGCCGGGCTGCGCCGCTACTACGTCTACTTCAATCTGTTCCTGGCCTCGCTGCTGGCGGTGCCGCTGATGCAGCAACCGGCGCTGGCCTGGGTGACGGTGGAGCTGACCACGTTGTTCTCGATCTTCCTGGTCGGCTTCGACGGCAGCAAGCCGGCGCTGGAAGCGGCGTGGAAATACGCCGTGATCACCATCATGGGCGCCACCGTCGCGGCGCTGGGGTTTTTTCTGCTGCTGTGGGGCCTGCAGCGCGCTGGCGGTGGCCCGCAGACCTTCGCCGCGCTGGTGCAGGCCAGCCCGCTGATGAACCCGTTGCTGCGCAAGGTGGCGTTCGCGCTGATCCTGTTCGGCTTCGGCAGCAAGATCGGTCTGGTGCCGATCCACACCTGGTTGCCCGACGCGCACTCGCAGGCACCGACGCCGGTGTGCGCGCTGCTCTCGGGCATCGAGGTGAGTTTGATTCTGTACGTGGTCATGCGCCTGCTGCCGGTGTTCATCGGCATTCCCGGCCTGCACCTGGAGCACTGGCTGAGCGTGATCGGGCTGGTGTCGGTGGGCGTGGCCGCGTTTCTGCTGCTGCAGGTGCACGACTACAAGCGCCTGTTCGCCTATTCCACCGTGGAGCACATGGGCATCCTGATGACGGCGTTGGGCCTGGGCAAGATCGCCGCGTATCCGGTGGTGCTGCAGGTGCTCACCCACGCGCTGACCAAGTCGCTGGCGTTTTATGCCGCCGGCATCGTGCTGGTGATCACCGGCACGCGCGAGATTTCCGCGGTGCGCGGCCTGCTGCGCAAACGTCCGTGGACCGCGGCGCTGCTGCTGGCCGCGGCGCTGGCCATCGCCGGCGCGCCACCGTTCGCGGTGTTCAGCAGCGAATTCGCCATCCTGCGCGCGGCGGCCGCGGGTGGCGATTATGTCAGCCTGGTGTTGCTGGCCACCTTCATCATCATCGCCTTTGCCGGCATTCTGATCCAGGGCAACCACATGGTGTTCGGCGAACCCTCGCCGGCGGTCGCCAGCGCCGTGCATGGCCCGCGCGGCTTGCAATGGGTGGCGGTGCTGGCGCTGCTTCCGGTGCTGGTGCTGGGGCTGTGGATGCCGGCGCCACTGTCGCAATTGCTGCACGCGGCGGCGCGGCAACTGACCGGAGGCCTGGCGCCATGAACACGCTGGCTGAACTGCTGCACGCACTTGAATGCGACGCCGCAGTGCCCGCCGCGATCGAATCTGGCGCGGTGCTGGCCCTGCCGCTGCCGGCCGCGCGCCTGCCGCATGCCGCGCATGTACTGGCGCGATCGCAGGCGCACCTGGCGGGCATTGTTTGCGAGCAACGCAACGGCAGTTTCGCATTGCGTTATCCGTTCTGGCTGCCGCGAGGCCTGCCGTGGCTGGAGCTGGTCATCGACGTCGCGCCGGGCGGCACCGTGCCCAGCATCAGCCCGCGCCTGTTCGCCGCCGACTGGCACGAGCGCGAGATCGAAGACCTGTTCGGCCTGATCTTTTCCAACCACCCCTTCCTCGGCAACTTCGTGCTGCACGATGAAGTCTGGCCCGAGCAGGCTTTCCCGATGCGCCACGACTTCGCCTTTACGGATGCCGACGGCGCGCCCTCGCCCTACCAGCCGCAGCAAATGCTGCAGGCCGAGGGCGCGTTCCTGATGCCGGTAGGCCCGGTGTACGGCGGCGTCAGCGAAGCCGGGCAGTTTCTGCTCGACACCCTGGGCGAGGAAATCACCCACTGCCAGACGCGGCTGTTCTACAAATATCGCGGCATCGAAAAACGCGCCGAGGGCATGGTCGCCGCCGATGCGCTGTTGCTGGTGGAGCGCATGAACGGCACCAATGCCTTCGCCCACGCGCTGGCCGCGGCGCAGGCCATTGAGCGCGCTTGCGACTGCAGCGTGCCGGCGCGCGCGCAGACGTTGCGCAGCTTCTGGGCGGAGTTGGAGCGCCTGCGCAGTCACGCCGCCACCATCGCCGGGCTGTGCAAGTCCACCGCGCTGGCGGTGCCCACCAGCCTCGCCTATCAGCGCGTGGAAGAACTGCTGCGCCTGAGCGGGCGCCACGCCGGTCATCGCTATTTGTTCGGACTGATCGCAGCGGGCGGCCTGGCGTTCGATCTGGACGATGCCGCGGCGCGCGAATTGGCGGCGCAAGCACAAGCCGTGGCGCGGCGTCTGGCCGATCTGGCCGAGGAATTGCTGTTCGACAACAGCTTCATCGACCGCCTTGAAGAAGTCGGCGTGATCGACGCCAAGGTGGCGCGACGCTACGGCCTGGTCGGCCCGGTGGGACGCGCCGCCGGCCATGTCAGTGACCTGCGCCGCGAGCAGCCCTACGCCGCCTACGCCGAATGTACGCCGCGCGTGGCGCAGGCCGCGGAAGGCGACAACCTGGCACGGCTGCGCGTGTTTCTGGACGAAGCCGCCGAGTCGGCGCGCTTGCTGCCGCTGCTGGCGACGCAACTGCCCGCCGGCACCGTGCGCGGCACATGCGCCACACGCGCCGGCGCCGGGCTGGGCTGGACCGAAGCCCCGGCCGGCGCCAGCACCTGCTTCGCGCGGCTTGATGCCGACGGGCGCATCGCGCGCCTGCGTCTGATGCCACCGGCCTTCGCCAACTGGCACGCCTACCACCTGGCGGCCGAGCGTTTCGCGTTTCAGGATTTCCCCATCACCCTGGCCAGTTTTGGCTTGTCGATGGCCGAACAGGACCGCTGACCATGAGACTCTGGGCGTTGCGCGGACTGCGCACACAACGCGACCTCACCGGCTTCCCGCGCACGCTTGAACTCGCGCCGGGCATGACGCCGGGGCGTCCCGTCGACGGCCCGGCCGCGGCGGCGGACGTCTGCCCCACCGGCGCGCTGCGCGCCGAGGGCGCCGCGACCGTGGTCGCGCTCGACCATTGCGTGCACTGCCAGCGCTGCCGCCACGGCGGGCAGCCCATGCACTGGCGCGAGGACATTGCCTGGAGTCACGGCGAGGGCGCGCCGCTGCCGCGTGCGTTCGCGCATTCCATCCACGTGCGCGTGCTCGATGCCGGCGATTGCGGCGCCTGTCTGGCCGAGTTGCAGCAACTGCCGGCGCCGCAGTACAGCCTGCATCGACTCGGCATTTTCATCACCGCCAGCCCGCGCGAGGCCGATGTGCTGCTGGTCGTGGGCCCGGTGACGCGCGCCATGCGCCAGCCGCTGCTCGACACCTACGCCGCGATGCCGGGACCGAAGCGCGTGGTGGCGGTCGGCGCCTGCGCCGCGAGCGGCGGCGTGTTCGGCCCGAGCTTCGCCTGCGCAGGCGGCGTGGCCGATATGCTGCCGGTGGATCGCGTCGTGCCCGGCTGTCCGCCGCCACCGCTGGCCGTGCTGGAAGCACTGCTGGCGGTGATGGGGCGCAGCCTGCCGCGCGCGGAGGACGCGCCATGATCGCGTTTCTGCTGTTTCTCGCGCTGTGCGTCGGCGGCGGTGTCATCACGCTGCTGGTGCGCGACCGGCACGCCGCCGTGGTCGCCACGCTGTTCGGCATGCTCGCCGGGCTGGCGTTGCTGGTCGCCGCCGCGCAGACGCTGGGGGGCGATGTCTGGCTGCTGCCGCTGTGGCAATTGCCGGCGCTGGGGCGGCTCACCCTGGGCGCCGATCGCCTGTCCGCCTGGTTCCTGCTGATCACCGCGCTGGTGGCGGTGCCAGTGTTCCTGTTCAGTGCGCGCTATCTCAGACATTACGCCGCGCAGTACCGCACCGCGGGCGCCGCCAGCATCCAGTTGTTCCTGCTCGCCAGCATCGGCCTGACCCTGACCACGCGCGACGTGTTCGGCTTCCTGTTCACCTGGGAAATCATGTCGGCGCTGTGCTACCTGGCGGTGAATTTCGAGCACCTGCACGACGCCACGCCGAAAGCCGGGCTGATCATGCTGGTGGCCAGCGAAGCCGGCGCGCTGCTGCAACTGCTGGCGCTGCTGCTGTTGGCCGCGCACGCCGGCAGCACCCAGTTCGCCGCCATCGCCGCCAGCGCCGCGAGCATCGGCCCGGGCGTCGCCTGGGCGGTTTTCGCGCTGAGCTTTTTCGGTTTCGGCGTCAAGGCCGGCTTGTTCCCCAGCATGGGCTGGCTGCCGCGCGCGCACCCGGTGGCGCCGGCGCCGGCCTCGGCGCTGCTGTCCGGCGTGATCGTCAATCTGGGTATCTACGGCATCGTGCGCATCAACGCCGATCTGCTGCCGGTGGCGATGCCTGCGGCCGGGGTCATCGTGCTGCTGGTAGGCGCGTTCGGCGCCATCATCGGCATTCTCTACGCCACCATCGAAACCGAGTTCAAGCGCCTGCTGGCGCACAGCACCATCGAAAACATGGGACTGGTGGCGATGGGCATCGGCGCCGCGCTCATTTTCCGCGCGCTGAATCAGCCGGTGTTCGCCGCCATGGCGCTGATCGCCGCGCTGCTGCATCTGCTCAATCATTCCATCGCCAAGAGCCTGCTGTTTCTCTCCGCCGGCGCGGTGGATACCACCACCGGCACGCGCGATCTGAATGCTTTGGGCGGACTGATCCGCAAGCTGCCGTGGCTGGCCGGCACCTGTCTCGCCGGCTGCATGATGCTGGCGGCGCTGCCACCGACCGGCGGCTTCGCCAGCGAATGGCTGCTGATCCAGAGCCTGCTGCGCAGCGCCGAGCTGGCGCCGGTTTCGGTGCGTCTGGCGTTTGTCGTCGCCGGCGCGCTGATGGCGCTGACCGCGGGTCTCGCGCTGTCGGCTTTCACCCGGCTGTTCGCCATGGCCTTTCTGGGCATGCCGCGTTCGCCTGCGGCGCAAAACCCCACGCCGCTGCCGGCCAGCATGCGCTGGGCCTTGGCGCTGCTGGCCGCGGGCTGCATCGCGCTGGGCCTGCTGCCCACGTATCTGGTGGCCGGCTTGGGCACGGTGGTGGGTACGCTCGGTTTGCACGGCGGCGGCGGCGCGCTGGTACCACCGTTTTATGCGCCGGGCAGCGCACTGCCCGGCGATTTCGTCAGCAGCTTCCACGCCCTCGGCGCGCAACTCGGCAGCAGCTTCTTGCCACCGCCCGGCCTGGTGCTGATGCATCGCGGCGGCACCGCCAACCCGGTGGTGTTCGCCGCCGCGCCGGCGTATCTCGATCTCGCCCTGGTGCTGGGTCTGTTGCTGTTGTGGCTGGTGGTGCGCGTGTTCACCCACGCCCGGAAACTCGCGCGTCAGCGCGCCTGGGACGGCGGCCTGCCCGAACTCAAGCCGCAGCTCACCTATACCGCCACCGGCTTCGGCAACCCGGCGCGAGTGATTTTCTCCGCCGTGGTCGCGCCGAATGCCGCCCACGTCGAGGAAGAAACAGTGGCGCGCCACTTCCGCGCTGCCATCGTGCGCACCGAGCGCCAGCCCTACGCGCTCGACCGCTGGGTGTTCGGTCCGCTGCATGGCGGTGCGCGCCACATCGCCAATGCTTTCGCCGCCATGCACCACGGCAAGCTCAACGGCTATGTGGCGTATGCGCTCGCCGCGCTATTGCTGGCACTGGGGGTGAGCTTCTGGATTTGAACCGCACGCGATCCGCGCAGTCATCCGCGCAATGAAAAAAGGCCACCCGTCGAGGTGGCTTGATTCGTTGTAATGACTGGTGGGCGGTATAGGGATCGAACCTATGACTCCTGCCGTGTGAAGGCAGTGCTCTACCGCTGAGCTAACCGCCCGCGAGCCGCGCAGTCTACGCAGCAGAGCGGCGACGGTCAACGCGCGCGGCGACCGGGTTCGCGCGCTGCGTCAGCGGCTTTGTTCGCACAGTTGGCGCGCCTCGCGCGGCCACCTATGATGGTGCTGTGCAGCGGGTAGCGACCCGCAGCGGGAGAGACATCGATGCAGCGCTGGATCAAACTTCCGGATGGACGTTTCGTGGATGCCGCGCGCGTGGCATTGATCGGCAAGCCCGAGGGTTATCAGCGCCTGGACGAGGAAGGCAACGATCTCGGCCCGGCGGTGACACTCACCCTCGGCCTGGATTTCCAGCGCGAGCACCAGCTCACCGTCAACGGCACACGCGAGGAAATGAGCGCGCTGCTGAAAGCGCTGATGGCCGCCACGGGCAGCGGCAGCGCGTGAACTTTCGCCGCGTGCGCGGCTCTAATGCCTTGCCCACGGGAGAAGGCATTCCTCCCGGCCTCGCGGCCGAACCACCCAACACCGGTTGATGATGCCTGCTGCGCTGATTACCTCGGCGCGGCACGCATGGTTGTGGGCGCGTCGAACACCTGATCGCGTTGCTGAGGAGCATGATGAACCCCACCGTTCTTGCCGGTATCGGTATCGGCGCCGCACTCGGAGCCTGGTTGCGCTATGGCTTCGCCTTGATGCTCAACCCGCTGTTCCCCACGCTGCCGCTGGGCACGGTGGCCGCCAACCTGCTGGGCGGGTTTCTGATGGGCATCGTGATCAGCAATTTCCCACCCTACATGGGCCTGCCGGTGGAACTGCGCCTGGCCTTCGCCACCGGTTTCCTCGGCGGCCTGACCACGTTTTCCACTTTTGATGCCGAGTCGGTGACGCTGTGGATGCGCGGGCAATGGGGCTGGGCCTTGGCGCATACAGGCGTGCACTTGTTGGGTGGCATCGGTTTTTGTCTGGCTGGTATCGGGCTGGGCCGTTTGTTGACCCGTCACTGAGAGGAGAACCCCATGATCGGATGTGCATTGCGCTTTTACATGCATGAAAACCAGAAGCACAAAGGCAAGCTGGTCTACGAATGGCTGCTGGAGCAGGCCAAGCGCCGCGGCATCCATGGCGGCTCGGCGTTCCGCGCCATCGCCGGCTTCGGTCGGCATGGACATCTGCATGAGCAGGCCTTTTTCGAGATGGCGGCCAACCTTACCGTGCTGGTCGAATTCGTGGTGAGCGAGGACGAAGCCGATACGCTGATCGCGCTGGCCGAGGAGGACAAGGCGCCGCTGTTCTGGAGTCGCTATCAGGTCGAGTACGGCAACACCGTACCGCACGCATCGACGTGAACACGGCGGCGGCGCCCGGCGCTGCCGCACTCCGCAAGTTTGGAAAGGAGCACGACATGAGTCTCGAATTGCTGCTGATCCGCCACGGCGAAGTACCCGGCATCGATCCACCGCGCTTTCGCGGGCGCCAGGATCTGGCGCTGACCGACTTGGGCAAGGTGCAGGCGCACGCCATGGGTGAGTGGGTGCGCGATCGCTTCAACGTCAGCGCGATCTATGCCAGCCCGCTGTCGCGTTGCATCGACACCGCCCGTGCCATCGGCGCCCCGCTGGCGCTAAAAGTGCAGGCCAGCATGGATCTGACCGATGCCGATTACGGGCGCTGGACCGGACTGACCGATCCCGAAGCCGCGGCGCGCGATCCCGAACCATTCCGCGCCTGGAAGCACGACCCCGGCATCAATCCGCCGCCCGATGGCGAAACCCTGCGTCAAGTCGAGGTGCGCGTCGTAGGCGCCCTGCACGCCATCCAGCGCCATCACGCCAGCGGCAGCGTGGTGCTGGTGACCCACGATGCCATCATCCGCGTGCTGATTCTGCATGTGCTGCAGGCGCCGCTCACCCATTACGCCAGCCTGCGTCAGGATCCGACCGCGGTGAATCGGATCGAGGTGCGCGCCGACGGCGGCTATCGCATCGCCCTGCTCAACAGCACCGCGCATCTGGCGCGCGCGGCGTGAACGTTACTTCGTCTTGATCGCGGCGCGGCTCATCGTGGCGCGATTCTCACGCTGACACGGAGAATCATCCACGCGCATACGACGTCTGGTTCGGGATGTCGACAAGGCTTTCGCACAACCCAGCCTGCTCGGTGTGGCCGGCGCCACGCAAGGTCAGTCAGCACTGGTGGGTGCAGCCAGCGATCCGGCCCTCGCGGTGGTGCTGCAGGATCGAGTGATGTTCTTGGGCGTCGAGGAATGGATGGCCAAGGCGTGGATCGCGACGAACAAGGTGATGCTGCTGGCAACATGGAAGGGGATCGAGCCATGAACAAACCACCTCTGATCCGCACCGTCACGGCGCAAGCGCCAGCGACGCGGACGCCGACGATGACCTGAAGCACGGGAGAGACACTGCCCGTGGACGTATCGCGCCTGATCAAACGCTACAGGTTGTGAGCGCCGCTGCGCACAGGCACGATTCCGCAAGGCCAGGGCCGCCGCCTGGGGCGTGGCGTGCTGTGGACAGACGACGTGGATATGGCGCCGATCAGCTTCATGAGCTGGCGCGCGGCCAGGCCGCAAGTGAGACCACGAGCGCTTCGTCGCATGATGGCCGATGACCGTGCCGGCCAGCCGCCATCGTCGGCGCACTCAATCACCCCCGAACCTGCGTGACCACGTTGCCGCGTGACCAGCGATGGGACGGGTGTGACGCCCATTCCGTACTCTAGGAATCTTTCCAATTGCCGCGCCCTTAGCGCCGCATTTACATTTACTTCATGTTTGGGGGTGTCGCCATCGGAGTGTGGCGGCTGGCAAGCGCCGTCTGGGGCGGCCCTTGTCAAGCGGGTGGTGAACCCGCTGCGCGGCTAGGGATCGCCGTTGCGCGCCGCAGGTCAGGATGACCGCGGCGAATTGCCTGGCTTGGGGAGCCGGGCTCGCGGGTGGTCAGGGATTGCCATCCGCGTCTATCTGATGTGACGCCCGCCTTGCGCGGGCGTCACTTTTTGGCGCTGACGCTGCGCGCGATCGTCCTGGCGACGGTTGTTTCCGGTGTCACGCGCGCGGCGCGGCGCGGCGCGCGCGCACGTACAGCACCAGACTGTGCTCCTCGAGATCGTAGCCATGGCGCTGCGCGATGGCGCGCTGCAGGCGTTCGATCTCCTCATCGACGAACTCGATCACCTTGCCGCTGTCCAGGTCGATCATGTGGTCGTGGTGACGGCCACGGTTGAGTTCGAATACCGCCTGCCCGCTTTCGAAATGGTGCTTGTTGACGATGCCGGCCGCCTCGAACTGGGTGAGCACGCGGTAGACCGTGGCGAGGCCGATATCCTCGTTGTGCTCAACCAGATGCCGGTAGATGTCCTCGGCGGTGAGGTGGCGCGGATGGCCACCTTGCAGGATGGTGAGGATGCGCACGCGTGGATGCGTGACCTTCAGGCCGACGCGACGCAATTCCTGCGATTGATCCACGGCGGAACTCCCCCCGATCGACTTCGCTGGCAGTGTATCATCCAGCCCTTTGAACGCTGGCGCAGGGCGCATGCAAACCATCAATCGTACACGGGTCATCATCTGGGCCATCACACTCGCATCCGGCTTCGCGCTGGGTGGCTGCGGCATCCTCTACAAGCCGGACGTCCAACAGGGCAATCTGATGGAGCAGGCCAAGGTCAACGAACTCAAGCCCGGCATGACCAAGCGTCAGGTGATCACACTGCTGGGCGCGCCCTCGGTCATCTCGCCGTTCGACAGCAGCCGTTGGGATTACGTGTCCACCTTCCAGCACCGCGGCGGCAAGGTTCGGGAGCGCAAGCTCACGCTGATCTTCAAGAACGACACCCTGGTGCGCACTGAAGGCCATTTCTTCGCGGAGACGCCGCAGGAGATGCTCAAGGCCAGCAAGGCCTTCGAGGGCGATTACATCCCCAGCACGCCGGAAAACGGCGGCCACAGCGCTGACAAGAAATCCGGCGGCTGAGTCGGTTCAGCGCCGCGCCGCGCGCAGGCGGCGCGCCTGCATCGGCGTCAGTGTCAACGCGCGATACACCTCAACCCGGTCGCCATCACGCAACAAGTGCTCGGGCTGCACCACGCGGCTGAAGATGCCGAGATTGCCCGGCTCCTGCCAAGCCGCCTCGGGATGCTTCGTACCCAGGTCGCTGCGCTTGATCGCATCGCGCACGCAACTTCCGGGCGGCATCAGCAAGCGCCGCACAAAGGGCTCGCCCGTGCGCGGCGCGAACACCACCTCCACCGCCAGATCGTGCTCAGCCATAGGCGCGCCGCGCCTCGAGACAGAAATCATCGACCAGACGGTCGGCCAGACCTTGAAAGCCCAGGCGCAGCGCCGAGCCCCACAGGCGTCCGGCGAAGGCAAAACCCAGATCCAGCCCAACGCGGCAGCCCGCATCGCCCAGCGGCGTGAAGCTGAAGATGCCATCCAGCGCCTGCAGCGGTCCTTCGATCAATTGCATCTGCAAACGCTCGGGCGGTGACTGCAGGTTGCGCGTGGTGAAGCTTTGCACCATGCCGGCAAAACGCAAGTCCAGCCGCGCGATCTGGTAGCCCTCGCCGCGCTCCAGTACGCGCGCGTCGGCGCACCAGGTGAAACGCATGGGGTATCCTTCGACCTTGTTGACCAGGTCATACATCTGCGCCGGCTTAAACGGCACGATCGCGCTGCGCTGGATTCGGGTCACGGCCTGTCTGTCGCGGTTGCGGCAAACCACCATTGTACGGACATGAACAAGCCCAAAGCCAAGGCCACGGGCGGCACGATTGCGCTCAACAAACGCGCCCGCCACGAGTACCACATCGATGAGCGCCACGAGGCCGGGCTTGCGCTGCAAGGCTGGGAGGTCAAGGCACTGCGTGCCGGACGCCTCAACTTCGGCGACGCCTACGCGCTGATCAAGGGCGGCGAGCTGTACCTGTTCGGTGCCTCGATCACGCCGCTGATCAGCGCTTCGACGCACGTGGTCGCCGACGACCGGCGCACGCGCAAGCTGCTGCTGCACCGCGAGGAGATCGACAAGCTCATCGGCGAGGTCGAGCGCAAGGGCTACACGCTGATTCCGCTGGCGCTGTACTGGAAAGGTCGCCACGTCAAGATCGAGATCGGCCTGGCCCGCGGCAAGCAGGAACACGACAAGCGCGCTAGTGAAAAGGAGCGCGACTGGGACCGTGAAAAGCAGCGTGTGCTGCGCGCCAAAAATCCGCCTGCGTGAACCCCAGGCATGCCGCAGGCGCACGCAACACTTGAGGCCCGCACCGCGCACCCGCATACTTGCGCCGGCAAGACCTATCGCAACCGGGGGTGTTCCGGCTTCGACGGGGGTAGTGAGATAGTTTGGTGCATGCCGAGGGGGCAGCTTTCCTCGTTAATCCAGCGGCAAAACCACAGACGCCAACGACGACGTCTACGCACTGGCCGCTTAAGGCCTAGCCCCGAACCCACTTGTGCCTGTGCTCGTGGATGTAGGGTCATTATCACAGGATCGCTGTCGATCGCCGCCTGCCGGTCGATGGCTAGACTTAGTGGGCTGGTTTCCCGGTGCGCTTCGCACACCGTTCTGCCGGGAAGCGAGATTCAACGGTGAGCTAAGCATGTAGTACCGGACGTCAAGCGCCTTCGGACGCGGGTTCGACTCCCGCCACCTCCACCATTTCAACTACTAACAACATCCCGCAATACCCCTTAAGCCCGCATCCTAGCGGGCTTTATTCTTGCCTTCACTTCCCGCAAGCATCTTCAAAATCGATTGTTGTCGCTCAAGTTTGGCGGTATCGTTGGCGGGTCAGGCCTAGGGCTGGCGGTATCGCCTGCCACAGCCGACACGAAACAGACGAGGTGCAAGGCCACGCTGACGCCTTCCGCAGTCGCCAACGCCAAGCCGCAAGCCAAACCCTGCAAGCTGCGCGACGAACGCGGCATGTATCTGCTGGTGCAGCCCACGGGCGCGCGCCTGTTCCGCATGGACTACCGCAGGCCGGGCACTGGCAAGCGCAACACGCTGGCGCTGGGCGTGTTCCCCGATGTATCCCTGAAGCAGGCCCGCGAGCGCCGCGACCAAGCCCGCAAGCTGCTGGCTGACGGTATCGATCCCGGCGAGAAACGGCAGGCCGACAAGGCGGCCAAGCGGCAGGCGGCAGCGGATACGTTCGAGCGCATCGCGCGCGAGTTCATCGAACGCCGGCTGACAGAAAAGTCAGCGGTACACCGTAGCAATGTGCAGCGCCGACTCGAACGCGACGTGTTTCCATACTTGGGCACGCGCCCGGTGGCTGCGATTGCTGCGCCGGAGATTCTGGACGTGGTGCGCAAACTGGAAGCGCGCGGCGCAGTCGAGAGCGCACACCGCGCGCTGGGCAACATTGGGCAAGTGATCCGCTACGCCATCGCCACCAGACGCGCGACGTTCGACCCGACCCCAAGCCTGCGCGGATCGCTGCGCCCCGTGAACCCGCGCAACATGCCGGCCCCAACCGATCCGGTCGCCGTGGGTGCGATCCTGCGCGCGCTGGAAGCCTTCCAAGGCGGACCCGTGGTGCAGGCCGCAGTGAACCTGCTGCCGCTGGTGTTCTGCCGTCCGGGTGAGTTGCGCGCGATGAAGTGGGCAGACGTGGACTTGGACGCTGCGCAATGGAGCTACACAGTCAGCAAGACGAAAACCGCGCACGTGGTGCCGTTGAGTGAACAAGCCATCGGCATCTTGCGCGAGCTGCACCCGCTGACCGGCCACCTGCCCGGCGGCTACGTGTTCCCCGGCGGACGGTCGAGCCTGCGCCCGCTGAGCAATGCGGCGATCAATGCCGCCCTGCGTCGGCTGGGCATCGACACGAAAACCGAACTGACCGGCCACGGTTGGCGCGCGGTGGCCCGCACGCTGCTGCACGAACGCCTGCACTACGACCCGCACGTGATCGAGCACCAGCTCGCCCATGCCGTGCCCGATGCACTCGGCACCAGCTACAACCGCACCAAGTTCCTGCCCGAGCGCAGGAAGATGATGCAGGCATGGGCCGACTACCTGGACGCGCTGCGCAAAGGCGCGGACGTAGTTCCGATCAAGCGCGGGGCATGATGCCGCCATAGCAGGCATGCTATATTCATGGAATGGCAGTTCAGCTACTACAGCCCGAAGGTTGCGGCGCTGATCGAGGCATGGCCGGCAGGCGTGCGCGCCAGCTTTCTGCGCATTGTCCAAACGATGGCAGTGCACGGTCCCAACTTGGGCATGCCGCATACGCGCGCCATGGGCGGCCTGTTCGAGGTGCGCGCCAAGGGCCGCGAGGGCATCGGGCGTGCGTTCTACTGCACGGTCACCGGCCAGCGCATCATGATCCTGCATGCATTCATCAAGAAAACCGAGCAAACCCCGGCGCGCGAGCTTGAAACCGCACGCGCGCGACTGAAACAGGCCAAGACATGAAACCCGAACGCTACGAGCCGGTCCCCTTCGATGTCGAGGCCACGCATGCGCGCTGGCTGAAGCAGCCCGGTTATGCCAAAGCCTACGCCGCGTTGGCCGACGAATTCGCCATGCTGGGCGAGCTGCTGCGCGCGCGCCAAGCGGCAGGACTCACGCAAGCCGAAGTGGCCGAACGCATGGGCATTCCGCAGTCATCCGTCGCGCGTCTGGAATCGAGCGCCGGCAGCCGCAAGCATGCCCCGTCGATTGCCACGCTGCGGCGCTATGCCGATGCGCTGGGCTGCGAGCTGCATCTGCGCCTTTCACCTAAGCCCGAGCGCGCACGCAAGCGCGCCTGATCGACTTCGCCACGGCTAGGCTGATCCCCGAACGCCGGCCACCTTCACCGGCTGCCGTGGCGATCCTTTGAAGGCATGGAGTGAAGGCCATGCGCAAGTCTGACTCTCTGCAAGCAATCGAGCGCCTGCATGACGCACTGACTGCGGGCTTGCAGTATGCCGCCGACTTGCAGGCAGCAATCAATGCCACCAGCGGGATTCCTGCGATTGACGCCCTGTTGCCCTATGCAGGCGCCGAGTGCACACGCGACACCATCGTGGCGCGCTGGAATTTCATTGCCCGCTTGCAGAATGCAATCCGCGAGCCTGCCGGACTCACCGGACGCGGACGCAAAGCCAGGGCACAAGCCGCAGCCAAGAACCTGCGCGATGCAGCAGCAGGCTTGCAGGAACTTGGCAGCAATGGGCTTGCACAAGCGCTGGTGCAGCTTGCGAAGCTTGTCGAGGCCCGCGCGCATATCAGCATCATCGAGGTGCAACGCCTTAGCAGCGACGAAATCGTGCCCGGCACGCGCATGCTTGCAACGCATCGGCCACACCTGGAAAGCGCCCACTACACGAACCAAAGGGGCGCGGCTTCGCATCGGGCGGAAATCATCCGCGCAGTGTGCAGCGCGCTTGCCAAGGATACGCCACCATCCCCAATCGCGGCCCTGGTGCGCGACGTGCTGAACATACCTTGCACCCATGCCGACGTGCAGAGCAAGCGCTTGGCCGCCAAGGTAGGGCCGGCCACGATTCGAGCGATGGCATGAACGCGGCCATGCGGAGCTGGCGCGGATAATTTCGGGTGTTTTCAGCCTGATTTTCTAACGCCGCAGTGGTGCATACCTTGCGTGCCGCTGCAGGCCGCAGTGTCACCGAGCATCCCCATGGAATCCACCGCCTTACTCGACGAGAAGCTGGCCGCCGAGAGCCTGAAGTTGTCGATTTCGACCCTGAGAAACTGGCGCTCGCAGGGGGCCGGCCCCCCGTTCGTGAAATTGGGCGCGCGCGCCGTTCGATACCGGGTCCAAGACTTGGAGGCCTTCATTGCCGCCGGTCAGCGCGACACCGGAACGCCCCGATGAACGCGCGCCCGGATGGACGTCCGGCCGCCCAAACGATGCGCGACCCGTCCAGTTTCGACAGCTACGACTTTGCTGACGTGTAGCGCCGATCAGGTTCCTTCATTGGCTTCATAACTGGCGATGGTCACCCCATGGGCTTGGGCATAGCGATGCAAATAGGCCATAAAATGGTCGTAGCTCCTGACCCCCTTGCTCGCGATCCACTCCTGCTTCAACTGCTCAGGACCGCTGACCTTGAGCAGCGAAGTGGGGGTGTAAGCATTTCTCTGAACGACGGGGACCAGATGTCGACCATGGGCATCCGTATGCGCCTTGAGCCAGGCGGGGGTAAGGATATGGCCAGTGGCTCCCGCCTCCCGGCGCAGAAGGAGATGATCCGTACACTTGCCCATGTTGAAGGCCACGGGCACACGGATGGGCAGTACGGATGGCGTCGGCGCGAAGTCGGGATGATCGGTCCAGACCCCTGAGAGCACCGCTGCGTTCGCGTCCCACTGGGACATGGGCGGCAGTCCTAGAGTCATCTCGATGGTCTTGACGATGTTGACCTGAGAGTAGAGGTGGGTGTCCAAAGTCCCCTTTTTGACCCAAGGGCCCATGGCCAGCGCCAAGGTCCGATGCGCATTGATGTGATCCGCCCCCGATTGGGCATCATCCTCGGTCAGAAAGACCACCATGTGCTTCCATTCCGGAGTGGTGGACAGATAATGGATGAACTTCGCCGTCGCATAGTCATTGTTGGCGACGAAATAATCAGGCGTGTAATAACAAGGAGCCAGTCCCGCGGTGTGGTCATCCGGCAACCAGATGTACACAAAATGCGGGAACTTCGCGCCCGGATGCTTCTTGAGCCAATCAATGGCCAGCTTGGCGCGGTCGGTGTCAAGAATCAAACGGTCCCATGATGGATAGCTCTTGGCAACGTGCGCCTTGAGCGCCGAGCGGATCACCCCATCTCTGGCACGAGTGGTGTCCTCTCCAAAATCCTCGAAACTTACTTGGTTTTGCAGGAAATTATTGAAGAGATAGAGTCGTTGCGGATAGCTGATCCATGGATTAGTGAAATCGCCCAATTTTTCGTAATAATGGTAGGGATTGTGGGCACCTGACGCCTGGGGCTTCAAAGAAGCTGATCCGCCGGGCCCGGCATTCCAGAGCAGGCCCCGATTGGAGTAATACTCAGGCCACAGACGCTGAACAACATCAGAGTCGGAGGCACCGTCCACCCATTGATGCCCTTGAGCAGTGACTTCCCCATCAGCCATGAAGTTGACGAAGAGCGCATAGTGATCGGCGAGGCTGTAGAGATTAGGCAGTTCTTTCTGGTTATAGAGATCGAAATGGGAGTCCGCCCACTTCCCGGCCGCTGAGTAATCTCCAAGATCCTCATCGAAGGACTTGTTCTCCCGCAGGATGAAGACCACATAGCGGATATGTTTTTTAAGAAAAGTGATAGTTCTGGCATCCTGCGTGTGCCGCGCCGTGCGCTGCGCCAGGGCGAATCCATCGTTGTGCAGGGATTCCTGGGTCCACTGAGCGAGATGCCTTGGGAGTTCAGACAGATCCACCTTTTGCAGAACCCCATGCATCATGTTGCCAATATACTGCCACTGCAGGTCGGGACCGGAACCCAGGCCCTTGGCGCAGGTTACATAGAGGGCACCATCGTTTACTGCCAGTGCTGTGGGATACCAGGCGGTGGGGATCAGTCCCAAGCGCTCGCCGGTGTGCACGTCGTAAACGGCAACATCATTGTTCCCGGAATTGGCAACGAAGAGTTCGCCGTCGGCGACGGCGAGACCGTCGGGATAGCTGCCAGGCGGGGCGTTGTGGTAAGGACCATCATCGATGACACGCAAAGGCCGCATCGTCTGGGTGTCCACTTCCACGACCTTGTCTACATTGGCGTCGGCGACAAAGACGTCAGGGCTATCGGGCAAGGCGGTCATGGCGGTGGGGTGCACTCCGGCCGCAATCGTTGCGGGATCTTCGGCGGGTCCGGTGGCGATGTGACCAATGACGTGGAAGGTAGCGCGGTCCAGTACCGTGATGCCATTGCCGCCCCAGTCGCTCACGACGAGTCGCTGTCGCTGATCCGCGAGCGTTACCGCAAAGGGATAAGCGCCCACATTGACATAATCGGTCTCGCCCGTGGCAATATTGATGCGAGCCAGGCTATTGGACAGCATGCCCGTGACGTATAGATGATGATTCGACGGACCTACCACCACGGAGTCTGGATAAAAAAGATGCTTCTTTTGGTGATCGCCCTGATACTGGTAGGGATACTGATCCTTGGGAAAAGATTGCCACTGCAGCGTGTACTGATGGAGTATCTGCACCTTGCCATGCACGTCGCGCAGGGCGACGACGTTGTCGGAATCGCCGCCTGTGGCATAGAAGATGCCGTCAGTTCCTGCTGTGAGACCTTGAAATAAGTCACTGTGCGAGAGCAGAGCCGTCGGAATCGGGTTCGGATTGCTCTCGACTGCCAACGTGGCTTTGGCCTGCCTGATTTTCAAAGCAGCATTTTCCTTTGGTACATACACAACCCCCGCCGCTCCAGCATGCTCGGGATTCAAGGCGATGCCATTACCACCTGAAGTAGCCAAAGCCATCGGCCTGGTGGGCGCCACCTTGGCGAAGGCAGCAAGGCGATCTAATCGTTCTAGACTGTTACGACTGTAAAACGTGATCGTTTGGAAGGGGGTCGCGCCATTGGCCAGAACAGCTATGAAGCCACCTTCTGCAGCCACCATGGTGGGGAAATTGGGGGTACCGTTAATTATACCGGCCGGCGTCACTATGCGGCCCGTGGGCAATGTGGCCGTGTAATTTGCTATATTTTGTGCATCAAGTTGAACCGAACTCAAAACATGTCGATTCATGGGTGTGGCCAGAGCCGAAGGTAAGTAGCATAACGATACTGCAGCTATGGCACTGGTAACTGCCTTTCTAATCATATTATTCATTAATCTGACTCCTAAAAACGCAGATTGGCCGAAACGAATACCTGAAACCCGCTACAACGCATCCGTCGCAGCAACGAAAACTGCATGTCCATCCGAGCACGCACTGGCGCGGCTTCTTGCCGCTGGTCGCTGAGGTTCGAGGCTGATCGGGTCGTCCCGTGGGGACTTCCATTGATCGTGCGGTGGGTAGCCATCTTTGCGTGGATCGCGACCTGCGACGTGTATCGACTCCAACATTGGGCGGAACATCGCCCAGAGCACGATCGTGTTCAGCGCCAGCAGTGGATCGCCCAGCGCCTGCAGCTTGCGAGGCCGAATTTCCTGATTGGACAATCCCAGCGGACGAGCAGTCATCCGGCAAACTCCAAGCGGGTCACTGCACTTCGACACCGGCAACAAGCGGAGGTTTCGCAAACCGCTTCGTGCAGCGACGCGACAGGAACCCCTGTGTCTTCTCGCGAACGCGCAAACCTCGCCTCTTTCCGGAACAAGACGCGCATCAGGGCATTCCTGGATTGCGCTTTTCGACCTGCTCAGATTCGATGCTATGGGATTGGCTCAACCCGCTTTGATTTTGAATGCCGATCCGTTGTCCGCCTGACTATTGGACCTTCGCATCTACAGGTACCCATGGCTTGCAGCAGGTTTTGCATGAACCGGCCAGACGGACATTGGGGGTTACTTGAATGCTGACGCCTTTCACCGTCGTCAACGCCAGGTCGTAAGCCCGCGCAAACTCACCGAAGAGCACGCCTGTATCTGTTGGTAGCGCCGTATCGAGATAACCTGCCGTTTTATTTTCTATTTTGTAAAGTGCGCTGACTGCGATCTTGCTTCAATCTCCGGATCGCGCCCACTCGGGCGAATGACTTGGTCTTCGCCCACCGTGAACCACTGGACCGCTGCCATCGATCCTGTTCTTAGTCGTGCTCTGAAGGCGCACGATGCATCCATCGCGGAGCATTGCGATCGCGTCGCGTCGCTGGCCGTCCTGCTCGGGAAGGCTGTCGGTCTTCCGCAGCACGATCTCGCGGTGCTCACTCTGTCCGCGCACCTGCACGATATCGGAAAGATGGAGATCCCCGATGCCATCCTGTGCAAAGCGGGGCCGCTGGATGCCACGGAGCGGGCTGTCATGCAGACCCACAGCGTCCGCGGCGAGGCGATCATCCTGGCGCACTGCGATCTTTCCTTTCGCAAGGAAATTGCAACCGTGGTTCGACATCATCACGAGCACTGGAATGGGGGTGGTTATCCCGATGGCCTGCGAACCGGGGCGATCCCTTTGCTCAGTCGAATCTTGTCAGTGATCGACAGCTACGACGCGATGACTTCCCCGCGTCCCTACCATCGGATCAGAACGCATGCGGCAGTTCTTTCCACGCTCGATGCCGAGCGTGGCGTCAAACACGACCCCTCTATCCTGGATGCCTTCCTGGCGTGCAGATTCAAGTAGGGGTTGCGCTGTACGCGCTCAGCGCGGTCGCCTGGCGGGTTTGCCCAGCTTCACCGACACCAGCACCACGAGCAGCACCAGCAGCAGCGGCAGCAGCATGCCGAGGCCCAACACCAGTACCTCGGGGCTACGCACGCTGGCGGCGGCCACTGGATAAGCCACCGTCGCCAGCAGCAGCAGGGCTTGCGGCAGCAGGCGGCGGCGCCAGTACCACGCCATGCCCAACAACAGCAGCATGCCGGCGAGGAACAGCGGGCCGTGCCACCACGGCATCCAGCCGATCATGCTGATGCCGAGAAAAAAACCGGCCCAGGCCGAGATCACCACACCGGAGAACAAGCCAATCGCCATATGCGCGGCGGGTGCGGACGCAGGCTGGATGCTCACACTTTTTGCCTGCCGCCCATGTAAGGGCGCAGCATCTCGGGCACTGTGATGCTGCCATCGCCGTTCTGGTAGTTCTCCATCACCGCGACCAGCGCGCGACCCACGGCCACGCCGGAACCGTTGAGCGTGTGCACCAGTTCGGGCTTGCCGGTGTCCGGATTGCGCCAGCGCGCCTGCATGCGCCGCGCCTGGAAATCGGTGCAGTTGGAGCACGAGCTGATTTCGCGGTAGGTGTTCTGCGAGGGCAGCCAGACTTCCAGATCGTAGGTCTTGGCCGCGCTGAAACCCATGTCGCCGGCGCACAGCAGCAGGCGTCGGTACGGCAGGCCGAGTTGCTCCAGCACGACCTCGGCGCAGCGCGTCATGCGCTCGTGCTCGGCCGCGCTGTCCTCGGGACGCACGATGCTGACCAGTTCGACCTTCTCGAACTGGTGCTGGCGGATCATGCCGCGCAGGTCGCGGCCGCCGCTGCCGGCTTCGGCACGGAAGCACGGCGTGTGCGCGGTCATGCGCAGCGGCAGCGTGTCGACCTCGACGACGGACTCGCGTACCAGATTGGTCAGCGCGACTTCGGCGGTGGGGATGAGGTAATGCCCCTTTATGGTTTTTTTGAGCGTGTCGACCAGTGCGGAGAATTTTTCAAGCCCAACTTTGTATGCGCGCTGATCGGACCAAAGATCAGAATCGAACTCTGCAAAGTCTTTTGCAAAGCTCTGCAGCGTCGGCATGCCGGCTTCAGGGATCTGATAGCTCAACCCCCACGTTGCAAAAAGATCTTCAGCAAACTTGGGCAGTTGCCCGGTACCCTGCATCACCTCGGGGTTGACCAACAGCGGCACGTTGCATTCGGTATAGCCGTGCTCGCCGGTGTGCAGATCGAGCATGAACTGCGCCAGCGCGCGGTGCAGGCGCGCAATGCCGCCGCGCAGCACGGTGAAGCGCGCGCCGGACAATCGTGCCCCGGCCTCGCCGTCGAGACCGCCGTCGCGGGCGCCCAGCTCGACGTGGTCGCGCGCCGGAAAATCGAACACGCGCGGCGTGCCCCAGCGACGCTGCTCGACGTTTTCGGTTTCGTCCTTGCCATCCGGCACCGACGCCTCGGGCAGATTGGGCATGTTCAGCGCGATACGAGCCAGCGCGGCCTGGATCCCGGCCAGCTTCTGTTCGTTGGCCTTGAGCCGATCGCCCAGACCGGCCACCTCGGCCATCAGCGCCGTGGTGTCCTCGCCCCTGGCCTTGGCCTGGCCGATGGCCCTGGAACGCGTATTGCGCAGGTTCTGCAGTTCCTGTGTCTCGCTCTGCACCCGCTTGCGGTCAGCTTCCCAACCGCTGTAGGCAGCTTGGAACGTAGCGCCACGTCGCGCCAGTTGCGCCGCAACTGCATCGAGCTGCGTGCGCAGCAGAACGGGATCAAGCATGGAATCTCCGAATCAGAATGGTGGCGCCCGCAACAGAACACCTTGCGGGTTTCGTCATGCCCGCGAACGCGGGCATCCATAAGCGTCCTGCGACTGGCTTCCCGCCTGCGCCGGAATGACGGTTGCAGACCTCTCGCTTCGATTATCGCGAGCACCGCCCGTGCAGCGCAAACCTCAGGCCGCGGCCGGATGTTGCGGGCGCACCCAGAACAGCAGCAACAGCGCCGCCAGCAGCGCGCAGCCAGAGCTGAAACCGAACGCCACCAGCGGCGCCAGGTACTGCCACAGCCAACCGAACAGCACCGAGGCCGGCAACAGCATCAGACCCACCACGAGGTTGTACCAGCCATACGCGGTGCCGCCGCGCTCGCGCTGCGCCAGGTCGCCCACCAGCGCTTTCTCGGCACCCTCGGTCGCGGCCAGAAACAAGCCATAGAACGCGAACATCGGCCACAGCAGGATGGGGTGTGCCGGCAGCAGGCCGAACAGCAGGTAGAAGCCGGCGTAGATCGCCCAGCCGGCACCGATCACACGGGTGCGCCCCAACCGATCGGACAGGCTGGACAAGTGCGTGGAAAACAACGCCGCCACGCCCGACATCAAGGCCCACAACAGCGGGATCTGCACGTCGCTGACGCCCAGGTCGTGCGCGCGCAGCAGCAAAAACATGTTCGAGGAATTGCCCAGCGTGAACAGCGCCAGCACCACCAGATACCGACGCAACGCCGGGCTTTGCTCGCGCAGGCGCCAGTCGAACGGCACCGACTTGAGCGCCGGTTTCACCTCCGGCTCCGGGATTGCCAGCGCCAGCGCGATCACCACCAGCGCGGGAATGATGGCCAGGTAGAAAATATGCGCGATCGGCATGCCCACGGCCAGCAGCCCGGCTGCAGCCAGCGGACCGATCACCGCGCCCAGATTGTCCATGGCGCGATGAAAGCCGAACGCCAGGCCGCGCTGCTCCGGTGCCACGCTGGCATTGAGCAAGGCATCGCGCGGCGCGGTGCGCAGACCCTTGCCCAGACGATCGGCAAAGCGCAGTACCAGCACGCCGGGCCAACTCGTGGCCAGGCCCAGCAACGGGCGCGCGATGGCGCCCAGGCTGTAGCCACCGACGACCCAGATACGCATGCGCCGCATGCGATCGGCCAGCACGCCGGCGACCAGTTTGACCAGGCTGCTGACCGCCTCGGCCATGCCCTCGATCAAACCCAGCGCGCGCGGCCCGGCCATCAGCACGGTGGCCAGATACAGCGGCACCAGCGGATACACCAGCTCGCCGGCGCTGTCGTTGAACAGGCTGATCAGGCTCAGCAGCAGCACCGTGCGCGGCAGCGCGCGCAACAGCTTCCTCATGCCTTGTCCCCGCCGCGTATCCGGGCACGCGCCGCGCGCAGGGCATCGAGTTTTTCCTTGATGCGCAATTCCAGGCCGCGCTCGACCGGGGCGTACAGCTGCAACCCGTCCAGCACATCGGGCAGGCATTGCTGATCCAGCGCCACGCCGCCCTGCACGTCGTGGTCGTACTGGTAGCCCTTGCTGTAACCCAGCTCCTTCATCAACTTGGTGGGCGCGTTGCGCAGGTGCATCGGCACCTCCAGCGTGCCGGTTTCGGCGACCACGCGCCGCGCCTCGCCCAGCGCGCGATACACCGCATTGCTCTTCGGCGCCACCGCCAGATACACCACCAGCTCCGCCAGACCCAGCTCGCCCTCGGGGCTGCCCAGGCGCTCGTAGGTATCCCATGCATCCAGAGCCATGCGCCATGCGCGCGGATCGGCCAGACCGATGTCCTCGACGGTCATGCGCAGCATGCGCCGCGCCAGATACAGCGGATCGCAGCCGCCGTCGAGCATGCGCGTCAGCCAGTACAGCGCGGCGTCGGGGTCGGAGCTGCGCACCGATTTGTGCAGCGCCGAGATCTGGTCGTAGAACTGCTCGCCGCCCTTGTCGAAGCGGCGCGTGCGCTCGGCCAGCACGCGCGTCAGCGTGTCGCGATCGATCACCCCGTCGCGTGCCAGTTCGCTGGCGATTTCCAGAAAGGTCAACGCGCGGCGCACGTCGCCATCGGCGGCCTGCGCGATCGCCTGCAGCGCATCGTCATGGAGTTTGAGATGCAATGCACCGAGGCCGCGTTCGCCATCGTCCAGCGCCTGCTGCAGCGCGACCACGATGTCCGCCTCCGAGATCGCCTCCAGCACGTGCACGCGGCAGCGCGAGAGCAGCGCCGAGTTCAGTTCGAAGGACGGGTTCTCGGTGGTGGCGCCGATGAACACGATGATGCCGCGTTCGATCGCGGGCAGGAATGCATCCTGCTGTGCCTTGTTGAAACGGTGCACCTCGTCCACGAACAACACGCTGCGCAAGCCTTGCGCATAGCGCGCCTCGGCCTGCGCCAGCGCCTGACGCACCTCGGCCACGCCGGACAGCACCGCGGAAATCGCCACGAATTCGGCTTCGGCGTAGTGCGCCACCAGCCGCGCCAGCGTGGTCTTGCCGCAGCCGGGCGGCCCCCACAGCACCATCGAATACACCTTGCCCGCCTCCAGCGCCTGGCGCAGCGGCGCATCCGGCGCCAGCAGACGGCGCTGGCCCACCATTTGCTCCAGACGTCGCGGGCGCATGCGCTCAGCCAGCGGCTGCAGCGCGGTGGACTCAGGCAGCAGCGAGGGCGTGACGTTGGCAGGCTTGCGCGGCATATCCGCGGATGATACGGCCGCGGCCGTCTCAGTTCTTGAGCGGATAGGCCTCGGCCGTCGGCACATCGCCGATCACATCGGCACCGGGCGGCGGGGTGAAGCGGAACGTGTCGGCCGGCAGCCTGACGTTGCGCTGCCAATCGCTGAAGCGGATGGTGGTGCGATCACTCAGCAAATCCTCGAACACCATGGTCTGCAACTGGTTGTCGGCAAAACCCAGCTCGGCGTATTTGAACTCGGCGTGGTCGTTGTTCGGGCGCAGCTTCAGCCACGCCTGGCCGTCGTGCGTGCCGCCCTCGCTGACCTTGAACTGGCGGTCGAGCAATTTGAGATCGGTGAGCACGTTGAGCGGGCTGTGCGCCTCGGCGCTGTTTTGCGCGCGCACCGTTACCTGCTGCAAGTCAGGGTCGTACACCCACACGCGCTTGCCATCGGCGACGATGAGCTGGTGGTAGGGACTGCTGACCTGCCAGCGGAACAGCCGCGGCGTGGCCAGTTGCAGCGTGCCGCTGGCGCTGCGCCCGGGATTGCCGTTGGCGTCCACACTCACCTGACTGAAATGCGCGCTGACCGATTTAAGGCCCGCCGCGAAGGCGTCGAGCTGCGCGCGCGCGCTGCCCGCGGCCTGCACCAGCGCCGGCAAGAACAAAACCGCCACGCACAGCATCACGAGGATGCGGTGAATACGGGCATGACGTGAAGCATGGGAATTCTGAATGTTCATGCAAACCATGAGGAAAAGTTGAACTGGACCGCGCGCAGCATGCCGTCACCTCGCTGCATCGCGATGAAATGGCGAAACCGGGCTACTCCCGCGGCGCTGGCGCCAGCACGCTGCGGTTGCCATTGTGCTCGGGCGGGCTGACGATGCCCTGCTGCTCCATCATCTCGATCAGCCGCGCGGCGCGGTTGTAGCCGATGCGCAGGTGCCGCTGCACGCCCGAGATCGAGGCGCGGCGGCTGCGCACCACGATATCCACGGCCTTGTCGAACAGCGCGTTGTCGCTGCCGCCCTCGCCTTCGGCGTCCTCGGGCAGGCCGGATTCACCGATCACCTTGCCATCACCCAGCACCTGCACTTCTTCCAGCACGTCGGCGATGAAATCGGGGCGGCCCTGCGCGCGCAGCCAATCGACCACGCGGTGCACCTCGGCATCATCGACGAAGGCGCCATGCACGCGCTCCGGCGTGGCGGTGCCCGGCGGCAGGTACAACATGTCGCCGTGGCCGAGCAGGGTTTCCGCGCCGGACTGATCGAGAATGGTGCGCGAGTCGATCTTGCTGGATACCTGAAACGCGATGCGCGTGGGGATATTGGCCTTGATCAAGCCGGTGATCACGTCCACCGAGGGCCGCTGCGTGGCCAGCACCAGATGCACGCCGGCGGCGCGCGCCTTCTGCGCCAGCCGCGCGATCAGCTCCTCGACCTTCTTGCCGACGATCATCATCATGTCGGCGAATTCGTCGATCATCACGACGATGGAATACAGCGTCTGCAACTGCTGCGGCGGCGCGTTGGGCGCGCTGGCATCGGGCTTGAACAGCGGGTCCAGCAGCGGCTGCCCGGCGGCCTGTGCCTCACGTACCTTCTTGTTGAAACCGGCCAGATTGCGCACGCCCAGCGCCGACATCAGCTTGTAGCGCCGCTCCATCTCGGCCACGCACCAGCGCAGCGCGTTGGCGGCCTCCTTCATGTCGGTGACCACCGGCGCGAGCAGATGCGGGATGTTCTGATAGACCGAAAGCTCCAGCATCTTCGGATCGATCATGATCATGCGCACATCGCTGGGCGCGGCCTTGTACAGCAGGCTCAGCACCATCGCGTTCAGCGCCACCGACTTGCCCGAGCCGGTGGTGCCGGCGACCAGTAAATGCGGCATCTTGGCCAGGTCCACCACCGCGGGGCGTCCGCCGATGTCCTTGCCCAGCGCCAGCGCCAAGGGCGACTTCTGCGCGTCGTACTCCTTGGAGCGCAGGATCTCGGACAGATACACGATTTCGCGGTGCGCGTTGGGGATCTCGATGCCGATCACGCTCTTGCCTGGGATCACATCGACCACGCGCACGCTCTGCACCGACAGCCCGCGCGCGATGTCCTTGTCGAGGCTGCTGATCTGGCTGCCGCGCACGCCGGCAGCGGGCTCCATCTCGAAGCGCGTGATCACCGGGCCGGGAAACACGCTGACCACGCTGGCCTCGATGCGGAAATCGCGCAGCTTGGCGGTAAGTTGCTCGGACAGCACCTTGAGCATTTCCTGCGACCAGCCCTTGTTGATGGACGGCTTGGCCTCGTCCAGCAGCGACAGCGGCGGCAGTTGCCCCGGCATGGTTGGGCCGACGAACAGCGGGATCTGGTTCTCGCGCGTGGCGCGATCGCTTTTCTCGACCATGGGCGGCGACGGCGGCTGGATGTGCACCGGCTCGCGCTCGGACTTGCGCTTGCTTTCGACGCGGCGCACTTCCTCGCGTTCGATGCGCTGGCTGCGCGCGGCCAGCATCTCGGGCGTACGCTTGAGGTGCGCGCGCAGCCAGTCGCCGACGATCAGGGTCAGGCGTCCGGTGCGATCCATCACCGCGAACCAGGACAGGCCCGTGGCCAGAGTCACGCTGACCAGAAACACCGCGAACAGCAACAGCGTGGCGCCGGGCCGACCGAAGCCGCCCTGCAGCGGATGCCCGATCAGGCGTCCGAGGATGCCGCCGTAACCGGCGGCGAGGTCCGTCGCGGTGCCAAGACGCAGCGCCGCCAGCGCCGCGCCTGAGGCCACGAAGCCGACGAAACCGATCAGGCGCAGGGTGGGCTCCAGCGGCGAGCGCGGCGCGCGCGCGCGCTCGCGCAGCACATGCAGCGCCAGCGCCGCCAGCAACACGGGAAACGCGTACGCGGTGATGCCGAAAAACCACAGCAGCGCATCGGACAGATACGCGCCGATCAAACCGCCCCAATTGGCCACGCCCAGTTGCGGACCGGAGTGCGACCACGACGGATCGTCGCGGTTGTGCGTGAGCAGGCACACCAGCACGTACAACGCGACAGGAAAAAGCAGCAGCGCGCCGGCCTCGCGCAGCAGGCGCCGCGCGCCCTCGCTGAGCGCGATCTTGCCGTTCGTGCTGCTCGTCTTGCCGTTGGCCGCCACCGTCATCCCGCTTGCCGAAATCTTGCGGCAGATTACACCAGCAAGCGCTCGCGCTGGCATCGGGAAACAGTGGCGCGCAGCATCCTTCGATACTCTCAGAACAGGCTCATGTACCCGGCGGAGAGAAAACCCAAGCGATCCGCGCGCGCGGCCTCAGACCACGCCCTGCAGCGCCGGATGCACGATCTTGCCCGCTTCGATGTTGATGCCCTTGCGCAGCGGCTCATGCTGGCGCCACTCGGCACCAGCCGCCAGACGCTGCACGTAGGGCAGAATCGCCGCGCAGATGGCGTGCGAGGAGGTCTGCGGCACCGCGCCCGGCATGTTGGTGACGGCAAAGTGCGTCACCCCATGCACGCTGTAGGTGGGCTCCTTCCAGGTGGTCGGACGCGAGGTCTCGAAGCAGCCGCCCTGATCGATGGAGATGTCCACCAGCACGCTGCCCTTCTCCATCGACTTGACCATGGCCTCGGTGACCACGCGCGGCGCCTTGGCGCTGGGGATCAGCACGGCGCCGACCACGATGTCGGCGCCGGCCACCTCCTCGGCCACCAGCGATTCGTAGGCGTACAGCGCGGTGACATTGGGACCCAGCGCCATCATCTCGGCCATGCGGTCCGGGCGCTTGTCGAACACCACCACGTTGGCGCCGGCGGCGGCGGCCAGCGCGGCGGCGTTGCCGCCGGCGGCACCGGCGCCCAGCACCACCACCTTGCCGCGCGGCGTCGAGGCCATGCCGCCCAGCAGCTTGCCCTTGCCGCCCTGCGGCTGGTGCAGCAAGGTCGTGCCCATCTGCGTGGCGATGCGGCCGGCGATCACCGACATCGGGTGCAGCAGCGGCAGACTGCCGTTGTCCTCGACCGACTCGAAGGCCACGCCGGTCAGGCCAATGGCCAGCAGCTTGCGCGTCAGTTCCGGCTCGGCGGCCAGATGCAAATAACAGAACAACAAGTGGCGCTTTTTCAGCAATGCCAGATCGCCGGCGATGGGCTCCTTGACCTTGACGATCAGCTCGCCCTTCTCGTACAGCGCCGCGGCGTCGGGAACGATATGCACGCCAACGCGCGTGTAGGCGTCATCGCTGAAGCCGCTCTTGTGGCCGGCGCCGGACTGCACGTAGACCTCGTGACCGTGGCGCAGCAGATCGGCGCAGGCGGCAGGGACCAGGGCCACACGACCTTCGAGCGTCTTGGTTTCAGAAGGGATGCCGATATGCATGGGGAAACCTCGCGGGGGGATGAGGAGATTCGTCGCACGGCTTGATTCGGGCATCCGCCGTCCCCATGCTGCGGCACTTCAAGCCTGTCGCGATGGGCGCGCGTCCAGCGACGCGTGGCAGGCCGCAATCCCGCCGCAACCAACTGGAAATTATACATGAGCACCACTCGCCACAGCCGCGTGCTGATCCTTGGTTCCGGACCCGCCGGCTACAGCGCCGCGGTCTATGCCGCGCGCGCCAACCTCAAGCCGCTGCTGATCACCGGACTGCAGGCCGGCGGCCAGTTGACAACCACCACCGATGTCGACAACTGGCCCGGTGACGTGCACGGCGTGCAAGGCCCGGAACTGATGGAGCGCATGCAGCAACACGCCGCGCGCTTCGACACCGAAATCCTGTTCGACCACATCCACACCGCGCAGCTCGGCGCGCGTCCGTTTCGCCTTGTCGGCGACAGCGGCGAGTACACCTGCGACGCGCTGATCATCGCCACCGGCGCCAGCGCCAAATACCTTGGCCTGCCCTCCGAGCAAGCCTACGCGGGCAAGGGCGTGTCGGCCTGCGCCACCTGCGACGGGTTTTTCTATCGCGACAAGGAAGTCGCGGTGATCGGTGGCGGCAACACTGCGGTCGAGGAGGCCCTGTACCTGGCCAACATTTGCAGCAAGGTCACGCTGGTGCATCGGCGCGACAGCCTGCGCGCGGAAAAAATCATGCAGGACAAGTTGTTCGAGAAGCAGCGCGCGGGCAAGATCGAAATCGTCTGGAACAGCGGCGTGGACGAAGTACTGGGCGATGCCAGCGGCGTCACCGGCCTGCGCCTGAAGAGCATGCAGGATGGCAGCACGCGCGAGATCGCCGTGCACGGCGTGTTCATCGCCATCGGCCACAGCCCCAACACCGCCATCTTCAAGGGCCAGTTGGAGATGCGCGAGGGCGGCTATCTGGTGGTGCGCGGTGGCCTCAGTGGCAACGCCACGCAAACCAGCATCGCCGGCGTGTTCGCGGCCGGCGACGTTGCCGACTCGGTGTACCGGCAGGCGGTGACCAGCGCCGGCTCGGGCTGTATGGCGGCGCTGGACGCCGAGAAATACCTCGACGGCCTGGGGCACTGAGCGGCACCAGGCAATGACGCTGGCGCTGCGCATCCTCGAGCGGCTGGACACGATCGCCGCCGCCGACTGGGATGCGCTGCGCCCCGACGACAATCCGTTTCTCAGCCACGCGTTCCTCGCCGGGCTGGAGCAACACGGGTGTCTGCGCGCCGACTGGGGCTGGCAGGCGCAGCATCTGGGCTTGTTCGAGGACGACCGGCTGGTGGCCGCCGCGCCGCTGTATCTGAAGTTCAACTCGCACGGCGAGTTCGTGTTCGACCATGCCTGGTCGCAGGCGCTGGAGCGCGCCGGTGACGACTACTACCCCAAGCTGCTGTGCGCGGTGCCGTATTCGCCCGTGGTCGGTCCGCGCTTGCTGGTCGGCGCTGGCGCGGGTGCGGATGCGCGCCGCGCCGCACTGCTGGCCGGCTTGCGCGAATTGATGCTGGGCGAGCACCTCAGCTCGACGCACCTGCTGTTTCTCGAAGCCGACGACCTCGCCGCGTGCGCGCGCGACGACGCGCACTGGCTGGCGCGCAGCGACGTGCAGTTCCACTGGGGCAATCGCAACTGGCATACGTTCGAGGATTTCCTGGCCGCGCTCAGGCACAAGAAGCGCAAGAACATCCGCGCCGAGCGCGCGCAGGTGGTCGCTTCGGGCCTGCGCATCGAATGGCGCGCAGGCACCAGCCTCGATGCGCAGGCGTGGGCGGCGGTGCATGCGTTGTACCTGGACACCTTCGATGCGCACGGCAATCTCGCCGCGCTGAGCGCCGATTTTTTCGCGCACCTCGGCGGCGCCCTGCCCGGTCAGGTGTGGCTGGCGCTGGCCTGGCGCGGCATACGCATGGTGGCGATGGCGCTGTTCCTGAATTCATCGAGCACGCTATACGGCCGTTATTGGGGCAGCCGCGAAAATGCGCCTGGCCTGCATTTCGAGCTGTGCTACTACCAGGGCATCGAACACTGCCTGCGCACCGGCCTGCAACGCTTCGAACCGGGTGCGCAGGGCGAGCACAAGCTGGCACGCGGCTTTCTGCCGACGCTGACGCACTCGCGCCACATCATCGCGCATGCCGGTCTGCGCTGCGCCGTGGCGCAGTATCTCGCGCAGGAGCAGTTGCAAGTGCGGGCGTGGCGCGACGAACTGCTGGCGCATTCGCCCTACGCGCAGTGAGCGCACGTCGTTGATTGCTTGCGTGCACACGCATTACGGACACACGCCCGTGCCGCCCGTACGATGCACCCATGACCACCACCCAGCCCTACCTGCTGGCCCCCGACGACACACGCTTCCCGCCGGTCGAGCGCGCGCACGCATCCGGGCTGCTGGCCATCGGCGGTGATCTGCGCCCCGAACGCCTGCGCGCGGCTTACGCGCAGGGCATCTTTCCCTGGTACAGCGCGGGCGCGCCGCTGTTGTGGTGGGCACCCAATCCGCGCTGCGTGTTCGACACGGCGCACACGCGCCCGCAACGGCGCTTCGCCCGCACGCTGCGTGCGCTGCCGTGGACGCTCAGCGTCGATCGCGCTTTTGATCAGGTCATCGCCGCCTGCGCCGCACCGCGCGCCGGCCAGCGCGGCACCTGGATCACCCCAGCCATGCGCCGCGCTTATGCGCGGTTGCACCGGCTCGGCCACGCGCATTCGTTCGAGGTCTGGGACGGCAGCGAACTGGTCGGCGGCCTTTACGGCGTGGCCAGCGGCGGCATGTTCTCGGGCGAATCGATGTTCAGTGCGCGCAGCGGCGGCTCCAAGGTGGCGTTGTATGCGGCTTGCCGCGCGCTGGCCGCCTGGGGCATGCCGCTGCTGGATGCGCAAGTGGCCAATGCGCACACGCTGGCGCTGGGCGCCTTCGAAATGCCGCGCAGCGAATATCTCGAGCAATTGCAGCGACTGCGCGGGCAGTCCGCGCCGGAAGACTGGGACGCCGCGCTGCCGTTGCGCGCCGCGTGCGCGCTGGCGACGCGCTGAGACACGCATCGGGTCGGCCTGCCTGCCGCGGTGGCGGCAATGGCGACGGCCGCCGCCATCGCACGCTGCGGCCTATGTTCCGGACCTCCCCGCTCCCATGCCTCTGCGTCGTGGCTACCCGATGTCGCGATCCCGTCATGGCGGCAACGCCGCCGTGGCCCGGCGCCGCCACGCCGCCGGCGGCAGACCCGTGCAGCGTTTGAATGCGCGGGTGAAAGCGGCCTCGGCGTCGTAGCCCGCTTCCAGCGCGATCGCGGCGATGGGCGCGTTGCTGCCGCGCAGCAGGCTGGCGGCCAGCTGCATGCGCCACAGGGTCAGGTACTGCATGGGCGACCGGCCGACGCAACGTACGAAATGTGCATGCAGCGCCGAGCGCGACAGGCCTACCCGCCGGCCCAGTTCGTCCAGCGTCCATGCGTGCGCCGGCTGTGCGTGCAGCAGCGCCAGAGCGTGGCCGATGCGGCGGTCATGCAGCGCGGCCAGCCAGCCGCCGGCACCCGCATCCAGACGACCGAGGTAGTGGCGTACGGCATGCACGAACAGCAGTTCGCTGATGCACTCGAGCATGGCCTCGTGGCCCGGCTCTCGCGCAGCGCCAGTCTGCAACGCCTGCCGCAGAATGGCGAGGATCCAGGCGCTGCCGGCATCGGCCGGCAGGTGCAGCAGCGGCGGCAACTGCGCGACCAGCGGGTTGAACGGATGCAGGTCACAGCACACGAAACCGCACACCAGCCGCGCCGGGGCATCCTCACCGGCGGCGTCGCCGGCCAGCACGCCGTCGATCCGCGCGTCGAACGGAACCGGGCGCGGATCGCGGCGATGCGCGTAGGCCCAGGCGACGTCGAAGGGCTGCGGGCGCAGGCCCGGCCGGCTGGACATGACATGGCGGTCGCCGTGCGGCAGCACCACCGCGTCGCCCTCGGCCAGGCGCACCGCGGGCTGCCCGGCAACCGCGGCCCAGCCGCTGCCGCGGATCAGCACGTGGTACTCCATGACGTGCTCGGCGCCCGGCAGCAGCGTGGGCGCGATCTCGCATGCCGGCGGCGCCTCGGCAGCCCATTCATCACCGAAGCGGTAGTCGTAGAACACGGCGCCGCGCAGGCGAATGCCGCGCAGCACATCGGAAAGGATGTCGTGCTCCATCCGGCCTCCGGACATGCCGCGGGTCGAAGCCGACCCTCGCTGCGGGCGTCGGCCCCGGCAGTGGACTTCTGATCACATTTTCAATACGGAAAGTCAAGCGCCGGACGAATGCCGATCCGAACATAACATGAAACGGCCACGCCAGAGCAAGCCGATCCTGCGGCCTGGCAGTGCCGGATGGCAACCGGGAGTCGCCCATGAATACCGTTACCGATTCCGCCCCTGCCAGAGAGGGCATCGATTACACCGCCGTCAAAAGGCGGCAACAGGCAGTCTGGGCAGCCGGCGATTTCGCCGTGATTGGCAATACCCTGCAGATCGTCGGCGAGACCCTGGCCGAAGCCGCCGACATCCGTGCCGGCGAGCGGGTGCTCGATGTCGCCGCCGGCAACGGCAATGCCAGTCTGGCCGCGGCACGCCGCCATGCCAACGTCACCGCCATCGACTACGTGCCCGCACTGCTGGACAAGGGCGCCGCGCGCGCCGCGGCCGAAGGCCTGCAGGTGCGCTTCGAGGTAGCCGATGCCGAAGCCCTGCCCTACGCCGATGCCGCATTCGACGCGGTGCTGTCCACTTTCGGCGCGATGTTCGCCCCGCAGCACGAGCGCTGCACCGGGGAGATGCTGCGCGTGCTGCGCGGCGGCGGGCGCATCGGCCTGGCCAACTGGACGCCGGAAGGATTCATCGGCCAACTGTTCGGCGTGGTCGGCCGCCACGTACCGCCGCCGGCGGGCGTGGCCTCGCCGGCGCTCTGGGGCACCGAAGCGCACCTCACCACCCTGTTCGGCGCGCAGGCGCGCGGCATGCAGATCCGCCGCAAACATTTCAACTTCCGCTACCGCTCGCCGGGCCACTGGCTGCAGGTGTTCCGCGACTGCTACGGACCCGTGCAGAAGGCGTTCGAGGCGCTGCCGGAGAGCGGCCGGCATGCGCTGGCCGAGGACATCACCGCATTGTTGGCGAGATTCAACACCGGCGGGTCCGGTTCGCTGGTGGTTCCAGGCGAATACATGGAAGTCATCATCACCCGGCGCGGCGAGCGCCGCGCCTGACGGTCCGCGACACCGGCCTCGAAAACCTTTCCGACACGAACGCGAGCGACATCATGCACATCGCCAAAGACAGGATCGAAGTGAAGATGCAGGTTCCCGGCGTCGTCATCCGCCAACACGAGAACTTCGGGGACGCGCGCGGACTGGGCAGGTTCGCCTGCGAATATTTCAGTCTCGACACCGGCGTCGACACCGCGCCGCTGTTCCACGGCCTGCAAGGCGATGCCTGCCAGTCGCCGCACTGGGGCTACGTCCTGCGCGGACAGCTCACGACCACCGACGGCGCCGGAGTGCAGGAAACGGTCCGCGCGAGCGACCTGTTCTATTGGCCGCCCGGACACAACGTCCGCGTCGATGCCGACGCCGAGATCGTGATGTTCAGTCCGCAACACGAACACGGGATCGTCATTGAGCACCTGCTCGGCCAGGCCGCGCGCTGAAAGAGCCGGAGATCGGACGCGGGCGCGGCCACGACGATGCCCGCCTCCCCGGGGGGCGTCCGCGCCGCTGCGCGGCGGCATACCCGCCTTCTGGCACTGGGTGCCGTCGAAATGCCGCATGCGCAGTTCAGCGCGTCGTTGCAAGGCCTGGCCAGCGTGCCATCACCCGTCGACTGGGACGCCGCGCTGCCGCTGCGCCACGCGGCGGCGCTGGTGGCTTGAACGCAGCTCAGCGCAGCGCCGGCGTACGGCACGTGCCATGCCCGCTGCTGACGCCTGTTGCCGCGCTGATGGTGGCGCGCAGCCAACCCGCTCGAGCCAGTGCGCCGCGAACGCCAGACCCGCCGCCCGCTGCGCCGCGGCCAGGCGCGGCACCAAGTGCACCAGCTCGCGCTGCAGGACGTACTCGCGGAATCCGTTGTACGGCGGCCAACGCGCCGCGGCGACCAGCAGCCACGCATAGGCACGCGTTTGGGTGGCTGCATCGCGCGGCTTCTCTTGCATCAGTTGACGGGCCAGCGACAAGGCCGCCAGGGCATCACCCTGCTCGGCTGCCTGCGTCCACAAGGCCAGCGTCGGCTGCCAGGCTGCAGCCGATGGAACCTTGCGCTCCAGCGGCGGACGTGGCGGCGGCCATAACGGCGGGATCTGCGGTTTCAGCATCATGCCCAGCCGCAATTCGGCGACCGCATCGCCATGCCGCGCCGCACGCGCGAACAAGGCGCGCGCCAGCGCGGGATCACGGCGCAAATAGAAGAAGCCCAGATCGGTGACCGCGGCGCGGTCACCGGCGATGGCCCTGCCCTCGAGATAGTCGAGCGCACGACGCGGATTCGTGGGGATGCCCTGTCGCCGCGGATTCAGGGCATCGAGACCGTGCGCGGTGTGCGCCACCGGCAAGGCAGTCATGAGGCGCGTCCAGTTGGCCTGCGCAGCATCCGATTGCATGGGGATACCCGGATTCACATAGAGGCTTCGCGAAGACAGATCGATCAGGTCGAATCCCTGGCTCACGGCCGCGTCGAAGCGCCGCGACTCGCCGGCGAAGCGCACGGTGCCAGGCGGCGTGTGCGGCAGCAGCAGGCCGAGCCTGAAGATCGGGAACTCATCCACGGTACCCACCAGCCGCACCTGTGCAGGCGCGAATCCGGCATCGGGGCACGCGCCAGCCAGTGCAGCGCGCGCTGGTGGACCTGCGCCGCGCGCTGCCATGAAGGCTGAAGCACGGGATTGAACGGCATCATCGCGGCATTGGTCTCCAACGCACTGAGCGCCCACATGGCCGGCACATAGCCTTGGCGTGCGGCTTGCCGATACCAGTGCCACGCGATGCGGTCATCCGGCATCAGCGGAAGCACGATGAACCGATTGAGCGGTAACGGCTTGAGCGCGGTGAACAGGTACACGTCGTGCTCGTACAGCTTGCCCAACTGGTATTGCGCGCGCGCATCGCCATGACGTACTGCCGCGGTCAGCAGCGGCAGCGCACGGGCCACATCGCGCGGCACGGCCAGTCCTGATGCGTCGATCGTGCCCAGCCGTGTTTGCGCGGCGATATCACCGCGGGCCGCGGCCTGTTGCAGCGCGGGCGTGGGCGGCTGGGCGAAATCCAGACACGCGGGCAAGGACTGCGCGCGCGCGTTGGCCACCGACGCAAACGACACAGTGAGCGCCAGAGCCACGATCCATCCTGCTGCGCGCATGCCAGCCTCCACTGCATTGTGCCGGTCGAATGGTGACGCGCACTGACGCCAAATTCAAACGCCGTTTGCACCGTGGTTGCGGCGACACGGCGATGCGCTGACGCGCATCGACTCGTCAGTGTCACCGCGTCGGCGGGCATACCGTCCGCGTCGTGGCCATTGGCCCGAAGCACAGCCGCCGCGCAGCGCGCAGTGCGCGCGCACGATTCTCACTCCCCCGGGGAGATGCGCGCCAGACGACCGGCGACTCGGCGCCGGGCGGGCGGTCTCAGCGCCGCTGCAGCTTGCCCAGCAGGCTGAGGATCTCGATGTACAGCCACACCAGCGTGACGGTCAGGCCGAAGGCGCCGTACCACTCCATGTTGCGCGGCGCGCCGGCGGCGGCGCCGCGCTCGATCATGTCGAAATCGATCAGCAGATTGAACGCGGCGATGCCCACCACCAGCAGGCTGAAGCCGATGCCCAGCGGGCTGGCGCTGTTGATCAGGCCGATCTGCGCACCGAAGAAACCCATCACCATGTTGATGACGTACACCAGCATGATGCCGCCGGTCGCGGCGACGATGCCCATGCGCAATTTGTCGGTCACCTTGATGATGCGGCTGCTGTACAGGAACAGCATCACCGCCATCACGCCGAAGGTCAGCGCCACCGCGGTCACTACCACGCCGGGATAACTGAGATCGAAAATCGCCGAGATGCCGCCGACCACGAAGCCCTCGGCGATGGCATACAGCGGCGCGGTGATGGCGATGAAGCGCTTGGCGAACACCGACACCAGCGCCAGTACCAGGCCGGCGATCAGCCCGCCCATGAGGAACGGCGCGACCGCAGCCATGGCGGCGGCGGCCGCATCCTTGCCGCCGACGGCCAGCGCCGCGTCAAAACGCAGCCAGGTCCAGCCCGCGGAGACGCAGACCAGGATCAGCATGATCGCGGTCTTGCCGATGGTGCCGTTGATGGTCATGCGCTCGCCGCCGATGGCGAGGCCTTCAAAGTTGGACGAACGCAGCAGCGGATTGCCGGAAGCCATGACGGAGTCCTGTTGAGTGAGGATGATGCGAATGCGCAGTGCTATGACCACGACCGCGCGCCGATGTTCCCAGCGCGTTGCCGTTGCAGCGCGCACGATACACCGCGCGCGATGAAACCACGCACAACCGCGCGTTTGCGATTTCGTAAGCTCTCAAGACTGCTGCCGCCCTTCCCCATCCCACCAAGGGTGCGGTCTGGCTTGTGCTACGTGACAAATCCGCCGAGCATTGTCTCGATGACACCCACCCGCTTCCAGCAACTCGCCAACTTCATCTGGTCCGTCGCCGATTTGCTGCGCGGCCCCTACCGCCCGCCGCAGTACGAGCGCGTGATGCTGCCGCTCACCGTGCTGCGCCGTTTCGACGCCGTGCTGGCGCCGAGCAAGGAGGCCGTGCTCAAGCGCCATGCCGAATTGAGCAGCAAGGGCATCGCCAACATCGACGCCGTCCTCAACAACCTGGCCAAGGATGAAGATGGCCGCCCACTGGGCTTCCACAACCACAGCCAGCTCGACTTCCCCAAGCTCAAGGGCGACCCGGACAATATCGGTCGCCACCTGGCCGACTACATCAACGGATTCTCCGAGAATATCCGCAAGATCTTCGAGCGCTTCGAGTTCGAGAAGGAAATCGAGAAGCTCGAAGAATCCAACCGCCTGTACCAGGTGGTCGCCCAGTTCGCCGAGATCGACCTGCACCCCCGCAAGGTCGACAACATCACCATGGGGCTGGTCTTCGAAGACCTGATCCGCCGCTTCAACGAAGCCGCCAACGAAACGGCGGGCGATCACTTCACCCCGCGCGAAGTCATCCAGCTCATGGTCAACCTGCTGCTGGAGCCCGACACCCGCGTGCTTACGCAGGCAGGGGTGATCGTCACCGTCTGCGACCCGGCCTGCGGTACCGGCGGCATGCTGGCCGAAGCGCAGAACTGGATCCGCGCCCACAACGACCAGGCCACGGTCAAGGTATTCGGCCAGGACTACAACCCGCGCTCCTACGCCGTGGCTGCGTCCGACCTGTTGATCAAGGGCCACAAGGACGGCCAGGTGGTGCTGGGCAACACCCTCACCGACGACCCGTTTCCCAACCAGCGCTTCGACTACCTGCTGGCCAACCCGCCCTTCGGCGTGGACTGGAAGGCAGAAAAAAAGGCCATCGACCGCTGGCCCAACTTCCGCGGCTATGGCGGCAAGCTGCCGCGCATCAACGACGGTGCCCTGCTGTTCCTGCTCTACATGATGAGCAAGTTCCAGGACTACAAAGCAGGCGGCCGTAACAAGCCCGGCTCACGCACCGCCATCGTGTTCAACGGCTCGCCGCTGTTCACCGGCGGCGCCGGCAGCGGCGAAAGCGACATCCGCCGCTGGATCATCGAGCGCGACCAATTGGAGGCCATCGTCGCCCTGCCCGAGCAGATGTTCTACAACACCGGCATCGGCACCTTCATCTGGGAGGTCAGCAACCGCAAGGCCGAGCACCGCAAGAGCAAGATCCAGCTCATCGACGCCCGCGAGCGCTACACCCCGATGAAACGCAGCCTGGGCGACAAGCGCCGCTACCTCGATCAGGCCGCGCTCGACACCATTACCCGCGAACATGGCGCACTGGAGAACAGCCAAACCAGCCGCGTCTTCGACAACACCGACTTCGGCTACCGCCGCATCACCGTGCTGCGCCCGCTGCGCCTGCGCTTCCAGATCACCGAGGAGACGCGTGAGCGATTCCTTAATACCTGCCCCGAGCTGTTCGACGCCCTGCAGGCCGTGCAGGACCAGCTCGGCAGCGAACCGCTGCTGGACTGGAACCAGACTTGGGATGCCGTGCAGCAGGTGTTCAAGACCCTGCCCGACGATGTCGAAGGCTGGGCCAAGGGCGCCAAGGGCGCGGCGCAGAAGAAGATCTTTCGCGACTGCTTCACCACCACGGACCCCGAGGCCGCGCCGGTGATCGCCAGGTACCACAAGGGCGACCCGCTGGCAGGCGTCGGCGCGCTGTTTCCGAACCAGACACTGCCACAGTCGCTGACCACGCGCGATCTGTACACGCTGCTCGGGCTCAACACACGCCCCTCGCCCACCGGGGGAGGGACCAAGGGTGAGGGCTGGCACATCGAGTACGAACCCGACCCGGCGCTTAAGGATGTGGAGAACATCCCACTGAAGGAAGACATCGTCAGCTATGTGGTGCGCGAGGTGCGGCCCTACGTGCCTGATGCCTGGATCGACCGCGAGACGCTGGACGACGAGGACGGCGGCATCGGCAAGGTGGGTTACGAGATTAACTTCAACCGCGTCTTCTTCCAATACCAGCCGCCGCGACCGTTGCACGAGATCGATGCGGAGCTGGCTGGCGTGGAGCAGCGGATTCTGGAGTTGCTGCGGGAGATGACGGAGTGAGCATCGACCGCCGACTCAACGAACTTCTCGGTCTTCTGGCCGAGCTGCGCAAGCTGCCTCGCGAAGCCGAGTGGGTTGAGTTCAAGCGCAACAACGATGACGCCGAGGAGATTGGCGAGTACCTTTCCGCCCTCTCTAATGCAGCCGCCTTGTCGGGCAAGGTTCAGGCCTACCTGGTCTGGGGCATCGATGACGCCACCCACGATGTAGTCGGCACCCGCTTCGACCCGTCTGCCGCCAAGGTGGGCAACGAGGAGTTGGAGAACTGGTTACTGCGCCTGCTTTCGCCCCGGATCAACTTCCGCTTTCATGCCTTCGAGGTGGAAGGCAAGCGCGTCGTCATGCTGGAGATCGGGGCTGCGTTTCGCCACCCAGTGCAGTTCAAGGGCATCGAATACCTCCGTATCGGCTCTTACAAGAAGAAGCTCAAAGATTTTCCGGAAAAGGAGCGGGAGCTCTGGCGCGTGTTCGACCAGACCCCCTTCGAACGGGAAGTGGCTGCCGAAAATATTTCAGGTGAAGAAGTTCTCCGGCTGCTCGACTGCCCGGCCTACTTCGAGCTGCTAGGCCAGCCCCTTCCCGAAGGCCGTGAGGCAATCCTCGCCGCACTCACCGACGACGGGCTGCTCACTCAGGCAGTGGGTGGATGGAACATCACCAACCTCGGGGCCATCCTGTTCGCCAGGAGGCTGGCCGATTTCCGCACGTTGCAGCGCAAGGCCGTGCGGGTAGTGTTGTACAAGGGCGCCAACCGCGTGGAAACCGTGCGCGAACAGGAAGGTGGAAAAGGCTATGCCAGCGGCTTCCAGGGCCTGATCGGCTTCGTTACCGGGCTCTTGCCCAGCAACGAAGTGATCGGTCGCGCTCTGCGCAAACATGTCCCCATGTTTCCCGCACTGGCCATCCGCGAACTGATCGCCAATGCCGTTATCCACCAGGATTTCCACCTCACCGGCACCGGACCCATGGTGGAGCTCTTTGCCGATCGCATGGAGATCACCAATCCCGGTCTTCCCTTGGTGCAGACGCACCGTTTTCTGGACAGCCCACCGAGGTCGCGCAACGAAGCGCTGGCTTCCTTCATGCGCCGCATCGGCGCCTGTGAGGAGCGCGGCAGCGGCGTGGACAAGGTGGTGTCGCAGACCGAGTTTTACCAGTTGCCGGCGCCCCTGTTCGAGACCAGCGACGAGCACACCCGTGCCGTCCTCTTCTCGCATCGCGAGTTCCGCGACATGGACAAGGCCGACCGGGTCCGCGCCTGCTACCTGCATGCCTGCCTGCGCTATGTCCAGTGCGACCGCATGACCAATACGACCTTGCGCGAACGCTTCGGCATCGACGAGAAGAACAGCTCCATGGTGTCGCGCGTCATCAAGGACACCATCGCAGCCGGGCTGATCTGCTGCCATGACGACACCGTGGGCAGCCGCGCCCGCAAATACCTGCCGAGGTGGGCGCGATGAGTGCGACCGTGTTGCTTGACCGTTGCTTGATCGGCTCGCCCCTTGCCGGCCGAGCGGCGCGTATCGCCTCAGGAAATCAATGGATTACAGGGGTGCAGTTGCTTGACCGTTGCTTGACTGGCGGCAAGGTCGGCTACGAGACCAACTTCAACCGCGTGTTCTCCCGGTACCAGCCGCCGCGCCCTTTGCATGAGATCGATGCCGAACTGGCCGGCGTGGAGCAGCGGATTCTGGAGTTGCTGCGGGAGGTGCGGCCACGACATTCCTCTGGCCGATATCGAGCGTCGCTTTCCGCGCAGCCTGCGCCATCTGCTGGACGAGTTCGGCCACCGCGTGGATCGTTGCACCTGCTTCATGAACGACGGTGACAGCCCGGTGCTGGTGTTCGAGCAGCAGGGCGACGGGCGCAACGTGGTCCACGAAGGCTACTATCAGCGATTGTTGCAGGAGGCAAAGCCATGAACACGAACCACGAGGCGGCGCCCTCCGCCGATGGCCGGCGCATGCTGGAAAGTCTGCGGCAGGCCGTCGGCAAGGCCCTCGAGCGCAAGCGCCGGCTTGGCCAGTACGCCGTGGTGTGGCGGCACGGCAAGCCCTGGGTGATCAACGCCGATGCATCACGCGTGGCGGAAGAGGCTGCGCCCCGGCAGACAGAGCGCTGAAGTGAAGTCGACTTCGGAAGCCGCGTTCGAAACCGCCATCGAAGCGGTGTTGCTGGGTGATGGCTATGCGCGCGTCGATGGCCAGGGCTTCGATCGCGAGCGCGCGATCTTCCCCGGCGAGGTGCTGGCCTTCATCCAGGCCACCCAGGCCAAGGTGTGGGACAAGCTCGAGGCACTGCATGGGGAGTAGACCGGCGCGCGCGTGCTGGAATCACTGTGCAAGTGGCTGGATACCTACGGCACGCTGGACACGCTGCGCCACGGCTTCAAGTGCTTCGGCAAGACGCTGCGGATCGCGTTCTTTCGCCCGGCGCACGGACTGAATCCCGAGCTGGAAGCACGCTACCGGGCCAATCGGCTGGGGCTGACCCGGCAACTGCATTTCAGCCCGCGCTCGGAACAGTCGCTGGATGTGGTGCTGTCGGTCAACGGCATCCCGGTGGTGACGCTGGAACTGAAGAACCCGCTCAGCGGCCAGACCGCCGCCAACGCGATCCACCAGTACCGCCACGACCGCGATCCGCGCGAACAGATCTTCGCTTTCAGCAAGCGCGCGCTGGTGCATTTCGCGGTGGATACCGAAGAGGCGCACATGACCACGCGCCTGGCGGGTTCGTCCACGACCTTCCTGCCCTTCAACCGGGGCCTGGACGGTGGCGCGGGCAATCCGCCCGACCGCGAAGGGCGCAATTACAAGACGGCCTATCTGTGGGAAGAGGTGCTGCAGCGCGACAGCCTGCTCGACCTGCTCGCGCGCTTCCTGCATCTGGACGTGCAGGAGAAGACCACCGACGACGGCAAAAAGATCCGCAAGGAGAGCCTCATCTTTCCTCGCTACCACCAGTTGCAGGCGGTACGGCAGTAGGTAGCCGCCGCGGCCCGCGAGGGCGTGGGGCACAACTATCTGATCGAGCATTCTGCCGGCAGCGGCAAGAGCAACACCATCGCGTGGCTGGCGCACCGTCTGTCCAGCCTGCACGACGAGCGTGACGAGCGCCTGTTCGACAGCGTGGTGGTCATCACCGACCGCGTGGTGCTGGACCGGCAGTTGCAGGACACGATCTACCAGTTCGATCACCGTCAGGGCGTGGTGCAGAAAATCGACGAGGACTCGCGCCAGCTCGCCGAGGCGCTGGAAGCCGGCGTGCCGATCATCATCACCACACTGCAGAAGTTTCCGTTCGTGTCCGGGCAACTGATGAAGCTCGCCGAGGAGCGCGGCGGCCCCTCTCGGGCGTCCAGCCCTCCGGGGCATAAGCCCATCCCTGGGCAAAACGGCAGCAGGAGTCATCTGCCCGCCCGCAAATATGCGGTGATCATCGACGAGGCGCACAGCTCGCAATCGGGCGAAACCGCCACCGAGCTCAAGGGCGTGCTGGGTGGCGCGGAGTTGCGCCGCAAGGCACAGGCGATGGCCGAGGAAGAAGGTGATATCGAACTGGAGCGACTGTTCCGCTCGATGGCCAAGCGCGGCCAGCAGCCGAACATGAGTTTTTTTGCCTTCACCGCCACGCCCAAGCACAAGACGCTGGCGATCTTCGGCCGCAACGGCGAGCCCTTCCACCGCTACACCATGCGCCAGGCCATCGCGGAACACTTCATCGAGGACGTGCTGAAGAACTACGTCAGCTACAAGACCTACTACAAGCTGATCAAGAAGGCCGAGGACGACCCCAACGTGGAGCGCAGGAAAGCCGCCCAGGCGCTGGCCCGCTTCATGCGCCTGCACCCGCACAACATCGGCCAGAAAACCGAAGTGATGGTCGAGCACTTCCAGCACTTCACCCGGCACAAGATCGGCGGCCACGCCAAGGCGATGGTGGTCACCGGCTCGCGCATGGAGGCGGTGCGCTACAAGCTGGAGTTCGACCGCTACATCCTTGAGAAGGGCTACCCGATCAAGAGCCTGGTGGCGTTTTCGGGAACCGTGGAAGACGACAGGATTCCCGGAAAAACCTACACCGAGGTCGGGATGAACGCAGGCCTCAAGGAAAAGGAGCTGCCCGACACCTTCGCCAAGCCGGAATTCCGCGTGCTGCTGGTGGCCGAGAAATACCAGACCGACTTCGACCAGCCGCTGCTGCACACGATGTATGTCGACAAGCGCCTGGCCGGCATCCAGGCCGTGCAGACGCTGTCGCGCTTGAATCGAACGCACCCGTTGAAGGACGACACTTTCGTGCTCGATTTCGTCAACGATCCAGCCGAGATTCAGGAGGCCTTCCGCCAGTACTACGAAGGCGCGGTGATGGGCGAACAGGTCGATGCGGACAAGCTCTACGAGGTCAAGGCCGAACTCGACGCATCCGGCATTTACCTGCAGACCGAGGTGACGGAGTTCGCGCGTGTGTTCTTCGCGCCCAGGCGGCGGCAAAGTCCCGGCGACCACAGGGCGATGAACGCCCTGCTCGATCACGCCGTGGCACGCTTCGCGCGGCTGCAGAGCGGCAATGAGGACGAAGCCGAGCTATGGCGCGGCAAGCTGCAGGCCTTCCGCAATCTGTACGGTTTTCTGAGTCAGGTCATTCCGTATCAGGACAGCGACCTGGAAAAGCTGTTCACCTACCTGCGTCACCTCGCGCTGAAGCTGCCCAAGCGCAAGAACGGGCCTGGCTATCAGTTCGACGCCGAGGTCGAGCTTGACTACTACCGCTTGCAGAAAATCAGCGAAGGCTCGATCAGCCTCGACGAGGGTTACGCCAGTCCCCTCGACGGCCCGCGCGAGGTCGGTTCGGGCATGGCACGCGAGGAGCATGTTGCGCTGTCGCGGCTGATCGACCTGATCAACGCGCGCTTCGGAAGTGAGCTGAATGACGCGGATCAGTTGTTCTTCGACCAGATCGCGGAGGCGGCCAGCCAGAACGAATCGCTGCGAAAAGCCGCCACGGTGAACTCCCTCGACAAGTTCCATCTGGTGTTCCGGCAAGTGCTGGAATCACTCTTCATCGAGCGCATGGAGTTGAACGAGGATCTGTTCACCGACTACATGGGCAAGCCGGAGATGCAGGAACTGGTGTCGAAATGGCTGGGCAGCAAGGTCTACGAGAAGTTGTCCACGAAGAGCGGCGCTGATTCCGCGTAATAAGTTCAGCCAGCCGCATGCGCGCGCCGCGCCAGCAGCACGGGCTGAAACAGCACATCATCGCGGCGCTGCGCGTCGACAAAGCCGGCTTCACCCAGCAGCGCCAGCAGCCGCGTGATGCTCACGGCGTAATAGCGGCTGGTGAGCACCTGCGTCGTGCAGGCGCCCGTGGGCGATTCGGTGGTCAGGTAAACGCGCAAGTCGTACTGATCGCCGTCCCACTCCCAGACCTGCACCGCGAGAAACCGGCTGCCCGCTGCATGGCGCATGCCGTAGGGCCGCACATCCGGGCTCACGCGCGCGATGCTGGCGTAGTCGCGCACCGAAAAAACGGCAACGCCACCCGGTCGCAGGCAGCGATGGCAAGTGCGCAAAGCTTGCAGTAATTCGGCGTCCGACAGCAGGTGCGGAAGACTGTTGTCGCAGGCGAGCACTGCCGCCATGCTTTCCGATTCGACACCGCGCAGCGTGCGCAGATCATCGACCTGCACACGGGCACGCAGATCACGGCGGGCGAGTTCATCGCGCAGCCGCGCCAGCGCGCCCGGCGAAATATCCGAAGCCGTCAGGCGATAACCATGCCGCGCCAGCCCGATGGCCTGCGTGCCGATGCCGCAGGCGGCATCGAGAATCGGCGCACCCGGTGCGATGCCCTGCGCCGTGAGCAGATCAGACAAGGCATCGCCCTGGCGCGTGATCGCGGCTTCCCAGTCACCGTAGAGCAAGTGATAGTAAGGCGCGAGCCGGTCATAAAACGTCGCGGTCATGCGCTGATCGTGCCACGTCACGCGCTGGGCGTGAGCAACTTCACCATGTGGCGCGAGCGCACCGCGTAGCCCGACTCCACATACGTGGCGATGGCGGCGACGTTGGCTGCCCAGGCCACAGCACGCGTCCACGGGATTACCAGCTTCGCTGTTGGTGAAGCCGGTCATCCAGAAGCCGCATGTCGAAAGGCAAGCTCTGGTCAGATTGCAGATAAATTCAGAACTGCCTACTTCGGCCCCAGCGCCGCCGCGATCCGCTGCCGCCGGCAGTACCACTTGCGGCAGCGCTTGCCCCTACAGCGTGCGCCGCAGCCGGCATCCATCCCCGTGCAGGTGTCGACCAAAAAGCGAATGGCATGCGGCGATGCTCGATGTATTCAGGCCGATGCCGCCATCATGCCCAGCATGTGGTCGATAACCTTGTTGTGTTCATCCTGTGGACTGAACAGGATGACCTCGGCGGCGTCAACAATCCTCACGCTGTGCCCGGGCGGCCAGTAGAAAAGATCGCCGCCCGTGATCACCTCTTCCTTCTTGTTGGCGTAGCTGACGACGAGCTTGCCCTGCAACAGGTAGCCCCAGTGCGGGGATTGGCAGAGGTCACCTTTCAGCCCCTTGAGTAACGGCGCGATGTCGGCGCCAGTGCCCAGGGAAAAATACTCGCCGCTGAGCTTGCCGCAGCCTGAGGCATCGCCGAAGTCCATCTTTTGGCGAGCCACCGCGCCGGGCGCGTCGATGCGCACAGGGATGTTGTTTTTAGCGATGTGCATGGTTGTTTCTTCTCGCGTTTACGGCGAACTCAGGGACGCGCTTCGTAGACCAGATTGAACGGCGTCTCGGTGGCGCGGCGGAAGCGCTTGAAACCGCCGTCACCGACGACCTCGTGCACGCGCGTCTCGCCGGCCTGCGCGCCCAGACACAAGCCGATCTCTTGCGCGCGCGATGCCGGCGTGCAGACCAGCGTCGACACCGAGTAGAAGACGCGCCCGACCGGGTTGATGTTGTCCTCCAGACGGTCATTGGCGAACGGTTCGACGATCATCCAGGTGCCATCGGGCTTGAGGCTCTCGCGGATATGGCTTGCGGCGCCTACCGGGTCGCCCATGTCGTGCAGGCAGTCGAACACCGTCACGAAGTCATAGTCCTTGCCGGGGTAGTCCTTCGCCGTCGCGACCTCGAACTTCACGCGGTCGCTGACGCCAGCGCGCTTCGCGGCCTTGCGTGCGCGTTCGATCGACGGCGCGTGGTAATCGAAGCCGACGAAGCTCGATTTCGGGTACGCCTGCGCCATGATGATGGTCGAGGCGCCGTGGCCACAGCCAATATCGGCGACCTTGGCGCCGCGCTGCAGCTTGGCCTCTACTCCATCCAGGGCCGGGATCCACTCCTGCACCAGATGCGCGTTGTAGCCCGGCCGGAAGAAACGCTCCGTGCCATGGAACAGGCCGGCGTCATGTTCGTGCCAGCCCAGGCCCTTGCCGTTGTGGAAGCGCTCGATCAAGTCCGGCACCGCCCGCAACGAGGCGGTGGCCAACTCGAACGCGCCGGGAATGTAGCCCGGACTGTCTTCGTCGGCGAGCGCGAACGCCTGCTCTTCGGTCATGCTGAATCGCCGCGTCGCGGCGTCGTACTGCACGTAACCACCCGCCGCCTGCGAACTCAACCATTCGCGCACATAGCGCTCGTCGGTATCGGTGCGCTGCGCCAGCTCGCCCGCCGTCATCGGCCCGGTGGCGAGCGCCTTGTAGAGTCCGAGCGAGTCGCCGATCACCACCATGCCGGCATGCAGCGTCGCGCCGAGATCGGTCACGAAGTGGCCCATGAATGCATCGAGTCTTGCCATATCGACGGACATCAGTCATCTCCCGGGTTTCATCGCCAGGCGGGGTTACCGGCAACGTATCCAATTTGTAAGAATTCAATGCGGGTAGGACAATACGTAAATCCACGTAGCAATCGAGAGCCAACATGGCCCGCCCGGGCAATCGCCAACAGTGCACTGCACTCGATGTACTGCATGCGATCGGCGCGGCCTGCGTCGACGGCAGGGATTTCGCCCGGCGTGGCGCAATCGAGCGCCCGCGGCTGGCCGCCTCCGGATCCTGGCGGTCGCACTGCCCCCTCGACGATGGCGACCCCGAGGCCGCGCCCAGGCATCGCAATCCACCGTTGACACGACGCGAACGCGAAGTGCTCGACTGGGTCGGCGCCGGCAAGTGCAACCGCGACATCGCGGCGATCCTCGGCGCCAGTCGGCGCACGGTGGAGAAGCACCTTGAACACATCTATATCAAACTCGGCGTCGAAACGCGCACTGCGGCGGCGATGCGGGGAATGCAGAGGAGCCGCCACGGCTGAATGCAAGTGTCGATGGCGACTCGCGATCGAAGTCCGCTGCCGGACCCGACCCGCGATGCAATCGCGCATCAGCCGTGCATGTGGTCACGGCTTGCCAGTCACCGCTGAGCAGGTGGTCGTGTAGCGCGAGCTGTCATGGAACGCCGTAGTCATGGACTTGCGTTGTCACCTCAGGCGCTGGCGTGAGCGACTTCGCCATGTTGTGCGAGCGCACCGCATAGCCCAATTCCGCGTACAGGGCGATGGCGGCGACGTTGAACGTCCAGACCTCGAGATGAATCTCGCTAGCACCGCGCGCTTGCGCCGAAGTTTTCGCCGCGCGCATCAACGCACGACCGAGCCCGAGGCACTGATGTGATGGCGCGATTCCGATCGATCCGATGCGGCCGAATCGCAGGGGCTGCAAAAGACTATGCGACTCCTCGACAAGGTCGACGACGGCATATCCAAGCACGCTGCGGGTGTCGACTGCGATGAAAGTCGTGGCATGGCCGGAAGCAATGAATCGCGCCCAGTGCGCGCAGTCGCGATGTGCTGGCGCGGTAGGCGCGAATACGCGACCACGCCCCGTGATGGATGGCGTTGACTGCGACGCCGAGCGCGCAGATGCCGTCCAGATCAGCACCCGTTGCTTCGCGCACGGCGGGCATGTCGTGGTCTCAAGTCGCGCCGGCCATGGACGCCCTACTGCAACCCCAGCCCCGCCGCGACGATATCGCCCTCGCCCGGCAGAACCAGGAAGGCCGCGCCCGCCAGCGGCGTGTAGGTATCGGCGCCGACCACGCGCCTGAGCGGCGTGGCGCCGAGTCCGGCCTCGACCAGCGCGGTGATGATGCCTTCGCCCACGCCGGCGCTGTGGCGACCTTCGTCGACGATGAGGATGTGCTTGGCGCCCTTGGCTTGCGCGGCGATGTACGCCGCGTTGAGCGGCACCAGCCAGCGCAGATCGACCACGCGGATTTTCCAGCCGCATTGTTTTTCGAGTTCGCGCGCGGCGCGCAGGCTCATCGGCACGCCGTTGCCATAGGTGATGATCAGCAGATCATCGCCCGCGCCCCCGCTTTCCGGCAGATAGGCCCTGCCCTCGCCCAGCGTCATGGCCTGATCCGGCGCGGGATAGGCGAACTGCCACGCGCCATCGCCGGGCGCGTACAAATCCTTGGTCATGTACAACGCGATCGGTTCGAGGAACACGCTGACACGGCCATCGACCTTGGCCAGCGCCATCAGCGTGCGCAACATGGTGGCGGCGTCGTCGCCGCGCGAGGGGCAGCCGACCACCAGGCCGGGAATGTCGCGCAGCGCGGTGATCGAGTTGTCGTTGTGGAAGTGCCCGCCGAAGCCGCGCTGGTAGCCCAGGCCGGCGATGCGCACCACCATCGGATTGCGATACTGGCCGTTGCTGAAGAACTGCAGGCTGGCGGCTTCGCCGCGGATCTGGTCGCAGGCGTTGTGGAAATACGCCAGGTACTGGATTTCTGGGATCGGCAGCAGGCTCATGTTGGCGTAACCCTGCGCCAGGCCGAGGATCATGGTTTCATCGAGCAGGGTATTGAACACGCGCTTGCCGCTGAACGCCTTGAACAAGCCCTTGGTCACCGTGTACACGCCGCCCTTCTGCGCCACGTCCTCGCCGAACAGCAGCGCCTCGGGGTATTTGATCAGCAGGTCGTGCAGCGCGGCGTTGATCTGCAGCGCCAGATGCCGCGGCGGCAGCGTCTCGGGCAGCTTGTCGGCGCCACCGAACACGGCGAGGCGCTGCGCCGCGTCGGGCGCGCGCGCAGCTTCCGCGGCCACGGCAGCCGGCGTGTACGGCGCCAGCGGCGCGATCACCTCGGCCAGGCTGTCGAGCTTGGGGCGGCGGTCGGCCTCCTCGGCGGCGGCGAAGCAGCGCCTGCGCGTGGCTTCGTACAGTTCCAGCAGCGATTGCGGCGTGGACACGCCGGATTCCAGTGCAATCGCGGCGCTGCGCAGCAACGGATCGCAGGCTTCCACCGCGACCAGTTCCTCGATGCTGCGCCATTCGATCTCGAAGTCGGTGCCGGCGTGACCCATCACGCGCGTGGTGCGCAAGTGCAGAAACGTCGGCCGGCGCGTGCGCCGGCAGTGCTCCACGGCGCGTGCCACGTCGCGGTAGCCGGCGGCCAGATCCAGTCCATCGGCGTAGAAGTAATCCAGGTCGCGGCGCCCGCTGTAGTTGGCGCTGATCCAGTCCGCCGGCGTTTTCACCGAGATGCCGATGCCATTGTCCTCGCACACGAACAACACCGGCGCCGGCAGCTTCTGGTAGGCCGTCCATGCTGCGGCGTTGAACGCGGTTTGCGCGGCGGCGTGATTGCTCGAGGCATCGCCGAATGAGCAGATTGCGATGCTGTCCTCGGGAATTGGCAGCGCGTGTTTGACGCGCCGCGCCTGCCCGATGGCGATCGCCGTGCCCAGCGCCTTGGGCAGGTGACTGGCGATGGTCGAGGTCTGCGGCAGCACCCACAGCGGCTTGCTGCCCCATACCTTGTGGCGTCCGCCCGAGGCCGGATCGTCCTTGCTGGCGGCGAAACTCAGCGCCGAGTCCATCACCGGATCGAGCTTGCTCGAATCGGTGCCCGGCAGCTTGGGCAGCTTGCGAAACCGCTCGGCCATGAACGCGCCGGAGCGGTAGTGCAGGAACGCCGGATCGGTGTGCCGCGTCAGCCGCGCCAGCATGGCGTTGCCTTCGTGGCCGCTGGAGCCGATGGTGTAGAAGACCTTGTTCTGCACCCGCAGCACGCGCGCCATCAGGTCCAGATGACGCGAAATCAACTGCGACTCGAACAACTCGCGGAAACCGCGTGCATCCAGCGCGCTGCCGGGCAGCACGGCGTCATCGTCGCGCGGTGTCGGCGCCGCGTCGCCACGCCAGTTGTGCACGAACTCAATGAAGTTCCGGTCGACGATCTCGGCGCGGTTGAAGCCCTTGTGGCGAGCGGCTATGGGGGGCTGAGTGGACATGGTGATTGCGTGCGAAAGAAGATGTGGGTGCGGCTGATATCTGAATAGTCAATGCGGATTGCGATCCATTGCCCGCTCGCTCAGGGCGCGCGGGCAGGCAGCGCCTTGAGCAATTCCACACGTTTGAAATCCTTGGGACGGGCGAAACTTTCCAGCACACGGATCTGCTCGGCGATCGTTGGAATGGGCACGGACAGACCGGCGATGTCCACGCGGGTGCTCGCGCCGATCCGCACAGGCACCCAGCCATGGGCGCCGGACAACTCCAGCCCACCCATCACTTCCACCGGCAATTCGCCAAAATGGAAGCGCGTGAGGTGCGAGCGGAAGCGCGGGCCATCGGCCGGCATGTAATCGACATCCCGATGCGCCTGCCAATGCCCGGCCATGGTTTGCGCATCGCGCACGCTGGTCAGCACGTCGAGATCGGCGACCGTTACCGCGGCACCGGCCAGGTATGCGGCCACGCTGCCGATCACGGTCCACGGATCGCGGCAGTGCCTGTGCAAGTCAGGCACCGTGGCGACCAGGGCAGCGGTCACGGCAAACTGCTGCGGGTCGGGTTCGCGCCGGATCACGGGTTCACGCGCGCTGCCGCGACAGCGCCCGCGCAAACGGCGCGCGGCGGATGTTGCCAGTGCAAGCGAGTAGGATCGTGCGGGTCACGGAAGCAACGCCGCTCAGTGCACTTTGGGCTGATAGCTGCAGTACGACTCGATGTCCGCGATTTGCGGAATGTCGTGGCTGATGCACGACCATCTCACTGTGTCGCCCGCGCGTGTCGGCGTCAGCCAGACGCCGCTGAGATCGGGGCTGACCGCGCTAGTGAAATGCACTTCCAGCACGCCGCCCTTGTGCACGGTGATGCTGCTGATCTCGTTGCTGGTGAGGTAGTCCGGCTCGCCAACATGCGCCGCGGCATTGCTGTCCGGCGCCTTGCCGCGCTTGATGGCATTCTCGATCGCCATCTTGGTCGCGGCCAGCAGCAGGGAACTGAGCGCAATGTGCAACTCCTGCGGGTTGATCTTGGACCCCTTGATGACGGCGGTAGCAGGCATGGCTGTACTGGTGGCGGGCGGCGCGGCCAGCGCGGTGGCGCCGAGCAGGGTCAGCAGGCCGGCAAGCGGCAGAACGAAACGACGCATGGCAGTGTCCTCAGAACGCATTGATGCCGGTGACTTCGCGGCCGACCACGAGCTGGTGCACGGTTTCGGTGCCCTCGTAGGTGATCACCGATTCCAGATTGAGCGCGTGGCGGATGGGTGAATGTTCGGTGGTGATGCCGGCGGCGCCAAGCAGTTCGCGTGCCTCGCGGGCGATGTCGATGGCCATGCGCACATTGTTCCACTTGGCCAGACTGACCTGGGTCGGATGCAGCGTGCCGGCATCCTTGTGGCGGCCGAGCTGCAGCGACAGCAGTTGCGCCAGGGTGATGCGCCGCGCCATGTCGGCCAGCTTGAGTTGCACGGCCTGGTTGGCCGCCACCGGACGACCAAACAGGATGCGCTCCTTGGTGTACTCCACGGCCTCGCGGAAGCAGGCGATGGCCGCGCCGATCGGCCCCCAGGTGATGCCATAGCGCGCCTGCGTGAGGCAGCCCAGCGGCCCCTTGAGGCCCTGCACGCCAGGCAGGCGGTTGGCGTCGGGAATGCGCACGCCGTCGAAAAACAGCGCGCTGGTCACCGAGGCGCGCAGCGACATCTTGCGGTGGATGTCGCGCGTCTCGAAGCCCTTTGCGCCGCGTTCGACGAGAAAGCCCTGGATGCCGTCGTCGGTCTGCGCCCAGACGATGGCCACGTGCGCGAGGCCGCCGTTGGTGATCCACATCTTGGCGCCATCGATGATCCAGTCGTCGCCGTCACGGCGCGCGCGCGTTTTCATGTTGGCCGGATCGGAACCGCCGTGCGGCTCGGTCAGGCCGAAGCAGCCGATGGCCGCGCCGCGCGCCATGGCCGGCAGCCAGCGCCGGCGCTGCTCCTCGCTGCCGTAGGCGAAGATCGGATACATGCACAGCGAGGTCTGCACCGACACGAAGCTGCGCATGCCGGAATCGCCGCGCTCGAGTTCCTGGCAAATCAGGCCGTAGCTGACGCCGTTCATGCCGGCGCAGCCGTACTGCTCGGGGAAGTAGCTGCCGAGCAAACCCAGCTCCGCCATCTCCGCGATGAGCTCGTGCGGAAACTCGCCCTTGTCGAAGTACTCGCCGATCACCGGCAATACGCGCTCGTCGGTGAAGCGCGCCACGGTGTCCTGCACCATGCGCTCCTCGTCGCTGAGCTGGCCGCGGATATCGAACAAATCGTAGGGGTCGAGGCTGACGGGCATGACGCGGGCCGGTAGGCGAAAGCGGGCATTTTACCCGAGCACGATGTCGCGTCCGCGTGCTCAGGGGCGCGGCACGTGTCCGGTGGCCACGTGCCGTCGCGCCGAATCGACGTTGGCCTGGGAATCATCGAAGAAAATATCCGCGCCGAAGGCCTGCAGGAATGGCCCCTTGTCGCGCCCGCCCAGAAACAGCGCCTCGTCGATGCGCACGCCCCAGTGACGCAGGGTCAGGATCACGCGCTTGTGCGCCGGCGCCGAGCGCGCCGTGACCAGCGCGATGCGCAACGGCGAGTCCTCGGCCGGAAACGCCGCCTGCAAGCGCTGCAGCGCGGCCAGAAACCCGCGGAATGGGCCGCCTTCCAGCGGCTCCATCTGGCGTTCGCGCTCGTGCCGGTGGAACGCCTCCAGTCCCTGCTCGCTGGAAATGCGCTCGCCTTCCTCGCCGAACAGCACGGCGTCGCCATCGAAGGCGATGCGCAACTGTTGCGAGTTTTCCTGCGCTGCCGCCGATGGCAGGATGGTGGCCGCCGCGACGCCGGCCTTGAGCGCGCGCGCCACGTCCTCGGCGTGCGCCGAGAGAAACAAGTCGGCGCCGAAGGGGCGTACGTAGCTGGCCGTGGGCGCGCCGCTGGTGAAGGCCGCGCGCACGATTTCCATGCCGTAGTGCTGGATCGAATTGAAGATGCGCAACCCGGTATCGCCCGAATTGCGCGACAGCAGAATCACCTCGACACGCGGCGCCGTGGGCGCCCGCGCATTCAGTCGCAGCAGCTTTTGCACCAGTGGAAACGCCACGCCGGGCGCCAACACCTCGTCCTCGTGCGCGATCTGGAACTGGCGGTATGCCTCCAACCCGTCGCGCTCGAACAGCGCGTGGCTGTCGCCCAGATCGAACAGCGCGCGCGAGGAGATCGCCACCACCAGGCGGTCATCGGTTGCAGCGTGCGGGTCATGGGCGTCGGGCATGCGGGGTGTTTCAGATCGTTTTCTGTATCACGTGCCAGCCAAGTGTCAATCAGCATGGCATCGATCAACATCCTACCCTCTGGCCGCTACCGCGCACGAAGCCATCGCGATGGGCGGTTCATCGCAGCAAGAGGCAAGCAGGTGCGCCCTGCCGGGCGCAGCAAAAAAAACCCCGCCGCAGCGGGGTTTGAATCGTTTCATGCCGATCAGGTTTTGATCAGGCGTCGGCGATGGCCACGTTGGCAGCCTGGGCGCCCTTGGGCCCCTTGACCGTTTCGT
>JAKAWV010000033.1:15420-18374 GCA_021827205.1 Pseudomonadota bacterium | reverse complement strand
GAGCTGCACACGGCGGGTGCGACGATCTGCATGGTCACCCACGACGCCGGCCTGGCCGCGCGCGCCCAGCGCATCGTGCACATGCTGGACGGCCGCGTGCAGACGGCGGTGCAGCAGGCCGCGTGAGACGGTTTTCAGCCTTCGCTGAAGGCGCCGTAGCCGCGCAGGCGCTGGTAGCGGCGCTCCAGCAACTCCGCGGTGGGGATTTGCATGAATTCGCGCAGCGTATCCAGCAGCACTTTTTTCAGCATCGCAGCCATCGCCTCGGGGTCGCGGTGCGCGCCGCCCAGCGGCTCAGGAATGACGTTGTCGACCAGACCCAGTTCGAGCAGCCGCGGCGCGGTCAGGCCCAACTGTTCGGCGGCGTCCCTGGCCTTGTCGGCGCTTTTCCACAGGATCGAGGCGCAGCCTTCGGGACTGATCACCGAGTAGGTGCTGTACTCCAGCATCAGCGTGCGGTCGCCGACGCCGATGGCCAGCGCGCCGCCGGAGCCGCCCTCGCCGATCACCGTGCAGATGATCGGCACCTTCAGCGCGGCCATCTCCAGCAGGTTGCGCGCGATCGCCTCGGATTGGCCGCGCTCCTCGGCGCCGACCCCGGGGTAGGCGCCGGGCGTGTCGATGAAGGTCAGGATCGGCAGGCCAAAGCGCTCGGCCGTCTGCATCAGGCGCAGCGCCTTGCGGTAGCCCTCGGGGCGCGGCATGCCGAAGTTGCGGCGAATCTTGGTGCGCGTGTCGCGGCCTTTCTGGTGGCCGATCACCATGACCGGAGTGTCTTCCAGTCGTGCCAAACCGCCGACGATGGCGGCGTCGTCGGCGTAGAAACGGTCGCCGGCCAGTTCGTGGAACTCGCGCATGATCGCGCCGAGATAATCCAGCGTGTACGGCCGCGCCGGGTGACGTGAGAGCTGGGTGATCTGCCAGGGCGTGAGGCCGCGGAAGATCTCGGCGGTGCGCTTGCGTAGTTTGTCCTCGAGCTTGCCGAGGTCTTCATCCAGATCCAGCTCCTGACCCGCGCCGGTCTGGCGCAGTGCCTCGATGCGCGACTGCAATTCGGCCAGCGGCTGCTCGAAATCGAGGAAGTTCGGGTTCATTCGCAGCCGTTCGACAAGAAAGGTCGGCAGTATAACGGCAGGGGCTGCGCCGACGAATCAGCCTTCGGCGCCGCGTGCGAGCAGCAGCTCGCAGTGGGTCACGCCCGGCATTTGCGCCAGCGCGCGCAGCAGATCCGGATGCGCGGCCACCGCCCAGGTATCGTCGAGCAGCACGTCGGCCTGGCCTTGCGCATTGCGATAGCCGCACAGCAATACGCGCGTGCTGCCGCCGCGCCACGCCGCCAGCACGCTGGACAGCGCCGCCGCGAAGCCGCGCTGCACGCCATGCACCTGCACGCGCAGCAGGCGTCCGCGACGCCGGCAGATGTCGTCCAGGGTGTGGATGCGGCGCGCGCGCAGGCCGAGGCCGAACTCGCTCATGCGCAGCCCGCCTTCGATCACCAGCAACGCGCCCTGCACCAGCAGTGCCTGTGTTTCCTGCAGCACCTCCTGCGCGACGATCACCTCCAGGCTGCCGCTGGCGTCCTCCAGTTGCACGATGGCCAGGTCGTCGCGACGGCGGCGCACATCCACCACCTGGCCGGCGGCGGTCCAGCTCACTTCGGCCGGACGTCCGTTGCGCGCCTCGGGCGGTTTCCATTCCCTGGCGATCTCGCCCAGCGCGCAGGGCACCAGTTGCGCGAACAGGCCGCGCCACGCATCGGTGGGGTGGCCGCTGAGATAAAAACCCAGAATCGCGCGCTCGCCGTTGAGGCGCTGTTCCAGCGTCCACGCCGGCACGCGCGGACGCGGCAGCGGTTCGGGCGTGCTGTCGTCGTCGCCGAACAGGCCGTGCTGGCCGGCGCTGACGGCGCGCGCGTGCTGCTCGGCGGCTTTCAAGGCGTCGGGTATCTGCGCCCACAGCGTGGCACGATCCGCGTCCAGCGCATCGCAGGCGCCGGACTGGATCAGCGCTTCGAGCACGCGCTTGTTGACGCGCGTGCTGCCCACGCGCCGGCACAGATCGCCCAGATCGCGAAACGGCTGGCGCGCGGCTTCATCGGCGATGGCCTCGCTGACCGCGCGCCCCACGCCCTTGAGCGCGCCCAGGCCGTGGCGGATGGTGCGCGCGTCCACCGCCACGAACATCCACGCTGACTGGTTCACGTCCGGCGGCAGCGTGCTCAGGCCCAGCGCGCGCGCCTCGTCGAGAAAGGTGACGACCTTGTCGGTTTTTTCCATGTCCGAGGACAGCGTCGCGGCCATGAATTCGGCCGGGTAATGCGCCTTCAGCCACGCGGTCTGATAGCTGACCAGCGCGTAGGCCGCGGCGTGCGACTTGTTGAAGCCGTAGCCGGCGAATTTTTCCATCAGGTCGAAGATGGCGTCGGCCTTGGTTTCCTCGACGCCATTGGCGGCCGCGCCGGTCAGGAATCTGGCGCGCTCCCTGGCCATCTGCTCGATGTTCTTCTTGCCCATCGCGCGGCGCAGCAGGTCGGCGGCGCCCAGCGAGTAGCCGCCGACGATCTGCGCCATCTGCATGACCTGCTCCTGGTAGACCATGATGCCGTAGGTCTCGCGCAGGATCGGCTCGACGCGCGCGTCGGGATAGCGCACTTCCTCGCGGCCGTGCTTGCGCGCGACGAAGCTGGGGATCAGGTCCATCGGCCCGGGCCGGTACAGCGCGCCCAGCGCGATGATGTCCTCGAAGCGGTCGGGCCTGGCCTCCTTGAGCATGCGCTGCATGCCGGCCGATTCGAACTGGAACACCGCCACGGTGCGCGCGTGCTTGAGCAGCTCGTAGGGCGCGGGGTCGCCCAGCGGCAGTTGCGTGATGTCCAGCGGCGCGGCGCCGGATTCGGCGCGGCGGTCGCTGTCGGCATCCTGCCTGTCGCGACACTGGCGCATCCCTGCGCGGCG
>JAKAWV010000033.1:0-15320 GCA_021827205.1 Pseudomonadota bacterium | reverse complement strand
GCGCGGCGGTCGCTGTCGGCATCCTGCCTGTCGCGACACTGGCGCATCCCTGCGCGGCGCATATTGATGGCCTTCACCGTCCAGTCGATGATGGTCAGCGTGCGCAGGCCGAGAAAATCGAACTTGACCAGGCCCACGGCCTCGACGTCGTCCTTGTCGAACTGCGTGACCAGGCCCCCGCCACCCTGTTCGGCGTACAGCGGCGAGTAGTCGGTGAGCGGCCCCGGCGCGATCACCACGCCGCCGGCGTGCTTGCCGGCGTTGCGCACCAGATCCTCCAGCTTGCGCGCCAGTTCCAGCAGCTCGCGCACTTCGTCTTCGTCGCGGCTGCGCTGCACCAGCTCGGCCGAGACCAGATCGGGTCTCTTCGCGGCCTCGTCCGACTCGCCCAGCGCATCGGCCAGACTGATGCCGAGCGCGTTGGGAATGAGCTTGGCGATCGAGTCGACGAAACCATAGCCGTGGCCGAGCACGCGCCCGGCGTCGCGCACCACGGCCTTGGCCGCCATGGTGCCGTAGGTGATGATCTGGCTGACTCGGTCGCGGCCATACGTGCGCGCCACGTAATCGATCACCTCGTCGCGGCGATCCATGCAGAAGTCCACGTCGAAATCCGGCATGGACACGCGTTCGGGATTCAAAAACCGCTCGAACAGCAGCCCGAATTGCAGCGGGTCCAGGTCGGTGATGCCCAGCGCCCAGGCCACTACCGAGCCGGCGCCCGAGCCGCGCCCCGGCCCCACCGGAATGTCGTTGCGCTTGGCCCAGTTGATGAAATCGGCCACGATCAAAAAATAACCGGCGAAGCCCATGCGCACGATCACGTCCAGTTCGGTATGCAGGCGCGCGTGGTAGTCGGCCTCGCTGTGCGCGCCGGCCGCGCCGTGGCGCGCCAGGCGTTGCGCCAGGCCAGCGCTGCTGCTGGCGCGGATGTGTTGCTCCAGCGTGACCCCCGGCGGCGTCGGGAACGCCGGCAGGTGATAGGTGCCGAAGTGCAGTTCGAGGTTGCAGCGCTTGGCCAGCTCGACGCTGTTGTCCAGCGCCTCGGGCAAGTCGGCGAACAGCGCGCGCATGGCGGCGGCGGATTTCAGGTATTGCTCGGGGCTGTACTCGCGCGGGCGCTTGGGATCGGCCAGCACGCGGCCCTGCTGGATGCACACGCGCGCCTCGTGCGCCTCGAAATCCTCGCGTTCGAGAAAGCGCGCGTCGTTGCTGGCCAGCAGCGGCAGGTCGTGGCGCGCGCCCAGCGCCAGCGCGGCGGCGATCCAGTCTTCCTCCTGCGCGCGTCCGCAACGCGTCAGCTCCAGATACAGGCGCTCGGGAAAACGCTGACGCAGGCGCTGCAGCAGCGCGCTGTCGGCGTGATCGGCCAGCGCGCTTTGCGCCAGCGCGCTGGCATGGCCGGCGAGGGCGATCAAGCCGTTACTGGCGCCGTCCAGCCAATGCTCCGCGACGGTCGCGCGCCCGCCCTGCTGGCCTTCGCGCCAGGCGCGCGAGATCAGCCGCGACAAATTCAGATAGCCGGCGTGGTCCTGGCACAGCAGGGTCAGGCGCCGCGCTTCGCTGTGTCCATCGTGGCGCAGCCACAGATCGCAACCGACGATCGGCTTGATGCCGTTGGCCAGCGCCGCCTTGTAGAACTTGATCAGCGCGAACAAGTTGCTGTCGTCGGTCAGCGCCAGCGCCGGCAGGCCGAGCCGGCGCGCGTGGCTGATCAGGTTGGGCCGCGGCGCCGTGGCCGGATCGCCGTACTCGGGCTTGTCGGGAATGCGGATGATGGAGTCCGTCAGCGCGTATTCGCTGTGGACGTGCAGATGGACGAAACCCGGGCTCATGGCGATCCGCAGAATGCGATCACGGCAGCCTAGCCAGCGCCCACGGGAGCGGCAAGCTTGACAACGTCGCGCGCCATGATCTTGCCGCTGAGCGGATGCACCGCCAGCACCATGGCGCGCGTGATGCCGGGCGACACGCGCAGCGCGTTCTCGCCCGGAAACGCAATGGATTGATAGTCTGTCGCGATTTTGTTGCGCTGGTCGCCACGGTCACGCGGATGCTCTCCATGGTGTCACCGCGACGCTGCGCAACAAGGCCGCGCTTGCGTTCGTCATGCCGCATGCGGATGCTTGCGCAATGGCCGATCCATGGCCCGCGCATGCGCGTCGGAGGAGCTGTGTCGGAAGTCGTCGAACTTGCCCAGGAGCTCATCCGTCGCCGCTCGCTGACGCCGGACGATGCCGGCTGCCAGGCGTTGCTCGCGGCGCGACTGGCGCGCGCGGGCTTTCGCTGCACGGCGCTACCCTTTGGCGAGGTCGAAAACCTGTGGGCCACGCATGGCGGCGCAGGCCCGGTGCTGGTGTTTCTCGGTCATACCGATGTGGTGCCCAGCGGGCCGGAAGCAGCCTGGCGCAGCGCGCCGTTCGAACCCACGCAGCGCGACGGCAAGCTGTATGGGCGCGGTGCGGCCGACATGAAAGGCAGCGTGGCGGCGATGTGCGTGGCGCTGGAGGATTTCATCCGGCGGCACCCGGACCACGCCGGCACCGTGGCCTTGCTGCTGACCAGCGACGAGGAGGGCGTCGCCGAGCACGGCGTGCGCCGCGTCGCCGAACACTTCCGCGAAACCGGACAGCGCATCGACTGGTGCGTGGTCGGCGAGCCGTCCTCGCGCGAGCGTCTGGGCGATCTGCTGCGCATCGGCCGGCGCGGTTCGCTCACCGGCAGGCTCAGCGTGCGTGGCGTGCAGGGCCACGTGGCGTATCCCGAGAAGGCGTGCAATCCCATCCACCAGACCGCCCCCGCGCTGGCCGAGCTATCGGTGATGCGCTGGGACGCCGGCAACGTGGCGTTTCCGCCGACCACGTTCCAGATCTCCAATCTCAACGCCGGTACCGGCGCCGACAATGTCATTCCCGACACGCTGGAGGCCGTGTTCAATTTCCGCTTCGGCAGCGCCAGCACGCCGCAGGAATTGCGCGCGCGGCTGGAGTCGGTGCTGCGCCGGCATGGCCTCGATTACCAGATCGATTGGCGCCAGAGCGGCACGCCGTTTCTCACCGCCGACGGTCCGCTGCGGCGCGCGGTGTGCGCGGTGCTGCTGGAACAGCTCGGCATCAAGCCCGAGCTGAGCACCGGCGGCGGCACCTCGGACGGACGCTTCATCGCCCCGCTGGGCGCCGAGGTGGTGGAGCTGGGTCCACTCAACGCCAGCATCCACAAGGTCGATGAGCACATCGCGCTGGACGAACTCGAACGCCTGCCGGCGCTGTTCGCCGCGATCGCGGCGCGGCTGCTGGCGAGTGCTTGAGCGCCTCGGCAGTGCCCCGCGCGGCGCGGTTATCATGCGGCTTCCTTCGCTGCACACGCCGACGCGCATGAAACTTCCGATGGTTCGCAGCCTTGTGGTGCTGGTGCTGGGCGCGCTGCTGCTGGCCGGCTGCGGTTTTCACTTGCGCCGCAGCGTGCGGTTGGCGCCGACGCTGCAGCGCATGCACCTGCAGGTTTCCGGCGACAACGCGCTGACGCGGCAATTGGCCACCACGCTGCGCCTGTCCGGCGTCACGCTGGAGGACCACGGTGGTCCCGGCATCGCCGTGCTGCGCGTGCCGGTGAACAGCTTCGACACGCAGGCGCTGACGCTGTCCGGCTTTGCGAGCGTCAGCGAGTACGTGGTGTATTACCGGGTCGAGTTCGAGGTGCTGGGGACGAATGGCAAGCTGCTGATCCCGCTGCAGACGATCCGCATGTCGCGCAATTTCACCTTCAATCAGGCCCAGGTCATTGGCAGCGCCGGGCAGCAGGAGCAGATCCAGCGCGGCTTGATCGATGACACGGCGCAGGCCATCCTCATGCGCCTGCGGGCGCAGGGCGGCGGTGTGGTCGGCAAGCCGGCCGCGGCTTCCAGCGCGGCGCCGCTTGCGCCAGGACACCACTGAGATGCACAGCGCCAGCGACTGGTCGCGCGCGCTGGCGGCGCCGGAACTGCCAGCGGTCATCCTGCTCGCCGGCGATGAATTGCTGGTGCTGGAGGCCGCCGACGCCACGCGGGCGCGGGCGCGGGCACTGGGCTACGGCGAGCGCACGCGTTTCGATGTCGAGAGTGGTTTCGACTGGGATGATTTGGCGCGTGCCGGTGCCGGGCTGTCGCTGTTCGCCGCGCGCCGCTTGCTCGACCTGCGCCTGCCTGCCGGCAAGCCGGGCAAGGACGGCGCCGAGGCGATCGTGGCCTGGTGCGCACAACCGCCGCCGGACACCGTACTGCTGATCAGCAGCCAGGACTGGAGCCGCAAGCACGAGGCCAACTGGTCGCAGGCGATCGAACGCGCCGGCGTGGCGGTGCACTTGCAGGCGCCGCGCGCGCAGGAGCTGCCCAACTGGCTGGGCCAGCGCCTCGCCGCGCGCGGGCTGGCGGCTGAAATGGAAGCGCTGGACTGGCTGGCGGCGCGCACCGAGGGCAATCTGCTGGCTGGCGCGCAGGAAATCGACAAGCTGGTGCTGCTGGTGGATGCCGGCACGCGCTTGGATCGCGAAACCCTCGAGCACCTGGTCAGCGACAGCGCGCGCTACGACGCGTTCCAGTTGATCGACGCGGTGCTGGCCGGCGCTGCCGCGCGCGCGCTGCGCATCCTCGCCGGGCTACGCGCCGAGGGCGAGGATTTGCTGCCGCTGCTGGGTCTGCTGAATCTGCAACTCGGCATCGCCGCGCGGCTGGCTGGCGCGCGCGATTTCGATGCGGCGGCGCGTGCCGAACACTTGTGGCAGGCGCGTGCCGCGCAGTTCCGGCGCGCACTGGCGCGCGCGCCGCAGGCGCGTTTCTGGCAGCGCTGTCTGGTGTGGTCGGGGCGCATCGATCGCATGGTCAAGGGCCGCGAGTCTGGCGAGCCGTGGCGCGAATTCGAGCGTCTGCTGGTGGTGCTGATGCAGCCACGCGCCGCCGTGGCGCTGGCCTGAGCGCGGCGCGCATGGTGACGGTCGCGTCATCGCTGCGTCCGCTGGCCTTGTTGGGCGGCACCTTCGATCCGGTGCATCTGGGCCATTTGCGCGTGGCCTGGGAAGCGGCCGAGGCGCTGGACGTCGAGGTGCGCCTGCTGCCGGCGCGCGCGCCGCCGCATCGGCCGCAGCCGATCGCCAGTGCCGAGGCGCGCGTGGCGCTGCTGCGCGCGGCGCTGGCCGGACAGGATCGTCTCGGGCTGGATTTGCGCGAGCTGGCGCGGCCCGGTCCGTCGTACAGCGTCGATACGCTGACCGAATTGCGCGCCGAGCAGGGCACGCAGCGGCCGCTGCTGCTGTTGCTCGGACAGGATGCCTTTGCCGGGCTGCCGACCTGGCGGCGCTGGATGCAACTGTTCCAACTCGCGCACATCGTGGTGTTGACGCGTCCGGCGAGCCTGCCGATCTGGCCCGACAGCTTGCAACAGCAGTGGCGCAAGCGTGCAGTCACCGAGCCCGCGGCGCTGCGCGCGACGCCGGCCGGGGCCGTGTTCAATCTGCGCGTCAGCGCGCTGGAGATCAGCGCCTCGCAGGTGCGCGCGCTGCTGGCGGCGGGGCGCGAGCCGCGCTATCTGCTGCCCGATGCGCTGCTGGCCGATGCGGCCCTGCTGGCGCCGTACCGCGCGTCGGCGCGCTGACACCGGCCTATACTGGCCGCGCGCACTCCCGCGCCTGATCAGGATTTCCCGCATTGAGCACCGCCGCCGTTTCATCCGTCATCGACATCCCTCCCGATCCCGATACCCTGCGCGAGCACGTGCTGCACGCGCTGGATGAGCTCAAGGCCAAGGAGGTGCGCGTGATCGACGTACGCGGCAAGACCTCCATCGCCGACACGCTGGTGATCGCCTCCGGCACTTCCACGCGCCACGTCAAGGCGCTGGCCGATGAGGTCGTGCGCTTCGTCAAGAAGGCCGGCATGCTGCCGCTGGGCGTGGAAGGTCAGACCGAGGCCGAGTGGGTGCTGGTGGATCTCGGCGATGTGATCGTGCATGTGATGCTGCCGCGCATTCGCGAGTTCTACGGACTCGAGCGCATGTGGGGCGTCGAGGTGCCGGGCGCGGACGCCGCCGCGTCCTGACGCGCACGGCACCCGCCGTTCCGGCATGCGTGCCCATCTGCTCAGCGTCGGCGAGCGCATGCCCGGTTGGCTGGCGCAGGGTTTCGCCGAATACCAGAAGCGCCTGGCGCCGTGGTTGCCGCTGCAGTTGCGCGAGATCCGCCTGCCGCGCGGCAAGGCGCTGAGCCCGGCGCAGAGCAGGGCTGCCGAGGCCGAGGCGCTGCTCGCGGCACTGCCACGCGAAGCATGGATCATCGCCTTGGACGGGCGCGGCACGCCGTGGTCCAGCGAGCAACTGGCCGAGCGCATGGCTGCCTGGCGCATGGGCGGTCGCGATGTGTATCTGCTGATCGGTGGCGCCGAGGGTCTTGACGACACGGTGCTTGAACGCGCGCACGCGCGCTGGTCGCTGGGCCCGCTGACCCTGCCGCACATGCTGGTGCGCGTGCTCGTGGCCGAGCAGTTGTACCGCGCCGCCAGCCTGCTGGCCGGGCATCCGTATCACCGCGGCTGATGGATGCGGGCCGAATCGATTGGACGCCGGGCCAGCTTTCTGTCGGGAAAAGTCTGGATGGCAAGCAGCGCAAGCCCCACTGGGAAACCTCTGAACAAGTCCATCCCCGGGTCACGGCCGGCTTCGATTTCATGTACAGCTCGGGGCTGCGCGCCGGCTTCGCCAACACCCAGACCATGCCCGGCTGGCTGCAGCTCAACCTGAGCATGGGCCGGCGTTTCGACCTGCCGGATCTTGGCACGCTGCACGCGCGCCTGGCGCTGGTCAATGCGCTGGATCGCGTCATCGAGCTGCGCAACGGTACCGGTCTGGGCGTGGGCCTGGCGCCGCAGTATGCGCAGCGGCGCGGCGTATATCTGACCCTGCGCAAGAACTTCTGATACGAAATTGCGATCAACGATCGAGAATGGTCAGGCTGTCATTCCCGCGCAAAGACTGCCCCGCCTTCGCCCCGCTTCTCGTCATTCCCGCTTGCGCGGGAATGACGAAAGACAGGGGCTTCCCGCCCCGCCTGTGCGGGGGCAGGCTCTGTGCGGGGATGACGAGGCAACTTGTGCGGGGATGGCGAGCCAAAACGGCCAAGCCATTTGCTCGCAGGCACTTGTCTTGTTGCATGCACATTGATGTGAGCGCTCAGGGGATTGCGCGCAGCGCCGGGTTGTCCCAGCCGGGGCGCGGCGCGAAGCGCGGGCCGTGGCGCGCGGCCAGTTGTTCGAGCTGCGCGCGCAGCGCATCGGCGCCGACGTCGCGGATGTAGGTGATCGGGCCGCCGCGAAACGGCGCGAAGCCGGTGCCGAAGATCACCCCGGCATCGAGCAGATCGGCGTCGTCGACCACACCCTCGGCCAGGCAGGCCACGGCCTCGTTGAGCATGGGCGCGATCAGGCGCAGCTCCAGATCATCCGGCGCCCGGTAGTCTTTGGGCACTTCGGGCTTGACCGGCTTGCCGTCTTGCCAGCGATAAAACCCCTGGCCGTCCTTCTTGCCGCGCTTGCCGGCATCGAGCAGGCGCGACACGCCCTGCGGCAGCTCCAGGCCGAGAAACGGCGCCAGCTCCAGACCGACCGAAGCGGCCACGTCCAGACCCACGGTGTCGGCCAGTTCGATCGGTCCCATCGGCATGCCGAAACCGCGCGCGGCGCGATCCAGCACCGCGCCGGGGATGCCCTCGCCCAGCGCGCGGATGGCTTCCAGCATGTACGGCATGAGGATGCGGTTGACCAGAAATCCCGGGCTGCCGCGCACCGGCACCGGCAGCTTGTCGATGGCGCGGCAAAAGGCCAGTGCACGCTGCTCGGTGTCCGCCGCCAGCCGCGCGTGGCGCACCACCTCGACCAGCGGCATCTGCGCCACCGGATTGAAAAAGTGCAGGCCGATGAAACGCTCGGGTGCATTCAAGCCGCGCGCCAACTCGTTGAGCGGAATGCTGGATGTGTTGCTGGCCAGCAGAGCCGCGGCGCGCAGGTTGGGTTGTGTGGCGGCGTACAGCGCGCGCTTGGCGTCGAGGTTTTCGTAGATCGCCTCCAGCACCAGATCGGCCGCGGCGGCCTGCGTGCCCTCGACATCGGCGTGCAGCCGCGCCTGCGCGGCGGCCACGCGCGCAGGTGTCTTCAGGCGTTTCCCGAACAGCGTTTGCGCGCGCGCCAGCGCCGGCTCGATGACTTTCATCTCGCGGTCCTGCAGGCTGACGCTGAAGCCGCGATACGCGCACCACGCGGCGATATCGCCGCCCATCACGCCGGCGCCGATCACGTGCACATGCGCGATGCCGTGCGCGGTGTCGCCGGCCAGCGTCTTGAGGCGTTCCTGCAAAAAGAACACGCGCACCAGATTACGCGCGGTGGGCGTGGAGGCGAGGCGCACCACCGAGTCGGCTTCCAGCTTCAGGCGCTGGCGCACGTCGCTGCCGCCGCGCCGCCACACCTCGATCAGCGCGAACGGCGCCGGATAATGCTGCTTGCGCACCTTGGCCGCGGTCTGTTTGCGCAGCAGCGGTGCCAGCAGTTGTCGTGCGATCCAGCGGTTGCTGGCCCAGGCGCGCAGGCGCTGCACGAAGGGTCGCGATGGCCGCTGCCGCAGCAGAGTGCGCGCGGCATCGAGCAGCGCCTCGGGCGCGGCGACGCGATCGACCAGACCCAGCGCGCGCGCCTTGTCGGCGGCCACGGTCTTGCCGGTGAGCATCAGCGGCAGGGCTTGCAGCGCACCGATCAGGCGCGGCAGCCGCGCCGTGCCGCCCCAGCCGGGATGGATGCCGAGCATCACCTCGGGCAAGCCGATGCGGGTCTTCGGGTCGCTGCTGGCGACGCGATACGTGCACGCCAGCGCCAGTTCGCTGCCGCCACCCATGCAGTGCCCGTGGATCGCGGCCACGCTGGGGCAGGGCAGGCTCGCCAGCTTCTGGTACACGCGCTGGCCGTACTCGATCACCGCGCGCACGCTGCCGGTTTTCTCGTACTGCGCGAACTCGTGGATATCCGCGCCGGCGATGAAACCGGCGGCCTTGCCCGAACGCACGATCAGGCCCGCGGGCGGCTCGATCACCAGGCGATCGAGCGCCTGATCGAATTCCCTCAGCACCGCGGGCGCCATGGCGTTGACGCTGGCGTCGGCGCGATCGAGTGTGAGCGTGACGATGCCATCGGCATCGGCCTCGGCGCGCCAGTGGCGCAAACGCAGTCCTGCGAACATGCGCGTGATCTCGGAGCGGGTTCTGCGATCATCCGGCGCCCGCGCCGATGGGTCAATGCGCGCGGCGCGCGCCGTTCACGCACGCACGCCGCCGTGGTCATGGCCGCGCGCAGTGGCCCGGAATCCACACGCGGTCGCCGTGACCGTCCCGGCGCCAGCGCGCGGGAATCCATGCGCAGCGCGGTGGCGATGCGACATACACCACGCGCAGCCGCCGCGCAGGCCGAGGCCGAGCAGCGTGAGCAGGACGCGGGTGCGTGCGTTCATGATCATGGTCGGACATGACCTAAACGCGTCCAGTAGCCGGCGCGGAACACCCAGTGCGGGCCACGCGGAACCCAGCGCGGCGCCACCCAGCGCCAGCCCGGACGCGCCCGCATCCAATAGCCCGCGCGCCAGACATAAGCATGACGGCGCGGCGCCCAGCGCCAGTAGCCGGGTGCCCGTACATAGCCACGGCGCACGATCACGCGCTCGTGACGCGGCGCGGGCGGGGCGATGCCGACGCTGATGCCGACCCAGGCGCGTGCTTCTGCGGCGGGCGCGTACACCGCGCCCAGCGCGGCGATGGCAAGCAGTGGAACAAGAATGCGACTGTGCAGGTTCATGGTGAGTGGCTCGCTGGTGGCGCCGCGGAGTGTGGCTCGCGTTGGAAAACGCCGCGCGGGCCACGGCGTTGACCCTGGCCACGGACGCATTCAGCGCGCGGCCAGGCCGGGTGTGCGGACGGCGTGGCGACGCGTGGGCGTAAAATGCGCGCATTCATTCGCGGAGCCCGACCCATGAGCACTCCCGCCCCGCAGTGGCCCGAGCCGGCGATGGCCAGCGCCGCGCCGCTACGCTTCGTCACCGCCGCCAGCCTGTTCGACGGCCACGACGCCGCCATCAACATCATGCGCCGGCTGATCCAGGCGCAGGGCGCGGAGGTGATCCATCTCGGCCACAACCGCAGCGTCGAGGACGTGGTGCGCGCCGCGCTGCAGGAAGACGCCGACGCCATCGCCATCTCCAGCTATCAGGGCGGTCACGTCGAGTACTTCAAATACATGATCGACATGCTGCGCGAGCGCGGCGCCGGGCATATCCGCGTGTTCGGCGGTGGCGGCGGCACCATCACCCCTGAGGAAATCGCCGAGCTGCAGGCCTACGGCGTGGAGCGCATCTACCACCCCAACGACGGCATGCACATGGGCCTGGTGGCGATGATCGAGGACGTGGTGCGACGGGCGCGAACGGCGCAAGGTGCGGCCAGGAAGGCGGGACTCGGGACTCGGGACTCGGGACTCGGGAGAACAGCGACGTTCGACGTCGAGGATGAAGTCGGCGTGGGCCGCATGCTCAGCGCTCTCGAAGATGATGAATTTTCCGAGTCCGAACTCGCCCTGCTGCGCAAGCAGTGGGCTCGCGGCGCTTCCGAGTCCCGAGTCCCGAGTCCCGAGTCCCGAGGACACACCGCGCCCGTGCTCGGCCTCACCGGCACCGGCGGTGCCGGCAAGTCCTCGGTGGTCGACGAGCTGCTGCTGCGCTTCCTGCACGCTTTCCCCGAGATGCGCATCGCGGTGCTGGCGGTGGACCCCACGCGGCGGCGTTCGGGCGGCGCGCTGCTCGGCGATCGCATCCGCATGAACGCGCTGCGCAGCCCGCGCGTGTTCATGCGCTCGATGGCCACGCGCCGCCAGCACGCCGCCACCAGCGCGCTGCTGCGTGAATGCCTGGATTACCTGCGCGCGCAGGATTTCGATCTGATCATTCTGGAAACCGCGGGCATCGGCCAGAGCGATTCCGAGGTGGTCGATCTGGTCGATTTTCCGGCCTACGTGATGACCAGCGACTACGGCGCCGCCAGCCAGCTCGAAAAAATCGACATGCTGGATTTCGCCGAACTCATCGTGCTCAACAAGTACGACCGCCGCGGCGCCGAGGACGCGCTGCGCGACGTGCGCAAGCAGTGGAAGCGCAACCGGGTCAAGTTCCAGCTCAAGGACGAGGATGTGCCGGTGTATCCGACCATCGCCAGCCAGTTCAACGATCCCGGCGTGACCTGGATGTTCGTCGAGTTGTGCCGGTTGCTGCGCGAGAAGATTCGGGGACTCGGGACGCAACAGCCGGGACTCGGGACTCGGGACTCGGGACTCGGAAAGGGCAAAGGCCAGAGCCTGGGCAATGCGCGCTGCGATTTCATGCCGCAGGTCGATGTATCGATCAAGGAGCCGCGCGCCACGGTGCTGATTCCGGGTGCGCGGGTGCGCTATCTGGCCGAGATCGCCGAGCAGGGCCGCGGCGTCAACGCGCGCATCGAGCGCGAGGCCGAGGCGGCCAGCAAGGCGCAGAGCTGCTACGAAGCGTTGTGCGAAATCGGTGATCCACGGCTGCCCAAGGTGCTGGATCTCTACGATGCAAGCGCTTTGCATCCTGCTTCAGCTACGCCGGCACGCGCGGATCCGCAGCCCACGCCCACCGCGCCAGGGCATGCTGCATTTCATCCCTCTCACCTCGGGAGAGGGACCGAGGGTGAGGGTTCGCATACGCCGGGCGTCACCGACGCAGCGCAAGATCCGAACCCTCACCCCCAACCCCTCTCCCGAGGGGAGAGGGGAGAACCCGATCGCACCCTGCTGATCCTGCGCCAGCGCTACAACGAAGCGCTGCAATCACTCTCCGCCGACGCCCTGACCCTGCTGCGCGAGTGGCCGGCGCGCAAGGCTTCGGTCACCGCCGAGTTCACCGAATACCAGGTGCGCGGCAAGGCCATCCACGTCGACAACTATCGCGAATCGCTCAGTCACCAGAAGATTCCCAAGATCGCGCCGCCGCAGTACCGCGACTGGGGCGACCTGCTGCGCTTCCTGATGCGCGAGAACCTGCCGGGCGGCTATCCCTACACCGGCGGCGTGTACCCGTATCGGCGCGTCGGCGAGGATCCCACGCGCATGTTCGCCGGCGAGGGCACGCCCGAGCGCACCAACCGCCGCTTCCATTACCTCAGCCTCGGCCAGCCGGCCGCGCGCCTGTCCACCGCGTTCGACTCGGTGACGCTGTACGGCGAAGACCCGGCGCCGCGCCCCGACATCTACGGCAAGATCGGCAACTCGGGCGTGTCCATCGCCACGCTCGACGACATGAAGAAGCTCTACTCGGGCTTTGACCTGTGCGATCCGAAAACCTCGGTGTCGATGACCATCAACGGCCCGGCGCCGATGATCCTGGCGATGTTCATGAACACCGCCATCGACCAGCAGGTGGAGAAATACCTGCGCGGCAACACCGCGCGCTGGGACGCCGCGCATGCGCGCATCGTCGAGATCTACCGCGACCGCCCGTGCTCGCAGTACCTGGGCCCGCTGCCCGAGGGCAATGATGGCCTGGGCCTGGGCCTGCTCGGCGTCAGCGGCGACGAGGTGGTGGACGCCGAGACCTACGCCAGGATCAAGGCCGAGACCCTGCGCAGCGTGCGCGGCACCGTGCAGGCCGACATCCTGAAAGAGGACCAGGCGCAGAACACCTGCATCTTCAGCACCGAGTTCGCGCTGCGCATGATGGGCGACATCCAGCAGTACTTCGTCGAGCAGCAGGTGCGCAACTTCTATTCGGTGAGCATCAGCGGTTATCACATCGCCGAGGCCGGGGCCAATCCGATCAGCCAGCTCGCCTTCACCCTGAGCAACGGCTTCACCATCGTCGAGTACTACCTGGCGCGCGGCATGCGCGTCGACGACTTCGCGCCCAACCTCAGCTTCTTCTTCAGCAACGGCATGGACCCCGAGTACACCGTCATCGGCCGCGTCGCGCGGCGCATCTGGGCGCGCGCCATGCGCGAGCGCTATGGCGCCAACGAGCGCAGCCAGATGCTGAAGTACCACATCCAGACCAGCGGCCGCTCGCTGCACGCGCAGGAGATCCAGTTCAACGACATCCGCACCACGCTGCAGGCGCTGTACGCCCTGTTCGACAACTGCAACAGCCTGCACACCAACGCCTACGACGAAGCCATCACCACACCGACCGAGGAGAGCGTGCGCCGCGCGGTGGCCATCCAGCTCATCATCAACCGCGAGCTGGGGCTGAACTTCAACGAGAACCCGTGGCAGGGCAGCTTCGTCGTCGACACCCTGACCGACCTGGTCGAGGAGGCCGTCTACAAGGAATTCGAGGCGATCAGCGAGCGCGGCGGCGTGCTCGGCGCCATGGACACCATGTACCAGCGCGGCAAAATTCAAGAGGAGTCGATGTTCTACGAGCAGAAGAAACACGACGGCTCGCTGCCGCTGATCGGCGTCAACACCTACCTGCCGCGCGAGCACGCCGGCGAAATCGCCACCAGCATCGAGCTGATCCGCTCGACGGAAGAAGAGAAGCGCGCGCAGATCGAGCACGTGCGCACCTTCCAGCAGGCGCGCAATGCCGTTTTGCACCCCTCTCCCAGCGGGAGACGACCAACGGAAGTCCCCAAGGGAGGGGCAGGGGGTGAGGGTTCGGCTCAACCAGCCGTCCCCGGCTCCCTCACCACCCTGCAAACCACCGCCCGCGAGCGCCGCAACCTGTTCGAGCAGCTCATGCAGGCGGTCAAGTACAACTCGCTGGGGCAGATCAGCCATGCGCTGTACGAGGTGGGTGGGGAGTACCGGCGGAATATGTAAGCCATGCCAATCATCTCCAGCTTCTTCGGTATCTACGTGCGCATGTATTTCGCCGATCACGCGCCGCCGCATGTGCACGTGGAGTACCAGGGCCATGAGGCGCTGGTTGCCATCGAAGATGGCGCCATCGTGCAAGGCGAGCTGCCGAAACGTGCGCTTGCCTTGGTGAAGCAGTGGTGCCTCGACCATCGTCAGGAGCTGGAGCAGAATTGGGCGTGTGCACAGGCACTGCAACCGCTAAGCCGAATTCCGGGAGCCGACAATGATTAAATTGACCGCAGTCGAACCGAAAGGAAGTCATCAGCTGTTGCTACGCTTTTCCGACGGCGCTTCAGGCGTGTACGACTTCGCCCCCTTCATTGCGGCGGATACGGAGATGACCGCGCCGCTGCGCGATCCCGCTTTCTTCGCGCGCTGCTTCATCGAACTGGGTGCGCTGGCATGGCCGAACGGCCTCGATTTCAGCGCGGGGTCGCTGCACCGGCGTCTGCAGGAAGAAGGCAAGCTCCAGCGTGGCATCATGGCGGCTTGAGTTCGTTTGCTTCGATCGCAAAGAGATGCTGGATGAATGAATTGCCGAAATCGCCAGCGACAAAGCATGAAGGCGTCCGCGAGCCGCTGGTCGGTGGCGACGTGCTGGATGTCGTGCAGGCGGGCAGGGGTGATCTATCGGATTGGGTGGAGTTGATGGAGGCGGTGGAGGCGCTGTGTCCGGTGTGGCCGGTGAGGGAGCAGCCGGTGGTGGGAGCGGGCAAGCTCAAGCTTTGAAAGATGCCGGAACGGGATTTAACTTCCTCCGTCCAAGTTTCGGTTTCAGTACGGTTTCAGTACGACAAGCTTAATTTTCACTCTTTACGCGTATGACAGGACTAGTCAAGTTTTTGTCGGGCGATTCGCCAGACAGTTTAAGGATTGACGGTATTTATCGGCGGAAAATCCCGCGGGGTCTCACCTCCGCAGAAGCTCCTCCGGTAAGGCCCCGCGGGATTTTCCGCCTTTAAAAGGTAAAGAGTTGTGGGAATTAAACTTGCGAATGTCTTGAAAGGCTCGCTCGATACATTAAATGTAGTCGTACGTCCGTTCGATGGCTTTATATTTCTTTGTGGCGGGGCGATAGAAAGTAAAGCAGAGACTGTGGCTTCTGCGCGACACTACGCGCTAAGTCGCATGGATAAGTCGGGATCCATCGCTGGACGTCGAGTTGTTATAGCAGAAAAAATGACAACCCTGATGCAAGGTGACGATTACAATGATTTGCTGGAATTCGAAGAGCACATAGCCGCTTTATGTGCATGCGTCCTGATATTTGTTGAGAGCCCGGGGTCTATCGCTGAGCTCGGTAGCTTCTCGGTTATGCGCAATCTAGCGCCGAGACTTCTAGTGGTCTGCGAGCAAAATTTTGAATCAAACGTCTCGCCATCCTTTATCTTTC
>JAKAWV010000012.1 GCA_021827205.1 Pseudomonadota bacterium | reverse complement strand
TTCTGGTTCGATTCGATGAACTCGTACTTCCGCCGAACGACGTTGATTCCAGGACGCTTTGCCACTCGTCACCTCCAGCGATTTCACTACCTTCGCCAAAAGTGTCCACGAAATCCTGGGAACTCCAGAAGTCGGCGTAATGGAACGTGCCGGTGACGATAGCCTGCTCGATCTGGTCGAGGACCTTGTGCATGCGCTTGCGGTTGGCCGGGATGTCCGGGAGCTTGGTGTACTCCCGGCAACGCACGCCCCGGTAGCGGAAGTCGAAGAACAGAGTTCCGAGATGGTTGCGAACACTAGACATTGCAGACCCCGCCATTTGCCATGGGGATCGCCGCTTCCGGTAGGCGGCTTCCGGAAGCCATGTCCGTCTCGATCGACTCCCAGATGTACAGGATCTTCCTGCCGCCGAAGGGGCGGATATAGTGTCTGCCCTCCAGTAAGACGGAGTCCTTCAGCCGCTCCCGGATCGTCCGTGCGTCGTAGTTGTAAGATACGTTTGCTTCATTTCTGACCTCCGTATGCATTGCGGTGCAATCGCAATGTGATCAAAATATATCCCATAGTTTATTAAAAATAAAGTATATGATTCACTCGCGATCAAGTGGGAGGGCGCGTGATCCGATTCCTGTTCAACCAACTGCTTGACGAGAAGAGCTTTCATGAGCGAAGACGGATCACGATCAGCGATGTCTGTGCGGAGACCGGCCTGTCGCGGCCAACTGTCTCGCGAATCGCCAACGTCCCCGGCTATGTGACCAGTACCGACACCATCGAGCGGTTGTGCCGTTACTTTCGATGCACGCCGGGGGCTCTATTGGTCTTGGTCGACGAGGAGCCCGACGGTCAGACGTCAAAGTGAGTTGGGCTACAGGTGGGCTACCCCCTACTCCGTATGCTGCAGCGCGACGGTGAAGACGTCGGTATTCAGGGCTGGTGCAAGCCGTGCGGTCGGTCCGCAGGCGCCCGATCCATCAGGATTTCCACGAAAAGTGTTGCGTCTGCTCGGCGCCGTCCTTACAATTGCGGGCTCTGATGCGGGGTGGAGCAGTCTGGCAGCTCGTCGGGCTCATAACCCGAAGGTCGCAGGTTCAAATCCTGCCCCCGCTACCAGACTTTCTGAACAAGAAAGCCTCCTTGTGAGGCTTTTTTGTTGGCCGCAGGGAGTGGCGCCGCCAAGGCGGCGTTGGGCAGGGCGGTCGCGCCCTTTTTTTGTTTCTGCAGGACGGAGATTTGGACACGCGCGCACTGGCGGAACGCATCGGGCCCATGTTGGCCGGCATCGGTCTCGAATGTCTCGGGATCGAGTGGGCGACGCATGGCCACGGCGGCACGTTGCGCGTGTATATCGAGGTTGCGGGTCGCGAGGTCGATGTCGATGACTGCGCGACAGCCAGCCGCGAGTTGTCCACGTGGCTTGATGCCGAGGATCCGATTGCGGGCCAGTACACGCTCGAGATTTCCTCGCCAGGCATCGACCGCCCGCTGTTCACGGCCGCGCATTTCGCGCGCCTGCTTGGCGCCGAGGTGCGTGTCACGCTGAAGCTGCCGCAGCAAGGGCGCCGTCGCCTGCGCGGGCGCGTGCTTACGGTCGATGACGAGCGGATCACCGTGGATGTCGACACGGTGCCGTTCACCTTTGCCGCCGATGCATTTGAAAGCGCACGCCTGATTCCCGATTGGGTGGCGCTGGGTTACGCGCCGCAGCCCAGGCAAGGTGCAGCCAGGGACAACAGCAAACCGGCATCTCGTGGCAAGCGCACGACGGGCAAGCCCGGAACCCCTCCAGTCAGCCAATGATCCGAACGGGTACATGCCCGCGGGAGTAACGAAATGAGCAAAGAATTGATGCTGGTCGTCGATGCGGTTGCCAACGAGAAAGGAGTCGCGCGCGAAACCATTTTCGAGGCACTGGAAGCAGCGCTGGCCTCGGCGGCCAAGAAGCGCTATCCCGATCAGGATGTCGCCATCCGTGTCAGCATCGACCGCGACAGCGGCGAGTACGCAACCTTTCGACGCTGGGAAGTCGTGGCCGACGATGTGGTCATGGAATCGCCCGAGCGCATGACGCGCATGATGGATGCGATCGAGGAGCGCGCCGATATCCAGGTCGGCGAGTTCATCGAGGAGCCCATTGACAACCCGGAGTTCGGGCGCATTGCCGCGCAGGCGGCCAAGCAGGTCATCGTGCAGCGCGTGCGCGAGGCCGAACGCGAGTTGGTGCTGGGCGCCTACCGCGATCGCGTGGGCGAACTGCTGACCGGCGTGGTCAAGCGCGTCGAGCGCGGCAGCATTTATCTGGACCTGGGCGGCAACGTCGAGGCCTTCATTCCGCGCGAGCGCGCCATTCCGCGCGAGACCGTGCGCGTCGGCGATCGTTTGCGCGGCTATCTGCAGGAGGTACGTGCCGAGGTGCGCGGGCCACAACTGTTCATTTCGCGCAGTGCGCCCGAGTTCATGATCGCGCTGTTCAAGCTGGAAGTGCCCGAGGTAGGTCAGGGCCTGGTCGAGATCAAGGCCTGCGCGCGCGATCCGGGCGATCGCGCCAAGATCGCGGTATTGGCCCACGACCATCGCACCGACCCCATTGGTGCTTGCATCGGCATGCGCGGCTCGCGCGTGCAGGCGGTCGCCAACGAGTTGAACGGCGAACGCGTGGACATCGTGCTATGGAATGACAACCCGGCGCAGTTCGTGATCAACGCCATGGCGCCAGCGCAGGTCGAGTCGATCATCGTCGACGAAGACAAGCACTCGATGGACATCGCCGTGCCTGAGGGCGAGTTGTCGAAAGCCATCGGCCGCGGTGGCCAGAACGTCAAGCTCGCCAGCAAGCTCACCGGCTGGCAGCTCAACGTGATGACCCAGGCGCAGGTGCAGGCCAAGAGCGAGGATGAGCAGAAAGCCGCGCTCAATCTGTTCATGGACAAGCTTGAAGTGGACACCGAGATCGCGCAGATCCTGGTGCAGGAGGGTTTTTCCACGGTCGAGGAAATCGCCTACGTGCCGACCGCTGAATTGTTGGCGGTGGAAGGGTTCGACGAGGACATCGTCGAGGAGCTGCGCGCGCGCGCGCGCGATGCACTGCTGACCGAGGCGCTGGTCGCCGAGGAAAGCGGCGACGACGCTGGCGCAGACAGTCTGGATGCGCTCGACGGCATGGATTCAGAGCTGCTCGCGATGCTTGGTGAGCGCGGCATCAACACGCTGGAGGATCTCGGCGATCTCGCCGTGATTGACCTGATGGATATCGAGGGCATGGACGAGTCGCGCGCGGCGGCGCTGATCATGGCCGCACGCGCGCCGATGATCGAGAAAATGGAGCAGGGCGGCTGAGGCCCGGACATGTTCAGCGCACGCCCCCACGCCTCGTCGCGCGGCTCGAAACTTGCGGAGTAGATCGACATGTCTGAAGTCACCATCAAGCACCTCGCCACGATGCTGGATATTCCAGCCGACAAGCTGTTGACTCAACTGGCCGAGGCGGGCATGCATTTCAAAGGTCCGGACCAGGCCGTCAGCAGCACCGAAAAAATGAAGCTGCTGGGCTTCCTGCGCCGCGCGCACGGCAAGGCCGAAGGCGGCAGCGAGGCGATCACCGCGCCCAGCCATGTCACGCTGAGCCGACGCAAAGTCAGCGAGATCAAGGTCTCCACTGGCTCCGGCCGCGCGGCTACGTCCAAGACGGTCGCGGTCGAGGTGCGCGCCAAGCGCACATACGTCAAGCGCAGTGTCATCGCCGACGAGTCCGCGGGTGACAGTGAGCGCGAGGACGCGATCCGCAAATTGCGTGAATCGCAGCAGGAACGCGATCAGCAGCAAGCGCATTTGCTTGAGTCGGATCGCCGTCGCGCCGAAGAAATGGAGCGTCAGCACGCCGAGGAAGAAGCGCGCAAGCAGGCCGAGGCCGTTGCGCAACTGCAGGCACAGCAAGCTGCGCAGGAGGCCGTGCGCGCCAGCGAAATCGAGCCCGTATCGCCGCCCGCCGAGAAGGCCGTGGCGGCAGGTGAAACGCGCGCGCATCCGCCGCGTGAGCGTGTCAAGGCCGACAAACCCGCGCGTGCGCTCGAGGCCCCGCATCGCCATCGCATTCCCGATCGCGGCTCGCATCGCGCGCCGGCAGGCGGCGACGGTGATGCCGGGCGCTTCTCCGGTGGCGAACTGCATTTGACCGAAGCCGAGCGCGCGCGCCGTGCCGGACGCCGCAAGCCCGGCAAGAGCAAGCCCGAGGCGGGTCGTGCCGCAGCGGGTCAGCACGCGTTCTCCAAGCCCACCGCGCCGGTCGTGCGTGAAGTGGCGATTGGCGACACCATCGTGGTGGCCGATCTGGCGCAGAAGCTGGCGATCAAGGGCGCCGATGTGGTCAAGGCGCTGTTCAAGATGGGCGTCATGGCGACCATCAACCAGGGCATTGACCACGACACCGCGGTGCTGGTGGTCGAGGAGCTCGGGCACCAGGCCGTGCGCGCCACCGAGAACGACGCCGAGACCAAGCTGGTGGCGCAGACCGATGCCACGGGTGAGCGCGCGCCGCGCCCGCCCGTGGTTACCATCATGGGCCACGTCGATCACGGCAAGACCTCGCTGCTGGACTGCATCCGCCGCACCAAGGTCGCGGCTGGCGAGGCGGGTGGCATCACCCAGCACATCGGCGCGTATCACGTCGAAACCGCCAAGGGCGTGGTCACGTTTCTCGATACGCCCGGCCATGCGGCCTTCACCGCGATGCGCGCGCGCGGCGCCAAGATCACCGACATCGTGGTGCTGGTGGTGGCCGCGGATGATGGTGTGATGCCGCAGACGATCGAGGCCGTGCAGCATGCGCGCGCCGCCAAGGTGCCGCTGATCATCGCAGTGAACAAGATGGACAAGCCCGACGCCAATCCCGACAACGTCAAGCAGGGTCTGGTGCAGCACGAAGTCGTGCCCGAGGAATGGGGCGGCGACACGCAGTTCGTGCCGGTGTCGGCCAAGACGGGCGAAGGCGTGGAGGCGCTGCTGGATGCAATCTCGGTGCAGGCCGAGGTGATGGAACTGCGCGCCGTGGCCGATGGCCGCGCCAGCGGCGTGGTGGTCGAGTCCAGTCTGGACAAGGGCCGCGGCCCGGTGGCGACGGTACTGGTGCAGTCGGGTTTGTTGGCGCGCGGCGATTTCGTGGTCTGTGGCACCCAGTACGGTCGCGTGCGCGCGTTGTTCGACGAGGCCGGCCGTCAGGTCATCAACGCCGGGCCGTCGATTCCGGTGCAGATGCTGGGGCTCTCGGGCGTGCCCGAGGCGGGCGATGATCTGGCCGTGGTGGCCGATGAGCGTCTGGCCAAGGACGTTGCCCAGCAGCGCGAGCAGAAGCGGCGCGAGACGCGCCTGGTGCGCTCCGGCGGCAATCGCCTTGAGGAATTGATGGCGCAGATGGGTCAGAACGAAGGCCAGCAGCAATCGCTGAATATCGTCGTCAAGGCCGATGTGCAGGGCTCGGTCGAGGCTTTGCGCGACGCGCTGGGCAAGATCGGCAACGATCAGGTCAAGGTCAACGTCATTGCATCCGGCGTGGGCGGCATCACCGAATCCGACGCCACGCTGGCCGCGGCGTCCAAGGCGCTGCTGATCGGCTTCAACGTGCGTGCCGATGCCAGCGCGCGCAAGGTTATCGAGGCCAATGGCATCGACTTGCGTTACTTCTCGATCATCTACGACGTCATCGATCAGGTCACCCAGGCCGCGTCCGGTCTGCTCGGCAACGAGGTGCGCGAGGAGATCATCGGCGTGGCACAGGTGCGCGATGTGTTTCGCAGCTCGAAGTTCGGCGCGGTGGCCGGCTGCATGGTCATCGAGGGCAATGTGCGTCGCAACAAGCTGATCCGCGTGCTGCGTGACAACACCGTTGTTTTCCAGGGCGAGCTGGAATCGCTGCGTCGCTTCAAGGAGGCCGTCGAGGAAGTGCGCAACGGCATGGAGTGCGGCATCGCGGTCAAGCAATACAACGACGTGCGCGCTGGCGACCAGATCGAGTGCTTCGAGCGCATCGAGGTCAAGCGCACCATGTAGCAGGCGTAAACTGTCGGCGATGCGGTTTGCGCCATCGCCATGCCGCAGCGTCTGGCGGGCTTGAGCCCGCAGCGCTGCACGTGCCCAGATTCATGCCGCATCCCGAGCCGAGCCGTCATGTCGCCATCCTTCACCCGCACCGATCGCGTTTCCGCCGAGCTTCGCCGCGAGCTGGGCACGCTGGTGCATGCCGCGGTGCGTGATCATGCGCTGCCCTCGGTCAGCGTTTCCGATGTCGAGGTCACGCGCGATCTGGACATGGCGACGGTCTGGGTGATCGCGCTGCTGCCCGAGCAGTCGACCGCCGCGGTCAAGGCGCTCAACGCCATGGCGGGCGAGCTGCGCACGCAGTTGTCGCGCAGCATGCGCCTGCGCCGTGTACCGGCGCTGCGTTTTCGCTATGACGAATCCGTGGATCGTGGCGAGCGCATCGATGCCTTGCTGCGTGCGGACAAGCCGGCACAGTGAGTCGTTGCGCCGCGCGCGTGTTGCGCCATTTCGATTCCGGCCATGTCCGTCGCTGAATTTCATCCCATCCACGGCGTGCTGCTGCTGGACAAGCCGCTGGGCTTGAGTTCCAGCCAGGCGCTGCAGCGCGTGCGACGCATGCTGGCTGCGGCCAAAGGCGGCCACACCGGTGCGCTGGATCCATGCGCCACCGGCATGTTGCCGCTGTGCTTCGGCGAGGCCACCAAACTGGCGGGCGTGTTGCTGGGCGAGCGCAAGGTGTATCACGCGGTATGTCGACTGGGGCAGGTCACCAGCACCGATGACGTCGAAGGCGTCGTGATTCGCGAGTGCCCGCTGCCCAGCCTCAACGACGCCTCGATTGATGCCCTGCTGCAGGAATTCGTCGGCCGCATCAGTCAGGTGCCGCCGATTTATTCGGCGCTCAAGCAGCAGGGCCAGCCCCTTTACCGGCGTGCGCGCCGCGGCGAGGCGGTGCGGGCGCCGCAGCGCCAGGTTGAGGTGCACGCGCTGCGTTTACTGCAACGTCACGAAGATCGTCTGACGCTGGAAGTGGAATGCGGCGCGGGTTTTTACGTGCGCGCCCTGGCGCGCGATCTGGGTGAACGCCTGGGCTGCGGCGCCCATCTGGCCGCGCTGCGCCGATTGTGGGTTGCGCCCTTCCAGGGGCAGTCGATGATTGGCCTGGACACGCTGGAGCAGATGCTTCTGCGCGACGGGCGCGAAGCCTTGTGGGCGCGGCTGCGGCCGATCGAAGACGCCATGCCGCATTGGCCGCATTGGACGCTGAGCGCCGCCGATAGCCTGGCCATCAGCCATGGACGCGCGCTGGCGGCGCCGGCCGCGGCCAGGCCTGGCCCGTGTCTGCTGATGGATGCCGGCGGCCGCGCGCTGGCCATGGCCGAGGTACTTGAGGGGCAATTCAAGGTCAGCCGCGGGTTCCATTGGGGTCAGGACACGGGCTGAGGTGCAAGCAATGCATGGGCTTGTGCCTCGGTTGCGCGACGGGATTGCAGGAGTCCATACCGTAAATAACTTGTTGTTGGAGCGCTGGCGCGACTAAAATGACCAGCTCAGTCAACCGCTTTCATCCACCGGCGGGGCTTGCGCCAGTCCAGGGTTCCACACGAGCCGTGGCTTGGCGCAAGTCTCGCCATTGTTCAAGGAATTCGCACGATGTCTCTGTCCAACGATCAAACCGCAAAAGTCATTGCCGATTATCGACGCGCGCCGACCGATACCGGTTCACCGGAAGTGCAGGTGGCACTGCTGTCCGCGCGCATCGAGCACCTTTCGACGCACTTTCATGATCACAAGCAGGACCATCATTCGCGCCGTGGTCTGCTGAAAATGGTCAACCAGCGCCGACGCCTGCTGGGCTATCTCAAAAACAAAGATGCGCAGCGCTACCAGGATCTGATCCAGCGCCTCGGTCTGCGTCGCTAATCTCAACGAGGACCGAAAACGTGGCGAAAGTAACCAAGTCATTCCAGTACGGCAATCACGAAGTCACGCTGGAGACGGGCGAAATCGCCCGCCAGGCATCCGGCGCGGTCATGGTGAGCATGGGCGGCACCGTGGTGCTGGTCACCGCCGTCGCCGCCGGCAAGGCGCGTGAGGGGCAGGATTTCTTCCCGCTCACCGTCGACTACCAGGAAAAGTTCTACTCCGCCGGCCGCATTCCCGGCGGCTTTTTCAAGCGCGAAGGGCGTCCCACCGAAAAGGAAACCCTGACCTCGCGTCTGATCGATCGCCCGGTACGCCCACTGTTTCCGGAAGAGTTCAAGAACGAAGTCCAGGTCATTGCGCAGGTGTTGTCGCTCAACCCCGAGGTTGACGGCGACATCGCCGCATTGCTCGGCGCTTCGGCGGCACTCAGCCTGGCCGGTATTCCGTTCAAGGGTCCGATTGGCGCAGCACGCGTCGGTTACATCGATGGCAAGTACGTGCTGAATCCCACCGCGACCGAACTCAAGACCTCGGCGCTGGATTTGGTCGTCGCCGGTACTTCCAACGCCGTGCTGATGGTCGAGTCCGAAGCCAAGTTGCTGCCCGAGGACGTGATGCTGGGTGCGGTCGTGTTCGGCCACCAGCAAATGCAGATCGCGATCCGGGTCATCGCCGAGATGGCCGCCGAAGCGGCGCGCCCGTCGTGGAACTGGCGGCCGCCGGCGCGCAACGAGGCGTTGTGTGCCGCGTTGAAATCTGCGCTGGGCGGCAAGCTCGAAGAAGCGTTCAGAGTGCGCGACAAGCTGCAGCGCCGCGATGCGATCAGCGCGATCAAGGCGGATGTGCTGGAGTCACTCAAGTCCGAGGCTGAGGCCAAGGGTTGGGCGGCGGCCGATCTGGCCAAGGAATTCGCCGAGCTGGAATACCGCACCCTGCGCGACAGCGTGCTCAAGACCAAGGTGCGCATCGACGGTCGTCAGTTGGACGATATCCGTGCCATCAGTGTGCGCGTCGGCGTGTTGCCGCGCACCCACGGGTCGGCGCTGTTCACACGCGGCGAAACGCAGGCACTGGTGGTGACCACACTGGGCACCGCGCGCGACTCGCAGATGATCGACGCGCCCGAGGGCGAATCCAAGGATCCGTTCCTGTTCCACTACAACTTCCCGCCGTTCAGCGTGGGCGAGGCCGGACGCTTTGGCGCGCCCAAGCGTCGCGAAATCGGTCATGGCCGTCTCGCCAAGCGCGGTGTGATGGCGGTCAAGCCCCCGATGGAGCAGTTCCCCTATGTGCTGCGCGTGGTCTCCGAGATCACCGAGTCGAACGGTTCGTCGTCGATGGCCTCGGTGTGCGGCTCCTCGCTGGCGATGATGGACGCCGGTGTGCCGATCACGGCGCCGGTGGCCGGCATCGCCATGGGTCTGGTCAAGGAAGGTGACCAGTTCGTGGTGCTGTCCGACATCCTCGGTGACGAGGACCATCTGGGCGACATGGATTTCAAGGTTGCCGGTACCGCCGATGGTATTTCCGCCCTGCAGATGGACATCAAGATCGACGGCATCACCGAGGAAATCATGCGCGTGGCGTTGGCCCAGGCCAAGCGCGGTCGCCTGCATATTCTCGGCGAGATGGCCAAGGCGATCAGCGCACCGCGCGCCGAGCTGTCCGATTACGCGCCGCGCCTGCTGACCATGAAGATCCACCCGGACAAGATCCGCGAGGTGATCGGCAAGGGCGGTGCGGTGATCCGCTCGATCACCGAGGAAACCGGCACCACTATCGACATCACCGATGACGGCACCGTGATCATCGCCTCGGTCAACCGCAACGCGGCCGAGGAGGCCAAGAAGCGCATCGAGATGATCGTTTCCGACGTCGAGCCCGGCCGTATCTACGTTGGCAAGGTGGCCAAGCTGATGGACTTCGGCGCCTTTGTCACCATCCTGCCCGGCAAGGACGGTCTGGTGCACGTTTCGCAGATCTCCAATGAGCGCGTCGAGAAGGTCTCCGACAAACTCAAGGAAGGCGATATCGTCAAGGTGAAGGTGCTGGAAGTCGACAAGCAGGGCCGCATTCGCCTGTCGATCAAGGCGGTCACCGAAGACGCACAGGCCTGAGTATCGGGCTGAGTGTGCAGTGAACGACGCCCGGGGAGTCCCGGGCGTTTTGCTTTACGGCGTCGCATGGTGCGATGCACAATAGCGCCATTCATTGAGTGGAGTCTGTCATGACCACTGGTTTCATGCCGCCCGGCGGTGAGCAGTACGCACGTCTCATGCAGCAAACCTGGGATGGCTGGCAATCCAGCCTGCGCAGCCAGACGGCAGGAATGAACGAGACCGGCGAGGCGCAGATCGAACGCACGCTGGCCGGCCTCAAGAACTACTTCATGTTGCTCGAATCGATGCAATCGCAGCTTGGTGACGCACAGCCGGCGGCGGCTTGGCGCGATGCGCTGGGTGGTGTGTTTGGCGGTGGCCAGCCGTTCACCACGGCCTTTGCCGACGCCAGCCAGATCGCCGGCGGCGGACCGCAGGCGTGGATGCAATCGTGGCAGCAGATGGTCGTGCCCGCGCTGAGCGGGTTGCGTGAAACCCTGAGCGTGCCGGGCATTGGCCTGGCGCGTGAGCACCAGGAGCGCGCGCAAAAACAGGTGCGCGATGTGCTCGACTACCAGCAGCAGATGCAGCGTTACAACCAGTTGCTGGCGCGTGCCGGCCGTTTGGGCACGGAAAAGTTCGAGGCCAAACTGGCCGAGCGCAGCGAACCGGGGCGGCAGATCGAGTCGCTGCGTGCGCTTTACGATCTGTGGGTCGATGCCGCCGAGGAGGGCTTTCAGGAAGTCGCGCTTTCAGCCGAGTGGCGTGAGGTCTACGGCGCTCTGGTGGACGCGCAGATGCGCGTACGTGCTGGCACGCAGCAGCAGGTCGAGCAGGTGTCGCGCGAGTTGGGCGTGCCCACGCGCAGCGAGATCAATACGCTGGGTAAGCGCCTGCACGATTTGCGTCGTCAGGTGCGGCAATTGCAGGCGCATCTGGCCGAGACGCAGCCGCGCCCGGAGCCCGGCAAATCGCACTCCGCATCTGCGCTCGCGAGCAGCAAACCATCGGCCAGCAAACCGGCCAGCAAACCCGCGCGCAAGGCCGCTGCGCCGCGTCGCCGTTAAATTCTGGAGATCACCATGCTCAGTCCGTTGCGTATCGATCCCGTCAAAGCGCTGCAAGAAGTCGATGGCTTCAAGCGCAAATTCGCTGCAGGCATGCAAAACTTGCGCAACGTCGGTGATTTCGACTTCGGCGCTTCCGCCAGGGAGGCGGTGTATCACGAAGACAAAATCACGCTGTGGCACTTCAAACCCACTGGCAAGCCCTCCGGGCGCATGCCGATCCTGATCAGTTACGCGCTGGTCAACACGCCGTGGATGGTGGATCTGCAAGCCGATCGCTCGCTGGTCGCACGCCTGCTGGAACTGGGTGAGGATGTATACATGATCGAGTGGGGCTATCCCGATCTGGCCGATCGCTGGCTCACGCTTGAGGATTACATCCTCGGCTACCTCGATCGCTGCATCGACCAGGTGCGTCAGCGCCACGGGCTGGAGCGCATCAACTTGCTCGGCATTTGCGAGGGCGGCGCGTTCTCGCTGTGCTACGCCGCGCTGCGCGGGCACAAGCTGCAGAACCTGATCACCATGGTCACGCCGGTGGACTTTCACACTCCGGACAACATGCTCTCGAACTGGACGCGCCAGATGGATGTCGATCTGTTTGTTGACACCCTTGGCAACGTGCCGGCTGACCTGATGAACTGGTGCTATCTCACGCTGAAGCCGGTGCGCCTGAACCAGCAGAAATACGTCGGCATGGTCGACGTGCTCGATGACCCGAAGGAAATCACCAATTTCCTGCGCATGGAAAAATGGATCTTCGACTCGCCCGACCAGGCCGGCGAGGCCTTCCGCCAGTTCATCAAGGATTTCTACCAAGCCAACAAGCTGATCAAGGGCGAGGTCGAGATCGGTGGTGAGCGCGTTGATCTGGGCAGCATCAAGTTGCCGATACTGAACATTTTTGCCGAGCAGGATCATCTGGTGCCGCCGTCCGCGGCGCGCCCGCTGCGTGGCGCGGTGGGCACCACGGACTATACCGAGCTGAGCTTCAAGGGTGGCCACATCGGCATCTATGTGTCCGGGCGCGCGCAGCGCGAGGTGCCCGGCGCCATTCATGGCTGGCTGGGTGAGCGGCAGGGCTGAATCAAGCACGGACGCGGACTCGCCCGCGCGCGCTGCAGGCTTTATCCTTGCTAGCTTGAGCGCAGCAGATGCGCTGTTGCCAGGGAAGACCGATGTTTGCCGAACCCCATGATCCTGGCGCGCATGATTCGGTGCGCCCGTTGCGCTGGCGGGGCGATGCGCTGGATGTGCTCGACCAGCGCCTGCTGCCGCACGAAACGGTATGGCTGCGCTGCGCGGATGCCGAGTCGGTGAGTGCGGCGATCCGCGCGCTGGCGGTGCGCGGCGCGCCCGCCATCGGCATAGCGGCGGCTTATGGCGCGGTGCTGGCCGCGCGCGGGGGCAACTTCATTGAGGCCATGGCGCGCCTGCGCGCGGCGCGACCGACGGCGGTGAATTTGATGTGGGCGCTGGATCGCATGCACGCATGCGTGGCCTCCGGTGCAGATGCTGCGCATCTGCTTGCCGAAGCACGCGCCATCGAGGCCGAGGACCTCGCCGCCAATCACGCCATGGGCCGGTTCGGCGCCGCGCTGTTGGAGCAGGACACGGGCGTGCTGACCCACTGCAACACCGGCGCGCTGGCGACAGCCGGCTTTGGCACGGCGCTCGGCGTGATCCGTGCTGGTGTCGCCGGTGGGCGCATTGCACGTGTCTACGCGGGCGAAACACGGCCGTGGCTGCAGGGCGCGCGGTTGACGATTTGGGAGCTGCAGCAGGATGGCATCGCCGCCACGCTCATCGCTGATTCCGCCGCTGCCGCGCTGATGCATAGTGGGGCCGTGCAGTGGGTGATCGTTGGCGCCGATCGCATCGCGGCCAACGGCGATGTCGCCAACAAGATCGGTACCTATGCGCTCGCGCTGACCGCGCGCCATCATGGCCTGCGCTTCATGGTGGTTGCGCCTGCTGCCACTGTGGACATGGCCACACGCAGCGGCGATGCCATCGAAATCGAGCTGCGTGATGCCGAGGAAGTGCTGTCCTGCGGTGGCAAGCGCACCGCACCGGCAGGTGCCGCGGCCTGGAATCCGGTGTTCGATGTCACTCCGGCGGCGCTGATCGATGTGCTGGTGACCGAGCGCGGTGTGCTTTACAAACCGGATGGCGAGAGCATGCGGCGTCAATTCGGAGCCGCGCATGCGTAGATTCGGCTTGTTCTTCATTGGCGGTCTGATCGGTTTCGTCGTCGATGCCGGCGTGGTGCAGGGATTGGTTTCATTTTTCGGAATGGATCCTTACCTCGGGCGTGTAATCTCCTTCAGTTGCGCGGCCACGGTGACCTGGCTGTGGAATCGCCACACCACCTTTGCCGATGCGCGCGGCCAGCACCGCTGGCATATCGAGTGGGTGCGTTGGATGGCGGCCATGAGCGGCGGCGCGCTGGTCAATTACGGCGTGTATGCGCTGGCTGTGTACGAGTCGTCTCTAGTGCGCGCATGGCCGGCGCTGGGGGTGGCGTTGGGTTCGCTGGCAGCCGCCGCGTTCAACTACACCAGCGCCCAGCGCTGGGTATTTGGTGGTACTGGAAATACGCCGAAGAAACCGTTGTAATTTGTTGATTGTAATGATTTTTTTCAGAGCCATCCAAGTCCGGATGTGCTATCATCACGTTTTGATTTTTCACCGTCCCGGCACAATGCCCGGGCCTGACGTCACGGACCCCAGGCATGGCCGAACTCGCCAAAGAAATCATCCGCGTCAACATTGAAGACGAGATGCGCCAGAGCTATCTCGACTACGCCATGAGCGTGATCGTGGGCCGCGCGCTTCCCGATGTGCGCGACGGTCTCAAGCCGGTGCATCGCCGCGTGTTGTTCGCCATGAACGAACTCGGCAATGCCTGGAACAAGCCCTACAAAAAGTCGGCGCGCGTGGTCGGTGACGTGATCGGCAAATATCACCCGCACGGCGATCAGTCGGTCTACGACACCATCGTGCGCATGGCGCAGCCGTTTTCGCTGCGCTACCTGTTGGTGGATGGCCAGGGCAACTTCGGCTCGGTCGATGGCGACAACGCCGCGGCCATGCGTTACACCGAGGTGCGCTTGTCGCGCCTCGCCCACGAATTGATGGCCGACATCGACAAGGAAACCGTCGATTTCGGTCCCAACTACGACGAAAGCGAGCATGAGCCGCTGGTGCTGCCCACGCGTGTACCGAATCTGCTCATCAACGGCTCGGCGGGCATTGCCGTGGGCATGGCGACCAACATTCCGCCGCATAATCTGGTCGAGGTGATTGATGCCACCATCGCGTTGATCAACGACCCGGCGCTGGAAGTCGATGCGCTGCTGGGCTACATCCCCGGGCCGGACTTCCCCACTGCCGGGATCATCAATGGCTCGGCCGGCATCCACGAGGCTTACCGCACCGGCCGCGGCCGCGTGCTGGTGCGCGCGCGCGCCGAGATCGAAGCCGAGCCCAACGGCCGCGAAACCATCATCGTCACCGAGTTGCCTTATCAGGTGAACAAGGCACGGCTGATCGAGAAGATCGCCGAGTTGGTCAAGGAGAAAAAGCTCGAGGGCATCTCGGAGTTGCGTGACGAATCCGACAAGGACGGCATGCGCGTGGTCATCGAGATCCGCCGTGACGCGATGGGCGATGTGGTGCTCAACAACCTGTATCAGCAGACCCAGTTGCAGACGGTATTCGGCATCAACATGGTCGCGCTGATCGATGGCCAGCCGCGACTGTTGAATCTCAAGCAGGTACTCGAAGCCTTCATCCGACACCGTCGCGAGGTAGTCGTCCGGCGCACCATTTTCGATCTGCGCAAGGCGCGCGCGCGCGCACACATCCTCGAAGGGCTCACCGTCGCGCTGGCCAACATCGATGAGATGATCGAGCTGATCAAGACATCGGCTTCGCCGCTGGAAGCGCGCGAGCGCATGCTCTCGCGCGTATGGGAACCGGGCCTGGTGCGCACGCTGCTGGGCGCGGCCGGTGCGGCACAGTCGCGCCCCGAGGATCTGCTGCCGGGTCTGGGGTTGAGCGCCGTTGGCTATCAGCTTTCCGAGGCGCAGGCCAAGGAAATTCTGGAGATGCGCCTGAACCGCCTGACCGGGCTGGAGCAGGACAAGCTCACCGACGAGTACCGTAGCCTGCTCGATACCATCGCCGGCCTGATCCACATCCTTGAAGATCCCGAGCGGCTGCTCGTGGTGATTCGCGAGGAGCTGCAATCGATCCGCGAGGAATACGGCGATGCGCGCCGCACCGTCATCCAAGCTTCGCAGGATGATCTCGATATGCTCGATCTGATCGCGCCAGAGGACGTCGTGGTCACGCTCTCGCACGCGGGCTATGTCAAGCGGCAGCCGTTGACGATTTATCGCGAGCAGCGTCGCGGTGGCAAGGGGCGCTCGGCCACAGCGGTGAAGGAAGAGGATTTCATCGAGCAGTTGTGGGTGGTCAACACGCACGACACGTTGCTGGTGTTCACCGGCGCCGGGCGTGTGTTCTGGCTGACGGTGTACCAGATTCCCGACGCCGGACCGGGCGCGCGCGGCAAGCCCATCGTCAATCTGTTGCCGTTGGAAGCGGGCGAGAAGGTGCAGGCCGTGCTGCCGGTGCACGCTTTCGACAGCGGCCAGTATGTGTTCTTCGCCACGTGCCGCGGCACGGTGAAGAAAACCCCGCTGAGTGAGTTCGCGTATCGACTGCAGCGCGGCAAGATCGCCATCAATCTCGACGAGGGCGATGCGCTGGTTGATGTGTGCCTGACCGATGGGCAGCGCGACATCATGCTGTTTGCCAGCAACGGCAAGGCGGTGCGCTTCGATGAAGACACGGTGCGCTCGATGGGGCGCACGGCCACGGGTGTGCGCGGCATGCGTCTGGCCGAGGGCGAGCAAGTGGTCGGCCTGATCGTGGCCGCGGACGGTGACATTCTTGCGGCGACTGCTCGTGGCTACGGCAAGCGCACCGCGCTGGACGAGTTCCCGCGCAAGGGCCGCGGCACCCAGGGCGTGATCGCGATCCAGTGCTCGGAGCGCAACGGCGCGCTGGTTGCCGTGGTGCAGGTACAACCGGAGCAGGGGCTGGTGCTGATTTCCGATCGCGGCACCCTGGTCCGCACGCGCGTGGCGGAGGTTTCGCAACTGGGTCGCAACACGCAGGGCGTGACGCTGATTCGCCTGCCTGCGGACGAGAGCCTGGTCGGCGTGGTGCCGTTGGCGCTGGATGATGAAACCGCGGATGAGCCGGATGCGAATGCAGGCAGCGTGGGCACGACCGACGGCGAAGGCACGCCCAAGGCGTGAGTTGGTGTTTCGACATGACCGCGACAAGCGCCCGGGCTTGTCGCGGCCCAGTGCCGCGACTCAGTACTTCCAGCCCAGCGAGAAGCCCAGCGTGTTCTCCGACATGGCGATCAGCGTACCCTGGCTGGCACCCGTGCCGGTGATGCTCTTGTTGAAGGCATGCACATAGTCGAACGACAGCGCCAGATCACGGCTCAGTGCATAGGTCGCGCCCAAGGTGACGTGATTTTGGACGACGCCAGGTGCCAGCACGTTGAACAGCACGTTGGCGCTGGTGATCGGCTGGCTGCTGTGGTTCCAGCCGGCGCGTAGCGTCCACTGCGAGTTCATCGCCCAGGCCGCACCCAGTTTGACCACGGTGACATTGCGCCAGCCGAAGCCGCTGCCGTTGGCCGTGCCGAGTCCGCAACTCGCCGGATTGTTGCAAATCAGCGAGTTGAGCATCGGATTGGCGATGGCTGGAATGTTGCCATAGTCGATGCGTTCAACATCGCCGGCGAGGGTCAGGCCAGGACTGGCATTCCAGGCCACGCCCACGCCGTAATTGGCGGGGATGTCGAACTTGCCGCCCTCGGCAAACAGGCCGTTGTAACGCTTGAACGCGCTCATGCTGATCTTGGGCTGGTAGGTCGCGCCCAAGGTCAGATCCGGGGTGATGTGCCCGGTCCAGCCGATGCGGAAGCCGAAGCCATCGGATTGCGCATGCAGGTTGTTGGTCAGATTCGCGGGATTGCTGGAGAGTCCCTGGAACGCCTGGATGCCATTGGCATCGAAGCTCTGGTGCACATAGTCGAGCGAGATGCCGATCGAGTTACTGTCGTTGATGCGCCAAGCCACGGTCGGGGCGATGAACAGTTGCTGCATATCAACGCCCACCGAACCCACGCCGAAAGCGCCCAATTGTCCGGCAGGTGAAGCCAGGCACTGCTGCACGTTGCCACCAAACATCTGCAGCACCTGCGGGTTGGCGCACTGTGCCCCGCGCGTGGCGGTGTTGAGCGAGCTGTAGCCGGTGTTCATGCCGCCATTGCCAAATACGGCAATGCCCACGGCCAGGCGTGAGTTGAGCATGTGGTTGTAGCCGAACTCAGGAATATAGAACTGTTGGGTCTGATTGCCACTGAACGAGGCCGTGCCGTTGGGCGTGGTGAAGCTCGCATTGCGATTGGGACGGAACACGCTGAAGCCGAAATTGAGCTGGTTGCCGACCCAGGCCATGCCGGCCGGGTTGGTGGCTGCCGAGAGCGCATCCTGCGGAAAGGCGATGCCGACGCCGCCCATGCCCACTGATTGAACGCTGTAGCCGGGTTGGAAATAGCCGTCGGTCGCCGAAGCGACGCCCGAAGCCAGCAACATCGAAAACAACACTGTGCGTTTGAAACCTCTGGAAATCATGTCGAACCCTCCCTCAAGGGCCCTCGCGGGGCGTGATGGTCGCGCGCTCGCTTGCGAACGAGGTCTCGTGCGGTTTGCGATGAGTTGCAGGCAGCGTGGCATCGATCGCGATTCCGGGCGTTGAACGGCCTGTTGTGGTTACCAACAACGGATGCACAACTAACGCACGCGCCACGCCGGGCTTTTCCGTGCCGAGCCGGTCGGACGCGTGTTTGATCCGGGATACGGCGATATGCCGCGATTCCCGTGCAGAGCCCCGCGCGTCCCGCGCAGGATCGCACCGGCTCTCGCCAATGCAGATGGGTGGAAAAGTCATATGCAGCGCGCGGCGCATGCTTAGTCCGCCGGTTTGTAAGCGCTGCGCAGCGCAGTGGCGATGTCTTCGGCATCCACGCCGGGCATGTCCAGCCCGAGCACAGTCATGTGCTGCGCGATCTGCGAAGGCATGTCGGAGGATAGATCAAGACCACTCAGGGCCTGCGCCAGAGCGGCGATGCCGGAGGCTGGAATGCAGGTGAAATCGCCGCTGATGTCCAGATCGACGATGCGCTCATTCTGGCTGAGCAGACGCACGCGCAGCAAGCCGCCACGCGCCTTGTGCATGCCCTCGCTCAGATGTACGCCGCCGGTGATTTTCACGCCTTCGGTGAAGCGGCGCCGGTTGGGCTGATAGAGCCAGTCGGGCTCCTGCAATTGCCGTTCCCACTCGTCGACGGCGCGCGTTTCATCGGCGCGCAAGTCATCATGTCGAGGTTCGACGCAGAGATGCTCGGCGACATCACCCAGAAAGCGCGCGACCAGCTCATCGCGCGGCGGGATTGCGCCCAACTCGCGCCGCATGGTGGTGATGTAGTCCTGCAGCGTGCCGCGCAATTTGTCGCGGAATTTCTCGGAAGGCACCTTGAGGCAGCGCGCCATGGTCTCGACATCGAAATCAAGCATGAAGCTGCCGACGAAAATCGTGGCATCGCCGATCTGCGCCGCGCCGGTGCCGCCGATCTTGCGATCGTTGACGTGAATGTCGTTGATCGGGCGCAGGCGTGCCGCAATGCCCAGCGCCTGATAAGTGGCCAGTACCGGCGCGACGAAATGCGCGTACAGATCGGTGACACGACGCGGTGCCTTGTTCACCGGATAGATGAAGTGGAAGAACAGTTGGTTGTGATCCAGATACACTGCGCCACCGCCGACATGTCGGCGCAGCACGGGCAGGCCGGCATCACGGCAATAAGCCTCGTCGACCTCGGCCACGACATCCTGATGCATGCCTATGCACACATAGGGCCGCTCCGGGCTGACCAGGGTCAGTACCGGATCGTCGCCCGCGCGCATGACGCTGGCGATGCCGTGAAACAAAGCCTGCGAGCGTGGCGCCGAGACCCGCCCGAGATCGAGCACGCGCAGTGTTTCAGCCACGAACAAGCCCCCGCAGAACATGGCTGCGCCGCTCGGCGCGTTCGTGCCCGGTCGCAATCCATGCAGCGCCGCATGCATGCCAGTGATTCACGGCCGCGCGTGGCGCCGCAGCATCAGGCTCATGGCCAGACTTTTTCATTCACTGCTTGCGGCGTATGCGGAAGTGGTATTCGCCGTTGGCATTGCTGGAATCGACCAGCTCGTTGCCGGTGGTGCGGCAGAACGCCTCGAAATCCTTGACCGCACCAGGATCGGTGGCCTGCACGGTCAGAACATCGCCGATGGCCATGTCCTTGAGCGCCTTCTTGGTACGCAGAATCGGCAGCGGGCAGTTCAAGCCCTTCGCGTCGAGTAGTTGGTCAGCCATGGTGTCCTCCGTTGGGATGGGTGCGCAGGCTCTGGTGAGCCAGCTCAAATAAACAGGTTGATGTCGCACTTGGTGGCGGTCTCGATATAAGTCGCGGCGCCGCCTAGGATCGGGCCATCGATCAGATCGGATTGCTTGAACTCAAACAAATCCATGGTCATCTGGCAGGCGATCATGTGTATGTCGGATTCAATGGCTGCCGTGCGCAGATCCTCGATCGAGGCGACGCCTTTTTTCTTGATCAGATTCTTCATCATCGAAGTGGCCATGGCATCGACACCCGGCAGGGCCGAGATCAGATTCGGCATGATCATGTGCGCGCCCATCATCGGCATGGCCATGGCTGGGTTGCCCAGCGTGGAGATGGAAAGATTCAGATCCTTCTTCAGCAGGGTCAGGCCATAGAAGGTGAAGAACATGGTCACGTCCAAACCCATCGCCGCGGCGGTGGTGGCGAGGATGAACGGGGGGTAAGCCCAGTCCAGCGAGCCCTTGGTGACAATGATCGACATGCTTTTTGCGTTTTCGCCGTTCATGGGTATTCAGTCCTCTGGTCGTGGATGCAAGCGCAACGCCGTGCTACAAGCGTGCGTCGAGTGATCGTGCATGACTTCAGTCGTGAGTGCCTCGGTCCGACACATCGCGGCGGGCGGTTTCGGCATCCTGCGCGCGCAGCGGGCGTGACGAGCAGCAGAATTCGCCCAGCGCCTTGTTTTCCAGCTTGCCATCGATGAACAAGGCGAGGTGCTTGGTGACGCTGGCCGCCAGACGCAAATGTTGCGCGCGCTCGTGTGTGTCGTTGGCGGCATCGGCAACGTTGCACTGGTAAACCAGTTCGCGGCAGCTTTCACGGCAGGCGTTGAAGGTCGCGTCCGCGCACGCGGCCTGACGCTGCAGTGCAAGCAGGCGGAAGCCCTCATGCTGTTCATCGGTGGGCTGCAATCCCTGTGCCTGCAACCAACGTTCCATGATGAACTCACCGGCATGCAGCAGGGTGCTGCGCACGGTGGTGCTGTCCGTGGCAAAAGCCGCATCGGGCATGGCCTCGATGGTTTCGGCGGTTTCCAGCAAGGTGGCCATCAGCCCAGCCCCTTGGCCTTGAGCAGGTCGCGCGATTCGGAGAAGTTTTCGTTCACGCCCACCTTGCGCGCGGACAGGCCCAGCGCCATTCCCAGCAGTTGCGTGAAATACAGGATCTTGACGTTGGTTTTCTTGCCCAGCACTTTCTCGGCACGGATCTGATGCATCTCCAGCCCGGAGTGGCAGGTGGGACACTCGGTGGCGATAACCTCGGCACCACAGGCCTCGGCCGTGGTCAGGATGTTGAGCACGAGGCGCGTCGAGGTGTCACTGTCCGACAGCGTGTGCGCGCCGCCGCAGCATGCGGTTTTGAGCGGAAATTCGACATTCACGGCGCCAGCCGCGGCCAGCAGGTCATCCATGAAGTGCGGCTTGCCGGTCGACTCCGAGCCTGGACCCTTGTCTTTTTCTGGGAAAATGTGGCGCGGGCGCGTGTACATGCAGCCGTAGTAGTTGGCGATCTTCAGCCCGTTGAGCGAATTCTTGACGCGCTTGCGCAGCTCGTCGGTGCCGATCGCGTCGCGTATCCATTCCAATGCGTGGATGGTTTCGACGTTGCCGGCTTCGTAGGGCTGGTCGCCGGACTTGGCCGCGAGTTTGGCGACGGTTTCGCGCGAGCCGGCGTCATGGCTGAGGTCGTACTCGGCCTTCTTGAGGTTGTGGTAGCAGCCGTTGCATGGCGCCATCACCGTATCGAAACCCATGTCCTCGGCGATCTTCAGATTGCGCGCGGACAGGAAGGTCTGCAGCTTGGGGTCGACATTCTTGACCTCCATCGCACCGCAGCAGTTCCAGTTCTCGAGCTCGACCAGTTCCAGGCCCAACGCCTTGCCAACCTCCTTGGTCGAGCGGTTGTAGGCGTGGCCGGTACCTTCCAGTGCACAGCCCGGATAGTAGGCAACCTTGCGGTACTTCTCAGTCATGAGTGCGACTCCGTGGATTGTGCGGGCAAGCCCAGCGCGCCGCGATGCTTGGCGTTCTGTTCACCCACATACTCGTTGATGGCGTCGCGCGTGCGGCCCCAGTTGCGCGTGCGCGGGTGGACCACGCCGGCGAGACCGAGGCGCATGAGCAAGGTGACGGGCAGGCGCGAGACCAAACCCTTGACCATGACGATCAACCACGGTTGCGCCAGCTTCTGCTGGGTGCGCACGAAGAATTTGCGCATCAGACGGCCTTCCTCGATCTTGCCCTTGGCAAATACCTGTTCCGAGAACACATCGTCGAAGATCATCGACGGTTTCTCCGGCACGTAGCCTTTCAGTTCCAGCCAGTGCGCCGTAGCCTTCATCACGCCTTCGGGCACGACGTCGCGTGGGCAGGCGTAGGTGCATTTGTTGCACGACACGCACTGCCAGATGATGTCCTTGTCGCGCAGCAATTCCTGTTCCATTCCAAGTCGGATCAGATAAATCCAGTAACGCGGATTGAAATCCGGATTGAGCATGTTGACGGTGCAGGAGTTGGTGCACGAGCCGCACTGCCAGCAGCGGTGGATGAACTCGCCACCCGGCAGCGCGGCGATTTCCTCCTGCATGGCTTCGTTGTAGTCTGTGATCACGCGCGTCTGGATGAAGGTGCTCCAATCGCCCGACACATCGACACCCTCGATCGCGAGTTTGTCGTTGCGAACGAGGTTCTCGGGCCGGATCAGGTGTTTCTCATGGATCGGCATGCACAGTCCTCACGCGTCGAGTTGCAGCGGCGTGGCGAGCGCCACGGACATCGTTTCCGGAAGTTTCACTTTCATGCGGATGCCATCGCGTTCATAGCAATCCAGTCCGAGCAGGCGCCGCGTGTGCGCCATGGCGTCTTCGGCGCCGGCAAAATCCCCCTTCAGATAGGTGCTGCCGCGATCGTTGATGTAGCGCGAATAAATGTGCGCGCACAGCAGATCCTGCATCAGGCCGAAGTCGCGATAAGTCCCGTTGTCGCGCAGAAAAATCTCGAGTTCCGCCTTGAGCGCGACAAAGGTGGCGAGCCGGTCGGGGATGATGCGTGGATCAAGCTCGCGGCTGTCGTTGAACCAGATCTCGCGCAAGACGCCGCTGCCGCTGTGGGCATCCCACATCCAGCGCGTCATCAGCGGCGTTTCGTCGGGGGTGCAGAAATGCAGCACTTCGGCAGCCAGATCGCGCGCCCAGCGGCAGGTTCGATCCGCCGGAAAAGCGGCGACAAACGCATCGAAGCGGGCCTGCACGGTGGTGCCAGGCTGCATCAGCAGCAGCAGTTGGCGATGCAAGTCGGCAAAGTCGTTGCTGCCCAGCCAGGCACCTACGCGGCGTCGCACCGTGGGCATGAACGTGCACAAGCCGAGGAAGCGCGGTGTATCCAGCGCAGCGCTCTGCTTGCCGAGGAACCATTCGCCGAACAACTTGGACTTGAACTGCAAAGCGGTGAGATAGACGTCCATCCCGCCGCCAGGCTCGGCAGCGGCAACCAGCTCCTCGAAACCGCTGCGCAGAGCGGGACCGCTGAGGTCCAGCGTTGGCAACAACTCTGTGTCGGGTGTGCGTTTGCTCATGATGCAAGCACCACTCTCAGCCTGCCAATGCCGTGGCGGGGGCACGCAGAGCGGCCAGTGCTGCCATTGCCGCCGACTGGCCCTGAGCGATGGAATCATCAATCGTCTCCGGGCCGCACGCCGAGCCCGCGACGAATACGCCTGGGCGCGAGGTGCTGCCCATGGCGTGGTAGGTCGGTCCCGGCAGCAGATAGCCATGACGCTCCAGTTGCACACCGAAGGTCTTGGCAATGTCGGGGTTCTCGATATTCGGGTCCATGCCGATCGCGTGCACGACCAAGTCGAAGGGAATGGTGATCGGACGCTTGACCAGGGTGTCTTCGCCCTTGACGATCAGGCGTTTGCCGTCCGAGGTGACCTCGGCGATGCGCGCCTTGATGTACTTGACGTGGTACTCCTCCTGACTCTGCCAGTAGTACTTGTCCTCGTACAGACCAAACGTGCGGATGTCCATGTAGTAGATGTACACCGCGCATTTTGGAAGCGCCTCGCGGATTTCCATGGCGATGTTGGCAGACACTGTGCAGCACACCTTCGAGCACCACTCGCGGCCAATCTGGCGATCGCGCGAGCCCACGCACAGCAGGATCGCGACGCGATCGGGCGCGCGCCCATCCGAAGGACATTTCACGCCCTTGCCCGAGGAGATCATCTGCTCGACCTGGGTGGTCGTGACCACGTCGGGATAGGTGCCGAAGCCCCATTCCGGTTTATTGACTGAGTCAAAATGGGTGAAGCCGGTGCACAGGATGGCCGCGCCGACTTCACGTTGCTGTCCATTGGACAGGCCGGCGGTGAATGCACCGGGCTCGCCGCCGAAGCGCGTCACCCGCGTGTCGGTGAAAATCTCGACATTGGCGTGATTGCGCACGCGCGCGACCATGCCGCCGATGGCGTCCCTGGCCCACTCGCCCGAGGGCACCAGCTTGGCGTAGCCGGACAGGATCGGCGCACCGCCAAGGCGGTCGGCCTTGTCCACCAGGATCACGCTTTGTCCCGCGCTGGCCAGCGCGTGGGCAGCCGAGAGTCCGGATGGACCCGCGCCCACTACCAATACCGGGGTCGTCATGAATTCACCTCGATCTGCGCCGGCTGCACCGGCTTCTCGTAACCAGGTCCGGACGTGATGGCGCGCTTGGGGTCGTACAGCGTTTCCACGCGACCCGCGGCGACCTCCTTGAGATACACCTCGAACTCGGCCTTGGCCTTTTCCCAGTCGATGCCGAGTTTTTCCAGCAGCCCCTCGAACGGCGAGGCGTGCCAGTGCAGTTGTGCCAGCTTGTAGGGGTGTGCGCCGCAGACCAGTGCCGCGAACTGGCAGTCGGCCATCACTGACAACGGGTAAACCTTGCCCACCGCCTGTCCGATCCACTGGCTCTTGTCGAGCGTGGTGATGCAGCCGGTGTCGTGGCCGACCATCACGTCGGAGTGGGCCTCCTCGACCGCGACCTTGATCTTGCGATCGATCGCGAACGAGCGGGTGAATTCGCGCTCGCCGATGATGTGGCGAAAGCCGAAGCCGCAGCAGTCGTACCAGGTCGAATAGTCGATCACCTGAGCGCCGAGGGTCTGCAGCAGTCCGGTGGACACGGCGACGCGGTTGCCATCCATCACGGTGTCGTCGTAGAGCACGTCTTCCGGCACCATCTTGTGCACGTGGCAGGCCGGATGCACGGTGGCGCGGATGTTGCTGCAATCGATCACACGGTGTTCGGCGATGCGCTCGCGCATCACGTGCAGCCACTCGGAGTAGTGCACGATCTCCTCGGGGATCAGCAGCTTGCCGTCCACCAGGCGGCCCAGCTTGCCGAGGATCTTCTTGACTTGCTCGCGCAGTTCGGCCGAGTGCAGCAAGTAGCCGCGCACTTCCTTGTAATTGCCGAACGAGGTGCCGCAATGCACCAGCGGGTAGTAGTAGCCGGCGGGCAGGCCCTGCGAGATCGACGCAACATAAGCCTGATGGAAGTTGCGCAGGAACACCGCGGCCAGGCTGACGATGTTGCCGATGCCCGAACCGTGGTAGTTCCACGCGGTGCAGGAGGTCTGGTCGGTCTCATCCAGGTACTTGGTTCCCAGCATGTTCTGCAACCACAGCAATGAACTGGGATAGCCGGGGATGTTGCCGCACTGACCGCAGGACTTGTGGTGCCAGAGCTGGTTGGTGGGGATGCGCTTGTCCCATCCGTACAGGGTCTTGCCGACGACCGGCTCGTGCTGTTCGGTGATGCGGTGCACAACGATCTCGCCGTCCTTTTCGAGCTGCCACATGATGTCGCGTACGTCCTGGACGCGATCCTTCTGCGTCAGCATTTCGCGGCGATCGATGCGCGCCTCGACCCAGGCGGTGGCTTTGTGCGCGTCCTCCGCGCTCAACTTGACCGGGCGCCACTCCGCGCCGAAACCGGTGTAACCGGGCGCTGGTTTTTCGTCTTGGCTGGCCATGGGATACCTCGTTTGCTGACTTGATGAAATGGACGTGTGCTAGGCGGCTTCGTGCTCGTCGAGCCACTCCTGATATTCGTCGCGCTTCTCGTCCATGATGTCGGTCACCACATCGAACAGATTGGGGTCGATGGTCTCCAGCTGGTCGAGCACGCCGGAAGCTTCCCAGATGGTGTACAGCTCGATCGAAGTCTTGATATTCACCACCCACGCCGTATCCAGCGTGTGCATCGTCGGCACCGGGATGGCCTTGCGCAGGATGTCCAGCGGCGCTTTGATCTTGGCGATACCGGGTCCCCAGTCGGCGAACGCGTCCGCCGTGATCATGTTCGGGGCCAACTGGTTGCCGGTGGTGATCAGCTTCATCAGCACGCGCGTGAACGGTTTCAGCACGTCCTTGGCGGACTGCATGCCGTGCTTGATGGCGGTTTCGCGCATGAGCATGATCAGGCCGCCCGGCGAGTTGTGGAACGGGCAGCGCGCGGCACAGGTGTAGCACTGGGCGCAGGCCCAGATCTTCTCCTGCATGGCGTCGTAGATGCCTTCCAGATTCTCGGTCAGCAGCAGTTGCACGATTTCGCGCGGCGAGAAGTCATAGTAATGCGCGGCCGGGCAGGTCGCGGTGCAGATGCCGCAGTTGAGGCAGCCGTACAACTCGTGGTCATACAGCGCATGCGATTTGATGTCGCCGAATATCTCTTCGAGCTTTTCGCGCGTGGCGACCTCGGTGGTTGCAAACGGGTCGCCAACAGCGAGTGATGCGGTCGTCATAACGCACTCCTCCAGCCGTGCAGGCCGGGCTGCGAGCTCAGTAGCTGAGCACCTTGGTGTTGTCGCCCTCCATGACTTCCTCGATGACGTAGGCGCCTCCAACGATTCCCGAGCACTCGGGGATCAGGTCTTCCTTGGTCATGTCGAACAGATCGAGGTTGGGCGAGCAGCACAGGAACTTCACTCCGGCTTCGTGGGCTTCCCTGATGAAGTCGTATACGGTCTTGGGTGAACCTTCCTTGACCACGAGTTTTTCGGCCACGCCTTTTTTCATCAGTCGGCCAGCGGTCGCGGTGCAGACCACCTCGACTTCATAATCCATGGCGGCGGCCACCGAGGCCTGGAAGAACGGGGCGCCCAGTTCCTCGCCGTTGCGCGGGTCGGTGTTGACCAGCATGATCAGGAGCTTTTTTGCCAAGGTCCGGTCTCCATCGTGATAAGGGGGATGAGGCGCGACAAAAAGCCTCAGGTCGGAGCCCGTTGTATCAGACGAATCTGATGTAAACACGTGGCGCCGCAACATGAGCGCGGCGCTAATGTCAAGGTTTTGCGGCTTACGAATTCACAGGCCGCGGGCGCGAGCGTGGCTCAGCGCATCAGGTTGGTGACTTTGACCACGCCGACCATGATCTCGCTCAGGGCATCGGCAATCGCGCGCTGTTGCGCGGCCATTTGCGCAAGGGTTTGGGGAATGTTTTCGGGAACTTCGTCAAACTCCATGACCAGATCTTCGATCATTCCTGACTTGATGCCTGGGTGCGCGCTGAAGCCGAGGCAGTTGTCGCGCACCTGGAAGATCATCGGGGCGTCGTCCGCGCCCACGGCCAGCACGCGCGCGTCAGCAGGCAACCGCACGCGGTCACGCATGTACAACGCGTAGGGAAAACGTTCCGGCAGGTGGCCCGCCAGTGCATCGGCAGCACTGCGCCGCGCCTCGCCGACGCTGAAGCGCAGCGGTGCAGCTTCTGCACCGCCGCCGGTGGCCATGGCGAGGATCAGACTGCCGACGCCGCTACCGATCACCGGCAAGCCTGCCTGCAGAAACGCCGTGGTCAGGCGCAACTCGGCGTTGAGGCTGGGCAGGATTTCACCACTGACCGCACCGCGCGGACCTGCGCCCAGCAAAACCAGTCCATCGAAACCCTGCGCGTCGGCCGGGATGCTGCCGCCGGCCACGAAGGGGCGCGTATAAAGGAAGCGTATCGCACGGCTCTCGAAGTGATCTTCCATCAAGCCGAGGTATTCGCCCTCGGTGTGTTGCACGGCGCACAGCGTCAGCATCGCGATTCTCGATCGGTCAGGGCTTGCGCTTCAGCATAGGGCACTTCGAAAAAACCTTTTCGAGGCGCCCTGAACGCCGTGCGCCACGCGATGCATTTACGCCAAGGCGGCGAGCATCGCGTCCGCGCCCGAGACCTTGAACTCGCCCGGCGCCTCGACGTGCAGCAGTTTGACCACGCCGTCTTCGGCATACAGCGCGAAACGCTGTGCGCGCAGGCCCATGCCGAAGCCGCTGGCGTCCAACTCCAGGCCCAGTGCCTTGGTGAATGCGCCGTTGCCATCGGCCAGCATGGTGATGCTGGCCGGCGCCTTCTCGCTGACAGCCCAGGCCTGCATCACGAACGCATCATTCACCGCCAGACACAGCAGATCGACGCCGCGTTTGGCAAATGCCTCCGCGCTGTCGATGTAGGACGGCAGATGCTTCAGCGAGCAAGTTGGCGTGAACGCGCCGGGTACCGCGAACAACACCACTTTGCGACCTTTGAACAGGCTGCTGCTGGGCACGGTTTCGGTCTTGCCGTCGCGCACGACGTTGACGCTGACTTCGGGGATGCGATCACCGGTCTTGATGGTCATGGGGGTACTCCGTTGCTGGGGGATTGCGGCCACACCGCAGCCGTCATGATAGCTGCGGCGCGTGGTCGCTCCGCTTGAAAGTGCATCGCGAAATCCCTACATCGGAAACAGGCGGCAGCAGTGCCGCATGAACCCGAGGAGAACGAGCATGACCATCACCCGTTACACCCCATGGGCGGGCCAGAACGGCCTGCAGGAAGAAATGAAACAGGCATTCGAGCGCTTTTTTGGCGGCGACGAGACCGATCAATCCAACGTCGTCACCAGCCAGTGGATGCCGCGCGTGGATATTCGCGAGGAAGGCAGCCGCTTCGTGATTCTGGCTGATATCCCCGGCGTCGATCCGAAGAACATCGAAGTGCACATGGATCGCGGCATCCTCTCGATCAAGGGCGAGCGCAGTGCCGAGCACAAGGACAAGGACGAAAAGGGCAAGTTCACGCGCATCGAGCGCTCGCACGGCATGTTTTACCGTCGCTTCGCGCTGCCGGACAGCGCCGACCCGGACAACATCAGCGCCCAGGGCAGGCACGGCGTGCTGGAGATCGTGATTCCGAAGCGTCCCGAGACGACGCCGCGCCGGATTGCTGTAGCGGAGTAAATTAGCGGCGCATGTATCGTGCGCCGGGATGCGGCCTGCGGCAGACTCAGCGCTGCCGCAGGCTTTTTTGTTCCAAGATGAGGGCATCATGGAGTTCAAGGATTACTACGATGCGCTCGGGGTGAAGCCCGACGCCAGCGAGGCCGATATCAAGTCAGCCTACCGCAAGCTGGCGCGCAAATATCATCCGGATGTCAGCAAGGAAACCGGGGCCGAGGAGCGTTTCAAGGCGGTCAACGAGGCTTACGAAGTGCTGCGCGACAAGGCCAAGCGCGCGTCCTACGATCAATTGCGCGCTGGTGGCTATCGTGCCGGCGAGAGCTTTCATCCGCCGCCGGGTTGGGGTTCTGGCACGGCGCAGGGGTCGGGTGATTTCGAGGGCCAGGGCTTCAGCGATTTCTTCGAGAGCCTGTTCGGCGGTACGCATGGCGGCGCGCGTGGTGCGCCCCGCGCACGGCGCGGCCACGATTTGCGCGCCATGCTCGAGGTGGATCTGGTCACGGCCTTCACTGGCGGCAAGACGCGCTTCGCCTTGCATGATGGCAACCGTGAGCGTGTGCTCGAGGTGAAGATTCCCGCGGGCATACTCAGCGGTCAGGTGATCCGGCTCAGCGGGCAGGGGCATCCCGGCGGCGGCGGGCAGCCCGCCGGTGACGTGCTGCTGGAAGTCGTGCTGCGCGACGATCCGCGCTTTCGTCTGGAGGGCCGTGACGTGCTGGTATCGCTGCCGGTGGCGCCATGGGAAGCGGCGCTGGGCGCCACGGTACCGGTGCCGACACTGGCGGGCGCGGTCGATCTCAAACTGCCCGCAGGCTCGCAATCCGGACGCAAGCTGCGCTTGAAAGGCCGCGGCATGCCCGGGCACACGCCGGGCGATCAGATCGTCGAGTTGCTGATCCGCACGCCGCCGGCCGACCATGCCGAGGCGCGCAAGGCCTACGAGGCATTTCAGAAAGCTTTTGGAGCATTCGATCCGCGCGCTTGAAGTGCAGGTGCGGTGCGAACGTTGCGACCCGCTCCACGCGCGGTCTCGCGTGTTGCCACTCAACCCCCCAGCACTTCGCGCAGTGTTTCGCCCAGCTCGGTTTCGTTGATCGGTTTGGTGACATAGGCGCGCGCGCCCTGGCGCAGCCCCCAGAGGCGATCGGTGGCCTGATCCTTGGTGGTGACCAGAATCACCGGGATATGCGCGGTGGCCGGATCCTTGGCGATGCTGCGCGTGGCCTGAAAGCCATTGAGATTAGGCATCACCACGTCCATCAGGATCAGGTCGGGCAGCTCGCGGCGTGCGGCTTCCACGCCAGTGACACCGTCCTCGGCGGTGATCACGGCATGGCCGAGTTTCTCCATGATCCGCTTCAAGCCGATCAGCTGCGAGGGGGAGTCATCGACGATGAGTACGCGCGCCATGAACGTTACCAAGTGGGCAGGAAACCGCCGCGAAGCTTAACACCAGCTGCACCGCGCCAGCCGTGACGCGGTGCAGTGGACACGCAGCGCTCAGTGCTTGGGCGCCGGGCAAGTGCCGATGCGATGACCCTGGGCGGAAATCTTCACCAACGCAGCGGGAATGGGGACGGGCGCGCCGGTAATGGTCTGCTGCACGGTGCCGTTGAAGGCGATCTGGCTGCCGTCATGGTTGGGCGAAATCATGAAATTCTCATCCAGTTCCGAAACCATGCCATGCGGCTCGCTGGCGGTGCAGGACATGGTTACGTGATAACCCTTGTCGCTGCTTTGCATGTCGGGCGCAGTGCACTTGATGTTGGCCGGCAGCGTAGGCATCAGCGGCAGTTTGGTTGGGTCGGTTTCCTTGATGCACTGCCTGGAGGTCTTGTCCATGGGGGGCACCGAGTGTCCTGCCATCGCTACCTGCGAGTGATAGTGAAATTGCCACAGGCCAGGTTGCAGTTTGGTCGGCGCTGGCGTGGCCAGGGCGAGCACCGGCAGCAGGGCGAGCGCGAGCAGAGCCAGGTGGGGTTTCGCGCGGCGAACTTTCATGCGACGAGGTTTCATGCGGTGATCCTCCTGCGTACGACGGGTCGGTGATGGTCGCAACGAATGCGGTTCAACTCAGGTGTCGTCGGCAACGCGTACGACGGTACGGCCGAACGCCTGACCTGCGAGATAACCGGAGAACACATCGGGCAATTGCGCGAACGCGATTTCGCGCGTGGCGATGGCGTCCAGTGCGTGTGGTCGCCAATCCGTGGCCAGGTGTTGCCATACCGCTAGACGCTGCGCGCGCGGCGTGCTGGCCGACGCCACGCCCAGCAGACTGACGCCGCGGATGATGAAGGGCATTACCGTGGTTGGCAGTGCGTGGCTTGCCGCGAGGCCGCAACTGGCAACGCTGCCATACGGCGCGCAGCAGGCCAGCAGCGCCGCGAGTGCGGGGCCGCCCACGGTGTCGAGGGCACCGCCGAAGCGCACCGATTCCAGCGGCCTGGATTCCATGGGTAGGGTCGTACGCGGCAGTACCTCTGCAGCGCCCAGTTGGCGCAGGAAATCGGCATGCTCGGGCTTGCCGCTGATGGCGTGCACGGTGTAGCCAGCGCGCGCGAAGATCGCCACCGCCAGCATGCCCACGCCACCGCTGGCGCCCGTGATCGCAATCGGGCCGAGATCGGGATGTTGGTCGTTCTGCTGCATGCGCAACAGCGCCAGGCCCGCCGTGAAGCCGGCGGTGCCGTAGATCATGGTCTCGCGCGGGGTCATGCCCGCCGGCAGAGGGATCACGTCGTTCGCGGCCATGCGCGCGAATTCGGCGTAGCCGCCGTCGCGTGTCTCGCTGAGGCCGCAACCGGTTACCAGCACCGCGTCGCTTGCGCGGTAGCGCGTATCGGATGAATCCACCACATACCCAGCCAGATCGATGCCGCCGACCAGCGGAAAGCGGCGCAAGATCTTGCCCTGACCGGTTGCCGCCAGTGCGTCCTTGTAGTTCACCGAGGACCAGGCCACGCGCACGGTGACCTCGCCGGTGAGTTGATCGAGGGTCAGATCTTCGAAGCCAGCGTGGTAGCCGGTCGCGTCGCTGTGGATGCGGAAGGCTTTGAAACGGTCTCGCTGCATCGCCTGGTCAATCCGGGCCTGTTGTCGTCTGAAGATACGCCGGATCCCGTGTCATCGGCCATCCAAGGGCGGCACGGGATGGAGTCATTCTTGCTTCAATTGACCTTGTGGATGGCGCGCTTGTCCACGGCCATGGCCGCCTCATGCACGGCTTCGCTGAGCGTCGGGTGCGCGTGGATAATGCGCGCCAAGTCTTCGGCGGAGCCCTTGAATTCCATCGCCACCACGGCTTCGGCGATCAGCTCGGAGACGCAGGCGCCGACCATGTGCACACCGAGGATGCGATCGGTCTCGGCATGGGCGATGACCTTGACCAGACCGGCCGGCTCGTTCATGGCCACGGCGCGGCCCACCGCCGCGAACGGGAAGTTGCCTACCTTGCAGGGAATGCCTTCGGCCTTGCATTGCGCTTCGCTCTTGCCGGCCCAGGCGATTTCCGGTTCGGTGTAAACCACCCAGGGAATCGTGTCGTAGTTGACGTGCCCCGCCTTGCCGGCGATCAGCTCGGCGACGGCGATGCCTTCCTCAAAGCCCTTGTGCGCCAGCATCGGGCCGCGCACGCAGTCGCCCACCGCCCACACGCCCTCGACGCCGGTCCAGCAGTGCTCGTCGACGCTTACGCGACCGCGCTCGTCCAGCTTCACGCCGGTGCCATCGCCGATCACGCCCTCGCTGTAGGCGCGACGGCCGACGGCCACCAGCAGTTTGTCCACCACCAGTTGCTTGCCGCCTTCCTTGCCGCTGTAGGTCAGGTGCACCTCGTTGCCCTTGATCTCGGCCCTGGCCAGCTTGGCGCCCAGCTCGATCTTCAGTCCCTGCTTGGCGAATTCGCGCGCGGCGGCCTTGGCGATGTCGGCATCGGCGGCAGTGAGGAATTCGGACATGGCTTCGAGGATGGTGACCTCGCTCCCGAGGCGCTTCCACACGCTGCCCAGCTCGAGGCCGATCACGCCGGCGCCGATCACGCCAAGACGCCTGGGTACGGTGGCGAATTCCAGTGCGCCGGCGTTGTCGACGATGTGCTTGCCGTCGAATTTTGCGAACGGCAACTCGATGGGTACCGAGCCGGTGGCGATGATCACGTTGGTTGCAGCCAGTATTTGCTTGCTGCCATCGGCTGCGATCACCTCGACTTGGCGATCCTTGAGCAGACGGCCCTGGCCGAAGTACGCGGCGATCTTGTTGGCCTTGAACAACATCGCTACGCCACCGGTGAACTGCTTGACGATTTTTTCCTTGCGCCCAACCATCATGCCGACATCGATCCTCGGGTTGCTGGCGCTGATGCCATGCACCTCGAAGCTGTGGCTCAGGTTCCAGAATTGTTTCGAGGAATCCAGCAGCGCCTTAGACGGAATGCAGCCGACGTTGAGGCAGGTGCCGCCGAGCGCGGCCTTGCCATCCTTGCCGGCCCAGGCATCGACGCAGGCAGTCTTCAGGCCGAGCTGCGCGGCACGGATCGCAGCGTGGTAGCCGGCGGGACCGCCGCCGATGACGATGACATCGAATTGTTCTGACATGGTGCGGAAGTCCTGGTGAGCGGGACTCGGGACTCGGGACCCGGGACTCGGAAGAGCGGAACTCTTGCCGAGCCGAGTGCCATTTTTGCTGTTGCCGGATCCCGGATCCCGAGTCCCGAGTCCCGGCGTCTGGCTCACAAACCCAGCAGCATGCGCTGTGGGTTCTCCAGCTGATTCTTGATGTCGACCAGAAACAGCACCGCGTCCTTGCCGTCGATGATGCGGTGGTCGTAGCTGATCGCCACGTACATCATCGGCGCGGCGACGACCTGACCGTTCTCGACGATGGCGCGCTCCTTGATGGTGTGCATGCCGAGGATAGCGCTCTGCGGCGGGTTGACGATGGGCGTGGAGAACAGTGAGCCGAAAGTGCCGCCGTTGGTGATGGTGAACGTGCCACCCTGCAGATCCTCCAGGGTCAGGCCGCCCTCGCGCGCCTTCCTGGCGAAATTGGCGATGGCTTTTTCGATGTCGGCGAAACCCATGTCCTGCGCGTCGCGCAGTACCGGCGTCACCAGACCCTTGTCGGTGGAGACGGCCACCGAAATGTCCTGGTAGCCGTGATAGATGACGTCGTTGCCATCGACCGAGGCGTTGACGATGGGGCGGCGCTTGAGCGCCTCGCACGCGGCCTTGACAAAGAAGCTCATGAAGCCGAGCTTGATGTCGTGGTTTTTTTCGAATTGCTCGCCCAGCTCCTTGCGCAGCGTGCTCACGCGAGCGAGGTTGATCTCGTTGAACGAGGTCAGCATGGCGATGGAGTTCTTCGACTGCATCAAGCGCTCGGCGATCTTGGTGCGCATGCGCGTCATCGCCACGCGTTCTTCCGGACGACCATCGGCACCACGCGCGGCGGGCGCGACATTGGCGGCATCACTCTGCATGGCGCCGCTGCGCATGAAGTTAACCAGATCTTCCTTGGTCACGCGCCCGTCGCGGCCGCTGCCGCTGACCTTGGTTGGATCGATCCTTTCCTCACTGGCCACGCGCAGGCCGGCGGGGGACAACTGCTCGCTGCCCGCGGTGGGCTTGGCCGGCGCCGCGGCCTTGAATGCTGCCGGGGTGACCGCCGACGCCGCGGCGGGTTTGGCGGCTGCAGATGATGTCAAGCCGGGTACTGGTGCTGCGACCGCTGCCGCTGCCGCGCTTCCTGCGCCCGCGGCACTTGCACTTCCCTGTGCAGCGCCTTCCTCGAGCAGCGCGATGAGTTCCTGGCTGGTCACCGTGCTACCGCTGTCCTTGACGATCTGCTTGAGCACGCCATCGACCGGCGAGGGCACTTCCAGCACGACCTTGTCGGTTTCCAGATCCACCAGATTCTCGTCGCGCTTGACCGCATCGCCGGGCTTCTTGTGCCAGGTGGCGATGGTCGCGTCGGAGACCGACTCGGGCAGCACGGGAACTTTGACTTCGATGGCCATGGCGCGTGATTCCTTCGGGATGGCTTGCGGAATGGATGCAGGGTGGTGGATGGGTCAGTCGTTGGCGTCGGCGCCGACCGGACCGCTCAGCGCGTGCTCAACCAGTGCGTTCTGCTCGGCCACGTGCGTGTTGTAGTGGCCGCTGGCCGGCGCCGGTGAACGCGCACGTCCGGCGTAGCCCAGGGTGCGCTCGCCGGCGACCGCCTGCAGGTGATGACGAATCTGGAACCAGGCGCCCTGATTCATGGGTTCCTCCTGACACCAGACCATCTCGCTGGCGGCCGGGAAGCGTCCCAGTTCATGCGCCACGGCGGTGCGCGGGAACGGGTACAACTGCTCGACGCGCACCAGCGCCACATCCTGGATGCCGACTTTTTCTGCATGCTCCAGCAGGTCGTAGTAGACCTTGCCCGCGCACAGCACCACACGGCGTACCTTCTGCCCGGTTTTGGCGGTCGTGTCCGGCAGCACCAGTTGGAAGCCGCCGCGCACCAGATCATCGATGCTGGAAATCGCCAGTTTGTGGCGCAGCAGTGACTTGGGCGTCATCACGATCAACGGTTTGCGCGCTTGTCCCAGCATTTGCCGGCGGATCATGTGGAACACCTGCGCCGGCGTGGTGGGCACGCACACCTGCATGTTGTGCAGCGCGCATAACTGCAAGTAGCGCTCCAGGCGCGCCGAGGAGTGCTCGGGACCCTGGCCTTCGTAACCGTGCGGCAAAAACAGCGTGAGCGCGGACAGTCGATCCCACTTGGCTTCGCCGGAACTGATGAATTGGTCGATGACCACTTGCGCGCTGTTGGCAAAATCGCCGAACTGGCCTTCCCAGATCGGCAGTGTGCGCGGCTCGGCGCTGGCGAAGCCGTATTCGTAGGCCATCACCGCTTCCTCGGACAACGCCGAGTCGATGATCTCGACGTGCGCATCCTCGCGCACGCGCTTGAGCGGCATGGTCGTCGCGCCGGTGTCCTGATCATGCAGCACGGCGTGGCGGTGAAAGAACGTGCCGCGCGCGCTGTCCTGGCCGACCAGACGCAGGCCGTAGCCGTCTTCCAGCAGCGTGGCGTAGGCCAGGTTCTCGGCGTAGCCCCAGTCCAGTGGCCGCTGTCCGGCGGCCATCTTGCGGCGGTCGTCGTAGATCTTGGCCACGCGCGGATGCAGCTTGATCTGCACGGTGTCGGTGAGCATGGCTTCCAGGCGCGCCAGCTTGTCGCGCGCCACGCCGGTGACGACCTCGCTGTCCAGCGTGCCGTTGAGGTAGGGGCTCCAGTCGACGCGAAAGGCATCGGCCAGCGGCGCGGACAACTCGGTGACAGGTTCGCCGGCTTCCAGACGCTTGCGGTAGTCGGCCACGCGTTGCTCGGCTTCGCCGCTGCTGATCACATTGGCATCGGCAAGTCGTTTGGCGTATTGCGCGAGCGTGGTCGGCAGGTTGCGGATCACCTGATACATGCGCGGCTGCGTGGCAGCCGGCTCGTCGGCCTCGTTGTGGCCATGGCGGCGATAGCAGATCAGGTCGATCATGATGTCGCGCTTGAAGGTCTGGCGATAGTCGAACGCCAGATGCGCACAAAAGACGACGGCTTCCGGATCATCGCCATTCACGTGCAGTACCGGCGCATTGATCATCTTGATGATGTCGGTGCAGTAGTGCGTGGAACGTGCATCGTCCTGGCGCGAAATGGTGAAGCCGATCTGATTGTTGATCACCACGTGTACGCTGCCGCCAACGCCAAAGCCGCGCGTTTGCGAAAGATTGAACAGTTCGGCGTTGACGCCCTGGCCGGCCAGTGCCGCATCGCCGTGGATCAACACTGGCAACACCTCGCGGCGGTCGCTGTCGCCGCGCCGCGTCTGCCGCGCGCGTACCGAGCCCAGCACCATCGGGTTGACGATTTCCAGATGCGAGGGGTTGAACGCCAGCGCGACGTGCATCGGGCCGCCCGCGGTGCGCACGTCGGCGCTGAAGCCCATGTGGTACTTCACGTCGCCGGAATGCGCGGGGTCGTCGGCGTGCTCGAACTTGCCCTCGAACTCGTCGAACAGCAGGCGCGGCGGTTTGCCCATGGTGTTGATCAGCACATTCAGGCGCCCGCGATGCGCCATGCCGAGCACCAGTTCGCGCACGCCGTTGCGGCCGCAGTCCTCGATCAGCGTATCCAGCAGCGGGATCAGGCTCTCGCCGCCTTCGAGTGAAAATCTTTTTTGCCCGACATACTTGGTGTGCAGGTAGCGTTCCAGACCTTCGGCGGCAATCAGGCGGTCGAGCACGCGCAGGCGTTGCGCCGGTTCGCTGAGGAAGTTGCCGGCGGCCTGCTCCAGTCGCGTTTGCAGCCAGCGGCGCTGATTATGATCGGCGATGTGCATGAACTCGGCGCCGATGGTGCCCGTGTAAGTGCGCCGCAGTCGCTCGACGAAGCGTCCCAGCGGCATGCGTTGAATCCCACCGGCGTAGCTGCCGGTATCGAACGAGGTGTCCACATCGCCTGGATCAAGACCGTGGTATGCCGGGTCCAGGTCAGGTGCCGCCGGTTTGCTGGCGCGATTCAGCGGATCGAGGTCGGCCGCCAGATGGCCACGCGAGCGGAATGCCGTGAGCAGGCGCAGCACTGCACCCTGCTTGCGCGCGTAACTGTCATCGCCGCGCGGCGTCGCGCGACCGTGACCGTTGAGGCGCTGCACCTGCTCGATGCGTTCGATGACCGGACCATGCGCGACATCGCCAGCTTCGCGCCCGCGCAGGCTTTTGAAATAACTGTCCCAATCCTTGCCGACGCTGGATGGATCGGTGAGCCATGCCTCATATTGGGCTTCAACATAGGTGGCATTGCCGCCTGCGATGGGTGATGAAAGAAAGAACTCGCGGATGGGATTGGCGCTCACAGTGACACCGGGACGGAAAAGGGGGGTGTCCGCAAGATTGCGGCGGGCACGATGCTGCTGGTCATCCCGCCAATTATAGGCCGCATGATGCGGCACTGCGACAATTGGCGCATGTTGTGCGCCGCTGTTCACGCAGCATCAAAGTTGCAGTGGTTGCAGTTCGCGCAGCGGCTGCGAGCGCGCCCAGACCTGATCGAAATAGGCGGCAAGCTGTGCATTGCGACCGGGCGCATAGGTGCTGCCCAGGGCCTCGTGGCGCGAGGCCAGCGCGCGCAGCAGATAGCCGCCGCGGTCGTTGAGCAGAAAGGCCGACGGGTATTGCAAATCGGCTTCTTCGATCGGCTGGCGCAGCGAAATCGCGCTGGGCAGACGCTGGATCAGTGGCAGCAGGCGATGCCCACCGCGCAGCGCCCACTCGGGGTTTTGCACCAGCAGCCGCAACTGTGTGCCACGACCGCGCACGGCCAGCACGCGCAAGGCTTCGAGGATCGGCGCCTGCTCGAGCAGGTCCGGCTCCAGATCGCGCGCGTACACGGTGACGCCATGATGCGCATCACGCAGCAGGCGCAACGTGGCCGCGGCGAGCCCGGCGAGGTCGTCGGCTTGCAGTGTGGCAACGGTGGGAGCCGGCTCCGGCACGCGTGGCGCAGGTGTTTCGAACGGACTCAGGGGGAGGCGCATCATGCAGTGCGGGATATCGGCATCGAGATAAGTTTCGCCATAGGCGACGAAGCCGGCGCGCGCATAAAAAGGGATCGCGTGCTGCTGGGCGCTGAGATGCACCTCGGGCCATCCCAAGGCGCGTGCCTCGGCGATCAAATGCGTGAGCAGCGCCATGCCCACGCCGTGGCCGCGCCAATCGGCCAGCACCGCCATACGCCCGATGCGCTGCTGCGGGGTCAGGCGCGCGCAGCCGATCGCGCAGCCGTCCACTGCCAGCGCCAGCACGTGGCGTGAAGCGGCATCGAGATCGTCCCATTCGTCCTCGGGTGCAATCTGCTGTTCGCGGATGAACACGGCATCGCGCACGCTGCGCAATGCCTCGGCGTCGGTCGGCCAGTGTGCTGGAACGAGGTGGAAATCAGCGGCGATCATGCCCGCTTGCGCGGTGCGCGCGCGAATTGCACGCAGCCGACAGCAAGCAGGTCGCGCAGCGCGGTCAGCGCGGAACCGTCGCGCAGCACCGCATCGTCGGGCTCGATGCGCGCGTTGGCGCACAGCGCCTCGGCCAGTGCGCGCGGACAATGCACCATGTGTCCGGCGGCAAACAGCGAGGCACCTTCGGCGCCATGTTCGATCCAGGCAAAGCGCGCGAACGGATGGCGCAACAGCGCGCGACCACTGAGCAGCATGACGCGCACCTGTTCCAGCGATGCCGCCTGACCGTTGCCGGTGATCAGCGCGGCGCTGCGATAGCGCGTGATCATGCGTCCGAACCACAGCGCCAGCTCGCCGGCCTTGATGCGCTGCGCGAACGGCCCCAACTGCGCGCGCACGCGCGCCAGCACGGCGGAATCGATGAGGCCGCGCGCGCGCGCCGGGCGCAGATCGGGGTCGCTGTAGCGCTGCGTATCGGGCATGTGTTCGGCGAGATGCTCGGCGAGATCCAGCAACAGCTCGGACTCGGCCGGCGCGCGCATGCCGATCGAGAAAGTCATGCAGGCGCCCTCGGCCACGCCATCGTGGGGCACATCGGGCGGCAGGTACAGTACGTCGCCCGGTTCCAGCGCGAAACTGTGCGTGGGCGCGAACTCGGCCAGCAGTTTCAGATCGGTGTCGGGGCGCAGCGCGCGTGGTGCGTTGCGCTCGGTGCTGATGCTCCAGCGCCGACGACCGATGCCCTGCACCAGAAACACGTCGTACTGATCGATGTGCGGGCCAACGCCGCCGCCGTCGGTGGCGTAGCTGACCATCACATCATCGATGCGCCAGGTGGGCAGAAAGCGCACGAAATCCAGCAGGCCGGCGACCTCGGCATCCCACTTATCGACGTCCTGCACCAGCAGCGTCCAGTCGCGCTCGGGCAGACCGGTGAACGTGGCCTCACTGTAGGGTCCAGGCTGCAGTGTCCACAGCGCGCGCTTGCGTTCGCGGTGCACAATGCGCGCCAGCACGGTTTCCTCGCAGGCGAGGCCAGCGAGATCCTCGGGCGTGATCGGGACTTGCCAGCCGGCCAGCGCGCCGCGGATCAGCAGTGGATGCTTCTGCCAGTACTGGGTGAGAAAACGCGAGGGCGGCATGCCCAGCGGCATGTCGTTGCTGGCGTTGACCTCCAGCGCGGGCGCGGCGGGCCGCGCGCGAGCACGTGGCTTGGCGGAACTGGACTGCGCCGATTGCGAATTATTGGTACGTGGTTGTGCGGTTTTTTTGGGCATGGCCGGTCTCAGACGTCGCGTGCCAGCGCGCCGGCAAGGCCGGTGTAGGCTGCAGGGTTGAGGGCGAGCAGGCGCGCCTTGGCCGACTCGGGCAGGGACAACGGCTCGATGAAGGTGGCCAGCGCGGCTGGCGTGATCACACGCCCACGGGTCAGCGCCTTGAGCTGCTCATAGGGCTCGGGCAGGCCGTGGCGGCGCATCACCGTTTGCACGGCTTCAGCCAGCACTTCCCACGCGCCTTCCAGATCGGCCGCGATGCGCGCTGGATCGGCGGCCAGCTTGTCGAGGCCGCGCGCAAGCGCGGTCAGCGCCACCAGCGTGTGGCCAAAGCCCGTGCCCAGCGCACGCAGCACGGTGGAGTCGGTGAGATCGCGCTGGAAGCGGCTGATCGGCAGCTTCTCGCTGAAGTGACCCAGCAGCGCGTTGGCCAGTCCCAGATTGCCTTCGGCGTTTTCAAGATCGATCGGATTGACCTTGTGCGGCATGGTTGATGAGCCCACTTCGCCGGCTTTCAGTGCCAGCTTGAAATAGCCCAGCGCGATGTAGCCCCACAGATCGCGCGACAGATCGAGCAATACGGTGTTGGCGCGGCGCACCGCGTCGCAGTATTCGGCGATGCCATCGTGCGGCTCGATCTGCGTGGTGTAGGGGTTCCAGTCCAGGCCCAGGCCTTCGACAAATCCGCGCGCCAGCCGCGGCCAGTCGACCTCGGGATAGGCCACGACATGCGCGTTGAAATTGCCCACTGCGCCGTTGATCTTGCCGCAGATTGCCACCGCCGCCAGTTGTTGGCGCTGGCGCTGCAGGCGCGCAACGACGTTGGCCAATTCCTTGCCCAGCGTGGTTGGCGAAGCTGGCTGGCCATGCGTGCGCGCCAGCATCGCCAGATCCGCATGCGCGTGCGCCATGACGCGCAGTTGTGCGATCACGTCATCGAACGCGGGCAGCAGCACGGTTTCGCGCGCGTCCTTCAGCATCAGCGCATAGGCGAGGTTGTTGATATCCTCGCTGGTGCAGGCGAAGTGCACGAACTCGCGCGCCACGGCCAAGCCGGGCAGGGCGCCCATGCGCTGCTTGATGAAGTACTCGACCGCCTTGACGTCGTGGTTGGTGGTGCGTTCGATGCGCTTGATCGCGGCGGCATCGTCGATGCTGAATTGCGCGCCGATGCCCACCAGCGCGGCTCGTGCGGCGGCATCGAAAGCTGTCAGTTCGGAGATGTCCGGGTGCTCGGCCAGTGCCAGCAGCCAGGCGATTTCGACGCGCACGCGTCGCTGCATCAGACCGAATTCGCTGAATACCGGGTGCAGCGCCGCGCATTGTCCGGCGTAGCGGCCATCCAGTGGCGAGAGCGCGACGAGAGCGGGGTGATCCATGCGTGCGGGTGGCAGATTGGAAGCGGCAAGCTTACACCGCGAGGCTATACTCAATGGCTGTTTGCCTTGTCCCAGGAATCCGCGATGAGCCAGCAATACCGCACCGAGCACGACAGCATGGGCGAGCTGAAAGTTCCGGCCGAGGCGCTTTACGGCGCGCAGACGCAGCGCGCCGTGCAGAACTTTCCAATCTCCGGATTGCGCATGCCGCGCGCATTCATTCGTGCGCTGGGATTGATCAAGTCGGCCGCGGCCGAAGCCAACGCCAGGCTGGGGCACCTGCCCAAGGCCACGGCCAAGGCCGTGCGCGCTGCCTCCGAGCGCGTGGCGCGCGGCGAATTCGATGCACAGTTTCCGATCGACGTGTTTCAGACCGGTTCCGGTACCAGCAGCAACATGAACGCCAACGAGGTGATCGCGCACGTGGCTGCGACCGCCAGGCTCAAGGTGCACCCCAATGATCACGTCAACATGGGGCAGAGTTCCAACGACGTGATCCCCACGGCGATCCACGTCGGCGCCACGCTGGAAACGCGCGAACAGTTGCTGCCCGCGCTGGCGCATCTGCGCAAGACCATCGACCAGCGCGCCAGGGATCTGACCAAGGTGGTCAAGACCGGGCGCACGCACCTGATGGACGCCATGCCGGTGACCTTTGGACAGGAATTGTCCGGCTGGTCGGCGCAGTTGCACAGCGCCGAGGCGCGCATCACCGACGCGCTCAGACGCATGCAGCGTCTGCCGCTGGGTGGCAGCGCGGTGGGCACCGGCATCAACGCCGATCCGAAGTTCGGCCCCGCCGTCGCCGCCGAGCTGACGCGCATGAGTGGCAGCAAGTTCGTCGCCGCCGACAATTACTTCGAGGGCATCGCCGCGCAGGACGATGCGGTGGAGCTTTCCGGCCAGCTCAAGACGCTGGCCTGCGCGCTGATGAAAATCAGCAATGACCTGCGCTGGATGAATTCCGGCCCGTTGGCGGGCTTGGGCGAGATCGAACTGCCCGCATTGCAACCCGGCAGCTCGATCATGCCCGGCAAGGTCAACCCGGTGATCCCCGAGGCGATGACCATGGTTTGCGCGCAAGTCATCGGCAACGACATGGCCATCACCCTCGGTGGTCAGGCGGGCAATTTCCAGCTCAATGTGATGCTGCCGCTGATCGCGCACAACCTGCTGCAGTCCATCGCCATTCTGGGCAATGCCATGCGCGCGCTGGCCGACGATGCCATCGCCGGATTCAAGGTCAACCAGGCGCACATCCAGCAGGCGCTGGACAAGAATCCCATCCTGGTTACCGCGCTGAATCCGGTGATTGGCTACGAGAAGGGCGCGGCGACCGCCAAGCAGGCGTACAAGCAGAAGCGCCCGATCCTGGACGTGGCGGTGGAAACCACCGGCCTGCCGCGCAAGCAACTGCAGTGCCTGCTTGATCCAATGGCGCTGACGCGCGGCGGCATCCACGGCAAACCGGGTGGCGGCGCTGGTTGAGAGGGCGGCGGGCACGGGTCGGCGCAATGCCGGCGCGCGCGCAGCGCTCACGCTGCCCGTTGATCGATGTCGTCGCGCTGCGCGCGACGCAGCAGCCAGCCCAATAGCGGCGGGGTCAGGATTGAGGTCAACAGCGACATCGCCACGATCACCGCGTACACCTCGGGCGTGAACACGCCAGCGGCCAGACCCAGACTCGCCACCACCACGCCCACCTCGCCGCGCGGCACCATGCCCATGCCCACGGCCAGCGCGCTGCGATGGCCCAGTTTCAATGCGCCCAGATAAGCGCCCACCAGCTTGGTCAGCACCGCGATCAGCGTGGCCAGCGCGAGCATCAGCAGCGCATCGGCGTGCATGAACACGTTGACGTCGAGTTTGACACCGGTCATCACGAAGAAAAACGGCGTCAGCAGCGTCAGCAGTGGCTTCATCTGATGCTCGAGTTGCTCGCGCTGGTCGGTTTCCGAAGCGATCAATCCGGCCAGAAACGCGCCGATGATCGCCGCCAGCCCGAAGCGCGTGGACAACCACGCCAGCCCCAGGCACAGCGCCAGCACGATGCTCAGCTCGGACATGGTCATGCGCGGCCGCTGGAGCCATGACGAACGTTTGCGCGCCACGCGCGTGCCGAACCAGCCCACCGCCAGCACGAAACCGACCGCCTCGACCACTACCACCAGCAGGTGGGCTGGATCGGCCACGCCGCTCTCCTGCATCGATACCACGATCCCCAGCAGCAGCATGGCGAGGATGTCATCGATAACCGCGGCGCCCAGAATCACATGCGCCTCGCGGCGCTGCAGCGCATGCATCTCCTGCAGCACGCGCGCGGTGATGCCGGCCGAGGTGGCGACAAAAGCCGCGGCGATGAACATCGACTTGTTCCACGCGAAGCCTTCCAGATGCGCCCACAGCGAGGCGCCGCCGAAGGGCACGATCACGCCCAGCGTGCCGACCATCAAAGCGGTCACGCCGATGCGCTTGAGATCAGCCAGGCGTGTTTCCAGTCCCACCGCGAACAACAGGAACACCACGCCGACCTCGGCCAGCGCATCCAGCACCACGCCTGGATGTACCCAGGAGAGCAGCGAAGGCCCGAGCAAGGCGCCGGCGACGATCTCGCCGACCACGCCCGGCAGGTGCATGCGCTGCGCCAGTTCATCGCCAATGCGCGCGGCTACGAACACGACAAAAAGCGATAGCAGAATGTCCGCGGCGCCGTGCATGGGTCCGATCCTTGATCGGGATCAATGACCACGATGCTAACCCAGCCACCGCGGCGCGCAGCATCAGGTCGCGGTGTCGGGATCGTCCACGCGCGCGCGCAGCGGGCGGTCGCGGCGCAGGCGCATGAACACCAGCGCGCTGACGAAGCACGAGCCGGCCAGCGCCAGCACGGTCGCGTGAAAAGCGTGCAGATACTCTGCGGCGGGCGCATGCGCGGGCATGAACGCGCCCATCAGCAGGGTCGCCAGCGCGATGCCGAAGCTCATCGACAGATACTGCGCGGTCGAGGTCATGGACGCTGCATGGCCGGCTTGCGCGGGCGCGAGATCCACGAACGCCAGCGTGTTCATCGCCGTGTATTGCAGCGACATCACCAGTCCCAGTGCGAACATCAGCAGCGTGATCGCTAGCCAGTCGCCGCGCGCGACCGGCAGCGCGAACGCCGCCAGCACCGCACCGACCAGCACGGTGTTGACGTACAGCGTGCGTCGATAGCCATAGCGGCGCAGCAGCGGGTCGATCAGCGGCTTCATCGCCATCATCGCCAGCGCCTGCGGCGCCATCATCAGCCCGGCTTGCAGCGGCGAGTAACCACAGCCGATCTGCAGGTACAAGGCCAGCAGAAACGGCAGCCCGGATGCGCCCAGCCGCGTGAATAGGCTGCCCAGTAGGGCGATCGAGAAACTGCGCACGCGAAACAAGCCGAGGTCGTTGATCGGATGCGCGCTACGCCGCGCATGCAGCACGAAGCCGATGCACAGCAGCAGGCCCAGCCCCGCGCCGAGCAGCGCCGGGGCCGGCATGTCATCACTGGCGAACTCGGATGCGGCCAGCAACAGCCCGGAACCCATCGCGAACAGCGCGAAACCGAAGCCATCGAAGGGGCGCAGGACACCGCGCAGATCCGGCATGGCGCGCGCATTCAGCCACAGGCCGACCACGCCCACCGGTGCGTTGATCAGAAAAATCAGACGCCAGCTCGCGTATTCGCTCAGCCAGCCGCCCAGCACCGGGCCCAGCATCGGCCCGAGCAGGCCGGGTATCGATACCAGGCTCATCGCGGCCACGAAATCATGCTTGCCGAACAGCCGGATCAGCACGTAGCGACCGATCGGCATCAGCAGCGCTCCGCCGATGCCTTGCAGCACGCGCGCGGCGATCATCTGCGGCAAGGTCTGCGCCGCGCCACAGGCCACCGAGCCCAGTGTGAACAGCAATACTGAGGCGGCGTAGATGCGGCGCGTACCGAAACGATCGGTAAGCCACGCGCTGGCTGGTATGCACACCGCCAGCGTCAGCACGTAGCTGGTCAATGCGGTCTTCATGCTCAGCGGCGTGGCGCGCAAGGCATCCGCGATGCTGGGCGCAGCAGTGTTGACGATGGTCGAGTCCAGCGTCTGCATGAAAAACCCAGCGGCGATCAGCCACAGCAGCGGGCGCTGGCTGTCGAGACTCGCGTGTTCGAGTCTGTCGTGCAGGGGGTCGGATGCGTTCATCGGCGCCATGCGCGTCGCTGCGTTATGCCAACGCGCGTCGCGCGAAGGTCGCAAGCATAAGGGTTTCGTGGAGCGTACTCGCGTGAATCGCGCGCATGCACGCGAAAAAATATCGGTCGCGGCATCGTTCGTCAGCCCGCCGATCAGCTCCTGTCGGCTCAATGCTGCAGTCGCTGGCATGCGCGGCTTCACGGGTGGCAGCGTCGCGGTGTACTGCGCGCGTTGACTGCGCGCGGTGTGGCCACGTAAGATCCCACAGTTCAGGAATCCGCAGTTGTCAGGTGGGTTGCTGGCGGCGGGGTATAGCTCAGCCTGGTAGAGCGCCAGCTTTGGGAGCTGGACGTCGGGGGTTCGAATCCCTCTACCCCGACCAAAGCATGCTCTGTCAGGTCATGCGCCCGTAGCTCAACCGGATAGAGCATCGGCCTTCTAAGCCGGCGGTTGCAGGTTCGAGTCCTGTCGGGCGCGCCAATGCTTCGGGTGGTTATGGTGGGCGTAGCTCAGTTGGTTAGAGTCCCGGATTGTGATTCCGGTTGTCGTGGGTTCGAATCCCATCGTCCACCCCAGTTTTTCAGGTTCACGTGGGCCGTTAGCTCAATTGGTAGAGCAGCGGACTCTTAATCCGTAGGTTGAAGGTTCAAGTCCTTCACGGCCCACCATCCACCCTCCTCATATCCTTGGCGATCCCGTACACTATTCAGCCCTTTCACATGCGTGCGAAAGTGGCGGAATTGGTAGACGCACTGGATTTAGGTTCCAGCGGGTACCCCCGTCCGGGTTCGAGTCCCGGCTTTCGCACCACATTCAGACGCCGTGCGCGCCGCACTTCGCGCGTACGGGTGAGGAGTCCCTAGGCATGCAGGTTTCGCTCGAAAATGTCGGTGGCCTTGAGCGCCGACTCACCGTGAAGTTCCCCTCGGCCGATCTCGACGGGCGCGTGCGTGAGCGCATGCTTGATCTGGGGCGCAACGTGCGCCTCAACGGCTTTCGTCCCGGCAAGGTGCCGAGCAAGGTCATCGAGCAGCGTTTCGGTGCGCAAGTGCGCGGCGAGGCGTTCAGCGAGATCGTCTCGCACACGCTGCAGAAGGCGCTGGGCGAGCAACAGTTGCGCCCGGTGGCGGCACCCTCGATCAGCACCAACGGTCAGGCCGAGAATGGCGAAATCGTCTACACCGCGACTTTCGAGGTATTTCCAGAACTGCCCGCGGTCGATGTCACCGCGCTGAGCATCGAGCGCATCGAAGCCAGCGTCAGCGATGCGGATATCGACAACATGATCGAGACCCTGCGCCAGCAGCGCACGCGCCTGCAGCGCGTCGAGCGCGCCGCGCAGGCCGGTGATCATGTCGGTTTTGAATACTACACGCAGACCGCGGACCTGCGTCTGCCGGCAGAAGGCATGGATCGCGGCAGCAGCATTCTCGGCAGCGGCACGCTGCTGGCCGAGATCGACGCCGCGTTGTTGGGTCAAACGCAAGATGCCGAACTGGAGCTGGACGTGGCGTTTCCCGCCGAGTTCCGCAACGAACAACTCGCCGGCAAGCTGGCGCGCATGCACCTGCATGTGCTGACGGTGCAGGAGCCGGTGCTGCCGATGCTTAACGCCGAATTCGTGCGTCAGTTTGGCATCGACTCGGGCGAGCTGGAAGATTTCCGCCGCGAGGTGCGTGCCAATCTCGAGCGCGAATTGGGTGCTGCGGTCATTGCGCGCTTGAAAGGTGAAGTCGCCGAGAAGTTGGCGGCCGCGCATCCCGAGGTGACCGTACCCAAGGCCATGCTCGATGCCGAGGCCCAGGCGTTGGCGCGCATGGGCCTGGCGCAGGACGCGCAACCGTCGCCAGAGCGCATCGAAGCGGCGCGCGCGCCTGCGCGCATCCGCGTCATCGCGGCGCTGCTGATGGGCGAGATCGCACGGCGCGAAGGTTTGCAGCCCGATCCGCAGCGCGTTGCCACGCTCATGGCATCGATCGCCTCGACTTACGAAGATCCGCAGCAGGTGATCGAGCTGTATCAGCGCGACCAGCAATTATTGGCCAATTTGCGCACGCGCGTACTCGAGGATCAGGTCGCCGAATGGGTGGCCGCGCATGCGCAGACCATTGCGCGCACCTACAGCTTCGACGAACTGCTGCGCCCCGGCCGCAACGGCTGAAACCGCGCCGCGCGCCGGGTCTGACCGCCCGGTGCGCGCAACATTGACTTTGCGCGCGCAGTCCCCATGCTGGGCGCACGATCCGATCGGAGCCATCCATGTCCAAGCACGACACGCCGCCGCAGAGCCTCAACCTGGTGCCGATGGTGGTCGAACAGACCAGCCGTGGCGAGCGCGCCTATGACATTTATTCGCGCCTGCTCAAAGAGCGCCTGGTGTTCGTGGTTGGTCCAATCGACGACTTCATGGCCAACGTCATCGTCGCGCAGTTGCTGTTTCTCGAATCCGAGAATCCGGACAAGGACATCAATTTGTATATCAACAGCCCGGGCGGCGTGGTTACCGCGGGGCTGGCGATTTACGACACCATGCAGTTCATCCGCTGCGACGTCAGCACCATGTGCATCGGTCAGGCCGCCAGCGCGGCTTCGCTGCTGCTGACGGCGGGCGCCAAGGGCAAGCGTTACGCGCTGCCCAATTCGCGCATCATGATTCACCAGCCCTCTGGTGGCGCCCAGGGTCAGGCCACCGATATCGAGATCCAGGCGCGTGAAATTTTGTATGTTCGCGGTCGGCTCAACCAGATCTACGTGCAGCACACTGGCCAGGCGTTGGAGCAGATCGAGCGCGACATGGAGCGTGACCGCTTCATGAGCGGCGAGGATGCCAAGGCCTACGGCCTGATCGATGCGGTACTGGATCGCCGCGCTGAAGAACCCGCCAAGCCTGCCTGAGCAGCCTTGTTGCGGGCGCAGAAGCCCGGCGCAAGCGTGCCGTGATGTTGCCCGGCCCGGATGGCGGCGATGCTTGTGTATACGCCGCGCAGCATTGACGCCAGCGGCGCGGTCCTATGCTATGTTCGACTCGAAACGAATAGATCTACGGTGGATTCCAGCATGAGCGATGAACGGCAAGGGCGTGGCGGCGAAGGTGGCAAGATCCTTTACTGCTCGTTCTGCGGCAAGAGTCAGCACGAGGTACGCAAGCTGATCGCCGGTCCATCGGTGTTCATCTGCGACGAATGCGTGCAGCTATGCAACGACATCATCCGCGAGGAAATCGAGGAAAAAACCGCCGCCACGCGCAATCATCTGCCGCGTCCGCGCGAGATCATGGAGACGCTCGATCAGTATGTGATCGGACAGACGCGCGCCAAGCGCACGCTGGCGGTGGCGGTGTACAACCACTACAAGCGCCTTGAGTCACGTCAGAAGAACGATGACGTCGAGCTGGCCAAGTCCAACATCCTGCTGATCGGCCCGACCGGCTCTGGCAAGACCCTGCTGGCCGAGACGCTGGCGCGGCTGCTCAATGTGCCGTTCACGATTGCCGACGCCACCACGCTGACCGAGGCGGGTTACGTCGGCGAGGACGTGGAAAACATCATTCAGAAACTGTTGCAGAAGTGCGACTACGACGTCGAGAAGGCGCAGCAGGGCATCGTCTACATCGATGAGATCGACAAGATCTCACGCAAGAGTGAGAACCCTTCGATCACGCGTGATGTCTCCGGCGAGGGCGTGCAGCAGGCGCTGCTCAAGTTGATCGAGGGCACCTTGGCCTCGGTGCCCCCGCAGGGCGGGCGCAAGCATCCGCAGCAGGAATTCCTGCAGGTTGACACGCGCAACATTCTTTTCATCTGCGGCGGCGCGTTTTCCGGACTGGAAAAAGTCATCCAGCAGCGTTCCGATACCACCGGTATCGGCTTCAGCGCCGAGGTGCGCAGCAAGAAAAACCGGCCCAATGTCGGCAAGCTGCTGGCTGATGTCGAGCCGGAAGATCTGGTGCGCTTCGGGCTGATTCCCGAGTTCGTCGGCCGCCTGCCTGTGGTGGCGACGCTGGAAGAACTCGACGAGGCCGCGCTGGTGCAAATCCTCAGCGAGCCGAAGAACGCCCTGACCAAGCAGTTTCGCAAGCTGTTCGACATGGAGCAGGTGGAGCTGGAGTTCCGCCCCGAGGCTTTGACCGCGATCGCGCGCAAGGCGCTCAAGCGCAAGACCGGCGCGCGCGGCTTGCGCACCATCATCGAACAGGTGCTGCTGGATACGATGTTCGAGCTGCCGTCACTGGAACATGTCAGCAAGGTCGTGGTCGACGAGGCCGTGATCAACGGTCAGGCCGAGCCGTATCTGATCTATCGCGGCAACCTGAAACCCGGCGTCGAGGGCGCCAGCGGCGCGGCTTGATCGACGGCGGCCTCTTGTGCCGCCCGCGCGTGCCCTCACTTGACTTGATATGTTTGCGTACGCGGCGCACGCTCGTGCCCGTGTGCGTCCGTTCCCGCCTACCCGGATGAGACGATGACCGAGACCCCCGCCCGCACCGCAGACAAGTCCACCGACAAATCTGCCGACAAATTCACCGCGCTGCCGGTATTGCCGCTGCGCGATGTGGTGGTTTATCCGCACATGGTGATCCCGCTGTTTGTCGGCCGCGAGAAATCCATGCGCGCGCTGGAAGCAGCGATGGAGAGCGAGCGCCAGATCCTGTTGGTGGCACAGACCAGTCCTGACATCGAGGAGCCCGGCGAGGCGGAGTTGTTCCGCACCGGCACCGTCGCCAGCGTGCTGCAAATGCTCAAGCTGCCCGATGGCACCGTGAAAGTGCTGGCCGAGGGCAAGTTCCGCGCCGAGGTCACCGGCTACCGCCGCGAGAATGACATGCTGCTGGCCGAGTATCGTGAACTTGATCCGGTGTATTCGCGCGAGGAGCGCGAGCTGGATGTCGTCTCGCGCACCCTGGTCAGCCTGTTCGAGCAACTGGTCAAGCAAAGCCGCAAGCTGCCACCGGAGGTACTGGCGACGCTGTCCGGCATCGATGACGCCGGACGCTTGGCCGACACCATCGCCGCACATTTGTCGGTACGCATCGCCGACAAGCAGAAGGTGCTGGAAACCGCTGATGTCGGGCAGCGCCTGGAGCTGTTGATCGGCATGGTCGATTCCGAAATCGACTTGCAGCAAGTGGAGAAGCGCATCCGCGGCCGCGTCAAATCGCAGATGGAAAAAAGCCAGCGCGAGTATTACCTCAACGAACAGATGAAGGCGATCCAGAAGGAGCTGGGTGAAGGCGAGGACGCGCCCAACGAGATGGAGCAACTCGGCCGCAAGATCGACGAGGCCGGCATGCCCGAGCCGGTCATGGCCAAGGCCCGGCAGGAACTGTCCAAACTCAAGCAGATGTCGCCGATGTCGGCCGAGGCGACCGTGGTGCGCAACTATCTCGACTGGATGGTCAACGTACCGTGGAATAAGCACAGCAAGGTACGCAAGGATTTGCGCGCCGCGCAGCAGGTGCTGGATACCGATCACTACGGGCTGGAAAAAGTCAAGGAGCGCATCCTCGAATATCTCGCCGTGCAGCAACGCGTCGACCGCATGAAAGGCCCGATCCTGTGCCTGGTCGGCCCACCTGGCGTGGGCAAGACGTCCCTGGGCCAGTCGATCGCCAAGGCCACGCACCGCAAGTTCGTGCGCATGAGCCTGGGCGGCGTGCGCGACGAGGCCGAGATTCGCGGTCACCGTCGCACCTACATCGGCTCGATGCCGGGGCGCATCCTGCAAAACATGGCCAAGGCGGGCACACGCAATCCGCTGTTCGTACTCGACGAGATCGACAAGATGTCGATGGACTTCCGTGGCGATCCTTCCTCGGCGCTGCTGGAGGTGCTCGATCCCGAGCAGAACCACGCTTTCAGCGACCACTATCTCGAAGTCGATTTCGATCTCTCCGAGGTGATGTGGGTCGCCACCGCCAATTCGCTGAACATCCCGGCGCCATTGCTTGATCGCATGGAGGTGATCCGCATCCCTGGCTACACCGAGGACGAGAAACTGACGATCGCCGAGAACTACCTGCTGTCCAAGGAACTGACGGCCAACGGCCTCAAGCCCGAGGAACTGGGTATCGAGCCTGAGGCGATCCGCGACATCGTGCGCTACTACACGCGCGAGTCGGGGGTACGCAATCTGGAGCGCGAGATCGCGCGCATCGCGCGCAGGGTGGTCAAGGACATTGCGCTGGCCGAGTCGGTGCAGTCGGATGCTGAGTCTCCCACGGATGAAGCCATCGAGATCGAAACCGCCAAGGTCGAGCCAGTCAAGGTTGAACCCGCGGCCGCCAAAACCAAAGCCAAGCACAAGCGCGTCAGCAAGAAGGTGGCTGCGCAAGCTGCGGCGAGGCGCGTGGTCGTGGATGCCGAGCACCTCGCCGATTATCTCGGCGTGCGCCAGTTTGCTTTCGGACGCGCCGAGAGCCAGAACGAGATAGGCCTGGTCACCGGCCTCGCCTGGACGCAAGTCGGTGGCGATCTGCTCAGCATCGAGGTCGCCGTGGTGCCGGGCAAGGGCAAGCTGCTGCACACCGGCCAGTTGGGCGAGGTGATGCAGGAGTCGGTGCAGGCCGCGCTCTCGGTGGTGCGTGCGCGCAGTGCAAGACTCGGGCTCGATCCGGAATTCCACCAGAAGCTCGATATCCACGTGCACGTGCCCGAGGGCGCCACGCCCAAGGATGGCCCCAGCGCGGGCATCGCCATGTGCACCGCGCTGGTTTCGGCACTGACACGCGTGGCGGTGCGCGCCGATGTGGCGATGACCGGCGAGATCACCCTGCGTGGTCGCGTGCTGCCGATCGGCGGACTCAAGGAAAAACTCCTCGCGGCGCATCGCGGTGGCATCCGCACCGTGTTGATTCCTGAGGACAATCGCAAGGATCTCGCCGAGATTCCGGCCAATGTCACCGACTCGCTGCAGGTCCACTGCGTCAAGTGGATCGACGAGGTGCTCGATCTGGCATTGGAGCATCCGTTGGCCGCCGTCGAGGGCTTTGCGATCACGCCCGGCAGTGATCCGGCCGTGAGCAAATTGATCGAGCCGGCCGCGACGCCCGTGGCCGCGCCAGCAGCGGCAGCGACGACGCGCTCGCGGCGCCACTGAGGATATGCTCGAGAAACCGTGCCGAAGCCTTGCTGCGCCTCGTATTGCGGCCTTGTGCGAGGCGCTGGTATAAAGGCGGCGCCGTGATTGCGTGAAGGTCTGCACGAGATCGCGGGAATGCTCGAAACTTTTGCACGGGGGCGTTCGCGCCCAGTCTCAGTCCTGTTGCTTGCAGCAAGCATCCACACTCAAGAGGGAATACCCAGATGAACAAATCCGAATTGATCGAAGCCGTTGCCAATGGTGCTGAAGTCAGCAAGGCCGACGCTGGCCGTGCGATCGACGCGTTCGTTGAAGCGGTGAAGAAGGCGCTGAAGAAGGGCGACACCGTGGCTCTGGTCGGCTTTGGCACGTTCGCCGTGCGCAAGCGCAACGCGCGTACCGGCCGCAATCCGCGCACCGGCCAGGCCATCAAGATCAAGGCCTCGAAGAACCCCGCGTTCAAGGCTGGCAAGGCTCTCAAGGACGCCGTCAACTGAGACCCGCACGCGGGTGCTTAGCTCAGTGGTAGAGCGTCGCCCTTACAAGGCGAGGGTCGGGGGTTCGATACCCTCAGCACCCACCAGCATCGCGGAGTGGTGTGTGGACGGTTAGAATGCCGGCCAACTGCGCCGGGAGTCACGGACTTGAGTCCCGTCCACTCCGCAACGTGCAGCGAGGGCGCCGATCCGGCGCCCTGCGCTTTTCCGGGTATCGCGGCACGCGTGATGCCCGAAGTCGGCCGTGCAGGCACCGCAGCGCGTGTTGCTGCGGGCATCCGAGCGCATTGATTCAAGTCAGCGGAAACCAAGCATGCTTACCCTGTTACGCGACAAACTCTCCGGCTGGTTCGCCAAGATCCTGTTCGGACTGCTGATCATCGTGTTCTCGTTCTTCGGCATCGAGGGTTATTTCGTCGCCAGCCATGCCACGTGGGTCGCCAAGGTCGGTGATCATGATGTCGGTGGACAGGAGTTTCAGGACGCGCTGAATCGTGCACGCCAGCGGCAGCTGCAACACAACCCGCAGATCGATCCGAAATTTCTCGACGGCAACGCGTTCAAGCAGGATGTGCTCGAAGGATTGATCCAGCGACAGATGCTGATCAACCTCGGTGATGAGCTGGGCGTCATGGTGCCCGACAGTCTGCTGCGTCGCGAGATCGCGCGGATACCGCAGTTTCAGGTCGACGGCAAGTTTGATCCCGCCACGTATACAGCCGTGCTGGCGGCCAACGGTCTCACGCCGGAAAGGTTTCAGGAGATGGAGCGCGGCGATCTGAGTGTGCAGTTGCTGCCGCAGGCGCTCGGCGACAGCAGCATCGTCACCGCGTCCGAGATCGACGGCTACCTGCGTTTGATCGGTCAGACGCGTGATTTCAGCTACGTCGATCTGCCGGTGCCGCAGGCAGCATCCGGCACGGTCAGCGAGGCTGAAATAGGTGCCTACTACAAGGTGCATGCGCAGCAGTACATGAGTCCGGAGCAAGTCTCGGTGCAGTACGTCGATCTGGGCGTGGACAACGTGCCGGCGCCACCCGCGCCCAGCGCGGAAGAATTGCGCGCGCTGTACGCGAAGAACCAGTCGCGCTTCGTCGTGCCCAGCCAGTACGAGGTTTCGCACATTCTGATTTCGCTGCCCAAGAATGCCACGCCTGCGCAAAAAGCCGCCGCCTTGGCGCAGGCGCAGAAAGTCGATGTATTGGCGCATGCGCCGGGAGCGAATTTCGCCGCGCTGGCCAAGCAGTATTCGGATGACCTGGGCTCCAAGAATCAGGGCGGTAGCCTGGGCTGGCTGGGACTGGGCGATACCGATCCCGCATTCCAGGCGGCGATGATCGCGCTGAGGCCTGGACAGGTTTCGGCGCCGGTGCTGACCAGCGATGGCTACCACATCATCGAGTTGCAGGCCGAGCGCGCCGGCGTCACCAAGCCGTTCGCCGAGGTCAAGGATGTGCTCACGGCGGATTACCTCAAGCAGGTGCGCAGCAAGGAATACAGTCACATCGCTGGCAAGCTGATCGACGCGATCGACTCCAACCCCGGTTCACTGGAAGATGCCGCCAAGGCGCTGAATGTGCCGGTGCAGGTCAGCCCACTGTTCGCGCGTAGCGGCGGCACGGGGTTGTTCGCGCACCCCAAAGTGGTGCAGGCGGCATTCTCCGGGCAAGTGCTCAAGGACAACAACACCTCCGATCCGATCAATCTGTCGCCCGAGCACCTGGTGTTGTTGCACCTGGCGCGGCATGTGCCGGCGCAACCACTGCCGCTGGCGGCGGTTGCGGCCAAGATCAAGGCCACGATCCTGGCGCAGCGCGTCGCCATGGCCGCCAGCAAGCAGGCTGACGCGCTGTTAGCCAGGCTCAAGGCCGGCACGGGGCTGGATACGTTGGCCAAATCGGTGGGCGCCAGTGTGCAAACTGCCAACGCCGCCACGCCTAGCATGCCCAATCTTGATCCCGCGCTGCTGACAGCGGTATTCAAGCTGGCCGCGCCCGCGCCGGGCAAGAGTGTGCCTTCGGCTGTGGATCTGGGTCAGGGTCACTACGCGCTGGTGCAACTCAGCGCGGTGCATCCGGGCGATGTGTCCAAATTGCCGTCGGGACAGCGTGAGTACATCGTCTCGCAGTTGCGTCAGATGCAGAGCGGCGCCAGCGTGCAGGCTTTTCTCGATGCATTGCGTCGCGGAACCAAGATCGAGACCGCGCCCAACCGTATGTAGGGCGCGCGCGTCATCGCCGATGAAAAAGCCTCGCTCGCCGCGAGGCTTTTTCGTTTGTGCGTTGGCGCGGGTCGTTGCCGAAGGCTTACAAGCCGGTCATGCCCAGGATGTTGTAGCCGGCGTCGACATAGGTCACCTCGCCGGTGACGCCCGAGGCCAGGTCCGAGCACAGAAACGCGGCCACGTTGCCGACTTCCTCGATGCTGACATTGCGCCGCAGCGGCGCTTTCTCGGCCACGTGATCAAGCATCTTGCGCAGATTGGCCACACCGGATGCGGCCAGGGTGCGGATCGGCCCGGCCGAGATGGCGTTGACGCGCGTGCTCTCGGGCCCGAGGTTGTAGGCGAGGTAGCGCACGTTGGCCTCGAGGCTGGCCTTGGCCAGGCCCATCACGTTGTAGCTGGCCAGTGCGCGTTCCGCGCCCAGATAGGTAAGCGTCAGGATCGCGCCGTTGCGGCCCTGCATCAGCGGGCGCGCGGCCTTGGCCAGCGCCGCCAGGCTGTAGCTGGAGATGTCGTGGGCAATGCGGAAGCCCTCGCGCGTCAGGCCATCGAGGAACTCGCCGGTCATCGCGTCGCGCGGCGCGAAGCCGATCGAGTGCACCAGAATGTCGAGGCCATCCCAATGCTGCGACAGAGTCGGAAACAGCGCCTCGATCTGTGCGTCATCGGCCACGTCGCAGGGCAGCACGATGTTCGAGCCGAAGGCCGTGGCGGCCTCATCGACGCGATCCTTGAGCTTGTCGTTGACGTAGGTAAAAGCCAGTTCGGCGCCTTCGCGATGCATGGCGCTGGCGATACCCCAGGCGATCGAGCGGTGATTAAGCACGCCGGTAATCAGCGCGCGCTTGCCGTGCAGAAACCCCATGAGTCCTCCGGATGATCGGCACGCGGTTGGCGTGTTGGTGCACAAGTGTAGCGCCTGCGCGCTGCGCGCCTACCCCGGTGCATCCAGACGCAGGCGCTGACCCACGCGCAGTTCATTGCTGCGCAGATGATTCCAGGCGCGCAGTTCGCCTACCGACACGCGATAGCGCCGTGCCAGCGACCACAGGCTTTCACCTGCGCTGATTTCGTGCCACACCGGCATGCCAGAGGCGCCGCCAATGCGCGTCAACGCGCGTTGGTGCAGCGTCTTGGGCAGCCAAAGCGTGGTGCCGCGCGCCAGCGCGTCATCGGGATCGAGGCCATTGATATCGGCCAGTAGCTGCAAGTGCTTGCTGCCGACCTGCGGCAGCAGGCTGTGCAGTGAGCCACTGCGCTGCATGCGATAACGCGCGAACTTGGCCCATTGCCGTGGCGGCAGCAGCGCATAGCGATCAAGAAAATGCTGACGTGCGGCGCGCGGCAACAGCAAGTGCCAAGGTGCGCCGGAGGGCATCTGATCACGCAGATAGCCGCTGTTGAGCGCGCGCACCGTGGTCACGGGCAGGCCGGCCAGATGGGCGGCCAGCGCTGGCTGCAGTGGTGCATCGAGTTTGGCCAGCCAGAGTTGAGCAGGCGGTACCGAAGGCGGCAGATGGACGTCGAAGCGGCCCGGTTCGCGGATCACGCAGCTATAGGCCATCAGACGCAGCAGATAATCGCGCGTCGCCGCGCCCACCGGCCAGTTGGGCAATGCCGGTTCGGCAGGTGGTGCCCCGCGCTGTGCCAGCATGCGCTTGATGCCCCACTCCCCCTGATTGAACGCCCAGACGACCAGGCGCCAATCGTCGAAATCACGCCCGTAGCGGGCCAGCATGCGCGTGGCACGCACGCTAGAGACCCAGGGATCGCGCCGGCCATCGTAGCCAGGCAGCAGCGGCATGCCCGCCGCGCGCGCGGTGCCGCGGTCGAATTGCCACATGCCGATGAAATTGCCGGGGCCGACGACGTCCGGGCGATAGCCGCTTTCCACCATGGGTAACAGGGTGAAGTCGCTTGGGATACCGGCAACCTCCACCGCTTGTTGCACCAACGCGATCATCGGACGCAGCGTCGACAGCGTCTGCTCAAAAGCGTTCGGATCGCCCACCAGCATGCGCGCCATGGGCACGACGCGCGGGTCGGCATCGCAGTTTGGCATTGCCAGTCCGGCGCGTATGCGCTGCCACAGGTCGCGCGGCGCAGGCGCCGGGACGGCCGGTATCAGGGTCTTTGTGATGCTGGTGGCGCGCGCCGGCACGGGTGTCGGCGCGACCGCGACCGCCGGTGTCTGCGGCCGCACTGGCGGCGCGCTGGCGCAGGCCGCGAGCAGCGTCGTCAGGCTCGCCGCGGCGAGCAGGCGCCATGCACGCCTCATGCGCGAAATTCGTCTTTGGCGGCACGCAGCGCACCCAGGCAGGCCGCGGGCGAGGCGGTGCCCGTATCGCGTACGCCACACCAGGCGCGCACGGCCGGCGCATCCCAGCGCAGAAACGGATTGCTGGCGCATTCCTCGGCCAATGGCACGGGCAGACTTGGTGCGCCGCGCGCTCGCAGCGATCGCACTTGCGTCTGGCGCGCAAGCAAGGTGGCATTACCAGGCTCCACGCTCAGCGCGAAGGTGGCGTTGGCGAGGGTGTATTCATGGGCTGCGCAAATCAGCGTATCCGGAGCCAGCGCAGCGATGCGCTGCATGCTCAGCAGCAAGTCTTCGGCTGTGCCCTCGAACAGACGCCCGCAGCCCAGACTGAACAAGGCGTCGCCACAAAACAGCCATGGCGCGAGGTGATAGGCCACGTGGCTACGCGTATGACCGGGCAGGGCGAGCACCGCGGCACTCAGGGCCGGCGCGGCCAGTGTCAGCGTGTTCCCGTGGCTTACGCGCTGCCAGTCTCCTGGGATGCGCGCGTCATCCGGTGCGTACACAACAGGATGATGGCGTGCTGCCAAGGCCTGCAGACCGCCGATATGGTCGGCATGATGATGCGTAATCAGGATGGTGCGCAGGCGCAGCCGCTGCGCACTGAGCGCTGCCTCGACGGGAGTCGCAGCGCCCGGATCGACGATCAGCGCGTTGCCGTCGTCATCACTGAGCATCCAGATGTAATTGTCGGCAAAGGCCGGGATGGCGCGCAATTGCACGGGGAAATGCCTCGATGGCTGCGCTGCGGGCGGTCAGGGCGGGCAATCATGGCATCATTTGTGTTGCGGGTGCATTTTCCGGCTGTCGGGCGCGATTGGCCGAACTAGAGTGCACACGATGCGGCCACGAAAGCAATCGGGCCATGCGCGCCGCGCGCCAGGGAGCCAGGGAGCCAGGGAGCCATAACACGCGCCAGGGAGCCATAAAGAATCGGGCCATACGCCCCCGCGTATGGCCCGACGGATCACACGGCGATGAGCATCCTGCTTGCTGCGTCCTGCAGCGCTCGCGGTGACGCAGTGCAGTGTGCGCGGTGCGCGTCGTTCTGTCAGTCGGGCACTTGCACTGCATGGTGTAGGCGCAGGACTACGCCGAACCGTCATGGCGCGCGTAACCCATTGTTTCGATGGTCGTCGTGTGTAATTCATGTTTTCGCACTCGTCCATCGATGATTCCCTGATTGCGTGCCTGGCAGCTCACGCGCCGAAGTGAGGAAATCCCCGAAGTTTTCACCTGGGGTGGTCAAGCGCGCCGTGCGCATGATGTACGAGGCCAAGGATCAGGGCACGTCTCGGCGACCGTGTCGATTGCTGGCAAGATTGGTACGACGCTGGAGACGCTGCGGCGCTGGATCCGGCAAGGCGAGCGTGACAGCGGCCTGCGCGAGGGTCTGAGCACATTCGAGCAGCAACGCATCAAGGCGCTGGAGCTCGAGAACCGCGAGTTGCACAAGTCCAACGAGATCCTGAAGCTGGCCAGCACGTTTTTCGCCCAGGCGGAGCACGATCGCCGGTTCAAGCCGTGAAGGCATTCATCGCTGAACCTACTTTACAACGGCGGTTCCAACGGCTGCGGCCTCGAGTTCCTGCATGGCTGGCTCTACTACACGAATACCGACCTGGATCGTGATTCAACCAGCGGGAATCAGATTAGCTTCAGCACCATTTACCTCCCGCCTCGCGCGGCCAGCAGTCCAATTCACAAACTTGATGGAGGAGCCCCGCCATGACGACCCGTCAATCGTCTTCCGGCATTCACCCGCGCCTGTGGTGGCGGTTGTTGTTGCTGGTGCCGATCATCGCCACCCTTTGGGTGCCTTGGTACAACCATCTGGATCCGACTTTCATCGGCATCCCATTCCTGTACTGGTACCTGCTGATGTGGGTGCCGCTGAGCGCGGTGTGCTCGGCGGTCGTGTACTTCAAAACGCGTGACCTGACCTGAGGGGGAATCCGTCATGCAATGGAGCACACTGATCGTTTTTCTGGTGTTGTTCGTCCTTGTCACCGTGCTCGGCTTCGTCGCCGCGCATTGGCGCAAGGGTGACCTCAACCAACTGCACGAATGGGGTCTGGGCGGGCGCCGTTTCGGCACAGTGGTCACATGGTTCCTGATGGGCGGTGATCTGTACACCGCGTACACCTTCATCGCCGTGCCCGCGCTGGTGTTCGGCGCCGGCGCGATCGGCTTCTTCGCCGTGCCCTACACGATCATCGCCTACCCGATCGTGTTCGCGGTGCTGCCACGGCTGTGGTACGTGGCGCACAAGCACAACTATGTCACCGGTGCCGACTTCGTACGCGGCCGCTACGACAGCCCGCTGCTGGCGTTGCTGGTGGCGCTCACCGGCATCCTCGCGACCATGCCCTACATTGCCCTGCAACTGGTGGGCATGGAGGTGGTGATCTCGGCGCTCGGTTTCCCGATGAGTGGCTGGACCGCCGACCTGCCGCTGATCGTCGCTTTCGTGATACTCGCCGCCTTCACCTACACCAGCGGTCTGCGCGCACCAGCCCTGATCGCGATCATCAAGGACAGCCTGGTCTACATCACGGTGATCGCCGCGGTGGTGATCATCCCGATGCAACTGGGCGGATTCGGCAAGATCTTCGCCGCCGTGCCGACAGCCAAGGTACTGCTGGCCGCGCCGGTCGGGCAGAGTCTGGGGATGTACAGCGCGTTCGCCACCCTGGCGCTGGGTTCGGCGCTGGCGTTGTTCGTCTATCCACATGTGCTGACCGGCGTGCTGTCAGCCAAGAACCCGCGTACGCTGACCCGCAACATGGCCTTCTTGCCGGCCTACAGCCTGGTGCTGGGCCTGCTGGCGCTGCTCGGCTTCATGGCGCTGGCGGCGGGCGTGGACAAGGTTCCGCAATATGCGCCCTTCTTCAAGCAGTACGCCAATAGTTTCGCCGTGCCAGCCCTGCTGATGCATAGCTTCCCGGGCTGGTTCGTCGGCGTCGGCTTCGCCGCGATCGTGATCGGCGCGTTGGTGCCGGCGGCGATCATGTCGATCGCAGCCTCCAATCTGTGGACTCGCAGCATCTACCGCGCCTACATCAACCCGCGCTGCACCGATGCCCAGGAAGCTAGCCAGGCCAAGCTGGCCTCGCTGGTCGTCAAGTTCGGCGCGCTGGTGTTCGTGCTGATACTGCCTGCGACTTACGCGATCCAGTTCCAGTTGCTCGGCGGCATCTGGATCATCCAGATCCTGCCGGCGCTGGTGTTCGGCCTGTACACGCGCTGGTTCCATCGCTACGCGCTGGCGCTGGGCTGGCTGGCCGGGATGTGCGCGGGCACTGCGATCGCGGCGCGTCTCAAGTTCGCCAGTTCGATCTATCCGCTGCACGCGTTCGGCTACGCCATCCCCGGCTATGCCGCGCTGTATTCGCTGATCCTCAATATAGCGATCGCCGTGGTGTTGACGGTGGCGTTGCGACTGCTGGGCGTGACCGGCGGTCAGGACCAGACCGTGCCTGGCGATTACCGCGCCCAGCCGGGTGACAGGGCCAACGGCGGCCAGTTGGCGGCTCCGCCCATGTTGTAAGCCGGCGACAAACCACGCCCAGCCTGGCTACGGGGGCGGCAGATCGGCTGTCTGCCCCCGCCGGCCACGGGTGCTGGCGGGGGCTCGACTTGGCGACCGCCTCTCAGGCACTCCCGGCGGGGCCGTCGATGCGCTGACGCTGACAGCCGACGTGTACGGGAGAACCCCATCTTGCCCACCATTGGTCATGGGTTTCTTTGTTTTCAGCGGCGAGATCGTTTTACGGTACGGTTTTGCTGACTGACTCGCCACCATGTCACTGCCGGGCGTCACCTCGCGGGGGTAAACTTTCGGGCTGGGCACAGGTCTGTTGTGCCATCCCATTTCTGCCACGGAACCCCCATGAACGCGCTAGCCCAGAGTGATCGCTCGATGACGCATATGGCCCTGATCAAGGAAGTCGCCGGCAAGCTGGCGGTGCAGCACAAGCAGATCGGGGCTCCGTTCGCACAGGCGCTGCTCGGGCGCGTGGCCGACAGCGAGCTGTCTTCGCGGCCGGCCGATGACTGGGCGGCGCTGGCCACGCACCTGCTGGGCTTCATGCGCGAGCGCCGCGCCGGTCAGGCACGCGTGCTGGTGCACAAGCCCGAAAGCGATGGGCAGGGCGGGGAGAACCTGTTTACCGCAATCAGCATTCTCACCGACGACATGCCGTTTCTGGTCGACTCGGTGAGCATGGCGGTGCGCGCCGAGAACCTCGACACCCATACCCTGCTGCACCCGGTGCTGAGCGTTCGTCGCGATGCCGGCGGCAACCTGCTTGGATTGGGCGAGGGTGGCGCGGCCGAATCGCTGATGTATCTGGAGATCGACCGCCTCGCCGATGCCAGCGAAGTGATGCGCCTGCAGGCCGCGATCGAATCCGCGCTGGCCGATGTGCGCGCCGCGGTGAGCGACTGGGGCGCGATGCGCGAGCGCATGCTGGGGATCGCCGCGCAGTTGCCGCGGCAGCCGGGCATGGACACGGCCAGCGTGGGCGAGGCGCAGGAATTCCTGCGTTGGGTGGCCGCCGACAATTTCACGCTACTGGGGTATCGCGAGTACGAAGTGGTCACCGAGGGCGGCGACGAAGTCCTGCGCGCGATCGCGCACTCGGGCTTGGGCATCCTGCGTGAGCGCGAGCGTTCGCATGCGTCGCGCTCGCTGAAGAGCCTGGTCGCCAGCGGCCTGCCGCAATCCGGAGCGCCACAGACGGTGATCCTGACCAAGACCAATGCGCGCGCCACCGTGCACCGTGCCGGGTACATGGATTACATCGGCGTGCTGCGCTTCGATGCCAAGGGCAAGCCGGTAGCGGAGCAGCGCTTTCTTGGCCTGTTCACTTCCTCGGCCTACACCGCGCGCCCGCAGGAGATTCCGCTGGTGCGTCAGCGCGTCAGCGCGATTCTGGAACGCTCCGGTCTGCGCCGCGATGCGCATTTGGGCAAGGCGCTGCGTCACATTCTCGAAACCATGCCGCGCGACGAATTGTTCCAGGCCAGCACCGAGGAACTGGCAGCCACGGCGATGGGTGTGCTGGGCCTGGCCGAGCGCGCGCGCCCGCGCCTGTTCCTGCGCGCCGATCGTTACGCGCGTTTTTATTCGTGCCTGATCTACCTGCCGCGCGAGCGCTTCAGCGAAGGCGTGCGCGAGCGTCTTGAGCACATGCTGCGCGATTCGCTTCGCGGCGATCGCATCGACTCGCAGGTGCTGGTGGATGAATCGCCGCTGGCGCGCCTGTACGCCGTGGTGCGTCCGCGCGCCGGCGCGCACGTGCAAATAGATGTCGCCGCGCTGGAACAAGCGGTCGCCGCGCTGTCGCGCAACTGGCACGACGATCTGCGCGAGGTGCTGATCCATCGCCACGGCGAGGAAAAGGGCTTGCGCCTGGCCAACCGTTTTGGTCGCCTGCTGCCCACCGATTACATCGAGGACGTCGGCGCCGAACTGGCCGCCGACGATGTGCAGCATCTCGCCGGTCTGCGCGACGCCGACGATGCCGCGATCACACTGTATCGCGTCGGCGGCAGCGGCGCGCTGCGCTTCAAGATCATCCACTTCGGCGCGCCGGTGCCGCTGTCCGATGCGCTGCCGATGCTGGAAAACCTCGGCGTGCGCATCAGCGCCGAACACCTGCTTGAGCTGGAAATGCACGGCACGCCGGTGACCATCCACGATTTCGATCTGGCCGAGCCGGTCGGGCTGGCATTCCCGGTCGCGAGCGTCGCCGCCCCCTTCGCTGAAGCTTTCGCCGCGACCTGGCGCGGGCAGGCCGAGAACGACGGCTTCAACCGGCTGGTGCTGGGGGCACGCCTGGAATGGCGCCAGGTCGCGGTGTTGCGCGGCTACTGCAAGTACCTGCTGCAGGTCGGGCTGCCGTATTCGCAGCCATACATGGAGGAGGTGATCGGGCGCTATCCGCTGATCGCCGGGCTGCTGATCGAGCTGTTCCTGGCCAGGTTCGATCCGCGCCGCGAGCAGCACGATGCCGCCGCGCAGGCGCAATTCAAGATCGAGCTTGAGGCGCTGGCCGATGCCGGTCTGCGCCAGCGCAATCCCGCGCTGATCGAGGATCTGGTGCAGGCCATGGCGCTGCCGCGCGCCGAGCAGGTCGCGCGCATCGAGCAGGCGCTGAAAGCCGCGCTGGACGATGTGCAAAGTCTCGATGACGACCGCATCCTGCGTTTGTTCCTGGGCGTGGTGCGCGCCACGCTGCGCACCGGCTATTTCCAGCGCCCGGGTGGCGCGATGCGCGAGTACATCAACTACAAGTTCGATTGCGCGCGCGTGCCCGAGCTGCCCAAGCCCAGGCCCTTCCGCGAAATCTTCGTCTACAGCCCGCGCGTCGAGGGCATCCACCTGCGCTTCGGACCGGTGGCGCGCGGCGGTCTGCGCTGGTCCGACCGGCGCGAGGATTTCCGCACCGAGGTGCTGGGCCTGGTCAAGGCGCAGATGGTCAAGAACACGGTGATCGTGCCGGTGGGTTCCAAGGGCGGTTTCTTCGTCAAGCGACCGCCTGTCGGCGGCGATCGCGAGGCGCAACTGGCCGAGGGCATCGCCTGCTATCGCCTGTTTGTCAACGCGCTGCTGGACATCACCGACAACATCATCGAGGGCGCGATCGTGCCGCCAGCCGATGTGGTGCGCCACGATGGCGATGATCCGTATCTGGTGGTGGCCGCGGACAAGGGCACGGCGACCTTCTCGGATATCGCCAACAGCATCTCCATCGAGCACGACTACTGGCTGGGTGACGCGTTCGCCTCGGGCGGCTCCAACGGCTATGACCACAAACGCATGGCGATCACCGCGCGTGGCGGCTGGGAGTCGGTGAAGCGCCACTTCCGCGCGCTGGGCCGTGATTGCCAGCGCGAGGATTTCACCTGCGTCGGGGTGGGCGACTTGTCCGGCGATGTGTTCGGCAACGCCATGTTGCAGTCGCGGCACATTCGCCTGCTGGCCGCGTTCGATCACCGCGATATTTTTCTCGATCCCAACCCCGACGCCGCGCGTTCGTTCGTCGAGCACGAGCGCATGTGCAAGCTGCCGCGCTCGAGCTGGCAGGACTACGACAAGAGCACGATCTCCAAGGGCGGCGGCATCTGGCCGCGCAGCGCCAAGTCGATACCGATCTCGCCCGAAGTGCGCGCCGCGCTGGGCATCGGCGACGAGGTCGAGCACATGGCGCCGACCGATCTGCTGCGCGCGATCCTCAAGGCGCCGGTGGACCTGCTCTGGAACGGCGGCATCGGTACTTACGTGAAGGCCAGCAGCGAGAGCAACGCCGACGCCGGCGACCGCGCCAACAACGCCATCCGTCTCAACGGCAATGAACTGCGTTGCAAGATCATCGGCGAGGGCGGCAACCTCGGCCTGACCCAGCGCGGGCGCATCGAGGCGGCTTTCCACGGCGTGCAGATGAACACCGATTTCATCGACAACTCGGCCGGCGTGGACACCTCGGATCACGAGGTCAATATCAAGATCCTGCTCAACGATGCCGTGCAACGCGGCGAACTGGACGAGGCCGCGCGCAATCGCCTGCTGCCCGGCATGACCGACGAGATCGCGCGTCTGGTGTTGTGGGACAACTACCGTCAGAACCAGGCCATCAGCCTGATGGAGCACATGGCGGTGAAGCGCCTGGGCTCGTTCGGGCACCTGATCCGCACGCTGGAAGCCGAGGGCACGCTGGACCGCGCCATCGAGTTCCTGCCCAGCGACACCGAACTCGCTGAACGCAGGACGCGCGGCCTGGGCCTCACGCGGCCGGAGCTGGCGATCCTGCTGTCCTACGACAAGATCAAGATCTACCAGCAGTTGCTGGACTCGGATGTACCCGAGGATGCGTATCTGTCGCGCGAGCTGCAGCGCTATTTCCCCGAGCCGCTGCACGGCCCGTACGCGGCGCACATGCAACGCCACCGCCTGAAGCGCGAAATCATCGCCACCGCGGTCACCAATACCCTGGTCAATCGCATGGGCGCCAGCTTCATGCTGCGCATGCAGGAAGACACCGGGCAGGGTGCCGCAGCGATCGCCAAGGCCTTCACCATCGCCCGCGAGGTGTTGCTGGCGCGCGAGCTGTGGGCCGAGATCGAGGCGCTGGACGGCAGCGTCACCGACGCGGTGCAGATCGATGCAGTGCTCGCGGTGTGGGAACTGGTGCGCAGCCTCACGCGCTGGCTGCTCAACCGGCCGGGCGCGGCGCTGGACATCGCCGCGCAGGTCGAGCGCTATGCCGCCGGCTTCGCCGAGGTGCGCACCGCCATCCCACAAAGCCTGCCCGAGCCGGGCCGCAAGGCGCACGACGAACTGGTGCGGCGCTGGCTGCAGGCGGGTCTGCCGCGACCGCTGGCCGAGCAGTTGGCGGCGCTGCCGACGCTGGGTCTGGCGCTGGACGTGGTGGAAGTGGCGCACGACAGCGGCCAGGCCATCGCCCGCGTGGCGCATACGTTCTTCGAGCTGGGCGCGGCGCTGGAGCTGGACTGGATGCGCACACGCATCGAGGAACTGCCCGTGGAAAGCCGCTGGCACGCGCAGGCGCGCGGCGCGCTGCGCGACGAACTGGCGCACCAGCACCGCCAGCTCGCGGTGCAGGTGCTGGGCAGCGGGCTTGGCGTCGAGGCGTGGCTGGGCCGCGACGATGCCGGTCTGCGCTACACGCTGACCATGCTCGGCGAGATCCGTGCACTGCCGCTGGATTACCCGATCGCATCGGTCGCGGTGCGGCGCCTGGCGCAACTGGCGCAGGCCGGCGTCGCGTGAACCACGCGCGGCGCAAACCGATGGCGATGGCAATGCGCGCGTGAGCACGCACATCGCTTTTCTGGCCAACCTATCGGCTGAGGCGCAGCGCGCGCGCGCCGAGCTTATCGCACGTTACGGCGAGGTGGCGCCGCAACACGCCAGCGTGCTGGTGGCGTTGGGCGGCGATGGCTTCATGCTGCGCACGCTGCACGCCATGCTCGACCTGCGTGTGCCAGTGTTCGGCATGAAGCTGGGCAAGGTCGGATTTCTGATGAACCATTATCGTGCCGAGGATCTACCCGCGCGTCTGGCGCGCGCGCACGCCACCCCGCTGGCGCCGCTGCACATGCGCGTGCAAACGCGCGACGATGGCAGCGAGGAAGCGCTGGCCTTCAACGAGGTTTCGCTGCTGCGCCAGACCAATCAGGCCGCGCATTTGCAGATAGCCCTCAACGATCGCGTCAAGCTCGACGAGCTGATCTGTGACGGCGCGCTGGTGGCGACACCGGCCGGCTCGACCGCCTACAACCTCTCCGCGCACGGTCCCATCCTGCCGCTGGACGCCAATGTGCTGGCGTTGACGCCGATCAGTCCATTCCGTCCGCGGCGCTGGCGCGGCGCGCTGTTGCCGGTGGATACCCAGGTGCGCATCGAAGTGCGCGAGCCCGAGCTGCGCCCGGTCAGCGCCACCGCCGATTTCCACGAAGTGCGCGACATCCGCAGCGTCGTGGTGCGCTCGCAGTCCGAACACGCCGTGACCCTGCTGTTCGATCCCGAGCACAAGCTGGCCGAGCGCATTCTGGACGAACAGTTCGCGCTGTAAGCCCACCCCGCCAATCGTGCAGCAACCACCGGCGCGCTGGATCAGGCGAGCAGTTGCAGACGCGCGAGGTCGGCGTACAGCCCGCCTTGCGTCAGCAGTTGTTCGTGCGTGCCTTCGGCGACGATCTGGCCGGCATCCATGACCACGATGCGATCGGCGCGCTGCACGGTGGCGAGGCGGTGCGCGATCACCAGCGTGGTCTGGCCGTGGTGCAGGCGCGCGAGAGCTTTCTGGATGGCGGCCTCGGACTGCGCATCGAGGCTGGCGGTGGCCTCGTCCAATAGCAGCACCGGCGCGTTCTTGAGCAGCGCGCGGGCGATGGCGATGCGTTGCTTCTGGCCACCGGACAGGCGCACGCCGCGCTCGCCCAGCGGCATGGCATAGCCCTGCGGCAGCTCGCGGATGAAGACGTCAGCCTCGGCGGCTTGCGCGGCGCCGATCACCGCGGCATCGTTGGCATCGGCGCGGCCGAAGCGAATGTTGTCGGCGGCGCTGGCGTGGAACAGCACCGGCTCCTGCGGCACCAGCGCGATGGCCTGACGCAGCGCGCCGGGATCGAACTCGCGCAAGTCGATCCCGTCAAGGGTGATGCGCCCTTGCCGCGGATCATAAAAGCGCAACAACAATTGCAGCACCGTGGTCTTGCCGGCCCCGGAAGGGCCGACCAGCGCCACCGTCTCGCCGGGACGCACGCGCAGGTTGAATTGCTTCAGCGCCGGCGCATCCGGGCGCGTGGGATAGTGAAACTCGACCGCTTCGAAGGCGATCTCTCCGCGCAGCGGTTGCGGCAAGGCGTGCGGCTGCGCCGGCGCGATCAGCCTGGGCTGCTCGGCCAGCAGTTCGTCGATACGCTCCATCGCGCCGGCGGCGCGCTGCACCTCGCCCCAGGTTTCGGCCAGCGCGCCGATGGCGCCGGCGGCGAACACCGCATACAGCACGAACTGGCCGAGCACGCCGGCGCTGAGCTGGCCGGCGACGACTTCGCGCGCGCCGGACCACAGCACCAGCGTAACCGCGCCGAACACCAGCACGATCACCGTGGCGGTGAGTCCGGCGCGCGTGCCAATGCGCTGCTGCGCGCTGCGCAGCGCTTGCATGAGCGCGGCATGGTAGCGTCCGATTTCGATGCTCTCGCGCGCGTAAGCCTTGACCGTGCTGGCGGCATTCAAGGTTTCGTTGGCGATCGCGGCGGTATCGGCGATGCGGTCCTGATTGCTGCGCGAGAGCTTTTGCACGCGGCGCCCGAACAGCAGGATCGGCAGGATCACGCCGGGGATCACCAGCGCGGTCATGCCGGCCAGATGCGGCTGCGTCCACACCATCAGCGCCGATGCGCCGAGCAGCGTGACCATGCTGCGCAGCGCCACCGACACGCCCGAGCCGAGCATGTCCTGCACCACTTGCGTATCGGTGCCCAGACGCGAGTTCACCTCGCCCACGCGCAGACGCTCGAAAAAGCTCACGTCCTGGCCGATCAGGTGCGCGTACAGGTGCTCGCGCAACGCGGTGACGGCGCGCTCGCCCAGTAGCGAAATGCAGAAATAGCGCCCGGCAGTGGCCAGCGCCAATACCAGCGCGATCATGAACAACAGCAGAAAACTGCGGTTGAGCGCGGTCGCGTTGTTGTGACTAAAGCCGTGGTCGATCATCAGCCGCACGCCATAGGGCAGCGCCAGCGTGGAGCTGGAGGACAGCGCCAGAAACACCACCCAGCCCAGCGCCAGTGCGCGGTGCGGGCGCACGTACGGCCACAGGCGGGTGAGGGCGCGCAGATTGCGGCCGCGTGGGCGTGGGGCTTCGGTCATGGAACTGCTGCTCGGAGAAAACGCCAGTGTAGAGGTTGCACCGTTGCTTTCGCGTCAGCGTGCGTCCGCGGCGCCGGCCAACGTGCAGTGGCCCTGGCCCCGCGTGTGCCCGGCCAGCCATTCGCGTAGCGCCGGAACTTGTTCGAGCGGCAATTGCAGGTGCAGCACGGTGTTCATCGAGGTATCGCCATCGATGCGCGCGGCGAACACCGGCAAGCGCCCGCGCAATCGCGCCAGAGTCGCAGGGTCGGCTGTGATGCGTGCCGTGGTCATGGCCATGAGCACACGCCGCGGCGCCGTGCGCAGACATTCCGCCGCGCAGCCACCGTAGGCGCGCAGCAGCCCGCCCACGCCCAACTTGGTGCCGCCGAACCAGCGCGCCACACGCACCACCACGCAGTCCAGGCCTTGCGCGTCGATGGCCTGCAGAATCGGCCGCCCGGCGCTGCCGCCGGGCTCGCCGTCGTCGCTGCTGCGGTACTCGGCGCCGCAGCGCCACGCCCAGCAGTTGTGCGTAGCGTCGGTGTGGCGTTGCGCTGCCAGCCAGCGCATGGCGGCGGCGGCATCGGCCACCGGCGCCGCGTCAGCCAGAAAGCGGCTGCCACGCACGCTTTGTGCGTGCTGCGCAGCGGCGATCAAGGTTTCAGGCATGGTGTCGTTGATGGCAGAGGTGGGCTCCTCACCCGCCGGGAGAAGGGTGAGGGTACGACCCACGAGCCGGCGCTGACATGACGTTCACAAGCGACCAGATCCTGGGTGCGCGCGCGGCGTCAGTGGGTTGCATCCGCTGGCTCGCGAATCACCAGCAAGCGTGGCTCGGTCATCTCCAGAATGCTGGCGCGGATGCCCTCGCGGCCCAGGCCCGAGCGTTTGACGCCACCATAAGGCATGTTGTCGACGCGGAAGCTGGGCACGTCGCCGACGATGACGCCGCCGACATCGAGCACATCCCACGCACGCAGAGCATGCGCCATCGAGTCGGTGAACACGCCGGCCTGCAGGCCGTACTCGGAATCATTGACCGTGCGCAAGGCGGCGTCGAAATCATCGAAAGGCTCCAGCGCGGCGATCGGGCCGAAGGCTTCCTCGCGCCACAGCTTGGCTGCATGCGGCAGGTTTTCCAGCACGCTGGCGGGCAGCAGCACGCCCGCGCCCGCGCCCGCGCCGCCGCACAGCAGGCGCGCACCGCTGCCGATGGCTTCGTCGAGCCACTCGCGCAAACGCGCCGCGGCGACGGCATCGATGACTGGACCCAGTGTCACCGCTTCATCGCGCGGATCGCCCATGCGCAGCGCCGCGGCCGCGGTCACGAAGCGTTGCCGGAACTCGGCGTACATCTCGCGCTGCACGAGGATACGCTGCACGCTGATGCAGCTTTGTCCGGACTGGTAAAACGCGCCGAAGATCATGCGCGCGACCACGGTGTCCATGCGCGCGCGCTGATCGCCATCGACGATGCAGGCGGCATTGCCGCCCAGCTCCAGCAGCACCTTCTTGCGCCCGGCGCGGGCTTTCAGGTCCCAGCCGATCTGGCCGCCGGTGAAGGACAGCAGCTTGAAGCGCGCGTCCTCGACCAGCGCGACGGCGCGATCACCGGGCAGCGGCAGGATCGAGAACGCACCCGCGGGCAGATCAGTCTCGGCCAGCACCTCGCCGATGATCAGCGCGCCGAGCGGCGTTTTCTCCGAGGGCTTGAGCACGAACGGGCAACCCGCGGCGATCGCCGGCGCCAGCTTGTGCGCGACCAGATTGAGCGGGAAATTGAATGGCGTGATAAAGCTGCATGCGCCCACCGGCACGCGGCGGGTGCAACCGCGATAGCCGCGCGCGCGCGCCGAAATCTCCAGATTCAGCACCTCGCCGTCGATGCGCACGGCTTCCTCGGCGGCGACCTTGAAGGTGTCGATCAGGCGCGTGACCTCGCCGCGCGCGTCGCGAATGGGTTTTCCGGCCTCGACGCATAGCGTCAGCGCCAGTTCTTCCTGACGTTCGCGAAAACGCGCCACGCAGTGCTCCAGTATTTGCTGGCGCGCATACGGCGGCAGCGCGCGCAGCGGCGTTTCGGCGGCCACGGCAGCGGCAATGGCCCGCTCGATGGTGGCCGCATCTGGCAGCGCCACGCGCGCGGCAAGCGTGCCGCGATACTTGTCGATGACCTCGAGATCGGCGTTGGGCGCCTGCGCGACATTGGCCAGGTAATACGGATAGCGCTGCGCCGACATGGGCATGCTCCGGGTGGACTGCTATGTGACTGTGTGCGCGTGCAACGGTTCCAGCGCGGTTTCAACCATCGTCGCGCAGCCACGTTCGATGCGCCGATTCGGGGCACCAGCCACATCAGCGCCGTCACCAGATAAGGCCATTGCGCCAGCTACGGGGCTCACCGAGGCCAGCGCGATGGCGGCAGCGCACAACGCGACCGACGGCTTGCCCTGGGTCACCCGCCGACCGCGCGCGCCAGCAACGATTGCTCGCCTTCACCGTGCACGACCATCATTCCAGAATCCGGCAGGCGATGGCGGTCATCAGCCGTAGCATTCTCGCCCATCCATCCGGCAGATCCAGCCGGGGCAGGCATGCGCGAACCGCCCCTTTCAGCTCTCATGCGCGTGGAGGAAGCGGAAGAACTCCAGACCCTCGCGCAGGCGTCGCTTCATCATCTCCCAACTCACCATCATTTCCTTGACGATCTCCCAGATCTTCGATGGGCGGAAATAGAAGCTCCTGTAGAACCTCTCGACACCGTGGTAGATGTCCTCCTTGGAAAGGTGCGGGTAACTGATTGAGGCGAGCTGGATGCCCTTGTCGTTGACCAGATGGACCGCCTCGTTTTCCACCAGCCAGCCATTTTCGACGGCCTGCTTGTACAGCGAGGTACCCGGATAGGGCGCAGCCAGCGACACCTGGATCGTGTGCGGATTGATTTCCTTGGCGAAACGGATGGTCTTTTCGATCGTTTCCCGGGTCTCGCCGGGCAACCCCAGGATGAAGGTGCCGTGGATGATGATGCCTAGCTTGCGGCAATCCTCGGTGAAGCGTCGCGCGATATCGGTGCGCAGCCCTTTCTTGATGTTGTGCAGGATCTGGTCGTCGCCCGACTCATAACCTACCAGCAGCAATCGCAGGCCATTTTCCTTCATGACCTTCAACGTCTCGTGAGGCACGTTGGCCTTTGCGTTGCAGGACCAGGTAACGCCGAGCTTGCCCAATCCGCGGGCGATCTCCTCGACGCGCGGCTTGAAGTCAGTGAAGGTGTCGTCGTCGAACATGATCTCCTTGACCTCGGGCATGTTCTCCTTGATCCATTTCACCTCGGCCAGCACATTTTCCGCTGAGCGCACGCGATAGCGATGGCCGCCGACGGTCTGCGGCCACAGACAGAAAGTGCACTTTGAGCGGCAGCCGCGGCCGGTATAAATCGACACGTACGGGTGCTTGAGATAGCCGATGAAATATTTTTCGATGGTCAGGTCGCGTTTGTAAATCGGCGCCACGAACGGCAGATCGTCCATGTTTTCGATCATGGACCGTGGCGGGTTGTGCTGCACACTACCGTCGGCGAGCTTGTAGCTGAGTCCGTTGATGTCCTTGAACGGATGACCGTCGGCAACTTCCTTGCACGTGTAGTCGAATTCTTCGCGGGCGACAAAATCGATCGCCGCCGAGGCGAGCAGCGATTTAGCCGGGTCAACCGCGACCTTCGCTCCGACCATGCCGATGAGGATGGTCGTGTTGCGAGCCTTGAGCAGCTCCGCGAATTTCGCATCGGTAGGAAAGGAGGGCGTGCTGGTATGGATGACGACGAGCTCGTAGCCCTCGGCGATACGCAAGGTCTGTTCCACCGAAAGCTCGTCCGCTGGCGCATCCAGTAGGCGGGAATCCGGCACCAATGCCGCGGGCTGCGCCAGCCAGGTCGGGTACCAGAAACTCTTGATCTCGCGCTTGGCTTGATAGCGCGAGCCGGCGCCACCATCAAAGCCATCGAACGAAGGGGCCTGCAAAAAAAGCGTTTTCATGGGGCTGAAGCTCCTGCGGCAACACGAACCGATGTTCACGAAAACCAGGTGGTTCAGGTCACGGCGCTGGACGGTTACCCCGGGCATGAAGCACCTGGCCGTGCCATCCTACACGCCAACCGGTCAGGGCAGCAGCCCATTCCAGCAGCGACAGACCGTCACGAAGCGGGATCAGCGCGATTTCGTACCATGGCGAGCCTCCACGGTGGCTTCGCCATTGCGAAAAACGCAGCCATACCCTTGCGCAGCCACCGCACAGGGCGAAGCCTGCGGTCAGCAAGTTGGGCGCGATGCACAATCCCAGTACAAGTATCGGCGTCGTGAAACAGACAAAGCTCATGGCAAATCCAAGCGGCGCGATCGCGCGGATCGTGCGCAGCCAGCGCAGCTCGTGCATCCACAGTGAGGACAGCCGGGTTTCACCCACTTCCGTGCCAACGACCAAGTCCGAAAGGACCGTACGCAGTTGCTTTTTCCTGGTCAATTCACCCAGCCAGAAATCGTCCGCCAGCACATCCCGCAGAGTTTCGAAGCCACCGATCGCCAACAACGTGTCGCGGCGTAGTGCGATGGTCGAGCCGAAGGCGAAACGCGTCGATCCGAATGCGTGCGCAAGCCGAACCGATGGCGCGAACCAGTCGTCGATGAACAGGCGACCGATATGTGACCAAAGCCCATGCCGTGCGATGCCGTGATACAGGCATGTGACGACGCCCACGCCGGGATCGGCCAAAGGGGCGGACACGCGCGCAAGATAATCCGCAGGCACGCTGATGTCGCTGTCGGCGAGTACCAGCCAGTCGTGCCTGGCGTGCGGCAACATGTTCATGAGGTTGCTTACTTTCAAATTTGCACCGTATACACGGGCATCGATTACCAGGGTCATGTCGAGCCGCGGAAATTCCATTTGCAACCGCCGTACAACGGCGATGGCCGGGTCATCGGGTTCACGCACGCCGAAGATCAGCTGGTAATCCGCGTGTGTCTGCAGGCAGAAGCCGCGCAGATTTTCATATAGGCGCGGCTCGGCGCCATGCAAAGGTTTGAAGATGCTGACCGGTTGCAGAAGGTCAAGACCGCGAATGCCTGGAAGCGGAGCCATGGAGCGGGCACTTTTCAGTGCTGCGAACAAAGCGGCGCAGGCATATCCGGCGGCGGCGGCAGTCAATCCGATGCCGAACCAATGGATACCGACGATAACGGTCCAGTCTGTTGACATGAGGCCAATACTACAGTCGAATTTCGGCCTGACAGGCTGTCGCGGAGTCCCTTACGTGCTCCATCGCTTGTTCCTGTCGACTCGGAGGCTGTTGCGATGCGTCGCGGGTTTGAAAAACCTGTTCTTGCCGGCAGCGGATGCACGTCCCCCGTCAGGGTTCACGCCGGCGCGGGATGCCGGATCAGGGCGTAGGCGGCGGCTTCACGTCTGGACCACGCATCGATTCCATGCCTCACGATCAGTGCCATCTGTGACCGCGGCGCGTTCGAGGAGTTGCTCGACGGCCTGCTGTAAAGTCAGGATGAGCGGTTTGCAAAACCGCTCCGGCACATGGATGTGCCGCCGCGACGAGCACGCAAGTGCTGGTCGCGACAAAGGTAGTGCGGCTTTGCCGCGCCCGTTTGCTTGCAAACCGCGGCAGGATGCCCGGTTTTGCAAACTGATCAGGATATGAATCGGGCCAACGCACAAATCGAGCATGGGGATGGCGTCATGGCTGCAGCGTGGCCGGACCATCGCGCGGCGCCCCTCCGCGGGCGGACTTGCTTGGAATACGGTCGACTCTGGTTGTATGGCCTGGCATGCGGTCTGTGGCTGATCGGCGTGGGGAGGATCGCGGCGGCGGATCCCAGCATCGCCGGTGACGGCGCTGCTTCCAGCATCCAGGGTGACTGGCTGGTAGCGAACCGCGATGCCGTAATTCACATTTATCGCGTCGGTGACGAATTCGAAGGCCGCATTGTGTGGCAATCGCACGGCCGCATAGAGAACGGGCACGTCCGCGATGGCAAGGTCGTCACGGCTCGGAGCACTTCGGGCGCGACACGGAGCTCTCAGCCGACAAACGAATTGCGGCTGTTGTGGGGGTTGCGCTATGACGCCAGCGACAGGCGCTGGGCAGGTGGTTACATTTATGATGCCGACAACGGCAACACCTACCACTGCCGGATACGGCTGATCAATCCCGACCAACTGAAGCTGCGGGGCTACATCGGTTTCAGTCTGTTTGGCGGCACCACGTTGTGGAGCCGCGTCGCGATGACAACCGCGATGCATGGTGGCCTCCCCTATGTGGTAATGCACTTTGCGGGAGGGTGAGCTGACGGATAAGCGTCGCCATGCCGACAACCCTTTACCCAGCGAAGTCCATGAATCCCGAGCCTCGTACCACCGCAGCGCTTGGCAAATTCCATGCCGCAGCACAAGCCCAGCCCAACATAGCTCTGGTCAAGTACTGGGGAAAGCGCGACGTCGTGCTGAATTTGCCGACCACAGGCTCCATATCCATCACGCTGGACAGCTTGTGGACACGCACCGAAGTGCGCTTCGTGCCGGGACAGGCGCATGATCGGGTCAGCCTCAATGGTCGCAGCGATGCGGCCGAGACGAAGCGGGTCGTTGCCTGCCTTGATTTGCTGCGGCAGCGTGCTGCCGTCGACTGGGGTGCGGAGGTCGATAGCCGCAATAATTTTCCTACTGCTGCCGGTCTGGCTTCCTCGGCTTCCGGATTCGCAGCGCTGGTACGTGCCGGCGCCCAAGCCTTGGATCTTGGCCTGGATGAGACCGAGCTGTCGATGTTGGCGCGCCGTTGCTCCGGATCGGCGGCGCGCTCGATATTCGGCGGTTATGTTGAATGGGCGCGCGGTCGGCTGACCGATGGATCCGATTCAGTCGCTCTTCCGCTGCTGCCGGCGGACGCATGGCCTCTGCGTGTGGCGGTGGCAGTCACCTCCATCGCTGCTAAGCAAATCGGCTCAAGTGAGGGTATGCGCCACACCGCGCAGAGCTCTCCGTTTCAAGCCTCCTGGGTTGCCACCCAGCCGGCTGATCTGACGACGGCGCGCAATGCCATCCTGGCGCGCGATTTTGATGCGCTCGCGCTGGTTTCCGAACATAGCTGTCTGAAGATGCATGCGCTGGCCTTGGCGGCGCAGCCGGGATTGCTCTATTGGAATGGCGCCACGGTGGAATGCATGCACTGCGTGCGCACGTTGCGCCGACAGGGCGTGCCAGTGTTCTTCACGATCGATGCGGGGCCGCAGTTGAAAGCGGTTTGCGCGCCATCGGCGATAGGGCAGGTGAAAGCGGCCCTGCGCGAGATCCCCGGGGTACTTCATGTACTCGATTCGGGCCTTGGCGCAGGTGCATGCGTCATTGCCATCGGCGCGTTGGAGGCGTAATGGAGTTGATCGCCAGCGCACCCGGCAAGCTCGTGTTGCTGGGGGAGTACGCGGTACTGGAAGGAGCCCACGCGCTGGTGCTGGCGGTGAACCGCCGTGCCAAGGTGCGTGTCGCGGCGCGCAACGATGGCCTTTGCGTAGCAAACGCGCCTGATCTTGGGATGCTTGATGCGCGGATGTCCATTGCTGCTGATGGCCGGCTGCACTGGCTATGCGCCGAAGCTGACGCCGGCAAATTGCGGCTGGTTGATCATGTATGGCAGGGTTTGTTGGAGGAGGGCTTGGCGCCACCGACCAACGCGGGTTTTTGTCTGGATCTGGATACCGCGGGGTTTTTCGAAGCAGTTGGCGCAAACCGTGCCAAGCTGGGGCTTGGCTCCAGTGCGGCATTGGCGGTAGCACTGGCTTCGGCGCTGGCGGTGTTTGCCGGTCATGGCGACGCGGTTGCCGATCAGCCATCGTGGTTGCGCAGATTGCTTCGCATGCACGGCAACTGGCAAGACGGGCGCGGCAGTGGCATTGATGTGGCAGCCAGCCTGACCGGCGGCTTGATCGCCTATCGCTGTTCCGGGCAGAACGCCCGGCCGCATGTCACACCCCTGGATTGGCCTGTGGTCGGTGTGCACTGCTTGTTCGTCTGGTCCGGGCAGGCCGTATCGACCGTGGACTTCTTGCGCCGGCTGGCGCAATGGCGCCTCGACCACCAAGCCGAATATGCAGCGCACATGCGCGACCTCGGCGCGCTGGCTGAAGTGGCGACAGTTGCCTTGCAGCAGGGCCGCGGTGCGGATTATGTGCAGATGGTTGCCCGGTATGCGACGGCATTGCGAAACTTCGGCGCCGCAACTGGCCTGGAAATCTTCTCCCCTGCGCATAAGCGCCTCGCGGACATCGTCGCGAGTGCCGGAGCCAGCTACAAGCCATGCGGGGCTGGCGGCGATTTCGGGGTGGTCGTAGCCGAGGATGCAGACCGCCTGGCCCGAATCGAGCGACGCATCCTCGACCAAGGCTTGCAGAGCAAGCCACTCGCGCTTGATCCGCAGGGGTTCACTTGCGCCATCGATTTGACTTGAGATTGCTGGCAGGGCAAGAATCCGAGCAACAATTTTTTCAGCGCAGATTCGAGGACGCCCAAGCGCAGCTGTCGACACGCTGCATCCGGGTGCTTGGGTAATGCGGTTTAGGCGTGCATACCTCCACGGAGTGACCATGGCATGAGCATTGAGCGATCAAGTGCGGAGCGGTCGCGGTTCCCGGCGTTTTTCAAGTTGTCAGTGTCCGATCGGGTACGGATCATTCACGAGCGTGGTTGGCTGTCCGACGTGGACTACCAGATGCTCATTTCCGGCGAACACACGCTGAAGGTCCACAAAGCCGACAAGATGATTGAGAACGTCGTCGGCGTGATGGGCTTGCCAATCGGACTCGGCCTGAACTTCCTGGTCAACGGACGTGACTACATCGTGCCGCTGGTGGTCGAAGAGCCTTCGATCGTGGCCGCGCTGTCCTCCGCGGCCAAAGTGGTGCGTGGTGCGAGCGGTTTCCATGTTGAAAGCACCGCGCCAGTACTGATCGGCCAAGTCCAGGTGATCGGCGCGCCGCATCCGGCCCGGGCCAAAGCAGTGCTGCTACAGCGCAAGGACGAGTTGCTCAACCTTGCCAACAGCCTGCATCCGCAGATGGTGGCACGTGGCGGTGGCGCACAAGACATGGAAGTGCACCTGCACGCGCGTGCCGAAGGCGGGGACATGCTCGTGGTGCATTTGCTGGTCGATACGCGCGATGCGATGGGTGCCAACCTCGTCAACACCATGTGCGAGGGGATTGCATCGCTGGTGGAGTCCATGACCGGTGGTCGTGTATTTCTTCGCATCCTGTCCAATCTCACCGACCGGGCAATGGTGCGCGCGCGCTGCGTCATTCCGGCCGAAGGACTCGCCGGGAAGGGTCATGATGGCGAGGAGGTCCGCGACGGGATTGTGCTCGCCAACGAATTCGCCTGCATCGATCCCTACCGCGCCGTTACGCACAACAAGGGCATCATGAATGGTGTCGACGCGGTTGCGCTGGCAAGTGGCAACGATTGGCGCGCCATCGAGGCGGCTGCACATGCCTATGCGGCACGCGGCGGTCGCTATACCGCGTTGACGCGTTGGTACAAGGGTGAACAGGGCGAACTGGTGGGTGAGTTGGACATGCCGATGAAGGTTGGTATCGTCGGCGGGTCGTTGCAGTCCAACGCCACTGTGGCGCTGAATCTGCGCCTGCTCGGCGTGAAGTCGGCGTGCGAATTGGCTGAGGTGATGGGTGCGGTCGGGCTCGCGCAGAATTTTTCTGCACTGCGCGCATTGGTCACCGAAGGCATCCAGCATGGTCACATGACATTGCATGCGCGCAGCGTCGCCAGTACCGCGGGCGCTACCGCGGAAATTTTCGACACCGTGGTCGAACGGCTGGTGGAAACTGGCGAAATCAAGATTTGGAAGGCACGCGAGATCGTCGAACAGGTGCGCGCAGAAGCGCGTGGCGTGTCGGCCGGCGCAGCGACATCCGATCAGTCGGCGATCGATCAACGCGCTTGCGGTCACGGCAAGATCATCTTGCTCGGCGAACATGCGGTCGTATATGGCAGCCACGCGATCGCCGCACCGGTGCCGTTGGCAGTACGCGCTACGGCGCACGACACCACGTCTGGTGGCGTCGATATGCTCATACCGCGCTGGGGTGTGGAGTATCGGCTGCAGCGTGATCCCGCGCATCGCGACTCGCTGCAGCGTTCGCTCGGCATCATATTCGACGCGCTGGATCTGACCGAACGCTCAGTGCACATCGAGGTCTTTCCCGGCGTGCCAAGGGCGATGGGCCTTGGCGGCTCGGCGGCGATGGCGGTGGCGGTGATCCGCGCGCTGGATCAGCACTACCGGCTCGGCCTTCGCGACGATGAGGTCAACGCGTTGGCTTACCGCTGTGAAGAAGTGGCACATGGCTCGCCTTCGGGCATCGATAACACCGTGGCGACCTATGGCAAGCTCGTGCTCTACAAACGCGGTTGGCAGCCGAACGAAGCGCCGATCATGCGAGAATTGGCGGTGCCGAAGCCCATTCCAATCGTGATTGGCATCAGCCGCAAGGAAAGTCTTACCGCGGTGACGGTCGGCAAAGTGCGCAATGCTTGGCAACGCAACTCGACCCTGTACGAAGGCATTTTCCATCAGATCGACGAGCTCGTCCTGCAAGCCGTGGAGGCCATGCAAGTGCAGGACTTGGAGCGTTTGGGCGACCTGATGAACATTTGCCATGGCCTGCTCAATGCCTTGCGGGTGTCGAGCTGGGAAGTGGAGGAACTGGTGCAAATCGCACGTGAACATGGCGCGCTCGGCGCCAAGCTCACGGGTGGTGGTGGTGGTGGCTCGATCATTGCCTTGTGTCCGGGAAACCGGGACAAAGTGGTTGCCGCGATGCGCGATGCCGGCTATCAGGCGATGGAGGTCGAGATTGGGTAATTCAGGGTTGCCGGGTCACAAGGTGCGACCGAGTTCGAAGGAAGTGGTGTCTTTCGATGACGAGCCCCTGATTCTGGTCGACAAGGATGACCGCGAGATCGGCTTTCTCGACAAGACGTCCGCGCACCTGGGACCGGGTGTGCTGCATAGGGCTTTTTCGCTGTTCGTGTTCAACTCGCAGGGAGAATTGCTGTTGCAGCAACGGGCATCGGGCAAGCGACTCTGGCCGGGATACTGGTCGAATACCTGCTGCAGTCATCCGCGCCGTGGCGAAACCATGGATGAGGCGATCCACCGGCGATTGGGCGAGGAACTGGGCATGCAGTGTCGACTACAATATCTGTTCAAGTTCGAGTACCACGCGCAATTCGACGCAGATGGCGCCGAGCGCGAGCTGTGCTCGGTCTATGCCGGGTGCAGTGACACATCACCTACCGTGAATGTCAACGAGATTTCGGCATTGCGTTGCCTCTCCCCGGCCGCGCTCGACGCGGAAATCGCGGTGCACCCGGAAATCTTCACGCCATGGCTCAAGATCGAGTGGCAGCGTATTCGCAGCGAGCACGCAGGAGGGCTTGCAACTTGCCGGTCGAGTCCGTTGCGCGCCTGACGACACCCATTGGCATGGCATGGCGCAATGAATGACGGCATGAAAGGCACCGAACTCGTGTTGACGGACGCCGGTTGCGTGACCGCGCCAAGCGGACGACATAGAGCAAAACCCAGCAACTGGTTCCCCAGTCACCGCGGTCGCATGGCAACTGCGGCGAAGACGCGAGTCTGGATGTTGTCGGGCGCCTGGGTGGCGCACATGCGCCGCCGTCTGCGGCGCCAACCCTGTTTTCGCGCGCAGGCCCACCCACCGGGCGCCGCCATTGCCCTGCAACGCGATGGCAACATGCGCGAGATCCGTGCCTGGATTGAAGCCGACGACCAACCTGGGCGCGGCCCTCGTAGCGTCCAACAGAACCGGCATGTCGATCGGCGAGAGCATTGGCACACTCATCAGGATAATGACTTGCATCATGGTTGGGAGTGCAGATGCCGGCTGTCAGGGGCGCCAAACAGACTGCGCCCGAGCATGCCGACGATGCCCGATACGACTAGTACAGCGATGGATCGGCGGCATTCCGGGCGATGAGAGCATGGCTCACCCATATCGTTGACTTCAGCCGGCGCCATGCCGTCGTCGTCACGCTGTTCTTCGCACTGCTTGCCTCGATGGGCGTGTGGCTGGCCCATGGCCAGCTCCGCGTGGACACCAATACCGATCACATGTTCGATGCACGCCTGCCGTGGCGGCAGCACGAGCGGACGTTCGATCACGAATTTCCGCAGTTCAACAACCTGCTGGTGGCTGTGGTGCGTGGCGCCACACCCGAGGAAACCGAACAGACTGCGGCGCAGCTGGTTCGGGCGGTTCGTGCCGATCGGCGCCACTTTCACGATGCGGAACGTCCGGATGCCAATCCGTTCTTTCGACACGAGGGCTTGTTGTTACTGCCGCCGGATGATCTGTCCAAGCTGCTGAACTCGTTGATAGCCGCACAGCCACTACTCGGTTCGCTGGCCCGCGATCCCTCGGCGATCGGCCTGCTGCGAGGCTTGTCGCTGATGGCCGAGGGCGTGCGCATCCAGCATGCGAACCTCAGGCCATACAAGAGCGCACTTGATCAGCTGCAACAAGTACTGGCGGAAGCCGCTGACGGTCACCCGGCACCTTTATCATGGCAAAACTTGCTGGGTCCGGGCATCAGCGCAGCAAGGCATCCGGTACAACTGGTGCTGATCCATCCTGTACTCGAGGCGAATACACTGCAACCAGGCCTTGCCGCCACGCAGGCCCTCATGCGGATCAGTGACAGTTTGCCTGACGTGCGCGCTGGGCGTGTACGCATTGATTACACCGGTTCGGTGGCATTGTCGGATGTGCAATTCGGCGCACTCACGCACGGGATCGTGATCAGCACCCTGGCAAGCCTTGCGTTGATCGCGTTGTGGCTGTATTTGGCGGTGCGTTCGTGGCGCCTGATCGTCCCGATCCTGCTGACACTGCTCGGTGGCTTTGCCTTGACACTGGGATTCGCAGCCATAGCCGTGGGCACCCTGAACGTGATCTCCGTGGCGTTCGCGGTATTGTTCGTCGGCCTTGCGGTGGATTTCGCGATCCAGTTTACGACGCGTCTGCGCGATGAGAGGTTGCTGCAGCCCGACCTCGCACTTGCGCTGCGGCAAACGGCGCGGGTTTCTGGTGGCCAGATCGCGGTGGCTGCCGCTGCGACGGCATGCGGTTTCCTGGCATTTGCACCGACTGCATTCTTGGGTGTTGCGCAACTGGGCATTATTGCCGGTGTCGGCATGGGTATCGCCCTGGTCTGCACGGTGACGCTGTTACCCGCACTGCTCTGGTTGTTCAAGCCCCGTTACCAGATCATGGATCTCGCACTTCCGTTCGGTGCCATGTGCGACCTGTGGCTACAGCGACGTCACCGCGCCGTGCTTGGCTTGTTCAGCCTGCTGGCCGTGGCCGGTGCGATTGCTGCCGTTCGCATGCCGTTCGATGCCAACCCACTGCATACGCAAAATCCCGATTCGGAGCCAATGCGCACATTGCTCAGCCTGGCCGACAACCCGGCCATCAATCCATTCAATATTAATGTATTGGTACCGAGTCTCGCCGACGCGCGTCGCCTGGACGACCGGTTGTCGAAACTGCCCGAAGTGTCGAGCGTGATATCCCTCGCTACCTTCCTGCCGGATCACCAGCAGGCATCCCTGGATCAGATCGGTGAAGCGCAGGCACTCCTGTTGCCCTCGCTCGATACCTCGGGTACTGCAGCGCCGGTGACGCCCGCTGCGCTACGTTCAGCGATCATCAATACACGCAACGCAATCACTGCGGCCGATGCTGCCCTCCCGGCCGACTCGCCTTTGCGCGGTATCGATGTCGCCTTGGGGCGCCTGGAGCATGCGCCCGATCCGCGGCTGCTGGCGATGAACGAAGCGGTCAGCCGCTTCCTGCCCGAGCAACTGTCGCTCCTGCGCGATGAACTCGATGCCGGTCCGGTAAGCATGAAGAACCTTCCTGCATCGCTTCGCCGCGACTGGATCAGCCCCGGCGGCTGGCTGCGCGTGCAAGTATCGCCTACCGCTCGGGCACAGGCTACGGCAGGCCTGCGTCGTTTCGTGCAGGCCGTGCAAGCCGTCGCACCGCAGGCAGGGGGTTCTGCGGTGACGACCATCGCTTCTGCCGATACCATCATGTGGGCGTTCCAGCAGGCTGCTGTGCTGGCTATTTTGGCCATTACGGGTGTGTTGTTGCTGGTGATGCGGCGCCTGCGCGACACGGGCATCGTGCTACTCACCCTTGGCATGTCCGCTTTGCTTACTGCGCTGTTTGCCCGCGCAGCAGGCATGTCCATCAACTACGCCAATATCATCGCATTGCCGTTGCTGCTTGGCGTTGGCGTATCGTTCAATGTGTACTTCGTGATGAACTGGCGTGCCGGCATGCATCACTTCGTCAGCTCCGCTTCGGCCCGCGCCGTGCTGTTTTCCGCGCTGACCACCGGCACCGCCTTTGGTTCATTGGCGCTCTCTCACGACCGCGGTATGGCCAGCATGGGCAGCATGCTGCTGATCAGCCTGGTCGCCGTGCTGGTGGCGACGTTCGTGTTTCTGCCGGCGCTGCTCTACACCCTGCGGAGATGGGCACGCGTCCCACCCTGACGACAAGGGCTCATCGAACGACATTCTGATCCCGCGCAACATCGAGAACTGCTGGGGAAGGTCTGAACAAGTTCAGACCTTCCCCAAGCCATGGATGGCTTGTCGCGTATCGAGCACGCAAGTGCTTGATGCAGCGTAGCCGAGTCCGGACCTGCGCCGGACTCGGCGCCCTCTGACAAGTCCAGGATGGACTTGTTCGGAGGTGCCCTAGCTCGGCTGCAGGGCAATGGATCGCTTCGCCGGTAGCGCTTCCGGGCGCAGCAGCCGATCGATTGGCTTGGGTCATCCCATTCGCTTCCGGATCAGCCAACCGTTGTTTGTCGCCGTGAAAAATTATGGCACCTCGATCTCGCCATCGATCTTGCGCGTCGATCACCCCGCGATTCCAGGGCGAGAGGCACCGGCGGCAATCCATTCTGTCGAGTCCTGCATAGGTATCATCGCTGCCGGTGACGAAACCATTGCACCGCGTCCTCCAGCGCCAGACGCGCCGGGCGTGGTTTGTAGCCCAGTTCACGCTCGGCTTTGGCGCTGGAGAAGAACATGCGCTTTTTCGACATGCGCACTTCTTCGACCGTTGCTAACGGATTTGCTCCGGTCAGCCGCGCCCAAGCCTCGGCTACATAAGCCACCGGCATCACCACCGCATGCGGCAAGCACAGTCTTGGCGGAGAGCGTCCGGCGATCTCGGCGATCTCGGTCAAAATCTCGCGCAGACTGAGGTTGAAGCCACCGAGGATGTAGCGCTCGCCGATGCCGCCGTGCTGGAACGCCAGCCAGTGCCCTTCGGCAACATCATCCACGTGCACAATGTTGAGGCCTGTGTCGACATATGCCGGCAGGCGGCCAGAAATCACATCGCGCACGATACGGCCGGTTGGTGTGGGTTTGATGTCATGTGGCCCGATCGGCGTGGATGGGTTCACGATAATGATCGGCGAACCCTCGGCGACGTACTCCATGGCCACCGCTTCGGCGAGGAACTTGGAACGCTTGTAATGTCCGATCATGTCGCTCAACGCCACCGCCGTATTCTCGTCGCCGGGGCTGCCATCCGCGGGAATGCCCAGCGTGGCTACGCTGCTGGTATATACGATGCGCGGCACGCCCGCGCGCTTGGCGGCTCCGAGAATGGCGCGCGTGCCCTCGACATTGGCGCAATAGAGCTCCTTGGGCACAGGCGCCCACAGACGATAGTCGGCCGCCACGTGGAACAACGCATCGCAACCATCGCAAGCGGGCAGCAACGAAGCTGCATTGGTCAGGTCACCTTCGACCACTTCCACATCAAGGCCCTGCAGATTGCAGCGGTCCGATGTCGCACGTGCCAGCACGCGAACACGATGGCCGTCACGCAGCAAGCGACGCACGACTGCCGAACCGACAAAACCGGTGCCCCCGGTAACCAATGTTTTCACGATAACGCCACCCGAAATGCAACTCGCAACGCATGCGTCGACACTGTCCGCCTCGATATGAACCGCCCAGGAATCCCGGAGACTCGGGTTTGTGTGTCGGCCGCCTTGGCGGCCTGACGCCGTCGGGCAGCGTAGTTGGCTTCTGCTGCGGCCGGTCGGATGTGGCCGATGGACACGAGCACTACTTCTTCGCGTTTGTTACGCAGAAAATTTCGTGGCTATGCGAGTTTTGCAACTACTTCATGCTTTTGTGCCGACGGTTTTCAGGCGGCAGGCATTTTGCGTAGTATAAATGTCGGCCCGCGTTCCGCGCGACCCCGATGATGGAGTCGTGCTAGCGGCCGACCCCGCGGCTTTTACTGCTGCTCGTATACCATCGCGTGCCGCCAATTACCCCGCCTTCCATCCCGGATATACGATGTATCCAATTCCCGAGACTGCCCCGTTTGGTGCTCGCGTACCTGCCTACCTGCAACGATTGGAACATGCTTTGAATACCTGTCTGCCTTCGGCTGCCACTGACCCGAAGCGGCTCCATGAGGCGGTGCGCTATGCCTGCACTGGTGGCAAGCGTCTACGTGGGCTATTGGTTTACGCCGCCGGCGAGACTTTGGGCGTGGCGCCCGAACTGCTCGATCCGCCGGCTTGCGCCATCGAACTCATTCATGCTTATTCACTCGTGCATGACGACCTGCCAGGCATGGACAACGACGATTTCCGTCGTGGACGCCCGACAGTGCACAAGGCTTATGACGAAGCCATCGCAATCCTGGTCGGGGATGTTCTGCAGACACTCGCCTTCGGAGTGCTGGCAAAAGCCGGCGTGCTCGATGCGGAACAAAGAGTCCTGATGATCGGTTGCCTGTCGCTTGCTTCCGGTTCGCTGGGAATGGCTGGCGGCCAAGCTGTGGACATGGACTCGGAAGACCGCACATTGAGTCTTGAGCGGCTGGAATGGCTGCACCGCCACAAGACTGGCGCGCTCATTTGCGCCGCCTGCCAGCTTGCCTGCATCGCGGCTCATGCACCCTATCCCGTGCAGCAGGCGCTCGATAGCTATGGAAAGTCCGTGGGCCTAGCTTTCCAGATCCAGGACGACGTGCTGGATCTGACCGCCGATACCGTTACTCTGGGCAAAACATCGGGCAAGGATCAAGTCCAGCACAAGTCGACGTTCCCATCCCTGCTTGGCTTGGAACAGGCGCGGCATCGCGCTGCCGTGTTGTTCGACGAAGCGCGTGCCGCTGCGGACAGTGTCTCCAGTGATGCGGAACCTTTGTTGTGGCTTGTCGATCTCATCCAGAGACGGGATCACTGACAGCCAACCCAGTCACTCGCAGCCAGAGGAGTCATCGACCATCAGACGCCCGCGCCATCGGCGGGATGCGCTGCCCATGCTGGCCGCTGCGGCCGGTGCAATAGCCGAACAAGAACGATTGGGGATGCGCCAGCGGCATTTCACAACACCCCACCGCAAACGCGAACAGGTAGGTGCGTCGGGTCTGCTCACGGTCCCGGTAGAGAAGATGGGCAATGAACATCTGCCCGCGTGGCGGCCACCCGATCCGCCACCCCTCTTCGAAAGGCTGACGCTGAAGCGGCCCTTCTTCCGAGCATCGGGATGCGATGCGTGGATCGGGCATGCTGTCAACACCATCGGCGCCGGGCATGGACGCACGCGGGCAGGTCGCGGGAATGCGCCCGAGCGCGTGTTCCGTTGCGGCTTGTCTGCGGTGACCGTGATGCAACATGACGGACTCATGGCGGCCAACCCAGCCCGGGACCGGCTGCATCGGCAGCGACATGCAGAGCTTGTGTTGCGTGACGCATGCGGGAGTACAGACGCGGCAACCGGGCCAGCAGCGTCGGGTGGCGACACATGGTCGCGACCAGACCGAAGAGGCGCGGGCGCCCCCACGGGTCGATGCTTTCATGCAACGCGACGGGAACGGTGTCGCTCGCCTCGTCGACGATGGCGCGCAGTGCGATAAACGGCAAACCACGGGCCTTGGCGATCTCGGCAACCGCTGCGCTTTCCATATCCGCCGCCGCGGCCATGTGGAAACTGTGCGCGTTCGTCTTCGCCGCTTGCGTCAGCAAGGGCATGGCCACGCTGAGCAGAGAACCATGCGCCTGCACCAGCAGCGCCGTCTGGGCCAGGCGCAGCAGAATGTGAGCGCGCCAGACAGGATCGGGTGTGTAGTCGTGACCCTGTTCATCACGCACTCGTTCAGGACAAAACAAGGTGCCATTGCGCAAGCCGGATTCCAGTGCGCCGGCGACACCGAATGTTGCCAGGGCCTTTGCCCCCGCATCGACAAGCGTTTGCGCCGCCTTCCGTGCGGCAACAAGCCCCATGCCGCTGAGGCAGACATCGGCGCCCACGAGCGGAGTGATGCCTCCGGGTTTTATTGCGCACGCGGTCAGTACCTTGGCCTCCACAGTCAACGCCACGACGATGCCTACCGGGCGAATGGCGATTGGGGCGCTCAAGAATTGACGCGCCGCAACTGCCGCCGATAGCAGGTCAGGGCCAACAGCGGAAAGTACGTCGCGTAGCCGTGATACCGCAGGTAGTACACACGTGGGAAGCCGGGTGCGTTGTGCGATGGATGTGACCATACGCCGTTGGCTTGCTGACTTGCGAGCAGGAAAGCGAGGCCATGTTGTACCGAATCCGATTGCACTTCGCCCAAAGCCAGTTGTGCCAGCATGGCCCATGCGGTGGAATGAGGCGTACTGACGTTCTGGTTGGTGCCGCGCAAGGCTGGATCGATATAGCTGTCGTTGGTTTCACCCCAGCCACCATCGGCGTGCTGTCGCGCGCGCAGCCAATCGATCGCCTTGCGGATATACGGTTGTTGCGGATCCTCGCCAGCCAGGGCCAGACCGGTCAGCACGCTCCATGTGCCGTAGATGTAGTTGCTGCCCCAACGGCCCCACCAAGCGCCATCATCCTGTTGGCTCGCGCGCAGATAGTTGATGCAGTGACGAATGCTGCCGCGATCTTGTTCCCGTGCGAGTACACCCAGGCAGGCAATCACACGGCCTGAAACATCCTCCGTCGGTGGATCGAGCAGCGCACCGTGATCAGCAAACGGAATGGCGTTGAGGTAATCATGCGTATTGTCGGCATCGAAGGCGGCAAAGCCGCCATTCTTTGATTGCAGAGCGAGCATCCAATCGGCGGCGCGATCGGTATTGACGCGGTGTCGCCCGGATTCCGCGCGACGACGGTCCTGTACATGCAGCAAGGCGGCGATCAACGCCGTATCGTCGATGTCGGGGTAAGCCGGATTGGCGTACTGAAAAGCCCACCCACCAGGGGCTACATCGGGTGCGCGCGCGACCCAATCGCCCTTGTGCTCCAGTATCTGTTTCGCGGTCAGCCAGTCGCACGCGCGTGCGATAGCCGCTTGGGTTGATGCATCCTCATTGCTGTGCATCAGGGCCAGCGCGCACCAACCGGTGTCCCACACGGGTGAAACGCAAGGTTGACAATAGGCCGAACCGTCCGCGCGATGGACGATCAGCTTCTGGATGGAGCGCAAACAAGTTTGCCGGGCTGGATGATCTTTGGGGTACCCGAGCAAGGCCATTGCTTCGTAGCAATTGATCATTGGCGGGAAAATCGCGCCGATACCATCTTCGCCGTTCATGCGTGACAGGAACCATGCTTCGGCCTTGTGAATTGCGTACTTTCGCAGTCGTCTCGGTATCCAGCGGTCGAGTGCGCGCCCGACTTTGTCCAGCACAAGGAACCCCCGATTGAGTACGCCACCGCGGATGAAGTAGTGGCGTTCCTGCTCCGGTGGCGTGACGAACAGCTCGCGTATGTCGACTTGGTTCGGGTTGTTCGCTTTCGCCTTGAGCGAACACAGGATGGTCAGCGGTACGAGGGTGGTGCGCGCCCAGTAAGAGATCTTCTCGATATGAAATGGTGCCCAGCGCGGGAGCAGCATGATCTCGACCGGAACGTAAGGCACGGCTCGCCAAGGTACTTGCTCGAACTGGGCCAGCAGGATGCGGGTGAATACATTGCATTTTGCAGCACCACCATGTGCGAGCACGGCGTCACGGGCGCGGCGCATATGTTCCATGGCGGGATCGTCGCCAGCGGCTTTCAGTGCATAGTAGGCTTTCACCGTACACGACAGGTCAATCGCACCACCGTGATATTGCGGCCAGCCACCGTGCGTGCCGGTGGCTTGGATGGCACGCAGATAACGCGCCATTTTTTCCTGCAGCACACGATCGATTTCATCCATGTAATGCATCATCAGGATATATTCAGCGGTGATCGTGCAATCGGATTCCAGCTCGAAGCACCAGTGCCCATCCGCGTGCTGCTGCGCAAGCAAGGCAACGCGCGCACGCTCGATAGCCTGGTGCAGGCGGTCGGCTCCAGCTTCCTGAATTAAGTTATCGTTGACCGCTGAAGCGGGCGATGACGAGCTCATCGCTGCTGTGCGTCACCGAGATCCACTGGTTCGCAGCCGATGGGTTCAGTGGAATATGGAGTGACGCTTTGGGGCCATGCTGGCCTGAGGTTTTGAGGCTCGCTCCAATCTTCCCCCAGTGGAGTGAATGGGAGCTTGTGTGCTGCCATCGTGAACATCCGGCGCAAACCCACATTGGATTTGCTAGCCAGTTTGGTGAGCATGACCGTGAGAGCAACTGCGGTATGCGACACTTTTACCTGTGCGCCAGAGGAAAAGCCGGGATTTTCATGAAGGTTGCGCAGTGTGAGTACTGCCAAACCGATGGACAACATGCAGAAGCGGCGTATCCCTGGATGCCTGGCGGGAATGAGCAATGTGTACTCGAGCGCATGGCGCACATGTACGTGCGCTACCCCGATGAGCTCGTTCAATGCCTCGCCGTAATGTTCATTTTGCTGCCCTGCTTGCAACTCGATCAAACGCACGCCATGTCTGGCAAAGACATCCTGCGGGAGCCAGCAGACACCGTGGTTTCGGTCCTCCCACTGGTCTTTGAGGATATTTGTCATCTGCAGCCCCTGGCCGAACTGAACGGCCAAGAGCATCATGGCGCTGCGATGCTCCGCGAGGGCCGGCTCGAAATCGATGAACAACTCCGTCAGCATTTCGCCCACCACGCCCGCTACGCAATAGCAGTAGCGATCCAGGTCACGCAGTGTATCCAAGCCGCGCAAGCTTGCGCGGCGCTGGAATTCATACATGCCGTGGGACATCACGTTCAGGCAGTTCACGATGGCCGTGCGTTGCACCGGCTTCAAGGCATTGGTCACTTGGAGCACTAGCGGCAGCCGGTGCACCAGGTCGCGCTCGGCTGCCAGCGTTTCGGTCGAAAGCAGCGGAGCGAGCTCAGCGGCAAAGCGCTGCGGGTCGATGCGGCCAGCCACCGCATCGATGAATGCATTTTCGTAATAACGCTTGCTCTCGGCCGAAAGTGCAGGGTCGTCTTCGATGGTGTCGGCGATGCGGCATAGCAAATAGGCGTTAGCCACAGTGCGGCGCAGCATCGGCGGCAGCGCTGGTATCGTCAACGCGAAAGTCCTCGACACCTGCGGCAGTATGGCGTCTTGGTAAGCGTTGGCGTCGTCGTGCGCGGCTACAGTGGCGTGCTGGAATTGGGCCATGGAGTGCCTCGTACTGTCTGATGTTGGCGCTCGTTGAAACTGGCCACCCGTGCTCGTTGAAAATTGATCAGGGATGGGGGCCGATAGGAACGCCGACCGTGGATAAGTATAGATCGGTGACGCTCAGAAAGGATCGTTGACTTCAGCCGCGCTGCTCGCGCCCGATGGCAATGGGTCGCGCGCTCGATGCGGTTGCCGATAGGGTCGTGGCTGTTTTCGAGGTAGCGAGTCAGAACACTCCAGCGGTGGAAAGTGCAGTCGAATGTGATGCTGGTGATCGGCGGCGCCATGCTGGCGTACGCGCTGCGTTTTCGCCACGCGCCGGTCGCGCTGCCGCTGGCATACACCGTGGAGATCGTGATCGCCAGCATTGCTGGCGGCGCTGCTGTTGCCGCTGCTGCTCACCTATGGGCGCGTGATGCCGTCCAACCGCATCCTCGAGGTGATCGCGCGCGAGGTCAGCGGACACGCGCGCATCTACACGCGCTGCGATCTGCCGCGCGCCGTGCGCGGCGATGCCTGCGCGCCACCGCACGGCGGCATGCGCCGGCACTGAGCCAATATTACATTCGCCATACAGTCATTCCGCGCGGCCGCGCGCCTCATGGTAGCGCTTCGATTTTGTATGCCGCGCAGACTTGTCAAAGCGTCGCGCGCGGCGGCACTATCAGGTTCGGCAATGCTCAACCGAGACGCTTCGCACAGATCAGCGATGCGTGCGATAGGGGATGCGCACGGTGCGCAAGCGCATTGCGGGGACGGAGGGGGCATGAAACAGGGGCTGTTGCGAGCTTATTCGGCGGGTTTCACCGCGCTCAGCCGCATCATGGATGTGGTGCTGGTGATCGGCGGCGCGGTGCTGGCGTACGCGCTGCGCTTTCGCCATGTGCCGGATGCGCTGCCGCTGGATTACACCGCGGTGGTGGTGATCGCCGCGCTGCTGGTGGCGCTGCTGTTTCCGTTGATCGGCGTGTACCGCTCGTGGCGCGCGCGCGGCCTGCGCGCGCCGGTGGGGCAGGCGCTGCTGGGCTGGGTCGTGACGTTCACGCTGATTCTGCTGATGCTGGTGCTGGTCAAGAAAAACGAACAGTTCTCGCGCTGGTGGATGGGTTTGTGGTTTCTGTCCACCGCCGCCGCGTTGCTGCTGCTGCGGGTCGGCGTGTACATGCTGCTGCGCACGTTGCGCGCGCATGGCTACAACCTGCGCAAGGCGGTCATCGTCGGCTGTGGCGCGCAGGCGCAGGCGCTGCTGCAGCGCGCGCGCGATCCGGCGTGGGCAGGCTTCGAGGTGGCCGCCGTGTTCGATCCGGGCGTGGATGCCTGCCACGTCGAGGGCGCCAGCGTGCAGCCGCTGGCGGGGTTGGGTGCGTTCGTCGCCGCCCACGCCATCGATGAGGTATGGGTCAGCCTGCCGCTGGCGCAGAGCACGCTGCTGGAGCCGGTGCTGGCGCAACTGCGCAACAGCACCGCCAACGTGCGCTACATGCCGGACATGCTGGGCCTGTTCCTGCTCAACCGCGGGATGACCGAAATCCTCGACACGCCGATGCTGGACCTTACCGTGACGCCGATGCAGGGCTTCAATCGCGCGCTCAAGCGCGCCGAGGACGCGCTGCTGTCGATGCTGATCCTGCTGCTGATCAGTCCGTTGCTGCTGCTGATCGCGCTGGCGGTCAAGCTGACTTCACGCGGACCGGTGTTGTTTCGGCAAAAGCGCCACGGCTGGGACGGGCGCGAGATCGAGGTATGGAAGTTCCGCAGCATGCGCCTGCACCACGAAGCGCCCGGCGCGCTCACCCAGGCGCGGCGCGAAGATCCGCGTCTGACCCGCTTCGGCGCGTTCCTGCGCCACAGCAGCCTCGACGAGCTGCCGCAGTTCTTCAACGTGCTCAAGGGCGACATGTCCATCGTCGGCCCGCGCCCGCACGCGGTCGAGCACAACGCGCTGTACATGGGCCTGATCGATCACTACGCGCTGCGCCACACGGTCAAGCCGGGCATCACCGGCTGGGCGCAGATCAATGGCTGGCGCGGCGAGACCGAAACCGTGGACAAGATGAAAGGCCGCATCGAACACGACCTGTACTACATCGAGCACTGGTCGCTGGGTTTCGATCTGCGCATCATCGCGCTGACCCTGGTGCGCGGCTTCGTGAGCAAGAATGCCTATTGAATACACCCCAGGTCGCGACGGGATGATGCGCGGCACGCGTCGCGTCGCGCGCCGGCTGCATGATGTCCGGGTCCGCCGGTTCGCCGCGAGGCGAGCCCGCGGCGATTTCCCGACACGGTCATCGGCATGATCGATCTGCACTGCCACATGCTGCCCGCGATCGACGACGGCGCACCGGATCTGGCGGTGGCGCTGGCGATGGCACGCATGGCCGCGCTGGACGGCATCAGCACCGTCGCTTGCACGCCGCATATCTATCCCGGTCTGTACGACAACGATCGCGCGCGCATCCTGGTCGCCGTGGAGGCGTTTCGACACGAGCTGGCGCGTGCCGGCATCGACCTGACACTGACCTCGGGCGCCGACACGCACCTGACGCCGGATCTGCTCGAGGGCCTGCGCAGCGGGCGCATTCCGACGCTGGCCGACAGCCGCTACTTCCTGTTCGAGCCGCCGCACCACGTCGCGCCGCCGCGGCTCGAGGAGTCGGTGTTCCAGGTGCTGGCAGCCGGCTATGTGCCGGTGCTGACGCACCCCGAACGGCTCACCTGGATCGAGGAACACTATCCGCTGTTCGCGCAATTGGTGCGCGGGGGCGCGTGGATGCAAGTCACCGCCGGCAGTCTCACCGGCCGTTACGGGCGGCGTCCGCGCTACTGGGCCGAGCGCATGCTGGACGAGGGGCTGGTGCACCTGCTGGCGACCGATGCCCATCACAGCGAGCGCCGCGTGCCGTTGCTGGCCGAGGGGCGCGACGACGCCGCCGCGCGCGTGGGCGCGGACGAGGCGCTGCATCTCGTGCTGACGCGCCCGCGATGCATCCTCTACAATCGCCCGGCCCACGAGGCGCCGGCGTTGCCCGCCGCGTCCGCGCGGACGGCCAAGGCAAGCTGGTGGTCGCGCTGGCGGTGGCGCGCATGAATGGCTGCGCAGTCACGCGTACGCCAGCGAGGCGTCGGCCATCCGCGCAGCGCACTGCCTCGGGTCGGTCGCAGCCGCGGGCAGGCGCGGGGCTGGTGATGGCCGCCATGTGGTGGCGGTGGCTCGTCGAATTGAACATACATTGCGCGGGTCGTGACCCTCGCGCACCAAGGGAGTCGTGATGGGCAAGCCGATGCTGAAGGCCATACTGCTTGCCTGCGGCATGCTGCTGCTGGCCGCCTGCGCCTCGAATCCCTCCACCGCGGTGCCGATCTCCGGTGCCCGCGCCTTCAATCTGGCCGCGCTGCTGGGGCCGGAGGCGCGGCAGTACCGCCTGGGGTCCGGCGACCTGCTCGAGGTCAGCGTGTTCCAGGTCAAGGACTTCAACAAGGTCAAGGCACGCGTCGACGGCATCGGCGACATCGACCTGCCGCTGGCCGGCGTGGTCAAGGTCGGCGGCCTGACCGTCAATCAGGCACGGCAGGCGATCACGCAACGGCTGGCCGAGACCTACCTGCAGGATCCGCAGGTTTCGGTGTTCCTGGACAAGGCCGCCAACGAGCGCTTCACCGTGGATGGTGCCGTGCACAAGCCCGGCGTCTATCCCATGATCGGGCAGATGAACCTGCTGCAGGCCATCGCCATGGCGCAAGGCCCGACCACGCTGGCCAACTACAGCCGGGTGGTGATCTTCCGCACCATCGGCGGCAAGCCGATGGCCGCGCGCTTCGACCTCGACCAGATCCGCGCCGGCACGATGATCGATCCCACTTTGTATCCCGATGACATCATCGTGGTCGACGAGTCGGGCCTGAAGTCGACGCTGAAGGCGATCCTCGACAACATGCGCGGTTTCATCTACTTCTATGGCTACAAGCTCTGATCGTCGGATCGACCCCGCGATGCCCCGCACCGACATGGACTCTGCATGACACCCCATCCCCTCGACACGGAGGCCGTCCCCGAATCGGGCGCGCGCATGCCCGATGGCGGCGCGCCGGGCGATGACGACATCGACCTGCAGGCCTACTGGCGCGCGCTGGTCGGCCGGCGCTGGTTGATCCTCGGCACCACCGGCCTGTGCGTACTGATCGCGCTGATCCTGACCCTGCTGGCCACGCCCATCTTCCGCGCCGACACCACGCTGCAGATCAACCGCGACACCGTCAACGTCGTGCAGGTGCAGGGCTTCCAGCCGGTCACATCGCTGAATGACCAGACCTTCTACCAGACCCAGTACGACCTGCTGAAGAGCCATTCGCTGGCGCGGCGCGTGGTGGTGGCGATGGATCTGCAGCACGACGCGGCGTTCCAGAGCCTGCTGCGGCCCTCGCCGCTGGCGCGCTTGCTGGGTTTTCTGCACGGCGCCTCGGCGCGCAAGCCCGACCAGGAGGACACACTGCGCGCCGATGCCGATGCGCTGCTGCACATGGTCTCGGTGCAGCCGGTGCTCAACTCCAAGCTGGTGGATGTGTCCGTGGACACGCCCGATCCGCGGCTGTCCGCGCAGATCGCCAACGTCTACGCCGACCAGTTCATCCGCTCCAACCTCGACCGGCGCATGGCCGCCTCGGGTTACGCCAAGCAGTACCTTCAGGACCGCTTGCAGCAGCTCAAGCTGCGCCTCGAGGATTCCGACAAGGAGTTGGTGGCGTTCGCGCAGAAGCACCAGATCGTCAACATCAGCGATCGACAAAGCCTGGTCGGGCAGCAGCTCGAGCAGCTCAACGTCGCGCTGGCGCAGGCCGAGCAGGACCGCTACAAGGCCGAGGCCAAGTGGCGCCAACTGCAGGGCGCGCCCGCCGACCAGATCGCGCAGGTGCTGGGCGACCCGGTCATCGAGAAGCTGCAGCAGGCCTACGCCGAGGACCAGGCCAAGTACCAGGACCAGTTGCGCATCTACAAACCGGCGTTCCCGGCCATGCTGCAGTTGCACGCCAAGCTGGATGAAATCCACCGGCAGATCGCCGCGCGCACCGCGTTGGTGCGCGGCTCCGTGCAGAGTGCCTACGCGGCGGCCAAGGCGCGCGAGACGCTGCTGCGCCAGCGCGTGGCCGACCTGCGCCAGCAGGTGCTGGATCTCGAACAGCGCAGCATCCGCTACAACATCCTCAAGCGCGAGGTGGACACCAACCGCCAGCTCTATGACGCCATCCTGCAGCGCTACAAGGAGATCGGCGTCGCCGGCGGCGTCGGCATCAACAACATCTCGGTGGTGGATCGGGCGGAGCCGCCGATGGTCCGTTATCGGCCGCGGCTGAAGTTGAACCTGACCATCGGCCTGCTGCTGGGGCTGTTCGCCGGCATCGCCGCGGCCCTGGTGCTGGACCATCTCGACGATACCGTGCACATCGCGACCGATGCCGAGCAGAAACTCGGCCTGGCCGTGCTCGGCATCATCCCGCTGGCGCGCGCGGGCACGCCGGAGCAGGCGCTGCAAGATCCGCGCTCGGC
>JAKAWV010000032.1 GCA_021827205.1 Pseudomonadota bacterium | reverse complement strand
GGCAGCGCCGTCGAGGTAGCCGGGTCTGATGGATTGCCGTCATCCCCGCGCAGGCGGGGATCCAGTGACTTCATGCTGTCGAAAGCCAAAGGCGCTGGATTCCCGCTTTCGCGGGAATGACGGGCCATGGCGGACGGGTCAGAGCTTCCTTTCGTTCCTTTCGTTCCCATCGCCATGGTTACTCCTCGTAGGCCTTGAGCCCGGCGATCTCGCGGCCGCCCGCCCGCTTCTTCAGCAGCGGCAGCAGATCGCCCATCAGCGCCAGCTCCTTTTGCGTGCGCGCCTTCCAGCTTAAGTTCAGCGGCGCCAGCAGCCCGGTGAGCTGCTCGCCGTCGAAGATGCGGCGGGCGAGGATGCCATCGACAAAGGCCTGCAGCGCGGCCACGGGCAGGCCGTGCTTTTCGGACAGCGCGGCCATTTCCTTCGCGGCCTTGTCCTGCTTGAACTTCTCGTAGCCGGCGCGGATGGCGGCCTCGTCCAGGCCTGCGCCGGCCTTGAGGCTGCGCACGTATTCGGTGATGTCCTCGCGCTCGTCCATGAACTTGGCGTCGCCGGCGATCAGGCCGATCAACTGTTCGCGGCTCATGCTGGCCTTGCCGGGCGTCTTCGCCGAGTAGTCGGCGATCAGCTTCATGATGTAGTCGTAGTCGATGGTGGCGGAGGCGAACAGCACGAACTCGAAGTCGAGCTGGTCCAGCGCTTCGTCCTTCTGGCCGGCCGGCATGTTCTGCTGCGCGCGCAGGCGCTGCGCGGTTTCCAGGTAGGCGCCGCGCAGGGCGGTGTGCTCGTCGCGCGGCAGTACCTGGTCGATTTGCTGCGCCTGTTCGGGCGTGAGGTCGGTGTACTGGTCGAGCTGGGTCTTGAGCTTCTGCACCTGCTTGAAGTGCTGGACGAAGGCGGCGCGCGCGGCGTCGCCCTTGAGGTTGGCGATGTCGTCGGGCTTGCCGGTGAGGCCTTGCGACTGCATGAACGTGGTCAGCTCCTCGCGCGCGGCTTGCAGCTTGTCGATGACCACGGGTGCGGCGTCCACCAGCCAGATCTCGCGTGCCTTGTCGGCCCGGGCGCCGGAGAACAGCGCGATGGCGGCATCCACTTCCTTCTGCTGGCCGCGGAAGTCGAGGATGTTGCCGGTGGGCTTGGTGTCGTTGAGCACGCGGTTGGTGCGGCTGAAGGCCTGGATCAGGCCGTGGTGCCTGAGGTTCTTGTCCACGTACAGGGTGTTGAGGTACTTGCTGTCGAAGCCGGTGAGCAGCATGTCCACCACGATCACGATGTCGAGCTTGTGCGCGAACTTTCCTTGTGGGTCGGCCTTGCGCAGATCCTCGTTGGGGAACTGCTGGTCCTTGATGCGCTGCTGCACGTCCTGGTAGTAGGCGTCGAACTCCTCGATGCGGTGGCTGGTGCCGAAGCGCGCGTTGTAGTCGGCGATGATGGCCTTGAGCGCGGTCTTCTTGGCCTCGGGGTCCTGCCGGTTGTCCGCCTGCTCCTGCGGCAGGTCTTCCTGCAGTTGCCGCACATCGGCGCCGACATCGGCCGGCGGCGAGAACACGGCGGCGATGTGGAGCGGAACGAAAGCCGGATCGGCCTGCTGCTTCTCGGCCTGCGCGGTCTTGAACAGCGCGAAGTATTCGATGGCGTCGTTGATCGACGCGGTGGCCAGCAGCGCGTTGAAGCGGCGCCCGCCGGTGGCGGCGTCGTGCCGGGCCAGGATGGCCTCGACCACGGCGCGCTTGGCCAGCGGTTCGCCGGGCTTCGGTGGATGCTTGCCATCGGGCTTGAAGTAGTCCACGTGGAAGCGCAGGACGTTGCCGTCCTCGATGGCGTGGGTGATGGTGTATTCGTGCAGCGACTGCTGGAACAGGTCCTGCGTGGTCTTGAGCGTCTGCTCCCCGCCCTCGATGCGCTTGTAGCTGGCGTTGGCCTCGAAGATCGGCGTGCCGGTGAAGCCGAACAACTGCGCCCTGGGGAAGAACTCCTTGATGGCCCGGTGGTTGTCGCCGAACTGCGAGCGGTGACATTCGTCGAAGATGAACACGATGCGCATGTCGCGCAGCGCCGCGAGCTGCTCGGCGTGGCTGGCCAGACCGCGCTTTTCGCGGCCCTTGTTGCGCGTGCTGTTCTCGTCCAGCGCCAGACCGAGCTTCTGGATGGTGCAGACGATGACCTTGTCGGCGGCATCGTCGGAGAGCATGCGCCGCACCAGCGCGCCGGTGTTGGTGTTCTCCTCGACGCAGCCCTGCTGGAAGCGGTTGAACTCGTCGCGGGTCTGGCGATCGAGATCCTTGCGGTCCACCACGAACAGGCACTTCTCGATGGCCGGGTTGGCCTTGAGCAGCGTGGAGGCCTTGAAGCTGGTGAGCGTCTTGCCGCTGCCGGTGGTGTGCCAGATGTAGCCGTTGCCGAGGTTCCTGTCGATGCACTCGACGATGTTCTTGACCGCGTAGATCTGGTACGGCCGCATCATCAGCAGCTTCTGCTCGCTGGCCAGCAGCACCATGTAGCGGCTGATCATCTGGCCCAGCGCGCACTTGGCCAAAAACGCCTCGGCGAAGGCGTCGATGCCGTTGATCTTGCTGTTGTCCGGCCGGGCGTACTGGTAGACCGGCAGGTAGCGCTCGTCGGCGTTGAACGCGAAGTGGCGCGCGTTGTTGTTGGCGAAGTAGTACGTGGCATCGCGGTTGCTGACCACGAACAGCTGGATGAAGCACAGCAGCGTGCGCAGGTAGCCGTTGCCGGCGTCGTTCTTGTACTCGACGATCTGCTCGATGGCGCGGCGCGGGTTGATGCCGAGCGTCTTCAGCTCGATCTGCACCACCGGTACGCCGTTGATCAGCAGCAGCACGTCGTAGCGGTGGTAGCTGTAGTCGGTGTTGATGCGGAACTGGCTGGCGACCTCGAAATCGTTCTTGCACCAGTCGTTGAGGTTGACCAGCGTGTAGTTGAGCGGCGTGCCGTCGTCGCGGGTGAAGGCGTTGCGCTGGCGCAGGGTCTGCGCGGCCTTGAACACGTCCGGGGTGACGATTTCCTCCAGCAGGCGCTGGAACTCGGCATCGCCCAGGCGCACGCGGTTCAGCGCCTCGAACTTCTCGCGGAAGTTGCGTTCCAGCGCCGCGCGGTCGCGCAGGTCCGGGCGCAGCGTGTATTTGAGCTCGCCGAGCTTCTCGATCAGTTCCTGCTCGATGGTGCTTTCCCTGACCTGCATGGGATCCTCGCTCGCGGAGCGTTGCCGCAGCCCACACGGGGGCGCGACCGCTGGCCCGCGAGTCTAGCGGACGCGCCGCGGGCCCTGATATACCGCAGCCGCCGTGCGGCTCGCCCGGCGGCTCGGCGCGGCACGCGGCCGCATGCGAGCGCGCAGTTTGGTTTGCGATGGCGGATGCGGCGCGCGCGTTCAGCCCAGCCACGCGCGTGCGTTGCGGAACAGGCGCAGCCAGGGCGAGTCCTCGCCCCAGCGCTCGGGGCGCCAGCTCATCTGCACACTGCGGAACACGCGCTCGGGGTGCGGCATCAGCGCCAGCACGCGGCCGTCGGCGGCGTGGAAGCCGGTGAGACCGGCGGGCGAGCCGTTGGGGTTGAGTGGATAGGACTCGGTGGGCTTGCCGCGGTTGTCGACATAGCGCAGGCAGGCACCACGTGGTTTTTCGCCGTCCGGCCACACCGCGCGGCCTTCGCCGTGCGCCACTACCACCGGAATGCGCGAGCCGGCCATGCCGGCGAGGAAAATCGAGGGCGATTCCATCACTTCCAATGTGACCAAGCGCGCTTCGTATTGTTCGGACGTGTTGCGGCGGAAATGCGGCCAACCCTCGGCGCCGGGAATCAGTGTTTTCAGTTCGGACAGCATTTGGCAACCGTTGCACACGCCCAGCGCGAAGTGGTCGGGGTTGGCGATGAACTCCAGAAACTGCTGGCGCAGCGCCTCGTTGTAGCGGATCGACGCGGCCCAGCCGCGGCCGGCGCCAAGCACGTCGCCATACGAGAACCCGCCGCCGGCGGCGAAGCCCTTGAAGCCGGCGAGGTTATGGCGACCGCTGTGCAGATCGCTCATGTGCACATCGACCGCCTCGAAGCCGGCGCGGGTGAAGGCGGCGGCCATCTCGACCTCGCCGTTGACGCCTTGCTCGCGCAGGATCGCCACGCGCGGCCGCGCGCCCGTGGCGATGAACGGCGCGGCGATATCCGCGCCCGGCTCGAAGCCGAGCTTCGGACTCAGGCCCGGATCGGTGTCGTCGATGCGCCATGCGCGCTCGGCGTCGGCGCTGACCGGGTTGTCGCGCAGGCGCTGCATGGCATGGCTGGTTTCCTGCCAGGCGCTGAGCCATTGCGTCCAGTTGCCGCGCATCACGGTTTCGCTGCCGAGAAACAGCTTGATGCCCAGCTTCTCGCGCGGCTCGCCGATGGGGTGCAGGATCTTGTCGAGGCCGTGGCTGACGGCCAGCGCCTGCAGGCGCGCTCGGTCGGCGCGGCGCACCTGCAGCACCGCGCCGAGTTCCTCGTTGAACAGCACGCGCAGCGTGGCCTCGCCCCAGCCATCGAGCTGCAGGGTGAGGCCGCAGTGGCCGGCGAAAGCCATTTCCAGCAAGGTGACGATCAGTCCGCCGTCGCTGCGATCGTGATAAGCCAGCAGCAGCCCCTGCGCGTTGGCCTGCTGCACGAAGGCGAACAGCGCGCGCAGCGATGCCGGATCATCCACATCCGGGGCCAGGCCGCCGCCGCGGTTGAACACCTGCACCAGGATCGATTCGCCGAGGCGATCGCGACCGGCGCCGAGATCCAGCAGCCACAGGTCGCTGATGCCCTGATCGAGGCGCAACTGCGGAGTCAGCGCGCGGCGCACGTCGGTGACGCGCGCGAATGCGCTGACTACCAGCGATACCGGCGCCACGGTGCGCTGCGCGCCCGACTCCGCGTCGTCCCAACTGGTTTGCATGGACAGCGAGTCCTTGCCCACCGGAATGGAAATGTCCAGCGCCCGCGCCAGCGCGCTGGCGGCGGCGACGGCATCGAACAGGCGCGCGTCCTCGCCGGGATGATCGACCGCCGCCATCCAGTTGGCCGACAGGCGCACCTCGCCGATCTCGCTGATGGGCGCGGCGGCGAGATTGGTCAATGCTTCGCCCAGTGCCATGCGCGCGGACTCGGCGCCGCCGAGCAGGGCCAGCGGCGTGCGTTCGCCCACGGCCATGGCCTCGCCGGCGTAGCCCTCGAAATCGATCAGGCCCAGCGCGCAGTCGGCCACCGGCACCTGCCATGGGCCGACCATCGGATCGCGCGCGCACAGCCCGCCGACGCTGCGATCGCCGATGGTGATCAGGAACGACTTGCTGCCCACGCTGGGGTGGCGCAGCACGCGCGCGACGGCTTCCTCCAGTCCGATGCCGGACAGATCCGGCACCACGTCCACGCGAGACTTGATGCGATGCGCGTCGCGCTGCATGCGCGGCGCCTTGCCCAGCAGCATCGACAACGGCATGTCCACCACGTCCAGCGTCGGCTCGCCGCGGCTGTCGCGCACGCGCAATTGCCGCGCGGCGGTGGCCGTGCCGACCCGCGCCACCGGGCAGCGCTCGCGCGCGCAGAGCGCCAGCAGATGATCGAGCCGATCCGGGCGCACCCCCAGCACGTAGCGCTCCTGCGCCTCGTTGCACCACAGTTGCATCGGACTCAGCGCGGGATCGGCCGAGGGCACGCGCGCCAGTTCGATCTCGCCGCCGACGCCGGAATCGTGCAGCAGTTCCGGCAGCGCATTGGACAGGCCGCCGGCGCCGACATCGTGGATGGCGACGATGGGATTGGCCCCGCCCTGCGCGCAGCAGGCATCGATCACTTCCTGACAGCGACGCTGCATCTCGGCGTTGTCGCGCTGCACCGAGGCGTAGTCGAGCGCGGCGCTGGCCGCGCCGCCGCGCATGGATGACGCCGCGCCGCCACCGAGGCCGATCAGCAGCGCCGGCCCGCCCAGCACCAACACCGCATCGCCAGGCTGCAGCTTGAGCTTTTGCACGTGCCCCGCGGACATATTGGCGATACCGCCGGTCAGCATGATCGGTTTGTCATAGCCGCGGCGCAGGCCGAATTCGCCGCTTTCCTGCTCGAAGCTGCGCAAGTAGCCGGCTAGACACGGGCGTCCGAATTCGTTGTTGAATGCGGCCGCGCCCAGCGGGCCGTCGCGCATGATCTCGAAGGCGCTGGCGTAGCGCGGTGACAGCGCGCGCGCGCTTTCCCACGGACGCGGCAGACCCGGGATGCGCAGATGCGACACGCTGAAACCGGTCAGCCCAACCTTGGGTTTGCCGCCGCGGCCGACCGCGCCCTCGTCGCGGATTTCGCCGCCGGCACCGGTAGCGGCGCCCGGCCACGGCGCGATCGCGGTGGGATGGTTGTGGGTTTCCACCTTGATCGCGTAGGGCACCTCGCAGGTCTCGGCGCGCCATATGCCCGACTGCGCATCCACGCCGAAGCGGCGCCCGCGGCTGCCGGCGATCACCGCGGCGTTGTCGCTGTATGCCGACAGCGTATGCGCCGGATGCGCGGCGTGGGTGGCGCGGATCATGCCGAACAGGGTTTCCGCGCGCGGCTCGCCGTCCAGCGTCCAGCGCGCGTTGAACACCTTGTGCCGGCAGTGCTCGGAATTGGCCTGCGCGAACATCATCAGCTCGGCGTCAGTCGGGTCGCGGCCCAGCGCGCGGTAGTTCTCCAGCAGATACTCGATTTCATCCGCCGCCAGCGCCAGTCCGAGGCGTGCGTTGGCGGCCTCCAGCGCGGCCTGTGCATCGCCGGCCAGCACGATGTGCTCGAGCGCGCCCGGCTGGCCGTGCAAAAACAGGCCGGCGGCGTCCTCGATGCGCGTCAGCACGGATTCGGTCATGCGGTCGTGCAACACCTCCAGTGCCGCGGCGTGCGCGGGTTGCGCGAACGCGGGCAGGGCGTCGACCGCGTAAGCCACGCCGCGTTCGACGCGCGCCACCGCGAATCCGCAGCCGCGCAGGATGTCGCTGGCCTTGGACGACCACGGCGACACCGTGCCCAGACGCGGCGTCACCCACAGGCTGGCGACCGCGGGCGTGGTGTCGCGCGCTTCCAGCACTTCGCGCAGGCGTGCCAGCGTCGCGGCATCGGGTTCGCCGTCGACATCCAGCACGAACACATACCAGGCCTGGCGCACGCGCGTGCCCGCACTGACTGTCCGCAAGCGGGCGTTGAGGCGTTCCAGGCGAAAGGGCGAGAGTGCGCTGGGACCATCAAGAACAAGCATGCGCGGGCGCCGTAAATCAGGAAAACGCGATTTTAACCCCAGCCGGGACTCGGGACTCGGGACCGGGAACCCGGAAAGGGCCAAAAAAACGCTGCGCTCGCGCATGCTGTTGCGGTTACCGGCTACACCGGTCCCCAGCTCTCCGGCTCAATACCCCGTCCCGAAGCCATCGTCGGTTTCGGCCGGCAAATCGGCTTCTCGCGAGGTGCCGCCTTCGGCGAGGCGGATGCGCAGCGCCAGACCATCGCGCGAGTCGGCCTTGTTCAGCGCCTCCTCCAGATCGATGCGGCCGTCGCGGTACAGCTTGAACAGCGACTGGTCGAAGGTCTGCATGCCGTCATGCAGGCTGCGTTCCATGGCTGGCTTGATCTCGTGCACCTGGCCGCGGCGCAGCATGTCGCGGATGTGCGGGGTGTTGATCAGCACCTCGGCGGCGGGTAGGCGGCGATTGTCCTTGCCGATCACCAGGCGCTGGCTGATCACCGCCTTGAGATTGAGCGACAGGTTCATCAGCACGTTCTTGTGCGCGGCCTCGGGGAAGAAATTGAGGATGCGCTCGATGGTCTGGTCGGCGTTGTTGGAGTGCAGCGTGGCCAGACACAGATGCCCGGTTTCGGAGAAGGCGATGGCCGCGTCCATGGTCTCGGAGTCGCGGATCTCGCCGATCATGATCACGTCCGGCGCCTCGCGCATGGCGTTCTTCAATGCCTCGTGGTAGCTGTGCGTGTCCAACCCCACCTCGCGCTGATTGACGATCGAGCGCTTGTGCCGGTGCAGGTATTCGATCGGGTCCTCGATGGTGAGGATGTGCCCCGGGGTACCCTGGTTGCGGTGGTCGATCATCGAGGCCAGCGTGGTCGACTTGCCCGAGCCGGTGGCGCCGACCACCAGCACCAGACCGCGCGGCTCCATGATGATGTCCTTGAAAATCGGCGGCAGACGCAGTTGCTCGATGCTGGGGATGTCGCTCTTGATGGCGCGGATCACCATGCCGATCTCGCCGCGCTGCTTGAACACGTTGATGCGAAAACGTCCGACGTCCTTGATCGCGACCGCCATGTTCAATTCAAGATCGCGCTCGAACTGCGGCGCCTGGCCTTCGTCCATCAGCGAGTAGGCGATCTTCTTCACCATGCCGCCGGGCAGCCCGGTGTTGCCGAGTGGATAAAGCTTGCCCTCGACCTTGATGTTCACCGGCGCGCCGGTGGTCAGGAACATGTCCGACGCGCCCTTGTCCACCATCAATTTCAGGAAGTAACCGATGTCCATTGTCTGAGCCCGATGCACGAATGCGTTGCCAAGTGCGGGCCGGCGTGTCAAAAATGCACGCCACCCCCCGCTGCGATGCGCAGGTTATGGCACGGCCCATGAGAATTTTCCACCGCGCGGCACTCATTTCCGCTGTTTCATCCCTGTTGCTGCTGCTCGGCGGCTGCGCCAGCACGCCGCCACCCACCGACGCCATGACCCAGGCGCGCGACATGCTCGACGCCGCGCGCAGCGCCCAGGCGCCGATCTTCGCGCCGCTGGATCTGGGCACGGCGCAGGCGCGCTATGCCCTGGCGCAGCAAGCCCTGGCCGGCAAGCACTACGACAGCGCGCGGCGCTACGCCAACGAGGCCGAGGCCGCCGCCGAACTGGCGCGCGCCAAGGCCGAGCTGGGCCAGTTGCGCGAGCAAATTCGCCAGCGCACGCGCCAGAACGCCGAGCTGTCCAGTCGCCTGCTTGGCACCGCGCCCGCGCCTGCGGACGCCGCGCCACCGTCGCCGGCTTTGGCGCCGGCCCCAGCGAGCAGCGCCACGCAAACCTATCCCGCCAGTACCAGCAGCAGCGGAGGTGCGCCATGAAGCGCGTGCTGTTGATCCTAGTGCTGTGCGCGGCAAGCAGCCTCGCGTTGGCTGCGTCGCCGCCCCCCGATCCCGCCTACCAGCACCTGTCCGCCGAGCTCGCGCGGCTCAGCCGGGATCCAGTGCTGGGCCACTACGCGCAGGGTGAGCAGGCGCGCGCGCGCGACGCGCTGGCGCAATTGCTCGCGGCCGCGGGCGACCGGACCGAACACGCCTACTGGGCGTACATCGCCGCGCGTCGCGTCGCGCTGGCCGCCACCACCGCGCAGATCGACGACGCGCGCGCCAAGCTGGTGCAGTTGCAGCAGGAGCGCGAGCGCATCCAATACCAGGCCAAGGAGCGGGAGGTCGCGCGCGTGCGTCAGCAACTGGCGCAGGCGCAGTTGCAAAACGCCGCCGCCGCCGAGGAAACCCAGCGCTTGCAAACGCAGGGCCAGAGTTACGCCGTGCAGGCGCAACAGGCGCAGCAGCAGGCCACGCAGGCCAGACAAATGGCGGCGATGCAGGCCCGGGCGGCGAGCTTGGCCAAGCGCGAAGCGGCGCTGGCCGAGCAAGCCATCCAGGCGATGCAGAGCCGGCTCGATCACCTGACCCCGCGGCAAGGCCCGCAAGGCTTGCAAATGACGCTTGAAGGCGACGCCTTCGCGCCTGGGCAGTCGGTCCTCAAGCCGCAGGCCGCCAGCCATCTCGGCACCCTGGTGCAGTTCGCGCAGGCGCATGCGCATGCGCCGCTGCTGGTGATTGGCTACACCGACGACACCGGCAGTGCCGCCGCCAATCTGGTGCTATCGCGCCAGCGCGCGCAGGCCGTGGCGCAGACGCTGGTCGCGCACGGCGTGCGCGCCTCGCGCATCCACGTCGAGGGCAGGGGCGAGGCCGATCCGATCGCCTCCAACGCCACGCCCGAGGGCCGCGCGCGCAACCGCCGCGTGGTGGTGATCCTGCGCGGGGTCAACGGCTGACTCGCGACCAGGCGTTGCGACGGGTGCCGTTATCCCGCGGCGCGCTCAATCCTCCTCGGCGTGCGGCTTCCACGCCGCGGCCAGTTTTTTCTGCACCGCTGGCGGCGTGGCCTCGTAGTGCGCCAACTCCATGCTGTAGCGGCCCTGACCGGCGGTGGCGGCTTTCAGCTCGGTGGCGAAGCCGTCGAGTTCGGCCAATGGTGCCTGCGCGCTGATCGCGCCCTCGCCGCGGCGCGGTGAGCCGGTGCCGAGGATGCGCGCGCGCCGCGCCGCCAGTGCGCCGGTCAGATCGCCGACGTGCGCCTCCGGCACGCTCACTTCCAGATTGACGATCGGCTCCAGCAGCAGCGGTTCGGCCTTGAGCACCGCATCCAGGAACGCCTTGCGCCCGGCGCTGATGAAAGCGACTTCCTTGGAGTCCACCGGATGGCTCTTGCCGTCGTGCACGGTCACGCGCAAATCCTCCAGCGGATAGCCCGCGATCGCGCCCAGCACCAGGCCCTGGCGCACGCCTTTTTCCACCGCCGGAATGAACTGTCCGGGGATGGTGCCGCCCTTCACCGCATCGACGAACTCGAAACCGGCGCCGCGCGGCAGCGGCTCGACGCGCAGAAACACCTCGCCGAACTGGCCGGCGCCGCCGGTTTGCTTCTTGTGGCGGAAGTGACCTTCGGCGAGGCGGCTGACGGTTTCGCGGTAGGCGATGCGCGGCGCGCGCTGGATCACTTCCACGCCGAAGCGCGCGCGCATGCGCTCCAGCGTCACGCGCAGGTGCAGCTCGCCGAGGCCGCGAATCACGGTCTCGTTGAGTTCCTTGTGGTGCTCGACGCGGAAACACGGGTCTTCCTCGGCCAGCCGCGCCAGCGCCAGCGCCAGCTTCTGCTCCTGGCCCTTGCTGGCGGCCTCGATGGCCAGCGCGAACATCGGCTGCGGCAGCGCGATCGGCGCCAGCGCGATGCCATCCTCGTCGTGCGAATCGTGCAGCACGGCCTCGGGGTGGATGTCATCGATCTTGGCCACCGCGGCGATATCGCCGGGGATGGCCTCGCTGATCTCCACCGTGTCCTTGCCGCGCAGGCGGAACAAGTGCCCGACCTTGAACGGCTTGCGCGCATCGTCGACAAACAACTGCGCGTCGCGGCGCAGCGTGCCCTGGTGCACGCGAAACACGGCGATCTTGCCGAGGAACGCGTCGTGCTGAACCTTGAACACGTCGGCCAGCACATGCCGCGCAGGATCGGGCAATACCTCGATACGCGCGTCGTCGCTGTTGCGCCGGTATGGCGGCGGATTGGCCTCGGCCGGATTGGGCAGCAGGTGCTGCGCCAGCTCGATGAACTCGGCCACGCCGGCGCCGCTGCGCGCGCTGGTGAAGCAGATCGGCACCAGATGTCCTTCGCGCAGGCACTGCTCGAAAGCGTCGTGCAGATCCTGCGCGCTCAGCGCGTCCTCGCCGGCATCGAGGTAGCGGCCCATCATGCGTTCGTTGATCTCGACGACTTGATCGAGGATGCGCGCGTGCGCGCCGGCGAGGCTGTCGAAGTCGGTGTCGCCGCTGGCGTGGAAAAACGCATCCAGCACCGTGGCGCGGCCGCGCGCGGGCAGGTTCACCGGCAGGCATTCGGGGCCGAATTCGGTGCGCAGCGCATCCACCAGCGCGGCAAGATCGGCGTCCTCGGCGTCGATGCGGTTGATCATCAGCACGCGCGCCAGACCGCGCGAGCGCGCGTAGTGCATCAGCCGGCGCGTGCCATATTCGATGCCGGCCGCGGCGTTGACCACGATGGCCACGGTTTCCACCGCAGTCAGCGCCGCCAGCGTGGGACCGCGAAAATCCGGATAGCCGGGCGTGTCGATCAGGTTCACGCGCAGGCCGGGGCGCTCAATCGTGGCCAGCGCGCTCTGGATGGAATGGCCGCGCGCGATTTCCTCGGCGTCGAAATCGCCGAGCGTGCTGCCGCGCTCGATCGTGCCTGCCGTCTGGATCACGCCGCCGGCCAGCAGCAGGGCTTCGAACAAGGTGGTTTTGCCGGCGCCGGGGTGTCCTGCCAGGGCGATGTTGCGGATGTCGCGGGGGGTGATGGGCATGACGGGCAACCTCCGTTGCGGCGCACGTCGCCGACGCGCGCGGGGTCAGCGTCAAGCCCGTCCACGGGGACAATGCCGCCACCGGCGCAGCCGGCGCGGGCGGGTCATGGCGGGGCCGCGGGGTGCGGCCACGCTATAGACTTGTCCGCGTGGCCGGCGCGGTCAAGCTGCGCCGCGCTGTGGCGGGGGGATATGGTGCGCGGGTGCAATACCGGCGCGTGTACGATGGTGCGGGACGGCGGGATAAAGAGCCGGTGCGTGCAGTATGCTTGCGCGGAAGAAACAGATTGGCTGCGAGCGCCGGATATAGCCTGCACGGTGCCGCAGTCCGGTCGCCGCCATGCCTGATCCTTTGGATCGCAAATGAAAAAAGCATATTCACAAAAAGCGAGTACCCAGTGCATACAAACATGAAGGAAGACGCACCAAGCACTCCGAGTTCCGGTTACGCGACAAACATGGCTGATACCGAAATCGCCAAGGCTGTTAATGAAATCGGATTTTGGTGGCACAGCATAGATCTGAATGGATTCATAACTCCGGGCGGCAAGAGTCAACAAGTCCTCCATAATGAGTGGCGTGCCATGGAGGTGCCCGACTTGAGCGGCAAGAGTGTTCTCGATATCGGGGCTTGGGATGGCTTCTTCAGTTTCGCGGCGGAGCGTCATGGAGCCGAATCTGTTGTTGCCCTGGATCATTACGTATGGGCAACAGACCGGCCCGGATTGGCAAAGTATCGGCAAGAGTGCATGCGGGTCGCGAGAGAGCCTGATCCAGCTGAGACGACCAAGTTTTGGAATCCCGTGGATCTGCCAGGGAAAAGTGGTTTTGATCTGGCTCACCGAATCCTTGACAGCAAGGTGACGGCTCTCAACCGAGACTTTTTGCTGGCAAGCAGTGCCGAAATCGGTACATTCGACGTGGTTTTTTTCCTCGGCGTTCTTTACCATATGAAAAATCCCCTTGAGTCGCTTGAAAAAGTCGCGGAGCTGACGCGGACGCTCGCGATTATCGAGACTCACGCAGTGGAGATTCTCGGGCAATCGCAATCACTCGCCGAGTTCTATCCAGCATCAGAGTTAAATGGCGATCCATCAAATTGGTGGGGGCCGAATATTGCGGCGTTGGTAGGACTGTGCAAGGCGGCTGGCTTTAGTCGGGTCGTCGTGAAAAAAGGGCCTCCGAGATTGGGGTCGATAAAGTCGATAGCGAGGCATATCGCGGCGACTCTCGGAATTCCGTGGGGAACACGTGCGCGGCACTATCGCGCGATCGTTCATGCATGGAAGTAAGCGGCAAGCAGCGAGCAGTCGAGGGCAATGCGCGCATGTTCGCGCCCAGGGATGAGCGAGTTCGCGCACGGCGCGCAGCGCGCAGTCAAGGCGCGATCCTGTGCTTGATCAAAAAAAGGCGACCCCGACAGTAGCGCCTGTTGCGCGGGTGACTGCTCCCATCGCCCCATCCCGTCATCTCCGCGTAGGCGGCGGGGATCAATAGGTGCTGGACAAGCGCGCTTGATGGCGGCAGTCTCCACATGTATCCGCAGTTGTGCACCGCGTCAGCCCCGGTCGGGGCCGCACGTCGCGGCGGTGTCGCCCGCGGTCGCTGGAGCTTGCCATGCCGCAGCACACACCCGCAGCCCCGCCGCGCGCCGGCGCTGGGCTGTATCGCCCCGAGTACGAGCACGATGCCTGCGGCGTGGGTTTCGTCGCGCACATCAAGGGGCAGAAATCGCACGCCATCGTGCGCGACGGTTTGCTGATCCTGCAAAACCTCGACCATCGCGGCGCGGTCGGCGCCGACGCGCTGATGGGCGATGGCGCCGGCATCCTCATGCAGATTCCCGACGCGCTGTACCGCGAGGACATGTCGGCGCGCGGCATCCGCCTGCCGCCGCCGGGCGAGTACGGCGTGGGTATGATTTTCCTGCCGCGCGAGCCGGCTTCGCGCATGGCCTGCGAGCAGGAGATCGAGCGCGCGGTGCGCGCGCTGGGGCAGCGCGTGCTGGGCTGGCGCGAGGTGCCGCTGGACCGCGACATGCCGATGTCACCGGCGGTGCGCGCGCGCGAACCGGTGATCCGCCAGGTGTTCATCGGTCGCGGCGCGCAGGTGCGCGTGGCCGATGCGCTGGAGCGGCAGTTGTACGTGATCCGCAAGACCGCCAGCCACGCCATCCGCGCGCTGGGCCTGTGCCATGGCACCGAATACTTCGTGCCCTCGATGTCCACGCGCACCGTGGTCTACAAGGGCCTGCTGCTGGCCGATCAGGTCGGGCAGTACTACCGTGATTTGATGGATGAGCGCGCGGTATCGGCGCTGGCGCTGGTGCATCAGCGTTTTTCCACCAACACGTTTCCCGAGTGGGCGCTGGCGCATCCGTATCGCCTGGTCGCGCACAACGGCGAGATCAACACCGTGCGCGGCAATTACAACTGGATGCGCGCGCGCGAGGGTGCGGTGCGCTCGCCGGTGCTGGGCGAGGATTTGCAGCGCCTGTGGCCGCTGATTTATCCCGAGCAATCCGACACCGCCTGCTTCGACAACGTGCTCGAACTGCTGCTGATGTCCGGCTACCCGCTGGCGCAGGCGATGATGATGATGATCCCCGAGGCGTGGGAGCAGCACGCGCACATGGACCCGCGCCGGCGCGCGTTCTACGAGTACCACGCGGCGATGATGGAGCCGTGGGACGGCCCTGCGGCGATCGCCTTCACCGACGGCCGCCAGATCGGCGCCACGCTGGATCGCAACGGCCTGCGTCCGGCGCGTTACATCCTCACCGACGATGACCGCGTGGTGCTGGCCTCGGAGTCCGGCGTGCTGCCCGTCCCCGAGAGCCGCATCGTGCGCAAGTGGCGTCTGCAGCCCGGGCGCATGCTGCTGATCGACACCGACGTCGGGCGCATCATCGACGACGACGAACTGAAGGCGCAGTTGGCCGCGGCGCGACCGTACCGACAGTGGGTGGAGGCGCTGCGCGTGCGCCTCGATGCGCTGGATGCGCCGCAGGCGCATGACGCCGTGCCGACGTTACCGACGGATCTGGCCGCGCGCCAGCGCGCCTTCGGCTACAGCGTCGAGGACTTGCGCATGGTGCTGGCGCCGATGGCGCTGCAGGCCGAGGAAGCGGTCGGCTCGATGGGCGACGACGCGCCGCTGGCGGTGCTGTCGCTGCACGCCAAACCGCTGTACGCGTACTTCCGGCAGATGTTCGCGCAGGTCACCAATCCGCCGATCGATCCGATCCGCGAGCAACTGGTGATGTCGCTGCTGTCGTTCATCGGCCCCAAGCCGGATCTGCTGGATATCAACCAGGTCAATCCGCCGCTGCGCCTGGAAGTGGCGCAGCCGGTGCTGGATTTCACCGGCATGGCGCGGCTGCGCCAGATCGCGCGCATCAGCGACGGCAAGTTCCGCAGCTACACGCTGGATATCTGCTACCCCGCCGAGTGGGGCGCCGAGGGGATCGAGGCGCGGCTGGCCTCGCTGCGCGCCGAGGCGGTGGATGCGCTGGGCAGTGGTCACAACATCCTGATCGTGTCCGACCGCAGCCAGGACGCTGCGCGCGTGGCGATCCCGGCGTTGCTGGCGCTATCTGCCCTGCACCAGCACCTGATCGCGCGCGGCCTGCGCACGCAGACTGGGCTGGTGGTGGAAACCGGCAGCGCGCGCGAAGTGCACGATTTCGCCGCGCTGGCCGGCTATGGCGCCGAGGCGGTGCATCCGTATCTGGCGTTGCACACGGTGGGCGCGCTGGCGCCGCTGCTGGGCGAGACCGGCGCGCAGCCGCTGCAGGTCGAGCAGGCGCAGCGCAATTACATCAAGGCGATCGGCAAGGGCTTGCTCAAGGTGATGTCGAAGATGGGCATATCGACTTTCATGAGCTATTGCGGTGCGCAGTGCTTCGAGGCCATTGGTCTGGCGCAGGCGCTGGTGGACAAATACTTCAGCGGCACACTGGCGCCGGTCGGCGGCGTCGATTTGTTCGAGCTGGGCGAGGAAGCGCTGCGTCTGCATCGCGCCGCGTGGGATGGAAGCGCGCCGACCGCGCCCTGGTTGGGCGGCGATTACGCCTGGCGCGCGCAGGGCGAGCGGCACCTGTGGTCGCCGGATGCCGTGGCCAAGCTGCAGCACGCGGTGCGCTCCGGCCACGCCGACACCTATCGCGACTACGCCGCGCTGATCAACGAACACGCGCGCCAACTGCTGACCTTGCGCGGCCTGCTGGAGTTGGGTTGCGATGCTGCAGGTCCGGTGCCTCTGCACGAAGTCGAGCCGGCCGCTTCCATCGTCACGCGCTTCACCACCGGCGCGATGTCGCTGGGCTCGATCTCCACCGAGGCGCACGCCACGCTGGCGCTGGCCATGAACCGCATCGGCGGGCGCAGCAACACCGGCGAGGGCGGCGAAGATCCGGCGCGCTACCGCGCCGAGTTGCGCGACGCGCCCGGTGTGCGTGCGGGCGACACCTTGCTTGACGTGCTCGGCGCCGAGGCGGTGGTGGCCGACCAGCCGCTGCAGGCCGGCGATTCGCTGCGCTCGCGCATCAAGCAGGTGGCCTCGGCGCGCTTCGGTGTCAGCGCCGAGTATCTGGTCAGCGCCGAGCAGATCCAGATCAAGATGGCGCAGGGCGCCAAGCCCGGCGAGGGCGGGCAACTGCCGGGCGCCAAGGTCAGCGAGTACATCGGTTATCTGCGCCACGCGGTCCCGGGGGTGGGCCTGATCTCGCCGCCGCCGCACCACGACATTTATTCGATCGAGGATCTGGCGCAGCTCATCCACGATCTCAAGAACGTCAACCCGCGTGCCTCGATCAGCGTCAAGCTGGTGTCCGAGATCGGCGTCGGCACCATCGCCGCCGGCGTGGCCAAGGCCAAGGCCGATCACGTGGTCATCGCCGGCCACGATGGCGGCACCGGCGCGGCGCCGCTGTCCAGCATCAAGCGCGTCGGCACGCCGTGGGAGATCGGTCTGGCGGAGACGCAGCAGACGCTGGTGCAGAATGGTCTGCGCGCGCGCATCCGCGTGCAGGTGGATGGCCAGTTGCGTACCGGTCGCGACGTGGTGATCGCCGCGTTGCTGGGCGCTGACGAGTTCGGTTTCGCCACCGCGCCGCTGGTGGCGGCGGGCTGCATCATGATGCGCAAGTGCCACCTCAACACCTGTCCGGTGGGCATCGCCACGCAAGACCCGCGCCTGCGCAAGCTGTTCAGCGGCACCCCCGAACACGTCATCAATTATTTCTTCTTCCTCGCCGAGGAGGTGCGCGTTCTGATGGCGCAGCTCGGCGTGCGCCGCTTCGAGGATCTGGTCGGCCGCGTCGAGCTGTTGCGCGCGCGCCAGGATGTGCCGCACTGGAAGGCGCACGCCATCGATTTGCGGCGCGTGCTGGCCGCGCCAGGTGCCGGCGTGCGGCGTCACGAGCAAACCCAGGATCACGGCCTGGAGCGCGCGCTGGATCGCAAACTGATCGAGCGCGCGCGCCCGGCGCTGGAGTCCGGTGAGCGCGTGCATTTCATCCAGGACGTGCGCAACGTGCATCGCAGCGTCGGCGCGATGCTGTCCGGCGAGGTGGCGCGGCGTTTCGGCAGTGAAGGCCTGCCCGACGACACCTTGCACATCCAGATGGAAGGCAGCGGCGGGCAGAGCTTCGCCGCGTTTCTGGCGCATGGTATCACCCTGTACCTGATCGGCGACGCCAACGACTACACCGGCAAGGGCTTGTGCGGCGGGCGCGTGGTGGTGCGTCCGAGCATCGATTTTCGCGGCGAGGCGGCGGACAACATCATCGTCGGCAACACCGTGCTGTACGGCGCCACCGCCGGCGAGGCGTTCTTCCGTGGCGTGGCCGGCGAGCGCTTCGCAGTGCGCAACTCCGGCGCCACCGCGGTGGTCGAGGGCTGCGGCGATCACGGCTGCGAATACATGACCGGCGGCACCGTGCTGGTGTTGGGCGCGACCGGGCGCAACTTCGCCGCCGGCATGAGCGGCGGCGTGGCCTACGTGTACGACAGCGACGGCCAGTTCGCGCGCCGCTGCAACACGGCCATGGTGGCGCTGGACAAGGTATTGCCCGAGGCCGAGCAGATCGACACGGTGCCGCGCGCGCTGTGGCACGGCGGCGACAGCGACGAGGCGTGTGTGCGGCGCCTGCTCGAAGCGCACCACCGCTGGACCGGATCCTTGCGCGCGCGCGAGTTGCTGCAGCAGTGGGACAGCGCGCGCGGCCGCTTCGTCAAGGTGTTTCCGCACGAGTACCGGCGCGCGCTGGGCGACATCGCCGCGCGCCGCGAAACCACGCAGCAACTCGAACGCGCCAGCAGCGCGGCGCAGTGAGGCAACAGCATGGGCAAGCTCAGCGGATTTCTCGATTACCCGCGTCAGGACGAACCGCGCGAGACGCCGGCCACGCGCGTGCGCCACTGGCGCGAGTTCACGCCCGCGCTGCCGGAATCCGTGGCGCGCATTGAGGCGGCGCGCTGCATGGATTGCGGCATTCCGTTTTGCAACAACGGTTGCCCGGTGCACAACTTGATCCCGGATTTCAACGATCATGTCTGGCGCGGGCGCTGGCGCGAGGCGCTGGACGCGCTGCATGCCACCAACAACTTTCCCGAGTTCACCGGGCGTGTGTGCCCGGCGCCCTGTGAGTCGGCGTGCACGCTGGGCATCCACCAGACGTCGGTGGGCATCAAGGCGATCGAGCACGCCATCATCGACACCGGCTGGGCGCAGGGCTGGGTGCAGCCGCAGCCGGCGCACGCGCGCAGCGGGCGCAGCGTCGCCATCGTCGGCTCCGGCCCGGCGGGGCTGGCCGCCGCGCAGCAACTGGCGCGCGCCGGCCATGCCGTGAGCGTATTCGACAGGCAGGCGCGCGCGGGCGGGCTGCTGCGCTACGGCATCCCCGATTTCAAGCTGGAGAAAACGCATATCGACCGGCGCCTGGCACAGCTTGAAGCCGAGGGCGTGGTGTTTCGCTGCGGCGTCGAGATCGGCGACGCGGCCGGGCAGCTCAGCGCCGCCGAATTGCTGGACACATTCGATGCCGTGCTGCTGGCCGTCGGCGCCGAGCAGCCGCGCGATTTGCCGATCCCCGGCCGCGAGCTTGGCGGCATCCACTTCGCCATGGATTTTCTGCGCCCGCAGAATCAGCGCAACGCCGGCGAGCCGGTCGCGGACGCGATCGATGCCGCGGGTCAGCGCGTGGTGGTGATCGGCGGCGGCGACACCGGCAGCGATTGCGTGGGCACCTGCAATCGCCAGGGCGCGCGCAGCGTGACCCAGTTCGAGCTGCTGGCGCAGCCGCCCGCGCAGGAAAACAAGCCGCTGGTGTGGCCGTACTGGCCGATCAAGCTGCGCATCTCCAGCAGCCATGAGGAAGGCTGTGCACGCGACTGGGCGGTGACCACGCAGGCGTTCCTGCCCGGTAGCGGCGCGGATGCCGATCGCGTGCGCGCGTTGCGTGTTTGCCGCGTCGAGTGGCGCGATGGGCGCATGCACGAACTGCCTGACAGCAGCTTCGAGATCGAGGCCGATCGCGTGCTGCTGGCGCTGGGCTTCGTGCATCCGCGCGCGCCGCTGCTGCGCGCTTTCGGCGTGGCCGCGGATGCGCGCGGCAACATCAAGGCCGAGGCCGGCGCGCACGCCTGCAGCTATGCCAGCAGTGTGCCGCGCGTGTACGCCGCTGGCGATGCGCGCCGCGGCCAGTCGCTGGTGGTATGGGCGATCCGCGAGGGCCGTGAGGCCGCGCGCGCCATCGACCTGCAATTGCGCACGCCTGCGGACGCCGCGCGATGAGCGCGCGCGGCCGTGCCTTGCGCATCGCCGTGCTGCTGGCTGTTGCGGCAAGCGCGCAGGCGGCCGTGCCGCGCCACCCGCCGCGCCACTTCGGCCGGCTGACCGTGGCGCGCATGGGCGCGCTGGCCAATTACATCTATGTCGAACGATTCAGTGCCGGCATGCCGGGTCATCTGATGACGATTGTCACGCATGGGTGGGTGCACGAGGCGGCGTTCGCTCCGCGCACGCGATCGTTTCCAGGACCTGCGTGCAGTCGGGCGGCGGACCCATCCTCGGCTATCAAACCACGCCCAATCCGTTCGGGCAGGTGGACTGGCGCCTGACGCAAGTTGGCGGGGTGCCGTCGCAATTGCCGAAGTACTGAAACGGCTTGTTTCAGCTCGGCAGCGTCAAAACGTAATACGAGATCTGCGGAATTTTCTGATCTAGCCGCGATGTTGTGGGCGCCGGGATGGGGATGCCCGCATGGGGATGGGCGTGGCGACTGAGCAGCAGGGCGAGGCCGCGCGCGGCATGTCGGCGCGCGTGAGCGCGGCGATCGCGGCGCTGGGGCGAGGCATATTCGGGTCGGTTTCGTGGTAGTCGCCGCGCTGGCTCAGCGCACTGGTCGCGTTGCTGCGCAGGCATCCGCGGCGCGTGCTGCGAGTGCTGGGCGTGCTGCTGGTGCTGGGTCTGGGCGGCTACGGCCTGCACCACTGGTGGGTCAATCGCCCGCATCCGCTCGAGCCGCCCAAGGTCGAGCTCACGCTGCAGGCGCCCGCGGTCACCGACTACAGCAAGACGCCCATCGTGGTGCATCCGCTGCTGCTGCGGTTTTCCGCCTTGGTGGCGCCGATCGCGCTGGTCGGCAAGTCGCCCGCGGCCGGTATCGCGCTGTCGCCCAGGCTGCCCGGCACCTGGCTGTGGCGCGATGACCACACCTTGAGCTTCATGCCGCAAAGCGACTGGCCGGTAGGCCAGCATTACCGCATCGAGCTGGACCGCGACAAGCTGCTGACCGCGGGCGTGCGCCTGACCGAACCCAGGCTGGGGTTCGACAGCGCGCCGTTCACCGCCGGCGTCACCAGCAACGAGTTTTATCAGGATCCGCAGGATCCGCTGCAGAAGTCCGCGATCATCGGCGTCAGCTTCAATTATCCGGTGGACCCGTCCAGCTTCGAGCGCAGCGTGGCGCTGGCGATGCTGGATGCCAAGGGCAAGCCCAGCCAGAAGTACGGCTTCAACGTGACCTACGACGCGCGCCATCTGAACGCGTTCGTGCATTCGGCACCGCTGGGAGTGCCCGAGGACACGCGCAGCGGCAAGGCGGCGTGCCCGCCCTACGATCCGCGCTACGACAAACAGCAAGTGTTCGAGTTCTGGCCCACCGATTTGCAACAGGTGTTTCGCGCCGCCGGTATCCCGCGCCGCGCGCCGCCGCAGAACCCGGCGTGCCCTTATGCCGAGGCCGTGGGGGCAGGCGCCGCGCATCACCTCGCCGCTGCTTGGCGCGGTGTATTCGCTGCGCGTCGGCCAGCAGATGCAGGGCGAGATCGCGCTCAGCGCCACCGCCGATGCCGACGCACGCGCGCTGTACTGGTTCGCCGATCGCAGCTACATCGGCCGCAGCCTGCCAGGCCACACCTTGTTCTGACGTCCGCGCGTGGCCGGTGATTACACCTTGCGCGTGGTCGACGATCACGGCCGTGCCGACGTGCGCGCGCTGCGCGTGGCGTTAGTGCATTGAGGCGTGAAGTCGGTTCAACACCAATTCAGCGCGTTTCGCTACGTTTGCATCGCGCGCGGCTTGCGCGCTTGAGTCACTCACGGTCACATCGGAGGAGTCCATGAACACCTTGATGCGTTCCATGCTGCTGGGTTGCGCGCTGGCCGCAGTGGCGGCGCCTGCATTCGCTGATCCCCCGGATTGGGCGCCCGCGCATGGCTGGCGCGATCACCACGAAGACGGCGGCCCGCATTACGCCTGGGCGCGGGTTGAGCGCGTCACGCCGATTTATGCGCGCAGCGGTTATCCGGTGCGGCGCGAAGTGTGCCAGCAGCAGCCCGGCTATGTGGTATCGCAGGAGCGCTACCAGCAAGGCTCGGGCAGCACCGCCGGCACGCTGCTGGGCGCGGTCATCGGCGGCGCGCTGGGCAATCAGGTCGGTCACGGTGATGGTCGGGCCGCGGCCACGATCGCCGGCGCGGTCATCGGCGGTGCGGTGGGCAACAACGTCACGCGTGGCCCCGGCTATTACAGCGAACAGCAGAGCTACCAGCCCGGCTATCAGAGCTGCCAGGTGCAGCAGGGCTGGCGCGCGCACGAGCAGGTGGTCGGCTACGACGTGATCTATCGCTGGCGCGGCAATGACTTCCATACCCGCACCAGTTACCCGCCGCGCGATCGCATTCGCGTGCGCGTCGATCAGTACGTGGCGCCGGACGATGGCGGCTATGGCGGTGGCTGACAAGGCAACGGCCGAGGCCCGGTAGAACGATGCAAGGCAGGATCCCGGGGCGCGCAAGCGCCCCGGTTGCGTATCGGCCAGCCACATTGGCTGCCACAACTTCGGTTTAGCTTGCGTGCGCCAGTCCCCGGCTAAGCTCGCCGCGCTTGGCCCTCCCCGCGAGTTGCATGCACAACGATCCGCTGTCATCCGCCGCTGTGTATGCCTACCGCCCTGCACGCGGGCGCGCGACGGAAGCATTTGGTGATCCGGCGCTGGCGTTCGATCATGAAGGTCATGCACTGCTGCGCGAGCTGCACTGGCGGCGGCGGCCCGATCCACACCAGCGCTGGATCAGCCTGGCGCTGGTGCTGTTGCTGCACGTGCTGCTGGCGTGGTGGCTGTTCGTGGCCTCGCGGCCATATGCGATCAGCGTGCCGCATGCGCCCGGTCAAGTGCTGATCGTGCGCCTGATCCCCAGTCATCGTGCGTTGCCGCCGCCGCCCGCGATCGCGCTGCCGCCGCCGCTGGCCGCGCCCGCGCCCAGCGCGCACGCGCCACCGCGGCCCGCGCCGCCC
>JAKAWV010000011.1 GCA_021827205.1 Pseudomonadota bacterium | reverse complement strand
GGGGATTCACGATGGCTTCTGAGTCCGACAAAGCTGCGTTCGCGTCATCGATCCCACGCGCGATCTGCACTAAGGTTTCTGTTATGAAGCTCTTTAGTTCCATACGACCCCCGGAACAATTTCTAACAAGAAGTAGACCCCGGATCCGGGGGATAACGCCGGATGTTCAGCTTCTTCCGGCGCCCTGTCAATTGGCAAAATCCTATGCCGATCAAGCGCCTGATGGTCACCGGCTCCGCCGCCAGCCGGCATCACCGTGCATATCACGCGATGCGAGGGCGTATGAAATATCCACCCGGATCCGGGGTGATATCCGGCCAGGCGGCGGCCAGTATGCAGGCAACGTCGCGCCGCGCGCTCCACGCCTGTCGGTCGAGGCTGCGTCGATGCGGGTGAGCCGCACGTCGAACAACGGGTCGGACGGCCCGGGCAGCGGACCGCGGTCATCGCCAACCCTGTGACCCTGGGTCAGCCCGCAGCCGCCGCCTTGCAGTGCCGGGCGACGAAGTCGGCGTGCTCGGGCATGTCGGCCACGGCACGCTGGATCAGCGCGCGCAGGCTGCCCATGAATTCCTGGAACTGCGATGGCTGCAGCGCGTCGGCCAGGCGGTGGTAGGCCCGCGGTTCGACGCCCTGCCCCAGCATGATCTGCTGCCAGCCGACCTCGGTGAACAGCTCCTCGCCGTCGCGGAAGATCTGGCCGCTGGCCTCGAATACCTCGATCTTCTGCTGCAGGCCCTCGGGCCGCGCGATGGCCGCGCAGTGGCGCCAGAACGGCGTGTCGCGGCGCTCGCTGGCGGTGTAATGCAAGATCAGGAAATCGCGGATGCGCTCGTACTCGAAACGCGTTTGCCGGTTGAACTCGGCGCACAGCGCGGCGTCGAATGCGCGATCGGGAAACAGCTTCAGCAAGCGATCGACGCCCGATTGCACCAGATGGATGGTGGTGGACTCCAGCGGCTCCATGAAGCCGGCCGCCAGACCCAGCGCCACGCAGTTGCGCATCCACACTTGCTTGCGCATGCCGGCGGTGAAGCGGAATGGGCGCGGCGCGCCCAGCGCCTCGCCCTCCAGGTTGGCCAGCAGCGTGGCGGCGGCTTGGTCATCGCTGATGAATGCGCTGCAATAGACGTGGCCGTTGCCGGTGCGGTGTTGCAGCGGAATGCGCCACTGCCAGCCCGCCGGTCGCGCGTTGGCCTGGGTGTATGGCCGCATCGGCGGCACGCGCGCACTGGCCACGGCCAGGGCGCGATCACAGGGCAGCCACTGCCGCCAGTCGTCGTAACCGGCATGCAGCGCGCCTTCGATCAGCAGCGCGCGAAAACCCGAGCAGTCGATGAACATCTCGCCGGTCACGCGGGTGCCGTCGGCCAGCTTCACCGCCGCGATGAAGCCGTCTTCGCCGCGCAAATCGACGTCGACGATGCGGCCCTCGCGGCGCGTCACGCCCAGATGCTCGGCCACCTGGCGCAGGTGCGCGGCGTACAGGCCGGCATCGAAGTGGTAAGCCCAGCGCACGCCCGTCAACGGGCCGCCGCCGACTTGCTCCATGCGCGCGAAGCGGCCGGCGGCGGCGGCCTGCGCATTCAGCGAATAATCCCACAGGGCATGCGTGCCGCCTTGTGCGCGCTCACGCAGCCAGTAATGCTGGAACGGCACTCCACCCTGCGGCAGACCGATGTCGCTGAAGGCGTGGATGTAGGAGTGGCCGGGGCGCAACCAGTCGTTGAACTGGATGCCCAGCTTGAACGTGGCGCGCGCGGCGCGCATCACCTCGTTTTCATCCAGCCCCAGGAACGCATTGATATGGCGTATTTGCGGAATCGTCGCCTCGCCCACGCCGATCGTGCCGATCTCTTCGGACTCCACCAGCTCGATGCGCGCCGTCCCGCCCAGGGCCTTGGCCAGCAGCGCCGCCGTCATCCAGCCCGCGGTGCCGCCACCGACGATCACGATCCTCTCGATGGGTTGCGCACTCATGCCCTTGCTCCACGCCCGGCCCGTCATCCTATGCCAGTCTGTTCATACCCGACCATGAAGAAAAAAAGCCCCGCCGTGAAACGACGGGGCGCGTTCCCAAGCACACGCAAATCACTGGAACTTGTAAGACACCAGGGCTTCGTAGCTGCGACCGTAATTTTCCCAAATCAGCACTTGGCGCGGATCGTTGTTCTGATAGGTGACGAAGCGCTTGTTGGTCAGGTTGGAACCCTGCAGGATCAGCGTCATGCCCTTGAAGCGACCGCTGTTGAATGAGTAGCTGACCTGGGCGTCGTAGGAACTGCCGCCCTGGATGGTCTGCAGGATGCGCGTGGCGCTGATGCCGCTGACCTCGCCCAGGAAGCTGCTGCGGTAGCTGCGGCTGACGCGCGCCTGGAGCCCGCCATGCTGGAAATAGACGGTTTCCTGGGTCACCCACTTCGACAAACCGGGCACCGTGATCGGCGTCGGGTTGCCGGCATAGACCAGCGAGCTCTTGGTGTAGTCGGCGCTGAGGATCACGCCGAAATCATGCAGCACCGGCGTCAGCAGCTTCAGCGGAACGCTGGCCGTGGCCTGCGCGCCCTTGACGTTGCCATAGCCGTTGTTGACCGGCCCGGAGACGATGCCCAGCGGCGTACCGAGTTGCGCTTGTTGGGCGGCATCGAGATAACTGCTGATGAACGGGGTGAAATTGGCCAGGTAGGCGGCATTGGGATTGATGTAGTCGTGCAGCTTCAGGAAGTATGCCGAGGCAGCGACATAGCCCTGATTGCCCTCGAAGTAGTGCTCCAGACTGATGTTGTAGTCGTCGGCCATGGTCGGCAGCAGTTTGGGATTGCCGCCACTCGCGCTGAAGTAAGCCAGGTTCGGGTTGGTCGAGAGCAGTTGATTGATGTTGGTGTTGATGCTCATGCTGGCGTTCATCTGATCCATGCGCGCACGCGCCATCACGCGCGCGGCGCTGACGCGCAGATCGGTGTTGTCGGTCAGCCCGAAGATCAGGTTCATACTGGGCAGATAGCGCGTGTAGCTGGTGCTGCCGGAAACCGGCACCAGTCGGACCTGCTGGCCTGCGATGCCTGTGCCGCCACTACTGGCCGTTACGCGCTGGCCGGTGGCACCCTCCAGCGTATGCGCCACCTGCAGTCCGAAATTGCCGGTCAGCGGGATCGGACCGATGTGCGTATCGAGGTTGAACTGGACATAGGGTGTCGTATCGATCTCGTGCACCTTCCAATTGGGCGGCACCCCGATGGAAGACAACGACGTGGGGAACACGGTGTAATAGCCGTTGTTGAGCAGGTACAGCGGGTTGTAGCAAACCTGCGGACCCACCCCCATGAACGCCAGCGGATCGCAACTGCCGCCATTGACCAGCGCCGCCGTGGGAATGGGCGCTGTCTGCGCACCGATCGGCACGGTGGTGAACGTCTGGCTGCCGTTGGGCAGGGTCAGGAAATCCTGCCCGAGGTTGTAGGTCTTGTTGCGCGTCTTGCGGTCGATGCCGAATTGCACGCTCGAAAACGGACCGGTGTCGAAGTCGCGCTTGAGGCCGGCGCGCAGATCCGCGATGTAGTCGGTCGTGCGCGGCGCGTTGATGAAGCCGGCCTGCACGATCGAGGGCTTGGCCCCCGCACCCCAGCCTTGCGGATCGGTCAACACGAACTGGTTGGACGCATAGTTCAACGTGGGATTGAGATACAGCAGGCCGTTGCTCAGTTCGTTGAAACCAATGGTGTCGGTGGCGCCGTTGGCCGTGGAGTATCCGGTGCCGCTGTAGGACTCCATCAGAAAGCTGCGGCGGTTGGCGCGCGAATAGTTGGCGTCGACATCGGCCGACCAGTCTTCGTTGATGCGGTACTCGTTGTTCCAGTCGATGTTGTAGACCCTGGCATAATTGCTGTTGTAGTCGTTGCGCACCACTGCCTTGACGTTGTTGTAAGTGCCGCTGGTGACGAAACCGTTGTTGACGGTGTAACCCGGCTGCAGGTGTGCCGCGCTCCAGAACAGCGGGAACTCGATGCCTTTCGCCTGCTGGTCCTCACGGAAGTTGTCGTAAGTCGTGGTCAGCGTGCTGGTGAAGTTTTTCGACGGGCGCCACTGCAGGGTACCCAGCAGACCGGTGCGTCCGAGCAGATCGGAAAAACCATAGTTCTTGTCGCCGCCCACCACCACCGGGCCGCCGTTGCTGACGTTGGGATAGCCCCACGGCTGCTGGTGCTCGATCTGCGTGGGACTCTTTCGCAGATCCACGCCCAGCGCCACGCCGAAGGTGTTGTTGAAAAACTGGTCCGCCCAGATTCCATTGACCGAGTAACCCTGGTTGCTGAAGCCCGGCGAAAGCGTGGACTGGCTGTTCCACACATACCCCGCATTGAAGGCCGCGATACTGTGGGGCTCGTCCAGCGGCTGGATGGTGCGCAGGTCCACTGTGCCCGCCAAGCCCTGACCCATCAGGCTGGCTTTGGGCGTCAGGTACACCACCACGCTGTTGAACCAGCTCGCCGGGTACTGGTCGTACTGCACGCCGCGGCTGTTGCCGGTACTGACCTGCTCGTTGCCGTTGACCAGCGCGGTGCTGAAGTCCGGACCGAAGCCGTGGATGGACACCACCTGCGGACGGCCGTTGAGCGTCTGCACCGCCAGGCCCGGCATGCGGCCCAACGTGTCGGCGATGCTGATGCCGGGCAGCTTGCCGATTTGCTCGGCCGAAACCGCTTCGACGATCTCGCTGGAGTAGCGCTGGATGGCGGTGGAATTGGTGATGCTGCTGACGAAACCGGTCACCGCGACCACGCCCAATTGCTTGGCCTTGGCCTCTTCTTCCTCCTTGGTCTTGCGTGCGCTGGCCTTGGCGCCGGTCTGTTGCGAATCCTGTGCACTGCCCGCGGTCGCGGCGGCAGTATCACTCGCGTTTCGCGGCAGCGGCGTCGGCGCCGCCTGCACCATGCCATAGGCACAGACACCGATCGAGGCCAGGGCCATGGCGAGTACGTTGCGCTTGAGCTGGATCATTTCCCCCTCCGGGAATCTATTGTTGGGCAGTGCGGGCGGTGCGCAGCTTGTACTGGCATCGCGAGTTGTCACGCGGGCGCATGCGATTGGTCACGCCGGCGTTAAATGGATGGTAGGACTCGCGGCGCGCGTTGGAAGACCTATGCATACGTATTCATGCCGCGCACCTTGGGAATCCGGCCATGTCGTGCGCGGCCGGCACGCGCACGCGTGCCGGCCGCGCGAAGCAACGCGCGGATGCGGATGCAGCAAGTTACTCGGCGCGCCGCGTACGGCTTAGGCGCCGCGCGCGAACAGCACGCCAAACGCGGGCAGATGCGCCGTGTTGCGGTCGATGCGCCCGCCATCGGGACCGGCGTGGGCCAGTGTCTGCCACGCGCCTGCAGGCAGCGCGACGCTGCGCGGGTTGGAATCGAGATTGAACAACGCGAGGATTTCATCGCCGCCCGCGCTGCGCACGAAACCCAGCAGCGGCTCCGGCAGATCGAGCAAGCGAATCGCGCCGCCGCGCAGCGCCGGCTGCCGCTTGCGCCACGCGACGAACGCGCGAAAACGTTGCAGCGGCGACTGCGCATCGCGCTCCTGCACCGCAACCGCAAGCTTTCGATGCGCCAGAGGCAGCGGCAGCCACGGCGCGCCCTTGGTGAAGCCGGCCTTGTCGCTGTCGTCCCATGGCATCGGCGTGCGGCAACCATCGCGACCCTTGAAGTTGGGCCAGAACGCGATGCCATAAGGATCGCGCAACGCCTCGAACGGCACCTCGGCCTCGGGCAGGCCCAGCTCCTCGCCCTGATACACGCAAATCGAGCCGCGCAGGCACAGCGCCAGCACGCTCATTTGCGTGATCTGCGCGGAACTGGGATTGGCGCCGCCCCAGCGCGTGGCCACGCGTGCGACATCGTGGTTGGAGATCGCCCAGCATGGCCACCCCGCGCGCAGGCCGGCTTCCAGCGTGCTGACGGTTTCGCGCACATGGCGCGCGGAGAATTCCTCGGTCAGCAGCTCGAAGCTGTAGCCCATGTGCAGGCGTCCGGGCTGGGTATATTCGGCCATCGTCGCCAGCGAATCCTCGGACGCGATCTCGCCCAGCGCGGCGGTTCCCGGATAGCGCTCGAGCAGCGCGCGCAGTTGCTCCAGAAACGCCAGGTTCTCGGGCTGGGTGTTGTTGTACCAGTGATACTGGAACGCATACGGATTGTCGGCGCTGAAGCCGCGCCCCGTGCGCGCGTGCGCCGGCTTGGGCGGGTTGTCGCGCAGCAGCGCATCGTGAAAGCAGAAGTTGATCGCATCCAGACGCACGCCATCGACGCCGCGCTCCAGCCAGAAGCGCACGTTGTCCAGCGCCGCCGCGCGCACCGCCGGGTTGTGGAAGTTCAGATCCGGTTGCGCATCGAGGAAATTGTGCAGGTAGTACTGCTGGCGGCGCGGCTCCCAGGTCCACGCCGGGCCGCCGAAGATCGACAGCCAGTTGTTGGGCGGCGTGCCGTCGGGCTTGGCGTCGGCCCACACGTACCAGTCGGCCTTGGGGTTGTCGCGGCTTCGGCGGCTTTCGCGAAACCAGGCATGCTCGATCGAGGTGTGGCTGAGCACCTGATCGATCATCACGCGCAGTCCGCGCGCGTGCGCCGCGGCCAGCAGCCGGTCGAAGTCGTGCAGCGTGCCGAACAGCGGGTCGACAGCATGGTAATCGGCGATGTCGTAGCCGAAATCAGCCATCGGCGATTTGAAGAACGGCGCGATCCAGATCGCGTCCACGCCGAGGCTGGCGATGTAGTCAAGACGCGCCAGAATGCCGGGCAGGTCGCCGACGCCATTGCCGTCGCTGTCGAGGAAGCTGCGCGGATAAATCTGGTAGATCACCGCGCCGCGCCACCACGGCGTGGCCACGCTGGCGGCATGTTGCGCGTTTTCACCCTGCGCGGTGGCGGCGGCATTCGCATCGGCGAGCGCGGTAGGTTCGACGGCCATCGGTTCCCCGTTGAAGACCCGCGCGCGATCATCGGGCGCGAGCCGCAGTGGTTGCGGGAATCCATGCCCGTGTCGACTGGCGTCCCGATGGTCTGCACTTTAGCCGCGTGCACTACACTTGCCGCCGCTGATGAATACGTATTCATCGCCCGCGCAAGCGAGTACGCCTGCCACGCACACCACACTGCTATATAACGCCAGCGTCGCGGCGGCAGGCGCCGGACAGCGTCAACGCGCAGCGCCCCCCTCTCGAGGAATCCAGCATGAGTGCAGTCCTGTCATCCAGCGCCATACAGGCGCGCCGCCATATTGTGTTCACCGCCACCCTCGCGGCGCTGGCGGGGCTGATGTTCGGCCTGGATGTGGGCGTGATCTCCGGCGCGCAGCAGTTCATCCAGCGCGATTTCGCCATCGACGACCGCGTCATCGAACTGATCGTGAGCTTCATGACCGTCGGTGCCGCCATCGGCGCAGCGCTGGCGGCGTGGCTGTCGGTGCACTTCGGCCGGCGCCGCTCGCTGATCTTCAGCGGGGGGCTGTTCGTGCTGGGATCGCTGGCCTGCGCGGCGGCGTGGTCGCCCGATTCACTGATCGGGGCGCGCGTGGTGCTGGGCCTGGCCATCGGCATCGCCGCCTTCACCGCGCCGCTGTATCTGGCCGAGATCGCCCCCGAGGACAAGCGCGGCGCGATGATCTCGACCTACCAGTTGATGATCACCATCGGCATCTTTCTGGCATTCCTGTCCGATACCGCCTTCAGCTACAGCGAAAGCTGGCGCTGGATGCTGGGCATCATCGCCCTGCCCGGCGCGCTGTTTCTGCTGGGCGTGCTGCGTCTGCCGGAAAGCCCGCGCTGGCTGGTGCTGCGCGGCCGCCACGACGACGCCAATGCCGTGCTGCACAAGCTGCGCGGCGATGACGCCACCGCGCGCCGCGAGATCGCCGAGATCGAGGAACAACTGCGCACGCCGCAACAGGGCTGGCGCCTGTTTCTGCAGAACCGCAATTTCCGCCGCTCGGTCGGCCTGGGCATCGCGCTGCAGATCGTGCAGCAGCTCACCGGCATCAACGTGGTGATGTACTACGCGCCGCGCATCTTCGCCGACATGGGCTACGCCACCAGCGCGTCGATGTGGTTTACCGCCGTGGTCGGCCTGACCAATGTGCTGGCCACCTTCATCGCGATTGGTTTTGTCGACCGCATCGGCCGCAAGCCGATCCTGTACGCCGGCTTCGTGGTGATGGCCGTGGGCCTGGGCGTGGTCGGCCTGCTGATGCATGTGGGCATGGTCACGCAGGCCGAGCGCCTGCTCGCGGTGGGCATGCTGCTGGTGTTCGTCATCGGTTTCGCCATGTCGGCCGGGCCACTGGTGTGGACGCTGTGCTCCGAGATCCAACCGCTGAAGGGTCGCGACTTCGGCATCGGCGTGTCCACCGTCACCAACTGGGTCGGTACCTACCTCGTCAGCGTCACCTTCCTGACCCTGCTCAACCGCTTCGGCCACGCCAACACGTTCTGGCTGTACGCCGCGTTCAACCTCGTGTTCCTGCTGTTCACCTGGGCGCTGGTGCCCGAGACCAAGGGCGTCACCCTCGAGCACATCGAGCAAAAGCTCATGGACGGCCAGCCACTGCGCGACATCGGGCGCTGAGGGCGCGATGACCCTCGCGGCCGCGCGCCGCGACTCGCTACACTCGGCGCATCCATGGAAGCGACCACAGAGCGATGCGCCGCAAGCTATCCAGCACTCCGGTGCGCCGTGAAAATCCCACGATTCGTCGTTCCCGCGCAGGCGGGAACCCAGTGGTGTTCGCAGTTTCCTGGATGACCAGCTTCGCTGTTGATGAAGCGCCTCCCGCCTGCGCGGGGATGACGCTGACAGATGATTGGCTCCCGACGGAAGGGGAGTAAAGCGCGGGCATGACGGGTTGTGCAACAAGTCGCATCCTGCCGGTCTTGTTGCTGATGCTGCTGCCGACGCTGGCGCAGGCGTCGGTGCAGGTGCAGATCAGCGGCATCGACAAGGTGCTGGCCGCGGCGGTACGCGCCAACCTGGCGTTGACGCCCTACGCCAATCGCGCGGTCAGCGAGCCGCAGATGCGCCGCCTCTACGCCAGCGTGCCCGGCGAGGTGCGCAAGGCGCTGGAACCCTACGGCTATTTCGATGCACGGCTCGTTGCGGGCAGCTACAAACGCGTGGCCGGCAAGACCGCCGGTGAAAACTGGACGGTGACGCTGCACATCGCCGCCGGCACGCCGGTGCGCGTGACCGCGCTGCGACTGAACATGCCCGCCGATGCGCTGCAACTGCCCGCGGTGCGCCGCGCCGTGCGCGCATTCGTACCGAAGACCGGCGCGATACTCGATCAAGCCTTGTACACGCGCTCCAAGCAGGCGGTGATGGCCGCGCTGCAGGCCGATGGTTTTCTCGATGCCGAGGCCAGCGTGCACCGCATCGCGGTGAACACCGCCACGCACAGCGCCGCCATCAGCCTGAGCTGGAAGCCCGGCGCGCGCTACAAGCTGGGCGCGGTCACGTTTCAAGGCTCGCAGTTCGCGCCCGGATTCTTGCAGCGCTACGTGCCGTGGCGCGTGGGCGAGTTTTACAGCCAGGATGCGCTGCTGCAGTTGCAGCAGCGTCTGACCGGCGCGGATTATTTCGCCATGGTCGAGGTGAACCCCGAGCCGCGACAAGCGCGCGAACAGGTGGTGCCGGTCGTGGTGCAGGTGGCGCCGGCCAAGCGCACCGTGTACAGCGCCGGCGTGCTGTATGGCACCGACACCGGCGCCGGTGTGGAGAGTGGCGTACGCCGCCGCTGGCTGAACCGCTACGGGCACAAGGCCGCGCTCAATACGCTGCTCACGCAGCATCTCAAAACGGCCAGCCTCATCTACACCATTCCGCGCCCCGGGCAGGACAACCGGAACTTCAATTTCGGCGCCAACTGGCTGGATGAGAACACCGCGACCTCGCGCTCGCGCACCTTGGGACTGGCCGCCAACGAATCGCGCGAATGGCACGGTTTCAGCAGCAGCCTCGGGCTGAATGCCCTGTCCGGCGATTACGTCGTTGGCGGCGAGAACGGCAATTCGACCCTGCTCTATGCCGAGGCCAGCATGATCCGGAAAAAAGGCGCCAATCCCATCTACGTGCGCAACGGCTGGGCGGTGAGCGCCACCGCCCGCGCCGGCGCGCCGCTATCCACCACCGCGTTCACGCAGATGACCCTGGATGGCACCTGGATACACACCCTGGCGCCGCGCAATCGCATCATCCTGCGCGGCAGCGCCGGCGCCACCTGGGTGCGGAACTTCAACGCGCTGCCGCCGCAACTGCGCTTCTTCGCCGGTGGCGATCGCTCGATCCGCGGCTACGGCTACCAGACCATCGGCCCGCGCAACGCGCAAGGGCTGGTGATCGGCGGCCGCGATCTGCTGGTGGCCAGCGCCACCTTTGAGCACTACTTCCTGCCCAAGTGGGGCGTGGCGCTGTTCGCCGACGGCGGCGATGCCTTCAACGGCAGCGATTTCCGGATGCACCAGGCCGTCGGCTTCGGCCTGCGCTGGATCTCGCCGGTGGGACCGGTGCGCGTGGACTTCGGCTTTCCCATCGACGATCGCTACGCGCACGGGATGGGTTTGAACATCAGCATCGGGCCCGATCTGTGAGTGCCCATCGATGAGTGCGTCCGTGGACACACCGCGCGACCCCGCCGCCGCGACCACACCGCAGCCGCGCAAGCATCGTCTGCGCTGGCTGCTGGCGCTGCCGGGCGCAGCCTTGTTGTTGTTGATCGCGGCCAGTGTCTGGCTGTTGGGCACGCAAGGCGGGCTGGACTTCACCCTGGCGCGCGCACGTGCGCTCACGCATGGCGCGCTCACGGTGCAGCAGGCGCAAGGACGATTGTGGGGGCCGCTGCGACTGCGCGGCGTGCACTGGCGCGGCGCGGATGGATTGCGCGTGAGCATCGCCGCGGCGCGGCTCGACTATGCGCCGCTGGCGCTGCTGCGCAAGCGCCTGGACATCACGCGGCTCGACGCCAGCGGCCTGCGCGTCAGCCTGCCCGCGCCGCAGCCGTCCAGCAACCAGCCGCTGGATCTGCGCGCGCCGCTGGACATCCGCATCGCGCAAGCCACGCTGCGCGACGGCGTGATCCTGCGCCAGCAACAGCGCGTGCTGGTGCTGACCTCGCTGAGCCTGCGCGATGCGGCGTGGACTGACTCACGCCTGGCGCTGGGTGCGCTCACGCTGGATTCGCCACGGCTCGCGCTGCGCGCGCAAGGGCACGTCGGCTTCGACGGCGGCTGGCCCGGTGAGTTCAGCGCGCAACTGCGCGTGCCGCGCCGGCCGCATGTGCTGGCGCTTACGCTGGATGCGCGCAGCGATGGCCGCAGCGCGACGCTGGATGCGCGCGTGCAGTCGCCCATCGCTGCCACATTGCGCGCGCGACTGGCCACGCGCGCGCCGTATGCGTGGCAGGGCGCGCTGAGCGCACCGCGCTTCGCCTTGGCCATGCTGCTGCCGGGCAACGCGCACACGCTGGCGCTGAATCTGCAGGGACACGGCGACGCCGCGCAGGCCATGCTTGCCGGCACGCTCGATATCGATGCCTGGCCGCTGCTGATGCGCACGCTGGACGTGCGGCGCGCAGGTCACACGCTGGTGCTCAGGCAACTCGCGCTGAACTCGCCGCGCGTGCCCGGAAGCCTCGACGCACAGGGCCGTATCGCACTCACCGCACAACCCGTCACCGCCGATCTGACTCTGCGCTGGCAAGGCGTGCAACTGCCGGCAGCGCTGGTCGGGCAAACCCTGACCAGCGCCGGCAGCGCGCGGTTCCGGGGCAGCGCGCAGGCTTACCGCGTGCAGTCGGGCTTCGGCCTCAGTGCCAACAGCACGCGCCGCGCGCAATTCAGGCTCGCCTTGCACGGCGACACGCACACGCTGGATGTGGACAGCCTGCGCCTGCTGCAGGCGCGCGGCGGGCTGGACATCAAGGGCGAGGTGGCGCTGGCCGTGCCGCATGCCTGGCGCATCACCGCCACCGCCACGCACTTCGATCCGGCGCTGCTGGCGCCGGCGTGGCCGGGCGATTTGAGCTTCGCCCTCGGCAGCAGCGGGCAACTTGATGCACGGGGCCCCGTCGGCACACTGGTGCTGCATGATCTTTCCGGCACGCTGCGCGGGCGCGCGCTGCACGGCAGCGCCAACCTTGGACTACGCGCGCGGCAGTTGCCGCGGGGCACGCTGGATCTGGCCTCGGGCGCCAGCACGCTGCGCTATTCCGGCACGGCGGGCGCGGCGCGAGCGGCATTTGACGTGCGCGGCCTTGCCGATTTTCTGCCGCTGGGCAGCGGCCGCATCCAGGGCACGGTCGCTGCGCGCGGCACCTGGCCCAGGCTTGATATCGATACCCAGCTTGCGGCCAGCGATCTGCGCTACGCCAGCCTGAGCCTCGCCAGTGCCACGCTGCGCGCACGCGTGCATGACCTGACCGCGCCGCGCGGCGCTGCGCAGCTCAGCGCGCGCGCGCTGCAGTTCGGCACGCGGAGGCTGGATACGCTCGACGTGCGCATCGCCGGCCGCCAGCAGGCACTCACCCTGCATGCGGATGCCAGCGGCGCGCTGGGCCGCGTCGCGCTCGAGGCCAGCGCCGGCGGCACCAGCGCGCGGGATTGGCAGGGCGAACTGCGCAGCCTGCAACTCACGCCCGCGCGGCAAACCGCGTGGACGCTGCGCGCGCCGGCGGCGTGGCGTTATCACGCCGGCGCCTTCAGTCTGGCCGATGCCTGTCTGGCGCAGGCCGCCGCGCAACTGTGCGTGGCCGGCAGCCGCGCCGCGAACGGCAGCGGCACGCTCGATTACCGCCTCGACGCACTGCCGCTGGCCAGCCTCGCCGCGCTCGCCACCCTGCCCGCTGGCCTGCGCGTGCAAGGATTGCTCGATGGCGCGGGCGCACTCAGCTTCGATGCTGCCCTGCATCTGCGTGGTCACGCGCAACTGCAATCGCCCGGCGGCAACCTGAGCCTGCCCGGCTACGCCGCGCAGCCGCTGGGTTGGCGTGATTTCAGCGTGCACGCCGCGATCGGCGCGCGGTCCGGCCGGTTCAGCGCGCACGCGGCGCTGCTGCCGACCGGCACGCTGGATGCCAACGCCACGCTCAGCGGTGCGCAGCAGGCGCTGACCGGGCGCATCCGGTTGATCCTGCCGCAGTTGCACATGATCGAGCCCTTCGTGCCGCAATTGGCGCGCGTCGAGGGCACGCTGAGCGCCGACTTCGCGCTGGCCGGCACGCTGCGCGCGCCCGCACTCAGCGGCGCCGCCAACGTCAGCGGCTTCACCGCCGAGCTGCCGCTGCTGGGCCTGCACTTCAAGCGCGGCGCCATGAAAATCTCGCGCGCCGCCAAGGGCGCGCTCAGCGTCACCGGCAGCGTGCAATCCGGCGGCGGCACACTGGCCATGCTAGGTGCGGGCACCACGCAGGATTTCGCGCTCACGCTCAAGGGCCAGAATATCCTCGCCGCCGATCTGCCCGCCGCGCGCGTGCGGGTCAGCCCCGATCTGCGCTTCACGCGCAGCGCAACGGGCTACGTGCTGGACGGCTCGGTGCTGATTCCCAAGGCGCAGGTGGACCTGGCCAAGCTGCCCGCTGCCGGTGCCGCACGGTCCTCGCCCGATGTGGTCATCGTCAACGCGCCGCCGCTGGCCAAACCGGCGCCGCTGCCGCTGCGCGCCAACGTACTGGTGCAACTGGGCGCCGCGGTGAAGCTGCGCGGCTTCGGCCTCGACGGCAAGCTGAGCGGACAACTGCACGTGGACGAGCAACCCGGCCGCGCGCCCAGCGGGCGCGGCGAGATTGGCGTCAGCGGCATCTACCGTGCCTACGGTCAGGATCTCACCCTGAAGCAAAGCCGCCTGCTGTTCGCCGGCACACCGCTGGACAACCCCGGCCTCGATCTGACCGCCGAGCGCGTGCTGCCCGATGTCACGCCGGGGCTGCACATCACCGGCACCGCGCAGCGCCCGGTGCTGCAGGTGTTCTCGACGCCGGCGATGCAGCAGAGCGAGGCGCTGTCGTACCTGATCACCGGCAAGCCGGTGTCGGCGCTGAAAAGCGGCCAGGGCAACATGCTCAACTCCGCCGCGCAGGCGCTGGGCAGCGCCGGCGGCAACCTGCTGGCCAAGGAGATCGGCGCGCGCATCGGCGTGGACGCCAGCGTCGGCGACAACGCCAACCTCGGCGGCGCCGCGCTGACCGTGGGCAAGTACCTCTCGCCGCGCCTGTACGTGGGCTACGGCGTCGGCCTGTTCACCCCCGGCCAGATCGTGACCCTGCGCTACAAGCTCTCGCGCCTGTTCGATTTCGAGGCGCAGTCCTCGGCGCTGTACAACCGCTTCAGCCTGAAATACCGCGTGGAGAAATAGCGCGCTGTGACAATCAGGCGCAGCTGCGCAATCAGTGTCACCTGGCGCGAAACGTCCGCCATTCCGCCGCAGGTGCGCGGCTTGTTCAGGCCAATGTCTGATCGAGCACTGCGCGCTCCGATTGACAGCCCCGCGGCCCGATACGAGCATCCAACGGAATGAAACTTCAACGTGGTCCCATGCAGGCGCCAGATTCTTCCATGCAGTCGTACTATGCCGCGCGCGCATCCGAATACGACGCCGTGTACCGGAAGCCCGAGCGCCAGGCCGACTTGCGCGCCATCGAAAGCTGGTTGCCGCCGCGCTTCGCGGGCCGCAGCGTGCTGGAGGTCGCCTGCGGCACGGGCTACTGGACGCAATTCATCGCACCGAATGCCGCGGCGATCGTGGCGATGGATTCTGCCCCCGAGACCCTGCGCATCGCAGCGAGTCGCATAGCCGCAGCCACGGTGCGTTTCATCACGGGCGATGCCTGGATGCTGCCGCCCGATCTCGGCACGTTCGATGCCGCGTTCGCGGGCTTCTGGTTCTCGCATGTTCCGCGCAACCGGCGCCGCGAATTCCTGCTGGGCCTGGGCAGGCACCTGCGCCCGGGCGCGCGGGTCGTACTGCTGGACAACCGCTACGTCGAAGGCAGCAGCTCGCGCATCACCGAACAGGACACAGATGGCGACACCTGGCAAACGCGAACGCTCGTCGATGGTTCGACATACCGTGTACTGAAAAACTTCCCCACCGAATCCGAATTGCAGACCGCGATCGCCGGACTCGGCACGCACGGCGCGCTCGCGCTATGGCCGCACTACTGGGTATTCGAGTATGTGGCGGTACGCGCGTGACCGCGGACATCGCCACGCGCATCCGCGCGGCAGGCATCGATGACAGCGCGCTGCTGTTGCCGCTGCTGCATGAGCTGGGCTATCCGGGCACGCTGCAATCGGCATCCGCGCGATGGCGATCTACGCGGGCAGCAACGCCTCGCGCGTGCTGGTGGTCGATGGTGAAGCCGGAACTCTCGCGGGCCTGATCGCCGGGCACCTGATTCCGCTGCTGCAGCAGTCGGGCAACCTGGGCCGCATCACCGCGCTAGTGGTGGCGCGCGACGCGTGAGGGCACGGCGTCGGCACGGCCCTGCTGCCGCCATCGAACGTTGGTTCGCGGCGTAAAACTGCCTGCGCCACGAGGTCACCAGCGGCGATCAGCGCGCGGCCGCGCACCGGTTCCACGCGTGCAGAGGCTACGTATCCGATGAGCGTCGCTCCATCAAGCGCAGCCCTGCGTCTTGATGCGGCGTGGTTTGCACGCCGACGTTGCGCCACATCAGGATACTGACGCTACGCAGTTCAGGAGGCTCCACTGAAATTCACGCTCGATTGCGAACGCGAAGATGACGGCCATTGGCTGGCCGAGGTCGCACAACTTCCCGGCGTACTTGTCTACGGAAACTCGACGCGGGAAACCATGACCAAGGCCGAAGCACTGGCCCTGCGCGTGCTCGCCGAACGCCTTGAACATGGCGAGGCGCAACCACGACGACCTGAAACGCTGACATGAGTAATTTCATCCATGCCAAAACGCGAATTGCCGTGACACCTGGCGAGTCGGTGCGCATCATTCGTGAGTTGCAAGGTCTCAGTCAGACGCAGCCTTCCGCGCGCTGTGGCATTCCGCAAACCACGATTTCCAGCATCGAGAACGGGCGCGTCAATCTGGGTGTCGAACGCGCGAAAACCCTTGCGCGCGCGCTGCGCTGCCATCCGGCCGCGCTGGTGTTCCCGGGTTGGCAAGTGGATTCGGCGGCCTGAGGCGATGCTGCGCGAGCGCCCTCTGTCCAGCTCAATACGCCGACACCGCCTGCCCCCAGCGCACGATGGCCCACAGCAGAAACACCAGCGCGGCGGCCAGCAGCAGCGCGCCGCCGATGCTGACGAAGCGCAGGCCGGGGTCGCGGCGCAGGCGTTTCCAGCCGGTGATCATGGCGACGACCAGGTTGTTCTCGTGGCGCACCAGCACGTGCAGCAGCACGGCGGCGATATGCAAGCCGATGAAGGCCAGCAGGATGTTCTGATTGATCTCGTGGATGCGCGTCATCAGGCGCACGGTGGCGTCGGACACGCGCCCGCTGAGCGGGCCGAACACGGTGATGGCGTCGCTGGCGAACAACCCGCTGATGCCCTGGATCAGCAGCAACGCCAGCAGCGCCAGTACCGACAGCGCACCCAGCGGGTTGTGCCCCAGCGGATGCCCGAACTTGCGCCACAAGGTGCCGCGCATGTACGCCGCGATGCCGCGCGGGCCATGCACGAACTGGCTGAAGCGGCTGCTGTCGGAGCCGACGAAACCCCACAGCACGCGCACGCCCACCAGCACCAGGATCGCGTAGCCGAAATAAAAGTGCCACTGCATCGACAGCCAGCCCCATTCGGCGGTGCCGTATTGCAGCAGCACCAGCAACACCAGCGCCCAGTGGATCATGCGCGTGGTCAGATCCCACACGCGGTAGCGCTTCAGCGGCGCGGTGTCGCTCCCGGGGGGCTCGGGTTGGTCGCACTCGTTCATCGTGGAATTCCGTGTTGTCTGGATTGGTTCGAGTCTAGCCGCGCGCGCGGCGCTCAGGCGATGCCCAGCCCGCCGATTTCACCCGGCGTCGCCGGATCGAAGCCAGCCAGTTCGGCGAAGCGTCGGCCGCGCGCGGCGTAGTCGCGGAACTGATCGAAACTGGGCGCGCCGGGCGATAGCAGCACCACGCCCCCCGGCGCGGTGAGCGTGCGCGCCAAGCGCAGTGCCGCTTCGAGATCGTCCGCGCAGGGTGGTGCCAGGCCCGCCACGTGCAGCGCGGCGGCGATGCGCGCGGCGTTGGCGCCCTGCGCGATCACCGCATGCGGCGCATGCGCCGCCAGCCAGGCGGCGAACGGCGCCCAGTCGAGGCCGCGTTCGTGGCCGCCGAGAATCAGCGTCACCGTCGCGCCGGGCAGGCTTTCCAGCGCCGCGCGCGTGGCTTCCGGCGTGGTGCTGATGGAATCATCGATCCAGGTGATCGCATCGCGCGCGCCCAGCCACTGCAGGCGATGCGGCAGGCCGCGGAAGCGCGCCAGCGCGGGCGCCGCGGCCACGGCATCGCCGCCGAGTATCTCCAGCGCGCCCAGTGCCGCGCAGGCATTGCGCGCGTTGTGCGCGCCGGGCAAGGCGAATTGCGCGAGGTCAAACACGCGCGTGTCGGCGCGCCACAGCGCACCCTGCGCCACGTGCCAGCCTCGCGCTTCGCCGTACAGCCTGCGCGCGGGATGCACCGCGGTGGCATCCAGCAGCGCCGGCTGCGCGGCATCGACCAACAGCGTGCGCGCGGCGCCGGCCAGACGCAGTTTGTCGGCGCGATAGCGCCCAGGCGTGCCGTGCCAGTCCAGATGTTCCTCGTGCAGATTGGTGATCACGCCCAGCGCCAGCGGCCCGCTATCGCCGGTCTGAAAACTGGACAGCTCCAGCACCCACAACGCGGCGGCGTCATCAAGCAATTCCAGCAGCGGCAAACCGATGTTGCCGGCCAGCGCGGTGCGCCAACCCAGCGCGCGCGCCAGATGCGCCAGCAGCGCGCTGGTGGTGCTCTTGCCCTTGGTGCCGGTGACGCCGACCACGCGCGCCTCCGCGCGCTCGCCAAACCACAGCGCGGTGCCGGAGATGAAGCGCGTGCCCCGCGCCTGCGCGGCGGCGATCTCGGGCCGATAGGCGCTGATGCCGGGCGACTTGATCACCCAGTCGAATTGCGCCAGCGCGGCGGCATCGGGCGCGGCATCGAGCACCGCGAGCGCGGGATGTTCGGCGCGCGCCACGGCGGCCTCATCGGCGCTACACCACAGCGTCAGCGATTGCCGCGGCAGACGCCGCGCCAGCGCGCGCAGCGCGGCGCGGCCTTCGCGGCCATAGCCCCACACCGCCACGCGCCGCCCGGCGAGATCGGCGAAACGCGGCAGCGGCGCGTTCACGCGCGCAGAAAATCCAGCGCCGCGCGCAAGCGCGCGGGCACACCATGCGCGCCTTGCGGCGTCAGCCACGGCCCCAGCGCCAGCGCACCGGCATCGAGCTGCGCCAGGATCTCGCTGCGAAAGCGCGCCACCAGCGCGTCCTCGCGCCACTCCGGACGCCGTGCCAGCGCGGCCATCGCGGCGCGCGCCTCGGCGCCCTCGCCCACGCATTCGAAAGGTTTGTGATCGCGATATTCCAGCAGTGCATCGAAGCCCGCGCTCTGGGTGTCGTCATCGAGCAGATTGCGCCCGAAGATCGCCAGCAGACGCGGCTTGGGCAGGAACGGCGCCAGCGCCAGAAACACGAAATGGCACTTCGGACATTGCCCGCACCAGCGATCGGACGGCTGTGGCCCGAGGATGCGAAAGTTGCGATTGCAACTGGAGAACACCTCGAAATACTGCGGCAGCTTGGCGAATGTGCGCGTGATCGCGAGTTCCGCATACGGACGCAACAACGAGCAATAGTGCAGGTCGGACGCCACCGTGCGCCGCACGAGGCGCGCGAAGTCACGCTCGAAATCCCAACCCTTGCTCCACTGGTGATTCACCTGCTGACCGTCGTATTCGAGCGTGGCGCTGGACGCCGAGCGCTCGTTGGCGAAGGCGATGCTGTCGTGGCCGTACAGGATCGCCGCGCACGCCAGGATCGCCGAATTCACCGCGGTCACCGGCACGTGACCGTTCCACGCGCCCATGCGGTTGTAGGCAAACAATTCCGGCGCCAGCGTGCGTTCGATGTTCAGCTCCGGCAGTCCGGTGCGCGCCGCGCAGGCGGCGATCAGCGGCGAATTGCCCACCCAGGCCGCGGTACATTCGGCGCCGATCGTGCGCAGCGCCTCGATCGCCACCAGCGAATCCTTGCCGCCGCCGATCGGCACCAGCGTGCGCGCCGGCAGGCCCAGCGCAGGCGCGGCGACTGCGGCGGCAGTCTGCACCCGCCAGTGCATGCGCCCACGCAAATCCAGTCCGTTGCGATAGGCGAACTCGGCCAGGCCGTGCGTGTACACAGCGCGCAGCAGATCCAGCGTGGCGCCATCCACGCCAGCGCCTTCGATCGCCAGCTCGGGCGTCGCCCCGGCCTTGTAGTAGCTCACCCCGGCGAGCAGGTGCAGCAGACGCAGTGCGCGGCGGAACGCCTGCGCATGCGCGCCATCCGGCACCGGAGCGCCGGGAAAGCGAAGGCGCTCGACCAGCTCGGGACCGTCGTCGAAGGCGTAGCGCAACACCGCCTCGCCCTGCGCGTAATCGCAGGCGACGAAGCGAAACGTGCGCGCCTGGCGCGGGTCGGGCAGTTCAGTCATGGCGGTGGGCATGGGCACTCATTCGTTGTTGCGCGGGAGGAGGTCCGCCTTGGTACTGGCGCGGCATCGCGCGCGTGAGTGAACGCGCGCATTTTCCCTCTCCCATGAGAGGGTGGCGCATGGCGCCGGGTGAGGGTGCGCTCTTGCGCAGCCGTGCGCCGCGCATCGCGCATGAACGATGGTTCATGCGTTGGGCTTGGCAAGGTTGCCCCGTTCCGTACCGCTGCCGCCGCGCGGGTTCCTTTCTTTGGATCGGCAAAGAAAGGAACCAAAGAAAGCCGACCCCGACCGCAGCGCCCGCTGCGCGAGTGCGCGTGCCTGCGCGGGCCCGCAACATCCCGATGCGGGCGTTCGGCAGCTTGAGCTGCCTCACCCCTCGCGCTCACACTTCGTGCGTTTCCCGCGCAGTCCCGCCGCTGCCGAAGAGGGATGAAGAACGAGAGCACGCGCGCTACGCGCGCCGTTGCCTTTGATCTGGGTAGCGTTGGCCAGCGCCGAGCAGCGCAGCCGGGCGCGAGGGAAAGGCGCGCATGTTCGAGCCCATGGATGGGCGAGTTCGCGCCGGGCGCAGCGCATGCGCTGCGCGCCCGCGCCCGGAAGGCGCGGGCTGGGCTTGGCCGCGAAGCAGGATGCGAGAGCGGACAAGGCACCCGGCGAGCAGCGCAGGGCACCGTGCGCAGCACGGCGCAGGCCGCCGCGTGGATGGCTTTGGCTACTTTCCCCGCAAGGAAAGTAGCCCGCGCCGCGGCAGCGGCACGGAACAAGGGAGCCTCGCCAAGCCCAAGGCAGGAGCGGTCGTTCACGCACAACACGCGACTGCGCAAATGCGCACCCTCACCCCTGCCCCTCTCCCGGCGGGAGAGGGGGACAGAACCGGCGCAGACGTGGTCGTTCACGCACGACACGCGACTGCGCAAATGCGAACCCCTGCCCATCCCTTGGGGACTTCCGTTGGTCGTCTCCCGGCGGGAGAGGGGGACAGAACATGCGTTCAAACGCATGACGCCGGCGCGCACCCGCGCACCCCGCCCTGCTTGCAGCGAAAGAGCGGAACAAAACAACGCAGGCGCGCGCGCGGTCACTCGAACACCTCCTCGACCGGCAACCCGCGCAGGTTGTAGTTCGAGGCCATCGCGGCGCCATACGCACCGGCGTGCTCGATCAGCACCACGTCGCCTTCCTGCGCGACGGGCATGCGCCGATCGTTGCCGAGCACATCACCGCTTTCGCAAATCGGACCGACGATCTGATACAGCGCATCGGCCGGCGCACCCAGGCGCGTCAGATTGACGATGCCGTGGCGCGCGCCGTACAGCGCCGGACGCAGCAGCGTGTGCATGCCGGCGTCCACGCCCAGATAGGCGCGTGCGTCCTTGCTCTTGAGCTGGGTGACGCGCGCCAGCAGCACGCCGGCTTCGGCCACCAGAAAACGCCCCGGCTCCATCCACAGCTCGAACTGCGGATAGGCGCGCTTGATCTCGCCGAGCCCGGCATCGAGCGCTGCCAGATCCAGCGGCTGCTCGCCGGCGCGCTGCGGCAGGCCAAGCCCACCGCCGATGTTGAGCGCGCGCAGCGTGCCGATGCGCTCGCCCAGGCTGGCGAGTTGTGCGTACACGCCTGGCCAATGCGTGGCGTCGAGAACGCCCGAGCCCAGGTGCGCGTGCAGCAGCACCACGCGTGCGCCGATACGCCGCGCCAGCGCGAGAAATTCAGCAAGATCAGTCAGCGGCAATCCGAATTTGCTGGCGCTACCGCCGGTGCGCACTTTCTCGTGGTGGCCGACACCGCTGCCCAGATCCACGCGCAGTCCGATCTCGCGCGCGGCGAACAACGCGCCCCATTGCTGCAGCGGATGCAGCGCGTCCAGCGTGACCAATTCGCCGGCGTCCAGCGCAGCAGCGTAATCGGCGCGCGGCGCGAAGTTGGGCGTGAACAGGCGCGGTGCCCGCGGCGCGGCGGCGCGCGCGGCGTCCAGTTCACCCGGCGCCACGCATTCGAGGCCGAAACCTTCCGCGTCGAGTGCCGACAACAGGGCTGGATGCGGATTGGCCTTGAGCGCGTAGTGCCAGCGATCCACCGCACCGAGCGCACGCAGCGCGCGCGCGCGCGCGCGCACCGTGGGCAAGTGATAGATGTAGCGTGGCGTGGCGCGCGCGGCCGCATCCAGCAAGCGCGCGCGTGCACCCCGCCACCACGGCGCGGGCTGCGCCGCGGGCGCGGGCGCATACAGCGCCTGCCAGCTCGGCCCGAACAGCGCGACGTCATCGGCGCGCAGCGCGCCGGAGTGCAGCAGCAGCGCGTGCAGGCGCGGCAGCAGCGCATCGGCGACGGCTTCGTCGACGACGAAAGTGAGATTGAGATTGTTGGACGACTGCGAGATCAGATGCACACGCTGGCTGCCCAGCTCCGCGAGCAGGCCTTCGAGCCGATGCAGCATGCTGCGCATGCCGCGTCCGACCAGGGTGATCGCCGCGCACGGCGCGATCACCTTGACCCGGCATACCCGCGCGAGATCGGCGGCCAGCGCCGCCAGCGCGTCGGAATCGAGCAGGTTCTCGGTGCTGTCCAGCGACACGGTGACGTTGGTCTCGGCCGAGCCGATCAGATCCACCGACAAGCCGTGACGCTTGAACTGCGCGAACACGTCGGCGAGAAACCCGACCTGCTGCCACATGCCGATGGATTCCATCGCCACCAGGGTGATGCCCTTGCGCATGCTCAGCGCCTTGACGCTGGGGCTGGCGCTGACCGCCTCGGCGCCGATCACCGTGCCGTCCAGCGCGGGGCGCTCGGTGTCCTTGATCCACAGCGGCACGCGCGGCGCACGCAGCGGCGCGAGGCAGCGCGGATGCAGCACCTTGGCGCCGGTGGTGGCGATCTCCTGCGCTTCCTCGTAATCAAGCTGGCGCAGCAGGCGCGCGTCCGCAACCTGGCGTGGATTGGCGCTGAACATGCCGGCGACATCGGTCCATATTTCCACGCGCGCCGCGCGCAGCAGCGCGCCGAAGTGCGCGGCGGACGTGTCGGAACCACCGCGTCCCAGCAGCACGGTGGCGCCGGCGGCGTCGCGCGCGATGAAGCCCTGCGTGATCAGCACCTCACCGCGCTGCGCCAGTGCGGCGGCCACAGCCGCATCCGGTGCGGTTTCCAGCGTCGCCGACAAGCGCTGCACGCGCTCGCTCTGGTTGGGTTGCGCGTGCGCGTGCAGCACGCCGCGCGCGTCCAGCCAGTGCGCACCGAGAAAATCCGCGCCCAGCGCGCTGCTCAGCAACTCGCCATGCGCCATCACCGCGGCCTGCCAGGGCAGCGCTCCTTGCGCCGACGCAGCCTGCGTCAGCAGCGCATGCAGGCTTTGCAACTGCGTGCGCCATGCCGCTTCGGGCGCAAGCCCCAGCGCGGCGGCCAACGCGGCGTGACGCGATTCGATCCGCGCCCACACCGCCAGACGCTGCGTGACATCAAGCTCGGCGCACACGCCCTTGAGCGTGTCGGTCATGCCCGACAACGCCGACACCACCACCAGCACGCGCGCGCCCTCGGCGCGGCGCGCGGCGGCGAGATCGCGAATGGTCTTCCAGCGCGCCGTGGTCGACACGCTGGTGCCACCGAACTTCAGCACGATCCACGGGGCGGAAACAGGCAACGGTAGCGGTTCGGACACGATGGCATCGCAAGCAAAAGCAACGCGCGAGTGTTGCCGCTGGCCGCGCAAATGGCAACGGCTCGGGACCGAGGTTCGGGGTTCGGGGTTCGGGAATGAAGAGTGTTTCACCCTGTCATCCCGAGCGCAGCGAGGGATCTCGGCGATGCAGGCGCCATGTACGCATGCAGCACCGGGATCCTTCAGCCCGCGGCTTCAGGATGACAGCGAAAAACAGGTCGCGATGCTTCCATGCTCCCGGCTCCCGGCTCCCGGCTACCGGCTATCCGCATCCGCCGCCGCGCGATCGATCAGCCATTGCGTCAGCAGTGGCACCGGGCGCGCGGTGGACATGCCCTTGCGGCCTTCGCTCCAGGCGGTGCCGGCGATATCCAGATGCGCCCAGCGCCGGCCTTCGGTGAAGCGCGCCAGGAAACAGCCGGCGGTGATCGCGCCGGCGCCCTTGCCGCCGATATTGGCGAAGTCGGCGAAGACGCTTTCGAGCTGGATCTGGTAGTCGTCCCACAACGGCAGGCGCCAGGCGCGATCGAGCGTGTTTTCACCGGCGGCCAGCAGCTCGGCGGCGAGATCGTCATGCTTGCTCATCAACCCGGAGGCATGCTTGCCCAATGCGACCACGCAGGCACCGGTGAGTGTCGCGGCATCGACGATGGCCTGCGGCTCGAAGCGCTGCACGTAGGTCAGCGCATCGCACAGCACCAGGCGCCCCTCGGCATCGGTGTTGAGCACCTCGACGGTCTTGCCGGACATGGTGGTAAGCACGTCGCTGGGGCGGTAGGCGTCGCCGTCCGGCATGTTCTCGACCGCGGCCACCACGCACACGAGATTGATCGACAGCCTCAGCTCGACCGCGGCCAGAAACGCGCCGAGCACGCCGGCGGCGCCGCCCATGTCGAACTTCATTTCCTCGATGCCACCCTGCACCTTCAGGTTGATGCCGCCGGTGTCGAAGGTGATACCCTTGCCGACCAGCGCGTAGGGCTTGGCCGCGCCACCGCCGTTCCAGCGCAGCACGATGAGCTTGGGCGCATTGGCCGAGCCGCGCGCCACCGCGAGCAGCGAACCCATGCCGAGTTTTTCCATATCGGCGCGCTCGAGCACCTCCACGGCGACACCGGGGTGCTCGGCGGCGAGCTGGCGCGCACGTTCGGCCAGATAGGCCGGGTTGCAGATGTTCGGCGGCAGATTGGCCAGTGCGCGCGTGAAATCGGCGCCGATGGCCATGCCGCGCGCCTGCTCCAGACCCTGCGCGGCCGAGGCTGCCGCGGCGAACACCAGGCGCTTGAGGCGCACGCCCGGCCCCTGCGGCTTGAGCGTGGCGGTGTAGCGATAAGCGTGCTGCGCGGCGGCCAGCGCCAGCGTGCGCAGCTTCCAGGCTGCGTCCTTGTCGCTGACCTCGATCTCGCCGAGAAAACTGGCCGCGAGTTGCGCCGGCAGACTGGCCAGCGCACATGCGGCTTCCTGTGCGACGCGCTGGAAACGTGCGGCATCGAGCGCGCCCGGCTCACCCAGTCCGACCAGCAGCACGCGCTCGGCGCGCACGCCGGGCAGCGCGTGCAGCAGCAGGCTGCTGCCAGCCTTGCCGGTGCAGTCGCCGCTGGCGATCAGGCGCGTGATGTGGCCGCCGCTGGCGGCATCGACGCGCGCGGCGGATGCGCCCAGCGCACCCTTGTCGTGCATGCCAACAACGATGCAGCCGGCTTCGCAGGCATCGGCAACGAGGGAATCAAGACTGAATTCTAGGGTCATGGGGAAGCTCCTGGGGACATCTGCGCTTGCCGGCGCAAGCTACACTCGCGATTGGGCCGCGGGCGCGGCGCGGGCATGTTAGTCGATGTTGCGCATCCTCGATCGCTACCTGCTGAAGGAACTCGTCTTTGGCACGCTGGGCAGCGCGGCGCTGCTGCTGGTGGTGACCATCGGCGGCACGTTCTCGGATGTGCTCTCCAAGGTCGCGGCGGGACGCTATCCGGCCAGCGTGATGTTTCCGGTTCTGGGCCTGCGCGTGATCGATGCGCTCTCGGCGCTGCTGCCGGTGGCACTGTTCCTCGGCGTGCTGCTGGGCTTGGCACGCCTGTACCGCGACAGCGAAATGCACGTGCTGAGCTCCTCCGGCATGGGGCCGTCCGGACTGCTGCGTCCGGCGTTGCTGCTGGCGGTGCCGGTGACGATCGTGGTGGCGGCGATTTCGCTGTGGCTGGGGCCGTGGTCGGCGGCGACGGCGCAAGCCATGGTCGACAATGCCAATCGCTCGGTCATCGCCGCCGGACTGGAGGCCGGGCGTTTCACCGAACTGCCCGGCGGCAACGGCGTGATCTACACGCAGGAACTGAGCCCCGACGGCCAGCGCCTGACGCACGTGTTCGTGGCCAGCGAGCGCACCCGCCCCGGCGCCGCGCCCGAGGTCAATCTGGTCACCGCCGCGCGCGGCAAGATATTCATCGATCCGCAAAGCGGCGACCGTTTTCTGGCGCTTGTCGACGGCCACCGCTACAGCGGCGTGCTGGGGCAGATCGACTGGCGCCTGCTCGACTATCGCCGCAATGATCTCTCGCTGGCCTCGGTCAACGCCGACGCCGGCGTCGTCGGTGCCGGCGCGCCGCATGAGCAGACCACGCTGACCTTGTGGCACTCGGGCGTGCCCGCCGACCGCGCCGAGCTAGCCTGGCGCATCGCCGCGCCGGTGAGCGTGCTGGTGCTGGCGCTGCTGGCGCTGCCGCTGGCGCGGCAGAATCCGCGCGAACCGTTTTACGGGCGCCTGCTGCTGGCGCTGCTGGCGTATCTGGTGTTCGCCAACACGCTGGGTATCGGCCGCGCCGAGATCATGGCCGGGCACCGCAGCGGCAGCTGGCTGATGGCGCTGATCGAGATCGCGATCACGGCGTTCGCGCTGCTCTGGTTCCGCCGCCAGCACAGTGAGCGCCGCGTGCGCGGAGCGCGCGCATGAATGTGTCCTGGCTGCCGCCACTGCCGCGCCTCAAGCGCGCCGACAAACTGTTGATCGCCGGCGTGCTCGGGCCGATCGTGCTGGTGTGGGTGCTGCTGGTGGGCTTCGATGCGTTTCTGCAGTTCGCGCGCCAGTTGAGCAATCTCGGCCGCAACGGCTACACACTGGGGCAGGCCGCGTACTTCATCATGCTGACTTTGCCGCGACGCTCTTTTGAAATGTACGGCAACGCCGCACTGATCGGTACGTTGCTCGGTTTGGGCGGGCTCGCCGCCAGCAACGAACTGACCGCGCTGCGCGCCGCGGGCATGTCTCGGCTGCGCATCGGCGGCGCCGTATTGATGTTGGTGGCGCTGCTCAGCGTGGCCGCACTGCTTGACGCCGAGTACGCCATGCCGCCGGCCGAGGCGCGCGCGCAGGGCATCCTGCTGGCGCTGACCGCGCGCAATATCGCCGCGACCACCGGCACCGGGCTGTGGGCGCGCGACGGCGACGACATCGTCAACGTGCGCAGCGCGCTGGCCACGCACCAGGTCATGGGCCGCGGCATCGATCTGCGCGACGTGCGCATTTACCAGTTCGACGCGCAAGGCCGGCTGTTGTCGGTACGTTGGGCGGCCGCTGCCAATTATCGCGACGGGCACTGGCAACTCGAACGGCTGCAGCAAACCCGCTTCGATGCGGCCGGCGCCACGCGCACCGTGCTGCCCACGGCGATCTGGAAGACCGGGCTGAGCCCGCGCCTGCTGGAGTTGTCGGTGCTCAGCCCGAACACGCAGGCGATCAGCGATCTGCTGCGCAACATCGAGTATCTGCACGGCAACGGCCTCGACGCGCGCGTCTACACCGATGCGTTGTGGCAGCGCCTGTTCTATCCGCTGAACGTGCTGATGCTGGTGCTGTGCACGCTGCCGCTGGCCTTCGGCACGCTGCGCGCGGGCGGCTTCGGCAAGCGCCTGCTGATCGGTCTGCTGATCGCGGTGGGCTGGTTTTTTCTGCAGCGCGCGCTGGTCAATCTGGCGATCGTGTACAGCGTGCCGGCGTGGCTGGCCAATCTGGGGCCGATTCTGCTGCTGGCCGGGATGGCAATCTGGGTTTTCCGCCGCCGTCACGCCTGATTCGAACAAGGCTCCGCGGCGGCCTACGAAACCGTATGACACGTCCCGGCACGTTCAGCGTCGGTGTGGCTACACTCGCGCCAACCGTACGGTCAGACAGGGGTGCCGTGTTGGCCCCCCGTCGACCGCGGCGGCACGTTTCGTCAAACTTGACCGGATTATGCCCAAGGGGGGCAAACCCATGCAGCATCGACTGAAGTGCGCATTGATCCTGGCCGCACTGCCGCTGTTGGCCAGTGCCGCCATGGCACCGACCACGGTGCCAACCACGCCTGCACCGGCGGTGGCGGCGAAACTGTCTGCGCAGATCGCGCGCATCGCCGCCACGGTGGGCACCACTGAAGGTCACACCCTGCAAACGCGTGCGCTCGCGGCGCAGCAACAGCCCTACGGGTCTTCGCCGCTGGCCGCGCGTTTCAACAGCAACGGCCAGGTGCAGGTGTATCTGCATTTCAATGCGCAGCAGGGCGCGCCGGCACCGGCCACCCTGCAAGCGCTGGGCGCCACGCGCATCCTCGCCAGCCCTGAACTGGGCGTGGTGCAGGCGTGGGTGCCGACCAGCGCGCTGTATCGGATCGCCGCGCTGCCGCAGGTCGCGCGCGTCACCATTCCGCGCTATGCCGTGCCGGCGCGCAATCTGGCGCCGATCGGCGCCAAGCCGCGCAGCGGCTCGGTGGATACGCAAGGCGATGCGTTGCTGGGTGCCGCGCAGTTCCGCACCGCCACCGGCCTCGACGGCTCCGGCATCTCGGTCGGCATCATCTCGAACGGCGTCGGCACGATCTCGGGCAGCACCTCCAACGACATCACCCAGGACCAGAGCACCGGCGACCTGCCCACCAGCCCGGCGCCTTACGTCGATACCGCCGTCAACGGCGGCGGCAGCGGCAATGAAGGCGCGGCGATGATGGAAATCGTCTACGACATGGCGCCCGGTGCCGCACTGGGTTTTTGCGGCCCGGCCACCACGGTGGACTTCATCTCGTGCTTGAACAACTTCGCGGCGGGCAATGGCGGCTTCAAGCCGACCATCATCGCCGATGATCTGGGCTTCCCCGGCGTGGCCATGTTCACCGATGGCAGCTTCGCCACCGCGGTGAAGAACTTCGCCATCGCCAACCCCAATATCCAGTTGCTGACCGCCGCCGGCAACGATGCCGAGCAGTTCTGGTCCGGCACCTGGAACCCGATCACGATCAACACTACGATCAGCCCGTCGTCGACCAGCAACAGCAACGCCTACACCTACACGCAGGCGCAAAACTTCGGTACCGCCGGCAACCCGCTGCCGTACATGAGCTTCCCGGTCGCGGCCAGCGATACGGTGACCTATGTCGTGGAGTGGGATGACACCTGGCCGCTCAATCCGACCAGCAGCACGCCCAATGATCCCAACGACTACGACGTGTTCCTGACCGATACCAGCGGCAATATCCTGGCGTGCAACATGGGTATCACCCCCAGCCCGGCACCGACGTCGTCGTCGCCGCCGCCCGCGCCCAGCTATTGCAACCTTGGTAGCAACTACGGCACGCTGACCTCGCCCGGGCCGCAGCCGGTGCAGGGCAACCAGTACGTCAACGGCAGCACGCAGCAGACGCTGCAACTGCATATCTACCTGCGCAACGGCACGCCGGGAACCAACCTCAAGGTGCTGGTCTTTGCCAACAACCACAGCTTCCAGTTGATCCCCAACACACCGGCCGGCAGCATCTATGGCCAGTCGGCGCTGCCGGCGCCGTATGAGCTGACGACCACCGCGATCAGCGCCGCCGACGCCGCGGCCAACAACTTCAGCATCGAGCCCTATGCTTCGGAAGGCCCGATATTTTTCTCGCAGCCCTCCACCGGCACCAGCACGCGACAAAAGCCCGACTTCACCGCCGTGGATTGCGTTGATGTCACCGGCGTCGGCGGCTTCGGACAGAACAACAACACCACGCCGCCCAGCGCAACCTTCTGCGGCACCTCGGCCACCCCCGAGGCCACCGGCGCGGTGCTGGCACTGCTGAAGAGCGCGTTCCCCAGCAGCACCCTGACGCCCTCCGCGATGCTGCAAGCCGGCGCGCAGGCACTGACCAGTTCGGCCAGCAACGGCAGCGGCAATCCCAACGGCGTGTTCGGCTACGGCATGGTCAATGCCTACAACTCGGCGGCGGCGATGGCACCCAAGCCGCTGGCGACGATCAGTGCGCCTGCCGGCAATGTCAGCATCCAGCCCGGCGGCACGGTCAGCTTCAACGGCAGTTGCTCGGCCAACGGCGCGCCCGGCAGCATGGCGCTGAGCTGGGCGTTCGGTACCGGCGCCAGTCCCAGCACCTCGAGCAGCGGCAGCGTCACCGTGACTTACGCCACCGCCGGCACCTACACCGCCACGCTGACCTGTACCAACAACGCCTTCAACACCAGCACGACGGCCACGCGCACCGTGACCGCAGCAGTATCCCCGCCGCCGCCCGCGGCAGGTGGCGGCGGCGGCGGTCTGGGTCTGCTGAGCTTGAGTGCACTGACCGCGCTGGGCGCCGGAGCAGCCTTGCGGCGGCGCGGCGTGCCAACCCGGGCATCTGACTGAGTCACCCCCGGCGCGCTTGCACGCCGCACGAAGAGTCAAGAAGAAGGCGGGGGCGAATCCCCGCTTTCTTCGCACCGCAGCCATGAACCATCGCCGCGGTTCGCATCGATCCCACGCGAATCCGGGGTCGTGGTTCTTTCGTGAGCTACCCGGCGTGAACCACCCAGGCAAGCGCTGGATCCGATCCGCATCCTTCGGCAATGGTGTCCGGCCCGGGTCTGAACCGCACGTATTGCACGGCCTGGAAAGACGGTTGCGGATGCGACCTCGGCGACCCGATAGCCACCGTCGAGCTGCGTTTCGACTGATCGATATGCAAATCCATGCGCTGACCTGCGCGCCGCGATAGGTCCTGCTCAGCCGCCGCTGCGCCACTGCCCCAGCGCGGCCAGACCGTTCTCACGCGCGCGCTGCGCGACGGTCTTTTGCGCCTCGGCGTACTTGCCCTGCATGTCCTTGCTCCACAGCTTCAACGCCGCCTGCTGCATGGCGCGGCCGTAGCTGAAGCTCAGTGGCCACGGATGCGGACCGATCTGGTTCATGGCATTCAGGTGCGCGGTGGACTGCTCATCGCTCTGCCCGCCGGACAGGAACACGATGCCCGGCAGCAACGCCGGCACGGTGGACTTGAGACAGCGCACCGTCGCCTCGGCGACCTCCTCGACATCGACCTGCTCGTCGCAATCCTTGCCGGGAATGACCATGCTGGCCTTGAGTATGGTGCCCTCGAGCATGACGTTGTGCTCGTACAGCGAGGCAAACAGCGAGCGCAGCACCGCCTCGGTCACCTCGTAGCACACGCCAATGTCGTGCTCGCCGTCCATCAGTACCTCGGGCTCGACCACGGGCACGATGCCGGCTTCCTGGCACAGCGCGGCGTAGCGCGCCAGCGCGTGGTTGTTGGCCTCGATGCAGGTCGAGCTGGGCATGTCGTCGCCGATATGAATCACCGCGCGCCACTTGGCGAACCGCGCGCCCAGACGCACGTACTCGGCAAGGCGCTGGCGCAGTCCGTCGAGGCCCTCGGTCACCACCTCGCCGGGGAAACCGGCTAGCGGCTGCGGCCCCATATCCACCTTGATGCCCGGCAGGATGCCCGTCGCGCGCATGACCTCGGTGAAGGGCTTGCCGGCGCGCGTCGACTGGCGAATGGTTTCGTCATACAGAATCGCGCCGGAAATGTGATCGGCGAGGCCCGGCGTGGTCAGCAGCAACTCACGGTAGGCGCGGCGATTTTCCTCGCTGTCGGCGATGCCGACGGCATCGAAGCGTTTCTTGATGGTGTTGTTGGACTCGTCGATGGCGATGATGCCCTTGCCCGGCGCCACCATGGCCTGGGCGATGTCTTCCAACTGTTCGATGCTCATTGGCAAGCCTCCGCGTCACAAGATGGGCGCGGATCAGAACCCGCGCAGCCACTCAGTATAGCGACGCGCGGCGCGGCACTCAGCGCGGCGCGTAGCCCGGCAGCACGCAAGGTTCCAGATAGCGCTTGCGCTGCGCCGCGATGCGCGCGCGCAAGGCTGGCGGCGTGTTGGCATGAACCTGCGGCAAATTGAACGGCACGATCAGATAGCTGGCGATCGGCTGCTGCGCGGTATTGGCCGCCGCCGGCCGGTAGTGCATCGACTCGATCATGCTGACTGCGGACGGACCCAGATCGCTGGGCGGCGCCACCCTGGCCGCGCGCACGTCGAGGGTCTTGCCGTTGCTGCCGATGAGAAAGCTCACCGCCACGCAGCCCGGCTTGTTGATATTGGTCCCGGTGTACGGCAGCGTGACCTCGACGTGGCTGCTGTCGACCACCCAATAGTGGTCGATGTTCTCGGGAATCACGCGCTGCACGCTTTGCGCCAGGACCAGCGCCGGCAGCAGGGCCAGCGCAACCCCGATGAGCGCGCCATGCGCGCGCCGCGCAGGGGAATGCAGACGGGTCATGGGTGTTCTCCGCAGTACGAGGACAGCAGCATAGCCGTTGCCGCGCATGCTGCGACGACGCTGCGCAAACCGGTTCAGGGCGGCATCGCAGGCATGCCTGCGGATCAAAGCTCGCGCGGATTTTCCACGCCACCCCGCTCGCCCACCGAGAGCAGCTTGAGCGTGTTGGTGCCACCGTGGCGCCCCACCTCGCCATGCGTCAACAGCACGCGCGATCCGCTGCCGAGCAGGCCCAACTCGGTGAGGTGTTGGATCGCCGCGCGCACCAGTGCCGCGGAATCGTCACCGACATCACCGCTGCTGAACGCCACCGGCTGCACGTCGCGCAGCAGGCGCATGCGCCGGCGCGCGGCGGGGTTGTGCGACAGCGCGTAGATCGGCACCGTGGAGCGGTAACGCGACAGCCACTGCGCGGTGGCGCCGGATTCGGTCAGCGCGACGATGGCCGCGGCGTCGATGCGGTTGGCCAAGTCCATGGCCGCGTGGGCGATGGCCTGATCACTGCGATCCAGACGCTGCGCGCCCGGCCACGCGGCGTAATCCTGCGCCTGGAACTGACGCTCGGCGCCCAGACAAATGCGGTGCATCGCGGCCACGGCCAGATCGGGATGCGCGCCCGAAGCGGACTCCTGCGACAGCATCACCGCATCGGTGCCATCGAGCACGGCATTGGCCACGTCCAGCACCTCGGCGCGCGTCGGGATCGGCGCGCTGACCATGCTTTGCAGCATCTGCGTGGCGGTGATCACCGCACGGTTGCGACTGACTGCCTGGCGGATGATTTTTTTCTGCAGACCGGGCAATTCGGCGTCACCGATTTCCACGCCCAGATCACCGCGCGCGACCATCACCGCGTCGGAGGCGTCGATGATTTCATCCAGTACCGGGATGGCATCGGCGCGCTCGATCTTGGCCACCAGCCAGGCATCGCCGCTGGCTTCGCGCAACAGGCGCCGCGCTTCCTCGATATCCGCCGCCGAGCGCACGAAGGACACCGCGAGGAAATCGGCCTCCATCGATGCGGCCAGACGGATATCGGCGCGATCCTTGTCGGACAGCGCATCCACGCTGAGCCCGCCGCCCTGGCGGTTGAGGCCCTTGCGATCGGACAGCACGCCGCCGACGCGCACCGTACAGCGCACCTCGGCGCCGACGACTTCGCGCACATCCAGCGCGACCAGTCCGTCGTCCAGCAGCAGCACGTCGCCACCACGCACATCGCGCGGCAGTCCGGTGTAGCTGACGCCGACGCGCGTGGCATCGCCGGGCGGCGCATCGAGCCGGCAATCGAGCACGAAGGACATGCCTTCCTGCAGCCGCACCGGCCCGTTGGCGAAACGCTCGACGCGGATCTTGGGGCCTTGCAGGTCGGCGAGGATGCCGATTTCGCGACCGCTGGCCGCGGCCCAGGCGCGCACGGCTTCGGCGCGGCGCCGATGGTCCCCGGGCTGGCCGTGCGACAGGTTGAGGCGAACCACGTCCACGCCCGCGGCCAGCGTGCGCGCGAGGACTTCAGGCGCATCGGTGGCGGGGCCGAGGGTGGCGACGATCTTGGTACGACGCAGGTTGGTAGTCATCGCGCAAAGCTAACACGGCGCGGCGATGAAACGACATACCGGCGCAGCGACATCGCGGATGCGTCGGTGCTGGCCTGCGTTCGTGCGATGGCATCCGTCAATGCGCTGCGACCATGACCACGGCCGCCACGAACGCCGGGGCCGGCTTACCAGCCGCATCGGTGGTGGCAAGCACGCGCCCCTCGCCGTCCAGCAGCGCGACCACGGTGTTGTGCGCGTAACCGCCATCGGGCAGCGGCCGGTAGGCGATGCCGAGCACCGCGGCCAACGCGCCGTAGTCACCGCTGATCGGCGTGGTCAGCCGATACAGCGGCGCGCTGAGGTGATGGTTGGCGGCAACCCGGGCCAGCATCGCCACGTCGTCGTGTCCGGGATCGAAGCTGACCAGCACCACGGGCAGCGGCGCCGCGCCCCGGGCGGCAACGGCCTGCTCGATGCGCTTGATGTTTTCGATCAGCAGCGGGCACACCATCTTGCAGGAGCCGTAGAACATGCTCACCAGACGCGGTTCGCCGCGCAGCGAGGCGAAGCTGAAAACATCGCCCTGCTGATCGCGCAGCGTCAACGCCGGGATCCGGTACACCGAGTTGTCGGGCAGCGGCGCGGCGCCGGGTGAGGCCGTGAGCGCCAGCGGCGCGAACAGCGCAAGACTGGCGAAGCGCAGCAGCAGACGGGGGATACGCATGGTCATTCTCCAGGCGGGTCACGAACACAGCGGAAGCCGACGCGCGGGGCGGCGTCGGCGGGCTTGAGTGCGGTCAGGGCGGCGACGCGCATCATCAGCGCGAACTGGTTCTTGTCGGCGAAGGCCAGCGCCGAGCCGCCGCACAGCGCCAGCGATGCACCCGCGCCGGGGACGCGCGCATCGGCGTTGGGAAACATCGCGGCGTAGTCACCGGTCCATTCCCACAGCAGGCGGTTGAGATCGCGCACGCCCCAGACGTCGGCGGGATGCCAGCCGATCGCGCCGGGCCGCGCGCCGGTGCTGCCCTGGATCGCGTCGAGGATGCTCTGGTTGCGCGCTGGATCCTGGCGCGCATCGCGGCGCGTGACGTCGGCGGCGGCGACGTATTCCCACTCGTACCAGCTCGGCAGCCGCGCCTGCTCGCTGGCGCAAAAGGCGCGCGCGGCAAACCAGCTGACGTCGGTGACCGGCTGCTCGGGCCGCGCATCGGGACCGAGTGTCAGCGGACCCTGCCATGCGGCCAGATACTGCGGCCCGGAAAACAATGACGACACCTGGCCGCGCTGCCACTCGGGATGCATGCGCACGAAGTCCAGGAACTCGGCGTTGGTCACCGGCTCGACGCGCATCGCGAACGGTTCGATGGCGATGCGCGCCGCGGCGCCGTCGACGGCCAGCGCGCTGACGAAAACGCCGCCGGGGATGGCGACGTAGTCGGCCGCGGCGACAGCGGGCGCCGTCGCCAGCAAGGCCAGCAGCAGGCCAATATGGGTGCGCATGCTCATTCCCGGATTCCGCATGGGCCGGTGGCGCCGCTGCCGTGGCGCCACCGGCCCGGTCCTCACCGCGGCTTGTCGCCCGCGCGCACCGCCTTGACCTCGGCGGGCGCGATGGTGCCGCCCTTGTTGTTGAAGTTGTTCAGCACGTAGGTCAGCACGTGCGCGATCTCGTCATCGCTGAGCTGCGCGCCGAAGGCCGGCATCACCGACTCGTAGCCGGTGTTGTTGACGGTGATCTTGCCGCTGAGCCCGTTGAGCACGATACCGATGGCACCCTTCGGATTGGCGTTGAGGTAATCCGACATCGCCAGCGGCGGGAACGCGCCGGGCAGGCCCATGCCGTTGCCCTGATGGCAAGCGGCGCAGATCTGTCCGAACACGCGCTTGCCGTCGGCCATGGCGTCGTTGACCGCGGCGGTGGGGGCGGCCGCATGAGCCATCGGCGCGGCGGCCGGCGACGACGCAACCGGGCCGCTGGAGACCTTGTCGTAGATCGCCGGCGCGGCCGGACCCGTGACGACCAACTGGCCCAGCGCGCCCTGCATGAACGCACGCGTGATCGAGTGGTCGACCAGCAGGAAGGTGCCCGGCACCAGCGTCTTCATCTCGACCGTGACCGCGCCGCCGGCCGGGATCAGCGTGGTCTGCACGTTGTGGTTGACCAGCGTGCCGCCCTCGACGTTGACGTTGTCGAAGATCTGGCCGATGACGTGGAAGCTCGACACCAGGTTGGGGCCACCGTCACCGACGAACAGGCGCACCGTGTCGCCCACCTTCGAGGTCAGCGCGTTGGCGCCGGTCAGCGAACCCTCGCGACCGTTGAACAGCACATAGGTCGGCTGCTCCAGCAGCAGCTTCTGCATGTCGAACGTCTGCAGGCCGGGCGCGTGATAGGCACCCGTCGTGTAGAAATCGCCCTGCACCACGTAGTACTCGCGATCCGCCTTCGGCAGCCCCTGCGGCGGCTCGACCAGGATCAAGCCGTACATGCCGTTGGCGATGTGCATCGGTACCGGCGGCGTGGCGCAGTGATAGATGTACAGGCCCGCGCGCATGGCCTTGAAGGTGAACACGCTCTCGTGCCCCGGCGGCGTCATGCTGACCGCCGCGCCGCCGCCCGGACCCATCACCGCGTGCAGGTCGATGTTGTGCGCCATGTGCGAATCCGCCGCGTTCTTCAGGTGCAGCTCGACGGTGTCGCCCTGGCGCACGCGGATCATCGGCCCCGGCACGGTGCCGTTGAAGGTCCAGAAGTCGTAGCGCACGCCGTCGGCGATCTCCTTGACGACCTCGCGGGTTTCCAGGTGCACGATCACCCGCGCCGGATAGTTGCGATGGATCGGCGGCGGCACCGCGGGCGGCGCGAGCATGGCCTCCTCGATCGGCGCGCCGCGCGGCGGGCCGAGATCGGCGGGATCTTTGACGGACGCGGCGCCCGCGGGTGCCGCATGCGCGCCAAGAAGGACGAGGCCGAGGGCAAGAACGATGGCTGAGAGCAATGGCTGCCGCATGATCCTCTCCTGATCGCGAAAGTAGCGTGAGAAGATCGTAATGACTTGCGCCGGGGGAGCTCTTGACCCAGATCAACTCCGTGGCAATCCGCCGCGGTTCGGGCCTGGATCCAGCACCGCGCTTGCTAGACTGGCACCCGCTGCAATCGCGAAGCCAGGCTGCCATGACGCTGCACTCACACCGCCTCACTGATCGCGACAGCCCCATCGCCGACGACGGCGATGAAGTGCGCTTTTGCAGCACCTGTGCGTTCTCCGGCGCGAGCACGCAAGCCGGCTACGACAAGGCGGCGCTGCGCGATTTGCATGTTCTGGTCGAGCATGTCGGACCCTATCAGGCGGGCGCGCACGTGTTCCGCAGGCATGACCCGTTTCGCGCGATCTACGCGGTGCGTGGCGGCACCGTGAAGACCGTCGCGATCGACACCGAGGGCAACGAGCAGGTGCTGGGCTTTTACATTCCCGGCGAGGTGGTCGGCCTCAACGCCATTTATCCCGAGCACTATCCCTGCGATGCGGTGGCACTGGAGCCGACCTATTTCTGCCGCTTCTCGTTCAGTGCGATCAGCGCGCTGGCCACGAAAATGCCCGGCCTGCAGCAGCAATTGTTCCGCCTGTTGTCCAAGGAGCTGGGCATGACCTCGCGCCTGGCGGGCGATCATGCGGCCGACGAGCGCGTGGCGGCATTTCTCATCGATCTGGCCGAACGCTACGCCACGCAGGGCTTTCCGGCGCGGCGTCTGCATCTGGCCATGTCGCGCAGCGAAATCGCGGACTACCTGCGCCTGGCCGCGGAAACCGTCAGCCGCATGCTGACCCGGTTTCGCGACCTCGGGCTGATCGCCATCGACGGGCGCGATGTCGAAATCCTTGCCCCGGCGCCCTTGAATGAACTGGCACGCAACGTGCTCGGGCGCTGACTGCGGCAATTCGCCGCGGTGTTATTGATCCAGATCAAGGGGCAGCGGCGGCGGGCCTCCTAGCATCCAATCGCCATACACTTGGATCAGGAGCGCGTCATGTCCGCCAATGCACTACCGGCAGCACAAGCCGGACCGCAGGACCGCACCAGCAAGGTGCTGATCTGGATCATGGTCATCGTCACCGTCGTCTGCTGGGCGGCGATGGTGGTGGCCACCGTGGAAACCTACGAGCAGGCCGCGCCGCTGCCGCAGAAGATGATCACCGCGAGCGGCGCGACGGTGATGAGCTACGACAGCATCGTCGCCGGCAAGTCGGGCTTCCAGAAGGCCGACCTGATGGACTACGGCAGCCTGTATGGCATGGGCTCGTACTTCGGCGAGGACTACACCGCCGAATACCTGGTGCAACTGGGCCGGCAGGTGCAGGAGAACCTGGCGCAGGAACGCTACGGCAAGCCCTACGCGGCGCTCGGCGCCGACCAGCAGTCCGGCATCACGCGCAGCATGCGGGTCGAGCTGAAGGGCATCGACCTGAGCCGGCCGGTGGTGGTGCTGCCGCAGGCGGTGGCCGACGCCATCGCCACGCTGCGCACGCGCATCGCGCAATCACTGCTGACCGACAACTTCGCCAAAGGCTACACGCGCGCGCACGCGCTGGATGACACCAGCGCCGCGCATACCGCCGATTTCCTGCTGTATTCGTCGCTGACCACGGTGGCGCTGCGGCCCGGCAAGGACTACTCGTGGACGGTGAACTGGCCGGCCGAGCCGCTGGTCGGCAACAGCCCCACCAAGGCCACTTTCATCTGGACCTGGGCCGCGTTCACCCTGGTGTTCTTCGCCATCGGCGCGGTGCTGGTGATCTTCCGCCTGTGGATCGAGCCGAAGTCGCCCGGCGAGACCTACGAGCCGGCGCTGCGCGGCTTCGCCGAACCTACGCCCAGCCAGAAGGCGCTGTGGAAGTATTTCCTGGTGGTGGCCGGGGTGCTGCTGGTGCAGATCCTGGCCGGCTCGATCATGGCGCACTACTACAGCGAGCGCGCCAGCTTCTACGGCATCGACGTCGACCGCTGGCTGCCGTTCGACTTCTTGCGCAGCGTGCATTTGCAGGCGGCGATCGTGTGGATCGGCGTGAGCTGGATCGGTGCCGGGTTGTTCCTGGCGCCGCTGATCGGGCGTGGCGAACCGGCCGGCCAGCGCCATCTGGTCAACCTGATCTTCTGGGTGTTGGTGGTGATCGTCGCCGGTGCGCTGATCGGCGACTACCTCGGCATCATGGGGCTGATCGGCAAGCACTGGTTCTGGTTCGGCAACCAGGGTCTGTCCTACCTGGAACTGGGCCGTTTCTGGCAGATCCTGTTCTTCGTCGGCCTGGCGGTGTGGAGCCTGGTGCTGCTGCGCGCCTTCTGGCCCACGCTGAAGGCGCTGTTCCGGCAGGGCGGATCGTTCTACAGCCTGTTCCGCATCGAGCATCTGCTGTGGTACAGCACGCTGGCGGTGGCGGTGATCTACGTGTTCGGCATGATCCCGCTGGCCTCGCCCAACCCGTCCTTCACCATCACCGATTTCTGGCGCTGGTGGGTGGTGCACCTGTGGGTGGAGTGGGCGTTCGAGACCTTCACCGCCGCGGTCACCGGCTACTTCCTGATGAGCCTGGGGCTGGTCTCGCGCCAACTGGTCGAGCGCGCCGTGCTGTTCGAGTGGATCCTGATCCTGCTCAGCGGCATCCTCGGCACCGGTCACCACATGTACTGGGTGGGCGAACCCAGCCTGTGGATCGGCGTCGGCAGCATGTTCTCGTTCCTCGAAGTGCTGCCGCTGTTCCTGCTGGTGATGGAGGCCATCGACCAGCGCCGCCATATCGCCGAACAAAAGGACTTCCCGTACCGCCTGGCCTACCTGTACATCCTCGGTTCGGCGTTCTGGAACTTCGTCGGCGCCGGCGTGTTCGGCGGCGGCACGCTGAACGCGCCGCTGGTCAACTACTACGAGCACGGCACCTTCCTCACCCTCAACCACGCGCACACCGCCATGTTCGGCGCCTTCGGCCTGTTGGCCATCGGCCTGGTGTACATGGCGCTGCGCTACTTGAACGGTGATCGCGCATGGAGCGACCGCCTCGGCGTGTGGGCGTTCTGGCTGTACAACATCGGCATGGTGCTGTGGATCGTGCTGAACTTCTACCCGATCGGCTGGCCGCAGCTCGAGGCGGTGTACACCCACGGCTACGCCTACGCGCGCAGCCTGAAGTTCTACGACACCACGCTGTTCTGGCAGTGGATGCGCATGCCCGGCGACATCGTGTTCGCCGCCGGCGCCGTGCTCATGGCCTGGGACTTCATGCGCAAATTGTGGATGCAACGCCGGCTCGCACGCCTCGGCAAGGCGACTGCCGCAATCGCGCTGGTGGGTCGGAATCGCGACTGATCGCGATGCCTCCTGGCGAGGGCCGCCCTCACGGCCCTCGCCCTTTTCCGGAGCCACCATGCTGCTCTACGACGCCGACAGCCCCGCCCCGCGCTGCTTGCGCATGTTCCTGATCGAGAAAGGGCTGCAACTGCCCGCGGCGCAGGTCGATGTCTTCGCTGGCGAAAACCGCGCACCCCCATTCCTGACACTCAACCCGGCTGGACAAACCCCGGTACTGCGACTCGATGATGGCCGCGTGCTGGCCGAAGCCGTGGCCATCGCCGAGTACATCGAGGAGCTGCACCCGTGGCCGGCGCTGATCGGCCGCAATCCAGCAGAGCGCGCCGAAACCCGGCAGTGGTGGCGGCGTGTCGAACTCAACATCACCGAGTTCATCCACAACGCCTATCACTATGCCGAGGGCCTGGCGCGGTTCCGGAACCGCATTCCGGTGGCACCCGAAGCCGCCGCCGGACTGAAGCGTGTCGCGCAGGACCGCATCGCCTGGCTGGATGGTTTGATGGCGGACGGCCCCTGGCTGTGCGGCGAACGCTTCAGCGCCGCCGACATCTGGTTGTACGTCTGGCTGGATTTCGGCAACGCCGTGCAACAGCCCTTCGACACCGCGCTGCCGCGCATCGGGCCGTGGTTCCGCCGTGTCGCCGCGCGACCCAGCGCCGCGGTCAGCAGGTCGTTGCTGATCGCATCCTCATCGCCGGCATCACCTGGCTGAGCGGTTGAATCAGCGCACGCGGCGCCCATCCGCCGCGTCGCGCTCACCCGTGCACACCGATGCGCCGGCACCCGGATGCGCTGGGTTGTCATCTCCGACTGCTGACCCACGCGCTGTCGCTGCGACAGCGCACCGCGGCGACGCCTGATCCAGATCAGCGGCCGCGCGCATGCTCCGATCAGACTCACAAGCGTGAGATCCAACCCACGGAGCAATGTATGAAACGCATCCTCGCAACCGCCATCACGCTGGCAATCGGCTGTGCCGCACTCGCCAGCAATGCCCACGCTTCGCCGCTGCCCGCCGGCTGGACCTGCACGCCCGCCCTGTGCGGCGCGCCTCAGGGTAAACCCATCGTCGAGCAGTTGCTGCCACCACCCGAGGTGCCAGCACCGATCACGCGTCATTACCCGGCGAAAGTGATCGTCAATCTGGAAGCCAGGGAAGTGGTCGGCACGCTGGCCGACGGCGTGAAGTACGATTTCTACACCTTCAACGGCACCGTGCCCGGGCCGATGATCCGTGTGCGCGTGGGCGACACCGTCGAGATCCGCTTGAAGAACGCGCACAGCGACCACATGCCGCACAACATCGACCTGCACGCGGTGATGGGCACCGGCGGCGGCGCGGCCAATTCGATCGTGATTCCGGGCCACGAGGGCGCCTTCGAGTTCAAGGCGCTGCATGCCGGGTTTTTTGTCTATCACTGCGCCATGGCGCCGGCCGCGGTGCACATCGCCAACGGCATGTATGGCGCGATCATGGTCGAACCCGCCGATGGCTTGCCCAAGGTCGACAAGGAATTCTACGTGATGCAGGGCGAGTTCTACACCCAGGGCGCCTACATGCAGCCCGGCCTGCAATCGCTGGACATGACCAAGCTGCTGGACGAGCAGCCCACCTACGTGGTGTTCAACGGCCGCGTCGGTTCGCTCACCGGCGAGCACGCACTGCACGCAAAGGAGGGCCAGACCGTGCGCTTCTTCTTTGCCAACGGCGGACCCAACCTCACTTCCAGCTTCCACATGATCGGCGGCATCTGGAACACCGTGTGGCCGTGGGGCGGTTCCAACGAGGACCACAACGTGCAGACCATCTCGGTGCCACCGGGTGGCGCGGTGATCGCCGACATGAAGCTGGTCGTGCCCGGCACGTTCATGCTGGTCGACCACGCCGCCGTGCGCATGTTCAACAAGGGCGCGCTGGGCCAACTGGTGGTCTCCGGACCCGAGCAACCGACGCTCTACCGCGCGCTGTGGAATAGGCCATTCGCACCCGCCGGTGCCATGCCGGCTGCGGCATCGAGCGCGCATTGAGCGCATGGCCACTGCGCGCGGTCACCCCGCGCGCAAGCCAAGGCGATGATCATGTTGCGCGCACTCATGGGATTGCTGCTGCTGGCTGCGCTGATGCCGCGGCCGGCGCCGGCGGATGCTGCGGCTCCGCGCTTCGTGACTGTGCCCGGCGGCCAATTGGTCAGCAGCCTGCTCGATGGCACGCGGACGGTGACGGTGCAGATGGCGCCTTTCGCAATGCTGGAAGAGCCCGTCACCGAGGCGCAGTTTGCCGCATTCCTGCGCGCGCACCCCGAATGGCAGCGCGGCCATATTGCGGTCCTGTTCGCCGGCCCGAACTACCTCGCCAGCTGGCTGACGCCCACCGACCCGGGCGATGCGCAGGCGGCGCGGCGCCCGGTGACGGATGTCAGCTGGTTCGCGGCACGCGCCTACTGCGACAGCCTGCAAGCCGAACTGCCCAGTTGGTATCAGTGGGAATATGCGGCCGCAGCCAGCAGCAGCAATCGCGACGCGCGCGCGAACATGGCCCGCCGCAACGCCATCCTGGCCGCGCTCATGCACGTGACGGGACAACGACCTGGCTTGATTGGCCAGCGCCCGGCCAACGTTTACGGTCTGCGCGATCTCAACCGGCTGATCTGGGAATGGGTGAGCGACTACGGCGCCATGTTTCCCGATGTCAACGGCGATGTCGGCAGTGCCGGCTCCGGTTCGGTCTTGCGCTTGTGCGGTGGCGCCGCGCTGGCGTTCCGCGATCCATCCGACTACGCGCTGGCCGAACGCGTGGCCGCGCTGTCCATGCTCGCCCCCGCGGACTCGTCACCGTTCGTGGGCTTTCGCTGTGTTCGCAAACCTGGAGATTCCCCATGAGAAGCATGATCGTCCTGCTGTGTGGTACTTTGCTTGGCGCCTGCACATTGGTTGCCGCAGCGGCATCCGCGCCGTCGTCATTGCCGGCGACATCGATTTATCGCATTCCGCCGCTCACGCTGATGAACCAGAACGGGCAAACCTTCACGTTCGCCAGTCTCGCCGGCAAGCCGCGTCTGCTGGGGATGTTTTATGCCTCGTGCCAGATGGCTTGTCCCGTGGAAATCGAGACCTTGAAGCAGGTCGAACATCAGGTCGTGAAAGCGGGCGGCCAACCGATTCCGGTGCTGCTGGTCACGTTCGACCCAGCACATGATGATCTCGCGGCACTCAAAAAAGCCGCTGCGCAACACCACGTCAGCGCGCCGGAGTTCCAGCTCAGTCGTGCGCTCAGCGGTGACATTGGCATGCTCGGCGGCGTACTGGGCGTGAGCTGGCGCCCGTTGCCGGGCGGCGGCTTCCAGCACAACGTCGTGGTTGCACTGCTGGATCGCGCGGGACGCATCATCGCTACCGATCCGGCCAACGGCCGTGCCGATCCGGCCTTCGTCGCGGCCATTGTGCGCGAGGAGCGGGCCGCGCACTGATGCAGCGCATCCCCTGCCTTGCCGTCACCGGGAGTCCCGATGGAACACCACGCGCCGCACCTCACGCTGGTCACGCCGAGGCACTGACTGACAAATCTTGTTTTATCGCCGACGGTTCAGGTCAGCAAAGGTTGGTCGCGCCAACGCCTGCGACCTCAGGCGCCCAGCAACTTCAGTACATCCGGAAGCGGTTGTGCGCCCACCATCTTCAAGACGTCATCCACCACCACCGCGGGGACGGTCCTGATGCGCAGCCGGCTCACCACTTCGCGGCCCTTGCGATCCGCGACATCCAGGATCTCGAACTCCATGGGTACCTTGTGCGCGGCTTCGGTCCAAATCCTTTCCGCTTGCGGGCACGTGGGACACCACTTGGATACCAGAAGTTGTACTTTCATGTTCACCCTCACTCGCGGCGGTCAAGCAAGATCATCTGAACAGCGCAGCACAGGCCCAACAGCCCGCACCACCGCCCATCCATCCGACAGTCGGAGTATCCATGAAAAGCATCGAACAGATCATGCGCCATGATCATGAGCGCCTGGACGTGCTTCTGGAGGCTGGCGCCAAGGCCGTGCGCAAGGGTCTCTGGCATGAAGCCGCGGATCTTTTGCAACGATTCCGCCATGGCATGGTGGACGGCCACATGATGGTGGAAGAGACGATGCTGTTCCCGGCCTTTGAAGCGCGGGAGGGCAATGACGACCTTCCGCTGACCGCGCTATTGCGCAAGGGACACCGGGATCTTCGCGTGTTTTTTCTGGAAATGGAAGAAGCCATCGGCGCTCGCGACGCAGAAGAATATAGTGCTCTCCTGAGCACGGTACAGGCCATCCTCAAGCATCACGATGCCAAGGAAGAAAAGGAGCTTTATCCCCATCTGGCGGAAGCCCTGTCCGATCAGGGACAGCTTGCGGGCCAAACAATTCTAAGCCGGCAAGAGACTGCTGCTCTACCGGGAAGGTCGCAGAAATTTGACGTTTGATGGAATCCATTTTGGATGACGAGCCTGTGCAACGGAGCGATCGGCATGAACGAATACCATGGTTGTGAAATGCCGGAAGATTTGTTTTACGACCTTGATTATGTCTGGGTGCGCCCCGAGGCGGACGGCACCCTGACCATCGGTGTGACCGATCCTGCCCAAGCGCTGTCCGGTCGCCTGCAAAATGCGCGCATCAAGAAGGTGGGCACCCATGTGGATGCCGGACGCCATGTGGCCACACTGGAAAGCGGCAAGTGGGTGGGGGGCGTGCCAGTCCCTTTCGCAGGCATGATCGTAGCGCGCAACGAAGCACTGCTGGAGAATCCGCACCTGATCAATATCGACCCTTATGGCGACGCCTGGATTGCACGGGTAAAACCCGATGACTCGCAACATGCTCTGGACGATGTCAAAACCGGGGCGGAGGCCATTGCGGCACTTGAGGCATGGATAAAACGTTACGACGTGCAATGCATGCGCTGCCCTGATTGAGTGTCGGCTACATGATGTGCTCACTGCACCAATAGTGGCCTTGATGCAAACTCGAGCAGCGGCAATCAACCCAGTCTCAGCGCCATCTACCGTTTCTGAGACCTGTTTCGCAAACTCTCGCTGTGGATCGATGCACTGCTGCCGAGCAGCATCTGTCTGTCGCCATCACGGTGCTGGCGGGCGATATTGCAACTTTCCTTGACCGCTGGGGGCGTGTGTCTTGCTGGACAGTGCTACCCGACCGGCTGGGCGACATGACCTCCCACATCCGCACGAAATGCAATCGCCAGGCGGTTCCAGCCGTTGATGGCGATGATGGCCAAGGTCAGTTCAACGAGCTCCTTGTCATTGAAATGCGCCCGCACATCGGCGTACAGCGTGTCGGATAGCTCGTTCATGGAAATCTGCGTCACTGCCTCGGCCCAGGCCAGGGCCGCCCGTTCACGCGCTGAATAAAGCGGCGCCTCGCGCCACGCCGGCAACAGGTACAAGCGCTGTTCGGTTTCACCGGCGGCGCGGGCATCCTTGCTGTGCATATCCAGACAGTAGGCGCAGCCATTGATCTGCGAGACGCGTATCTTCACCAATTCAAGCAGCGCATGCTCCAGCCGCGCGCGGTGTACGGCAGCTTCCAGGCCCCGCATGGCCTGGTAGGCATCGGGCGCAGCTTTGCGATAGTCGATACGGGTATTCACGAACGCCTCCTGGGCAACAATATCGCCGCAACGCAACGCTCCTGCTCGGCACGCGGCGAGCTCACGCGAAGTGTCCGGCGTTGACGGTGACGCTGTCGCCGCGCATGAAGTGTTCCTGCAAGTACTTCTCGCCCTCGTCGCAGAACAGCGTGACCACGGTGCGCAACTCGGGATGGCGTTCGCGCACGCGACGCGCGGCCAGCAGGTGTGCGCCCGAGCTGGGGCCGCAGAACAGGCCATGGCGGCGCGCGAGATGACGCATCGATTCGATGGCCTCGCCGCTGGAGACGCTGAGCACCTCGTCGACCAGACTGGCATGTCGCTGGAAGATACCCGGTACGAAGCCATCCGAGACGCCTTCGATCTGGTGCAGGGCGATTTCGCCGCACAACAGCGTGCACGATTCCGAGGGTTCCATCGCGAACAGGCGCACTGCGGGATTGATCGCACGAAATGCCTGGCCGACGCCGATCAGGGTGCCACCGGTGCCGACGCCGGCCACCAGCGCGTCCGGTACGCGGCCAGCCGGCAGTTGCGCCAGGATCTCGGGGCCCAACACCAGGCGGTTCTCTTCGACATTCCATTCCGAATCAAACTGACGCGGGCAGAAATGACCCGGCTGCCGGCCCAGCTCCCGCGCCTTGGCCAGCGCATCGTTGACGTGGAAGCGCCCGCAAAACAGCACCTCGGCGCCATAGGCGCGCGAGATCGCCACGCGCTCGCTGGATAGGCCTTCCGGCATCACCACCAGCATGCGATAGCCCTTGACCGCGGCGACCATCGCCAGGGCATTGCCGGTGTTGCCGCTGGTGGCCTCGACGATGGTGCCGCCGGGCTTGAGCAGACCCTCGCGTTCGGCGCGCGCGATCATGTATTTGGCGATGCGCGCCTTGATCGATCCGGAGGGATTGAGGAATTCGAGCTTGGCGTAGATACCCTCGATCTCGAGCAACGGCGTGTCGCCGATCGCATCGAGGATGCTGGCGGAGACGCCTGCAAAGCGTGTATTCACAGGTGTTTTTTCCGGGCGTCAGCGTGACACTGCATGCGCCTGTTGCATGGCGTCTAGGGCCAGCGCCGAGTGCGCATAGGCACCGCCCGCGCGCATCTCCGCGGCGACCCAGATGGCCTCCATGATTTCCTGCTCGCTGGCGCCGTGCTTGAGCGCGGCCTCGGTGTGGCCACGGATGCAATAAGGGCACTGCGTGACGTGCGCCACCGCGACCGCGATCAATTGCTTGGTCACGCCCGGCAATGCGCCGTCGGCAAAAACCTGGGCGCTGAAGGCCTTGAAGGCATCCAGCGTGGCTGGTGCCAGCTCGCGGCGCTTGCGTGCCAGCTCCGCGCTGGCTTGCGGGTAGATTGAGTGTTCCATGATGCTCTCCTTCGAAAAATACGGGAATCGATCAGGGCGACCGCCGCGCTGAAGCGCGTCGGCCAAGCGTCCACGACGGTGGATCGCTGGCCGGGAAACTATCCGCCAGTGTGTCATCAAGCAGGCGCTCGCGGACATTCCGCGCGCCCTTCACTGCACGCGGCGGTGTCGCCACTGCGGGCGCCGGATGCATCCCATGTGCCTGCTGGATCGCGGGATGGCGCGGGTGTGAGATTTGATCGATCGGCGACATGATGGACCTCCTGCGCGGCAGGCGTGCCGCGCGTGGCAACGTCGGAACCCGGACGGCTCCTTCGACTTACAGACCCACATTGTTGTGCTCCAGCACGCGCTCGGCGCGATAGCTCGAGCGTACCAGTGGTCCGGCGACGGCTTCGACAAAGCCTTTGGCCAGCGCCAGGTCGCGATAGTGATGGAATTCTTCGGGCGCCACGAAGCGCGCCACCGGCAGGTGGTTTGGCGACGGACGCAGGTATTGCCCCAGGGTGACAATCGCGACCTGCGCGGCGCGCAAGTCATCAAGGGTCTGCTCGATTTCGACATCGGTTTCGCCCAACCCCAGCATCAGGCTGGACTTGGTCAGCGTGTCGGGCGCGTGCCGCTTGGCGAACTCGAGCACACGCAGCGTTTGCGCGTAGCCGGCGCGCGGATCGCGCACCTGCCGGGTCAGGCGCACGACGGTTTCGATGTTCTGCGCGTAGGTGACCAGCCCAGCATCCAGCACGTTCGCCACCGCGGCGAGGTCGCCGGCGAAGTCGGGCGTCAGCGCCTCCACCGCGACCGCCGGCGTGCGCGCATGGATCGCGTGGATGCAGGCCGCGTAATGCGCCGCGCCGCCATCGGCCAGATCGTCGCGATCGACCGAAGTCAGCACCACGTATTTCAGTCCCATCAGCGCAACGGCCTCGGCCACACGCGGCGGTTCCATGGCATCCAGCCAGCCGTGCGGGTTGCCGGTACTCACGGAACAGAATCTGCAGGCGCGGGTGCAGACCGCGCCCATCAGCATCAGGGTCGCGGTGCCGCGACCCCAACATTCGGCGATATTGGGGCACTTCGACTCGGCGCACACCGTGTGCAGGCCGTGGCCGTGAACGATGCCACGTACCTTGTCGTAGCCCGCGCCGCTGGGCAGCGCGATGCGCAACCAGGGCGGCTTGCGATCGACGTCGGGCACGCTGCTGCGCGCATGCGGACGCAATCCGCCCTTGACCGCACGGGTGCCCTCGGCGGTGACATATTTGCTGCCATCGCGTGGCACGGGGGCGGGATCGGGCTGATTCATGAGAGTCGACCGGAATGGGCGGAGGGCGCGGTGAGCGTGACGGGCAAGGGCGTGCTTGCGTGGCGCATGCTGCGCGCCAGGGCGCGCTGGTAGCACTGCTCGATCTGTGCGTTGGCGAATACCGGCACCGCATCACCGGGCTGCGGGTCGCGCAGGACATAAAGCGTGCTGCAGTAGGGACAGCGCTCGCGGCCGCCGAGATGAATCGGCAGATAGACGCGCGGATGCACATCCCACAGGCTGCGGTCCGGCATGGGGCAGCCCAGGGGCAGATCGGTCCAGGAGATTTCGCGGATGCGCTCGCTCGCGCCAACCGGCCGCCCGCTGACCGGATCGATGGCGCCATCGAGTTTTTGTGTGGTCATGACTTCAGCGCTCCAGATGGGGCAGCTTGTCGGCCACGCCGTTCCATTGCTCCGCATCAGGCGGCGCGGCGATCTTCTTGTCGATCACCGGCCAGCGCGGTGCCAGTTCGGCATTGATCTGCGCGAAGTGCTCCTGGCCTCCGGGCACATCCTGCTCGGGAAAAATGGCCTGCGCCGGACACTCGGCCACGCACAGCGTGCAGTCGATGCACTCGATGGGATCGATCACCAGAAAATTGGGGCCCTCGTGGAAACAGTCGACCGGGCACACCTCCACGCAATCGGTGTATTTGCACTTGATGCAGTTGTCGGTGACGACGTGGGTCATGGCAGACCCCTGGAACCTGGCGCGGCATGGCCGAGCCAGCACGCGACATGCCGCACGCGCTGCGCATCGCGGCCTGGTGCATGTGTGCTCACCACGGCACGCGCGGCGCCAGGCGATGCAGCAGCGCGTTGAATTGACGCTCGCCGTGCGCATCGTCGTGACGCAAGCTCACACAGGCCTGCCCGGCGAAACGGCAGGCGGCGTCGACCTGCCCGGCCGCAGCCAGCGCCTCCAGACTGGCCAAGAGAATGCCGACCACCCCCGCGGGCACGCATGGCGCTGCGTGCATGCGCTCGGCATTCGTTGCCGGCGTCGCATGGCTCATGCTGCGCCCTCCTCGGGGATGCCAAAGTGCTGCTTGGCTGCGGAACTCATGTTTTGCGGCGACCAGGGCGGCTCGTGCGTCATCACGACCTCGACCGAGGTGACACCCGCCACCTGCGTCGCGCTGTGGCGTGCGCCTTCCTGCAAATAACTGGTGGCCGGGCAGCCACGCGTGGTGGTGGTCATCAGCACGCGCGCAGCACCCGCCACGTCGACGGCGATGTCATAGATCAGCCCGAGATCGACGATGTTGTAGCCCAGCTCGGGATCGATCACGACACGCAGCGCCGTGCGGATGCGTTCGGCCACGGGCACGATATCGGTACTGCTCATGACGTGCCCCGCGCCTCGCCGCCAACGCGCACCAGGATGCGATATGTGCTCCCGTCCGACTCGAATCCGCCGCGCCAGGCATGGCCGCGCTGGACCAGCTCCGGCAGCAGGAATATCGGCTCACGGCACAGCAGTGCCGCCAGCACTTCACCGCGCCGCATCGATTCCAGCGCGGCCAGGATGCGCACCATCGGCTCGGGCGGATCGAGATCGCGGTGGTCGAGCGTGATCGCCGGCGCGGGCCAAGCCTGCGCCGCGTTGTCATTGTCCGCAGCGGGCGCAGACGCATCCACAGCGGTTGGCGCGGGCGTGAACAGCACCTCCCAGTCGCCATCGCCGATCTCGCGCGCGCTGTGCGTGTAGCCCCTGGAGCCCAGCACGCTCAACAGTGGCGTTGGCTTGAATGTGGCCAGCAGGCGCAGGCCCTGATCGGGCCTTAACGCAACGACGGCCGCCATGATGTGCTCGAACGGCTCGCCGCCGCGCTTCAAGATCGGGCGTACGTCCAAATCGACGAAGTCAGTCATCATCAATCTCCTGTGGTGGGGCGCGCATCAAGCGCGGCGAACAAAAGCGCCGGGCGGCGGCTGCCGGCGGGAAAACGCACCGGCGCGGGCACATCGATCAGACGGCGCGCGCGGATCAGTTGCACGGTGATGCCTGCGGTCGCGATCAATTGCAGCGCCGCCGCCACGTGAAACAGTCCCGCCGCATGGTCCAGCAGCGCGCCGGTGCCGATCCAGACCGCCGCGAAATACAACGCGAACCACTTGCGCGCGCGCTGTTCGGCGACCAGATCCTGCACGCGCGGCGTGGGCGCCCTGCCCAGCGCCGGGCCATAGCACTCCAGCCAGGTCAGGAACGGGATGATCTTGTAAAGCTTGGCCAGACCGAGCCCTGACAGCCATCCGAACAGAATCAGAAACACCAGCGCAGCGACGTTTTGCGTCAGCGATTCCGTGCCCACCGATACGATCAGCAGCACGGCGGCGATTGCCAGCGAGGCCACGGCCGCCGCGGCCATCCGGCTGTTGAGCTCGATCACGCGGCGCTTGCGCACGCGATACAGGTGCACGAGGTCATGCACATACAGGGCGATTGCCAACAGTCCCGGCAGCGCCGCGACGGCAAGTACCGCCGCGATGCCGTGATCGAATCCGATCACGACCGTGCCGCCGAGCACGCTCACGCCCAGCGCGCCCGCGCCGAACAGCAACACCGCCCGCGTACTGCGCCGATCCGACTCGGGCGCGAGCATGAACATCGCCAGCAGGCGATAGCTCACGCCCATGGCGGTCAGGCTGAGCCAACCACCCAGACCGGCAATGATGTGCAGCGGCAGACCATAGGCGAACAGGCGCACCGCGAACGGCGCGGTGACATCGGCGCCCAGCACCAAGGCGAAAGTGATGCCCAGCGCGACCGTGGCGACCAGACTGAGCAGGCCCACGACCACGAAACGCGCCGGCAGCGTCAGCGGACGCGCCGAGGCAAGGGTACGGCCGAGATTCCACAGCACCAGTCCGAAGCCCGCGGCGAGCAGCGTGCTGGCGATGGGAAACAGCGCCCCGCGCGCGCTCAGGGTGCCGCGCAATCCCAGAAAACCCAGCAGCAGCGTCGATATGCCCGCCACCAGCAGCAGCAAGGTGATCAATGGCAGTTGTGGATAGCGCAGCGGCTTGGCCACCAGCACCGGCACGAACTGGAACAGCGCACCGCACAGCAACAGGCTCAGCCATCCCAGCGTGACCAGATGCACCAGCACCAGCGTGGAGGGAGCGGCCAGCACGGCGTTCGGGTAGCCCCAGCCCACGCTCATCAGGATCTCCGCCGTCAGTAGCGCGACCAGGGCTGCGGCAAAGTAGGTCATCGTCCAACGCGAGAGTGAAACGCCAACCACGACAGGTTTCCTCGGATCGATGTGGCCGGGCCGGTTTCCGGCTCGGCCGCACTTTCATGCAACGCGCGGCTCAGACGGCGCGCGCGAGCTTGCGAATCTCGACGCGCCACACCCGCGGGCCGTTTTCCACATACGTCCACGAGAACTGCCGCGGATACTCGGCCTCGAGCTGGTAATACAGCGGCTTGGGGTCGTGATCGTTGACCAGCACGAAAGCACCGCCCGGGGTGAGCGCGGCAACCAATTCAAAGATCCTGGCGTGGCGTTGCGCGGGGATCAACGGACGCACATCGATCTCGGGCGCAACAGAAGTCGGGGTGGCTTGAGACATGGCTTCATCCAAGTGTTGGGGAATGTGTGATGAGGGCTGCCGTACTTGCGCGCGCAAGCGAGATGACGCGTGCCGCAGCAAGGCAAGATTAGGCTTCGTAACATGCATTGTCAATGCCTCTTTAAGCACAGCCCAAACCGTCATGCGGCGATAACGCAAACCGCCGTGACAGAAGCAGGCGCCGCGCCCGGCGCGTTGCGGATTCAGCTTGCGCTGACGGCGTGCCGCATCGCGATCTGGGCGCGCAGGCTGTCCCGGTCTCGGCCGATGCTGACCACGGCCCGCACGCTGCCGTCCAGCAAATAACGGCACAGATAATTGCCGGAAGCCGGATCGCCCTCTTCTTCCTGCGCATCCCAGTGCGTGGCATGGCCCACGTAGCTGAGGGTCAAATCGCCATGCTGGCTCCAGAAAAACGGCACCTCGAGAAAAGGCTCGACAAAGCCCAGCAGATTGCGCGCGGCGGCTTTGCCCTGCGCCTGTGCCAGCGCCCAGTGTTCGATGCGCTGACGCCGGCCACCGCGCGCGTCGGGCCAGTTGGCCACATCGCCCGCAGCCCAGACATCGGCGACGCTGGTGGCGAGGTAACGATCGACCACGATGCCATTGTCGATGCGCAAACCGGCCTGCTCGGCCAGCGCGACATCGGGGCGCACGCCCACGCCCATCACCACCAGGTCGGCGGGCAGCAGCGCACCATCGTCGAGTTCCACCGCATGGGCATGGATCGCGGCGGGCTTGCGGCCGAGATGGAACACCGTGCCCAGCGCCTCGTGTACGCCGCGCAGGTGATCGGCCAGGCGCGCACCGAACACGCGCTGCAGCGGACGCGTCTCGGGCGCGACCACGCGCACCTCGATGGCGCGTGCGCGCAGCGCGGCCGCCACCTCCAATCCGATGAAACTGGCGCCGATCACCACCACGCGTCGCGCGCCGCGCTCGATGGCGGTCAGGATGGCCTGCGTATCGGCCAGACTGCGCAGCACATGAACGTGAGGGGCGTCCGCGCCGGGAATCAACAGCCGAATCGGTTGCGCGCCGGTGGCCAGCAACAGCGCGGCGTATTCGAACTGGCGCCCGTCGCTGCACATGACGCGACGCGCGGCCGTATCCAGTGCCGTGGCGCGTGCACCGGGCAGCAACCGGATGTCCTGTTCTCGCCAATACTCGGCGCCGCGCAGCGGCAGCCACTCCGGCGGCGCCTTGCCGGCCAGATAATCCTTGGACAGATTGGGCCGGTCGACCGGCGTATCCGGCTCAGCCGCCAGCAGGGTGATGGATCCGGCATGACCGGCGCGGCGCAGCTCCGTGGCGGCGGCTTCGCCGGCGGCGCCAGCACCGACGATCAGCACGCTGGCCGGATTGCGCGGTGGCGGCGCGGGCCGCGGCGGCGTTCGTGGCACGGTTACGAACACCCGACCGTCGCGTTCTTCCACCGTGTAGCAGCGCAGCGGATTCAGGCCCGGGGCACCCAGCACCATGCCGCTGCGTAGCGAAAAACAGGCGTGATGCCAAGGACAGTACACGCGTTCGCCATCCACCACGCCCTCGGCCAGTGGGCCTGCGTAATGCGTGCAGGTGGCCGAAACCGCGTCGACCCGGGTTCCAGACCGCACCAGAATCACTGCTTCGCCATCGACGTGACCCAATAGCGGCTGGCCTTCGGTCAACCGGTCCCGTACCACGCCCCGGCGCAGATCAGGGCCGTCGAGATGCTGGGTTTCGTTCATGGTGTTACCTCCGGATGCCGATGAATGGGGCTCTATCGTGGACGACCTGGGAAACCTCTGAACAAGTCCATCCTGGACTTGTCAGAGGGCGCCGAGTCCGGCGCAGGTCCGGACTTGGCTACGCTGCATCAAGCACTTGCGTGCTCGATACGCGACAAGCCATCCATGGCTTGGGGAAGGTCTGAACTTGTTCAGACCTTCCCTATGGCAGTGCCGATATCGCCACGCATCACGGCGATCGAAAGTCGCATGGCGTTACCCAACGTAACCGGCATCGGAGGCTCACGGCCCGCTCCATTGGGGCGGCATCGCACTGTTGATGCGCGAGGCGGCTAGATTGCGGCAACTTGTCGAGTCTGCACTTCTGGACGTGCCCGCTTATGAGGCGCAGAGGTTACGGCAACCGCGCCATCACCGCCTCGGTCAGACGGGCGCAGCGCCGGCCCATGAACGGGAATGCCTCGCTCAGTGTGTCCGCCAGCGTTGCCTGCAACGAAGCGCGTAGCAAACGGCGCGCGCGATGCAGACGGGTCTTGATTGTTTCCGGTTTGATCCGCAACTGGATGGCTGTTTCTTCCACCGTGCATTCTTCGAGTTCGCGCATCACGTAGACCGTGCGGAGCGTCTCCGGCAATCCGTCGATGGCGTGTTCGAGCAGATGACGGATCTGCGCACGGGCGGCCGACACGGCCGGATCCTCGTTGCCAAACCTGGACGGGAACTGGATGATCTGGTGGGTGTCGTCGGGCGCCGCGTCGATCTGCTCCAGCCCGACCATGCTGTGGCGCTTGCGCAGCCGGCCGCGCGCCTCGTTCAGCACGATGCTGGTCAACCAGGTCAGCAGAGTCGAATCACCGCGGAACGAATCCAGCTTGTGATAGGCGCGCAGGTACGACTCCTGCAGCACATCCTCCGCTTCCGCATCCTCGCCAACCATGCTGCGCGCGATGCGGAACAGGCGCTGGTTGCAACGCTGCATGATGTAGTGGAAAGCCTCGCGCTGACCGCTGCGAACGAGCGCCACCAGCGCGTGATCGTCCAGCGCGGCGTAATCGATGGGTGTTGCATGGGCATGAACTGACATGGTGATTCCTTGTACACCCGATGAGATGCAGCCGCCGTCCTGAGGTTCCCGCTTCAACCGGCGAGCAGCGACAGGATTTCCCGCCGCTGTGGTTCCTGCGCGAACTGACCGAGCAGACGCCGGGTCAGCATCGCGACCCCATGCAGGCGTACGCCACGCGAGGACATGCAGTCGTGACTTGCTTGGATGATCACCGCCACGCCATGCGGTTGCAGTACATGGGCCAGCGTATCGGCGATCTCGGCGGTCAGCCGCTCCTGGATCTGCAGGCGTCGGCCGAACGCCTCGACCAGCCGCGCCAGCTTGGAAATGCCGACCACGCACTGGTCAGGCAGGTAGGCGATGTGCACCACGCCGCGAATGGCCGCCATGTGATGCTCGCAGGTCGACTGCAGCGGGATGTCGCGCAACATGACCAGGTCATCGTAGCCGCCGACCTCCTCGAACGTGCGCTTGAGCAGGCTGATCGGATCCTGCCGGTAGCCCGAAAACCATTCCTCGTAGGCGCGTACCACGCGGGCCGGCGTCGCCCGCAGACCCTCGCGTGAAGGCTCATCGCCGGCCCAGCGGATTAGCGTGCGCACCGCAGCTTCCGCCTCGGCCCGCGACGGACGCCGTATTTCGGGAATAGCCGCAGGCGCCACGGAAACAGCGGAAGACATGAGCTGATCGGATTCGAGCATGGCTGCGGATTCGGTAGTGAATGACACCGATCCGATGCAGCGACCGCGCACGAGGTTCCCGTCATCGGAACGCCCGTGGAAGCCATCGGCGCCATGCGCCGGAACCTGCGCGCCGCTGCTGCATCACATAGGCGCCGGCAAGACATCGGAGCCGTCCGCTCGCTGCCCTTGTCGTGTCCGCTCATCCACCCATAGGAGAACGATCATGTTCAAGAAAGCGAAACTATTTGCGGTCCTGACGGCGCTTGCGGTCTCCCTGACCGGCGTCGCCACCGCGTTCTACGGTAGCGCGGCGTTAGCCGCGACCCCGAACATGCAGGGCATGAACTGGTTCGGCGGCCCGGCCTACGACGGCAAGCCGAACCTCGAGGTCACCGCGGCGCTGGTCGATGCCGGTGGCGGTGTCGAACATTTCAGCTTCCAGCAAGCGCTGGTGTCGATGCTGGGCGAAAAGACCGTGCATGCTGAGGTCGGCAAGTTGACCAAGCAGTACGGCTCCAAGAAGGTCAATGACTGGATCGCCGCGATGGATTTCTACGTCACCGACGGGCTCAAGCACGCCACGGCGATGGGCATCAATCTGCCCGCTGCGCCGGCCGATCTCAAGGGTGTGACGCTGGCCAAGCGACTGGTCAGCGAGGGAACCGACCCGCACGGTGTGTTCTGGGCCGGCTGGCTGTTCGACCATCTGCTTTCGCATGATATTCACGACATGGTGATGGCCGACTTGCAAGCCGTGCACGGTCTCCCTTATGACGAGAACGGGCACCGCATCACCAATCAAGCAATGTACGACGTGGCACAGGCGCTGGGGTTGAAGAAGGTCAAGCTGGCTTCCCTGCACTGCTGGATCTGCAGGCACCAGCCACAGGCCTCGACCAGCCGCGCCAGCTTGGAAATGCCGATCACCCGCCGCTTCGGCGAATAAGCGAGGCGCGCCACGCCACGGATCGCCGCCATGGGATGCTCGCAGGTGGATTGCAGGGAATGGCGCGCAGCACGACCAACAAGCCATGTATGACGTCGCGATGCTGCGCCACAAGCATCTCAACCGGGTGCATGAGCCGCTCCCGAGCCGATCTACTCCGACCCCGCTGGCGTGTCGATCCGCAGATGGCCGGCTTCTTCAAGGCGCCTGAGCAGCACGTGGAAATACACCAGCCCCGCATGGGGCTGCCAACGCCGCACCAGAGCTGCGGTGGCTTCAGCGTCGAGTCGTGGCAATCCCAGCCACGCCGCCAGATGCTTGTGCGCCCCCACATCGTCCACGGGAAACACACCCAGCCGGCCCAGACCGCGCAGAGCCACATACTGCGCGCTCCAGCGCTTGATACCGCGCAGCGTGCCGAGCATACGCATTGCGCCCGCATCATCGGCCACTTCGAGCGCGGCGGCTGTCAGCTTGCCTCCGGCGAGATCTCGCGCCAGGCCGGTCAGATAGCCGGTCTTCTGCTGGCTGAAGCCCAGGGCGCGCAACGCGTGGGAATCGGCATCGCACAGATCCTGCGGACGCGGGAAAGCATGCAACTCCGGCGCCAAGGGATGCGCCGGCCCGAACTGCGCGCTGAGACGGCCCAGCAAGGCGATGCCCGAAGCCAGACTCACCTGCTGACAAGCCACCGCATTGGCCAGCGCCTCGAACAGCGTGGCGAAGCGCGGCGGCTTGAGCCCGCGATAGCGCAGCACCAGCGGCCCCAGATCGGGATCGCCAGCAGCCTGCGCATAAAAGCCCGACAAATCGACATCCAGTCCAAGCATGCGCCGCAGCACGACGACAATGTCCTCGCGCCGGGCCGGATCATCCACGGCAACGCCATGCAGCCGCACCTGCAGCATGGGCTGCTGCGTGCTGCCGCGCTGCTGCACTTCGGCAAGCACCGCGCCCGCATGGCTGCCGAAGCTGCGCCGATAGACGCCGCTCTGCCATGTGTCGATGCGATTGCCGGGCTGGCGCCGCAGCGCCCAGACGGTCAAGTCCAGGCGGAACGGCGCGCGCGCCTCAAGCCGCAGTTCCATGGCGGCGCAGATAGCTCAGCAGCGCCACCGCGTTGTTGTGGGCCTCGTCCCTCGCGGCATACAACAAGGTGACGTGCGGATGCCCGGCCAGCACGCTGCGCAATTCGCGCACGACCTCGGGCTGGGCGTCGAGTTCGGCGAAATAACGCTGCTGGAATTCATCCCAGCGCGCCGGATCGTGCGCGAACCAGTGGCGCAAGGCATCGCTGGGTGCCACCTCGCGCAACCAGTGCCGCACGGCGGCCTTGTCCTTGCTCAAGCCGCGCGGCCACAAGCGATCCACCAAAATGCGCACACCCTCTCCAGGTGCCGCGGCGGCATACACCCGCTGGATCGAAATCCGCGTCATGGCGCGCTCCATCAGTGCGATGCAATGCATACACGCAACACGCGCAACCGGCATGGACCGCGCTTGCGGTCGCGCGCAAACATGTAATATGCGTGCATCATATAGTGCACTTCGAGGCCACGCAAACCATGCCGGGCAGATACTAAGGAGCCATCATGCGACTGACCAACTTCTCGGATTACGCCCTGCGCGTGTTGATGTACGCCGCAGCGCAACGCGAGCGTCTGATCACCATCGAGGAAACCGCGCAGATTTACGACATCTCGCGCAATCACCTGATGAAGGTGGTCAATGTGCTGACGCGCGCGGGGTATCTGAAAGCCGTGCGCGGCCGCGCCGGCGGATTCACGCTGGCCAAGCGCCCGGATCGCATACGCATCGGCGCCGTGCTGCGCTTGACCGAGCCCGACTTCGCGCTGGTGGAATGCTTTTCCGCGGGCAACCACTGCCTGATCGCACCCGCCTGCCGCTTGCGCGGCGTATTGCGTGAAGCCCTCGCCGCCTTCGTGGCGGTGCTCGATCGCCACACTCTGGATGATCTGCTGCTGCATCCCGAGGACTTCGGATTGCAGCCGGCCGCTTGAGCCGCATGCGTATCGACGCCGCGCAACACCATCGAGCCCACACTTGGAATCCGCGCCATGAATCGACCCGAAGCCGGGCGCAAGCCACGACCGATCGCCGCAAGCCTCGAACACGGGCGAGCGAATTCGCGCGGCATCTCGCCATCCATGGCGCAGATACTGGCCGCCGCGCCGCATCGCATGATGTTCTTTGCCGGCGCCACGGCGGTGCTGCTGAGCATGCTGTGGTGGACACTGGCACTGGCCGCCGGAACCTGGAGCTGGGCGCACTGGCCGCAGGCGCCGATCCCGACGATCTGGGCGCACGCGATGCTGGCGCAGTACGGCATGCTCGGGCCTTTCATCTTCGGCTTCACGCTGACGGTGTTTCCACGCTGGAGCGGTCAGCCGGAACTGCGCCGTGGCGCCTACGTGCCGGTATTCATTGGCGTGTTCGGCGGCTACGTGCTGGCTGTGATCGGGCTGCTGGACCTGCGGCCGCTGCTGCTCGCCGGTTTCGCGCTGCTGCTTGCAGGCTGGCTGTATGGCATCACGCGCCTGCTCGGCGTGCTGCGCGCGGCGCGCTCGCGCGACCACTGGGCGTGGTCGATCCTCGCCGCGCTGACGCTGGGCGCACTCGGCCTGGCGCTGTTCCTGGCCTTTCTGCTGGGCGCACCTGGCGCACTGGCGCTGGCGGCGATCCGCATCGGCACCTTCGTCTTCCTGATGCCAGTGTTCTTCACCGTCACCCATCGCATGCTGCCGTTCTTCTCCAGCAGCGTGATCGCGGGTTATCGCGTGGTACGGCCCGCGTGGTCGCTGCCCGCGGCATGGCTGTTGTTGTTGGCCCATCTGCTGTTGGGCGCACTGGATCAGCCGCGCCTGCGTGCACTCAGCGATGCCCTGCTGGCACTATTGTTTCTCGGGCACTGGATCGCCTGGCAACCCTGGAAGGCGCGTCGACCGGGACTGCTGAGCGTCCTGTACATGGCCTTTGCCTGGCTGCCGCTGAGCTTCGCGCTGTTCGCGGTGGGCGGCCTGTACGGTGAGGGCAACTATGGCGCCTGGGACATGGCCGCATTGCACGCGCTGACCGTGGGCTTCTTCGGCTCGATGCTGGTGGCGATGGTGACGCGCGTGACGCATGGCCATTCCGGTCGACCGCTGCGCATGGGCGCGATTCCGTGGTTCACCTTCCTCGCGCTGCAGGCGGTGGCGATCGCGCGCGTGGTCGACTCGCTGGCGGGCTGCGGCGCGCTGGCTTACACCCTGACCGGCGCCGCCTGGGTGGCTGCGTTTCTGCCGTGGGCGCTGCGTGCGGCGTGGATTTATCTGACGCCGCGGCGCGATGGTCGTCCGGGCTGAACGGCAAAATGCGTGCATGGGGCGAAAGAACCTGTCCGGTGCGCGATCGCGCCGACGCGACGAGATACGACATGGCATTGGTGAACTGGTTTCCGCAAATCCTGGCCGCGCACGTGGGCGCGGTGGTCATCTCGGGTACGCTGTTCACGCTGCGCGGGCTGGCGCGCATGGCCGATTGGCGCATCGCCAATCACGCCGCCGTGCGTTATTTCTCGTATCTCAACGACACCGTGCTGCTGGGGGCGGCGATCCTGCTGACCGTGATCGTGCATCAGTACCCACTGCTGGACGCGTGGTTGACGGTGAAGGTCGCGCTGTTGCTGGTGTACATCGCGCTGGGCTCGATCGCGCTCAAGCGCGGGCGCACGCCGCGGGTGCGCGCCGCGGCTTACGTGGCCGCGCTGACGACTTTCGGCTTCATCGTCAGCGTGGCGATCACGCAGAACCCTTGGGGCGTGTTCGCGCTGCTGGACCGTTGATTACCGCGGCGTCGAAACCGCGCGCGAATCGCCCAGCACGCGATTGAGCAGATCGGCCAGGCGCTTGCCGGCGATGCGCAGTTGCCGCTCGGCGATCGGGCGCTCGCGCTCGATGTAACTCTGGCCGATGACGTGGCCTTGCGGATACACGCCCTCGTTCATCACCACCTTGCAGGATTCCTCGGCCCACTGCGCGGGCGGATTGTCCAGCGGCGCGATCGGCGCCGGCAGCGTCACCGGTCCCTGCTTCTGCAGCAGCGCGGCGTAGCCGCGCGCATCCAGATGGCGCGTGGACAGCAGGCCCGAATCCCACACGCGGTGCAGGTTGCTGCCCTCGCCTTCGAACCGTACCTGGTAGTCGTTGGCGCCGCGGTCCTGCAAGTAGCCGGCGTGCAGCGGCTGGTTGACGTCGCCGACGAAATGCACGACGAAGTTCAGCGCCTGCGCGCGCGCGGCGATCGGCAGGCCGCGGTTGCCCAGGATCGCGGCGTAGTGGTTGATGGCGCCGACCACGCACTGGCCGTCGGGGCAGTCGAGCGCGGGTTTGTAATCGCAGGAGCCGTGCATGTTGACGTAATGCAGCGGCGCGGTGGCCTTGCCCAGCGCGGCCTGCGCCGGATCGTCGCGCAGCGTGTCGGCCCAGTTGGCGATGTCGGCCATGCTTTGCATGTGCTCGCTGGCCAGCAGCGCATCGACCTGCGCGCGTGCGCCCGGCGCCAATTGCGCATCGGCCAGATCAGCCACGATGCGATGCCCGAGCGGACCCCAGGCGAAGGCCGGCGTGGTGGCCAGCAGGCCGAGGCACAGCAGGATGCCGCGATGGATCGAGCGCATGCGAAGTCTCCGGATCAATGCATGCCAGTGTGGTAGCGCGTCGCAGGGCGGCACATCGCCCGAAGGTCACGTTGCCGATAAGATCGCGTTTCCGCAATCCGCCCGAGGACGCTCGTCATGCCCATCAAGGTCGCCATCAACGGCTACGGCCGCATCGGCCGCAACATCCTGCGCGCGCTGTACGAGGCCAATCGCACCGACGCGATTCGGATCGTCGCCATCAACGACCTCGGCGATGCCGAAACCAACGCGCATCTGACCCAGTACGACACCGCGCACGGCCGCTTCCCGCACGAGGTCTCGGTGGACGGCGGCGACCTGGTCGTCAAAGGCGACCGCATCAAGGTGTGCGCCGAGCGCGACCCGACCAAACTGCCCTGGGGCGCGTTGGGCGTAGACGTAGTGCTGGAATGCACCGGCCTGTTCACCAGCAAGGCCAAGGCCGGCGCGCATCTGGCCGCGGGCGCGAAGAAGGTGATCATCTCCGCGCCGGGCGACAAGGACGTCGACGGCACCTTCGTGATGGGCGTCAACCACGACCAGCTCAAGACCGGTCACCAGGTGATCTCCAACGCCAGTTGCACCACCAACTGCCTGGCGCCGCTGGCCAAGGTGCTGCACACCCGGATCGGCATCGTGCACGGGCTGATGACCACCATCCACTCGTATACCAACGATCAGGTGCTCACCGACGTCTATCACAAGGATCTGCGCCGCGCGCGCAGCGCCACCATGAGCCAGATCCCGACCAAGACCGGCGCCGCCGCCGCGGTCGGCCTGGTGCTGCCGGAGCTCAACGGCAAGCTCGACGGCTTCGCCATGCGCGTGCCGACCATCAACGTGTCGGTGGTCGATCTGACCTTCGTCGCCGCGCGCGCCACCAGCAAGGACGAGATCGACACCGCGATCAGGGAAGCCAGCGCGGGTGCGTTGAAGGGCATCCTCGGCATCAACAGCAAGCCGCTGGTGTCGGTGGACTTCAACCACAACCCGCTGTCGAGCATCTACGACACCACCCAGACGCGCGTGATGGGCGGCACCCTGGTCAAGGTGCTCAGTTGGTACGACAACGAGTGGGGCTTCTCCAACCGCATGCTGGATATGACGCTGGCGCTGATGGCGGCGCCCTGAGTAGCCCGTAGCAGGCAGGCTGGACCGTAAACTTCAGCCTAGATCGCAGGAAAACGCCGGGCTTGCCGGCCCGGCCCGACGCTGCGGGAAAGCGCAGGACTTGCCGGCCCAACCTGCGGCGCTCGCGCACGGCCGCGGCACCCGGCAGAATCGGCCGCATGGCGAATGTTGCCGTTCCCACCATCGAGCTCGAACTGCACAGTCTCGCGCAACTGTTCGACGTGCTCGACCCGGCGCCGTTCCGCGAGCGCGCGCTGGATCCGCACGCGCATCGCTATCTGCTCTCCTACGCGCAGGAACTCGACCCGCGCGGCGCCCTGCGCCTGCGCTTGCACCTGCCACCCGAACTGCGCGATGCGGCCGACACCATCGACGCGGCGGTGCACAACCATTTCGCCTACGAGCGCGACCAGGCCGCGCGACTGCTGCGCGCGCGCATGCGCCTGGCGTGGCGGGCACTGCTGGTCGGCATGCTGATCCTGGCCTCGACCACCCTGGTCGGCCAGGAGCTGCGCCGGCTGCCGCTGCTCGACTGGCTGGGCGAGGGCGTGCAGATCCTCGGCTGGGTGATGCTGTGGTATCCGCTCGACCTGCTGCTGTTCCAGCGCCGCGAGGCGGTCGCCGAGCTGCGCGCACTCGACGCGCTGGCGCACGCCGAGGTGGAGCTGGTGGACCGCGACGACGGCCGCAGCGCGGCCGGTTGAGCAGCCGCGCGGCCCGCCGTCAACTCAAGCACCGACGATCCACCACGCCAGCCACGCGCCGCCGACGATCGCCGCCTGCGCGACGGCCAGCGGCGCCGCGAACCGCAGCCCGCCGGCGATCCATGCCGCGGCGCACTTGCTGAGCGCGTTGCTGCTGAAAGCCGCCAGCACCGCGACCGGCGCCAGCCCGGACGACAGATGTCCATCCACCGTCAACTGCGCGACCGAGACCGCGGCGGCGTGCGCGTCGGCCAATCCGGCCGCGGTCGCCGCCAGCAGCGCGCCGGTCGCCCCGAGCGCGCGTCGCGCCGCGTCCGCCCCGAGCAGCACCGCGCTGACCAGCAGCGCGAAACCCAGCGCATGGCGCGGGTCGAAGGGCCGCCGCCGCAACGGCAATGCCGCGCGCTCCACGCGCGCTGCGCCGCGATGCAATGCGATCGCCGCAGCGATCAGCGCCGCCACACCGGCCGCCAGCAGCGGCGCCGACAGATGCAGCAGCAGTTCCGGCGCCAGCGCGCCGACCAGCAGCGCCAACTGCAGCACGGTGGCGATGTTCGACAGCAGCGCGCCGCCGAGGCAGGCCGCGAACAGCGCCGGCTGCTGCCGCGCGCGCTGGCCCATCGCGCCGATGGTGGCGGTGCTGGAGACGAACCCGCCGACCAGGCCGCTGAGCGCCAGTCCGCGCGCCGGACCCAGCAGGCGCAGCGTCACGTGGCCGAGACTCTGGATCGCCATCACCAGCAACGCCAATACCCACAGCGTGCGCAGATTCAGTCCGGCCAGCAGCGCGAACGGGCGATCCGGCAACAGCGGCAGGATCACCAGCACGGCGGCCGCCAGCAGCAGGCCCGCGTGCAGTTCTTCGGCACTGAGCGCGCGCCGCGCAAAATGATGCAGCCGCGTCTTCGCGGCTAACGCCAACGTGGTCAGCACCGCCAGCGCCGCCGCCCCTGCCGGCGCGCGCATCGCCAGCGCGCCGAGCAGGACAGCCAGCAGCAGCGCCAGCTCGGTGGTCAGACCGGGATCGTCGTCGCGCGCGCGCAGGTAGCCGGCCAGCGCGAATGCCGCGGCGGCCAGCAGCGTCACCGCCAGCGCCGCATCGCCCAGCCGGATGGCGACCGCACCGGCCAGCGCCGCCAACAGAAAGCTGCGCAAGCCCAGCGGCTGCCGCCGCGGACCGCGGCCCTTGTGGCGCTCACGCTCGATGCCGAGCAGCAGACCGCTACCCAGCGCGGCGATCAGGCCCATCAGGGCGGCAATGTCCACGACGAGATCTCCGTGCGGCGACGCACGCCCGGATCATATCGCCCGGCAATAACAACTCGCGCGCGGGCCTGCGATGCCAAGGTAAGCGTCGAAGCATATCGCGATGTTGCGCCGCAGCAGGCTCTGTCATGCGCTGTCGATGCGCGCTTCGCTCTCGGCATCGAAGAAATGCAGCGTGGCCGGATCGAAGCTCAACTCCAGACTGTCACCCACTGCGGGCAAACAGTCGGGCGCCAGACGCGCGGTCAGCGCGCACGCGCCCCAACGCATGCCCACGAACACTTCGCTGCCGACCGGCTCGACCACATCCACCTGCGCGGTACAGCGCGGCCAGCTTTGCGGCGTCGCGGCATCGGCCAGGTGCAGATGCTCGGGACGCAGACCCAGCACCAACTTGCGCCCATCGAATGCCGCGAGGCGCGCATGCGTCTCGCCCGGCAAGGCCAGCGCCATGCGCGTATCGGCCGACAGCTCGATGCTGCCCGCTGCATCTGCGCGATAAATCCCGCGCATCGTGTTCATCGCCGGGCTACCGAGGAACCCGGCCACGAACAGGTTCACTGGCGCGCGATATAGGCGCATCGGCGTGTCGATCTGCTGGATCACGCCATCCTTGAGCACCACGATGCGCTGTCCGAGCGTCATCGCCTCGATCTGATCGTGGGTGACGTAGATCATGGTGGTGCCCAGGCGCCGATGCAGGCGCGCGATTTCCACGCGCATGCTCAGACGCATCTTGGCGTCGAGGTTGGACAGCGGCTCGTCGAGCAAGAATACCTTGGGCTCGCGCACCAGCGCGCGTCCAACCGCCACGCGCTGCTGCTGTCCACCGGATAGCTGACCCGGCTTCATCTGCAAGGCGTGCTCAAGGCCCAGCATGGCCGCGGCGGCCTGCACCTTGGTCGCGACCTCGGCGCGCGGAACCCCGCGCAGTCTGAGACCAAAACCCATGTTCTCGGCCACGTTCATATGCGGATACAGCGCGTAGTTCTGGAACACCATCGCAATATCGCGATCCTTGGGCGGCACGTCGTTGACCACGCGTCCACCGATGCTGAGCGTGCCGGCGCTGATGCTTTCCAGCCCGGCGATCATGCGCAACAAAGTGGTCTTGCCGCAGCCGGACGGGCCGACAAACACGATCAGTTCACCCGGCTCCACCTCGAAGTTGGCCGCGGCAACCGCAGTGCGTCCGTTGGGATAGACCTTGCGCACATTTTCGAGCCTCACACCGCTCATCAACTGCTCTCCGCAGACTGCGCGCTACACAGCCGCAGTACGTTCAGTTATCCTGCCATGTAATCGTTTACATGCTCATCCGTCAACCTTCGGAACCCTTTCATGACCGCGCACGACACCACTTTCCCGGAGGATTTCCTCTGGGGCACCGCGACCTCGGCCTATCAGATTGAAGGCTCGCCGCTGGCCGACGGCGCCGGCCCCAGCATCTGGGAACGCTTCGTGCATACGCCGGGACTCACCATTGGCGGCGATACCGGCGATGTGGCCTGCGATCATTACCGGCGCTGGCGCGAGGATGTGCGCATGATGGCTGACTTGGGCATGCGCGCCTACCGCTTCAGCGTGGCCTGGGCGCGCGTGATGCCCCAAGGCCGTGGCTCCGTCAACGCCAAGGGGCTGGATTTTTACTCGCGCCTGGTCGATGAACTGCTGGCGCGCGGCATCACGCCGATGACGACGCTGTTTCATTGGGATCTCCCGGCCGCGCTGGACGATCGTGGCGGCTGGCTCAACCCGGACATCGCGCACTGGTTCGCCGATTACGCCGAGGTGATGTTCAAGGCGCTGGACGGCCGCGTGCGCCACTGGGCCACGCTCAACGAACCCTGGGTGGTGACCGATGGCGGTTATCTGCACGGCGCGCTGGCGCCCGGCCACCGCAGCCTGTACGAGGCGCCCATCGCCACGCATCACTTGCTGCGCGCGCATGGCGCCGCGGTGCAGCGCTACCGCAGCGTGGGCAAGCATCATATCGGTCTGGTGGTGAACCTCGAACCCAAGTACGCCGCCAGCGACAGCGCCGCCAATCAGGCCGCCACGCGCCGTGCGCACGCATACATGAACGGGCAATACCTGGATCCCGCGCTGCTCGGCCGCTACCCCGAGGAAATGCCGGAGATCTTCGGCGCGGCCTGGCCCGAGTGGCCCGCGGCCGACTTCGATCTGATCAGGCAGAAGCTCGATTTCATCGGCTTCAATTACTACACGCGCAGCATCACCCGCGACGCGCCCGAGGCCTGGCCGGTGCGCGCCGGACGCGTGCCGCAACCGCAGGGCACTTACACCGAAACCAGTTGGGAAGTGTTTCCGCAAGGACTCACCGATACCTTGCAGTGGATCCGGGAACGCTACGACAATCCGCCGGTCTACATCACCGAGAACGGTGCGGCGTTCTACGATCCTCCGGTCGCGGAAAACGGTCGGGTGGTCGACTCGCTGCGCGTGGATTATCTTCGCAAGCACATCGGCGCGGTGCACACGGCAATCGCGGCGGGCTCGGACATCCGCGGCTACTTTGCGTGGTCGCTGATGGACAACTTCGAGTGGTCGCTGGGTTTCGCCAAACGCTTCGGGCTGGTGCACGTCAATTACGCCACCCAGCAGCGCACCCCCAAGGACAGCGCGCGCTATTACAGCCGCGTGGTCGCCAGCAACGGAGCCGCGCTGCACGAGGAACCCTGATGCACGAGCAATTCCTGCTGTTCGGCGCCACCGGAGACCTGGCCGCCGGGCAGGTATTTCCAGCACTGGCCAATCTGCTGCGCGATCGCCTGCTGCCCGCCAACTTCCGTGTTCACGCTGTCGCCAAACATCCGTTCGAGACCCAGGAAGCTTTCCGCGATTGGCTGTTGGAGCGCGTGCACGCGCGCGCCGGCGATGCCGTCGACATGGACGCGCTGCGCGAGCTGCTGCAGCGCACCGATTACACCTCGATTGATCTGAGCAAACCCGAGGCGCTGGGCGCCGCGCTCAAGCTGAAGACCGGCACGCGCTTGCTCAGCTATCTGGCGGTGCCGCCGGATCTGTTCGTGCCGATCGCGCAAGGCCTGAAGGCCGCCGGCCTGCTTGAAGATCCAGCGCGACTGCTGCTGGAAAAACCCATCGGCCGCGACCTGGCCAGCGCGCTCGAGATCAACGCCGCGATCGCCGCCTGCGTGCCTGAATCGCGTGTGTTCAGGCTCGATCATTACCTCGGCAAAGCCACCGTGCAGAATCTGCTGGCGCTGCGCTTCGGCAACACGCTGCTCGAAGCGGTATGGAGCCGGCGCTGGATCGAACGCGTGGACATCCTGGTAGCCGAGACCGCGGGCGTGGATGGCCGCGAGCAGTATTACTCGCGCTATGGCGCGCTGCGCGACATGGTGCAAAACCACATGTTGCAACTGCTGTGCCTGATCGCCATGGAGCCACCCTCGGCGCTGGATGCCGACACCGTGCGCGATCAGAAACTGATGGTGCTGCGCGCGCTGCGTCCGTTCAACGCGCAATCCGCGCCGGATGAGTCGGTGCGCGGCGTGTATCAGGCCGGCGTGGTCGGCGCGCAGGCGGTCGGCGGTTTCAGCCAGATCGAAGGCCAGTCGGTAGAAACCTTCGTCGCGCTGCGCGCGCACATCGACAACTGGCGCTGGGCCGGGGTGCCGTTCAATCTGGTCACCGGCAAGCGTCTGGCCACGCGCTCGACGCAGATCGTGGTCACCTTCAAGCCGGTTTCGCACTGGCTGTTTGAAAAGCCGCGGCGCCAGCAGGCGGCGCCCAATCGCCTGCTGGTCCGCCTGCAGCCGGAGGAGAACATCGAGCTGCACCTGATGAGCAGTCTGGCCGGGCCGGAATGGGGCGCCATGGAACTGCAATCGCTGCCGCTGAATTTGTCCATGGCGCCGACACGACGTCGGCGCATCGCCTATGAGCGCTTGTTCCTCGATGCGCTCAATGGCCGCCACGCGCTGTTCGTGCGCGATGACGAAGTCGAGGCCGCGTGGCAATGGATCGACAGCATTGCCGACGCTTGGCGTGCCGCTGATTTCGCGCCACAGCCCTATGTGGCCGGCTCGTGGGGACCGCGCGCGGCGGCGCCTTTTTTGCCGCCACCCATGGCGCACACCGCGGCAGCAAGCCCAAGGGCTTCGGCATGAGCGCCGCCGGCGTGCTCCTGGCTGATGTCGGCGGCACCAACCTGCGTCTGGTGCTGGCCGATGCCGAGCGCGGCGTGGACCAGGACAGCCTGGTCAGCCTGCGCGTGGCCGAGCATCCCTCGCTCGAGGCTGCCGCGCGCAGTTACCTGCGTGCGCGTGGCGCGCAGCCCGAGGTGGCGGTGTTTGCCGTCGCCGGGCGCGTTGAGCAGGGCCGCGCACAAATCACCAATCACCCCTGGCATATCGACTGCGGCGCGCTGCGCGCGCTGCTGGGGATTCCGCGCATCAAGCTGGTGAACGATTTTGCCGCCATGGGCGCCAGCCTCGCCGCGCTACAGGCCGGTGACATGGTCGCGCTGGGCCCTACCCTGCCCGATCTCGGCGCCGGCAGCGACGGCTGTTTCGCCGTACTCGGCCCCGGCACCGGTCTTGGCGCGACCGCGGTGCTGCGCCGCGGCGGGCGCTGGCTGGTCATGGAAACCGAAGGCGGCCACATCGGCTTCGCGCCGCAGGACGCGCTGGAAATCGAGCTGCTGCGCGTACTCAGCGCGCGCTTCGGACGCGTGTCCAACGAACGTCTGGTCTGCGGCGGCGGACTGTTGAATCTATACCGCGCGCTGGGCGAGGTGCGCGGCGAGCCGGCGCCGGCGCTCACGCCCGAAGCAGTCAGTTCGGACGCGCTGCGCGGCAATGCGCTGGCGCTGGCGGCGCTGGAACGCTTCGTACTGATCCTCGGCGGTGTCGCCGGTGACTTGGCGCTGGCCTATGGTGCATGGGACGGCGTGCTGCTCGCTGGTGGTCTGGTGCCACAATTGCTGCCGCGCCTGCAGTCCGGCGATTTTTGCACGCGCTTCGCCGCCAAGGGCCGCTTTGGCGCCACGCTTGCGCGCATCCCCAGCGCCGCGATTCTGCATGCGCAGCCCGGGTTGCTGGGCGCATTGGCCATCGCCGGCGGACGTGCCGAGGTGCATCACTGCGGCGCCGTGTCCGGAGCTTGCGCATGAACTCGCTGCCAGCCAATCCGGCGCCAAAAATCGCCCCCGAACATGCCGCGCGCTGTATTTTTCTGCCTTATGCCGACGCCGATGCCTGGGCCGCCGCTGCCGGCGGAGCGATCGGCGCCGCGCTGCAGTTGGCGCTGGCCAGCCACGATCGGGCGCTGCTGCTGGTTTCCGGCGGCAGTACGCCGGCGCCAGTGCTTGGCGTGCTGGCGCGACTGCCGCTGCCATGGCCAAAGATCAGCATCGGCCTGGTTGACGAGCGCGTCACCGAGGACAGCGCCGGGCGCAACGATGCGCTCACGCGCCGCACGCTGCTGGATCAGGGTGCACAGACCGCGATTTTCCACCCGCTGCTGACCGACGCCACGCTGGATGCCGAGGTTGCTGCGCGCGCCGCATCGGCGTGGCTCGACGCAATCGGCATTCCACCCAGCGCGGTGATTCTGGGCATGGGCGATGACACCCACACCGCATCGTTGTTTCCCGGCTCACATGACCTCGCCGCTGCGCTAACCACTGCGCGGCCGTACGTCGCCATCGACGCCACGGGTTGCGCTGTCGCCGGGGCTTATCCGCAGCGCGTCAGCCTGACGCCGGCTGGTCTGGCGCCGGCGCGCAAGCGCGTGCTGCTGCTGCGCGGCCAGGACAAGCTTGCCGCGTTCCAGCACGCACTGGTGGTGGGCGATGCTCACATGGCGCCGGTGTGCGTCGCCTGCGATACGCCGGGCGCGACGCTGGAAGTGTATTGGGCGCCGTGATGCGCGCCGCGCGCGAACCAGCGCCCATCCGCGCCCGCGACGCCGGCAGCGGCGCGCGCCACATCCCGGAGGCAACATGAGCATCCACCCGCGTTTGCACGCGATCACCGAACGCATCCGCCAGCGCAGCGCGCCGCGGCGCCAGTCGTATCTGGACGCTATCGCCGCGGTGCCGCGCGATGCGGCGCGCCGGCATTTGAGTTGCGGCAATCTCGCGCATGGTTTTGCCGCCAGCGCGGCCGAGACCAAGGCGCGCCTGCAGGGCGGCGCCACACCCAACCTCGGCATCATCAGCGCCTACAACGACATGCTCTCGGCGCACCAGCCGTTCGAGGGCTATCCGGCGCTGATCCGCACCACGGCGAACGCCGCCGGCGCCACCGCACAAGTCGCTGGCGGTGTGCCGGCGATGTGCGATGGCATCACCCAGGGTCGCGCCGGCATGGAGCTGTCTCTGTTCAGCCGCGATGTCATCGCCCAGGCCACCGCTGTGTCGCTCAGCCACGCCATGTTCGACAGCACCGTCTACCTCGGCGTGTGCGACAAGATCGTGCCGGGCATGCTGATCGGCGCGCTCAGTTTCGGTCACCTGCCGGCGGTGTTCGTGCCGGCCGGACCGATGCCCTCCGGCATCTCCAACCAGGCCAAGGCCAAGGTGCGCGAGCGCTACGCGGCCGGACAAGCCAGCAAGGCCGAGCTGCTGGCCGCCGAGGCGGCGTCCTACCACGCGCCCGGCACCTGCACGTTCTACGGCACCGCCAATTCCAACCAGTTGCTGCTGGAGGCGATGGGGCTGATGCTGCCCGGCGCCGCGTTCGTCAATCCCGGCACGCCGCTGCGCGAAGCGCTGACCCGCGCCGCCACGCTGCGCGCCATCGAAATCAGCACCCTGGGCCAGGATTACCGCCCGCTGGGCCTGCTGGTGGACGAACGCGCCATCGTCAACGCCATCATCGTGCTGCTGGCCACCGGCGGCTCCACCAACCACAGCATCCACTGGGTGGCGGTGGCGCGCGCGGCCGGTATCGTCATCGACTGGGACGACATCCACGACCTCTCGGAAATCACCCCGCTGCTGGTGCGCATGTACCCCAATGGCGATGCCGACGTGAACCGCTTCGAGACGGCCGGCGGCATCGGCTTCGTGATCCGCGAACTGCTCGACGCCGGCCTGCTGCACGCCGATGCGCGCACGGTGTTCGGGGCCAGCCTGCGCGAGCACGCGCGCAAACCATATGTGGATGACGGCGGCCGCCTGCACTGGGCTGATGCGCCGGCCGCCAGCAGCGACCGCGACGTACTGCGCAGCGTTGCGGAAGCCTTCGAGCCGCACGGTGGTCTGCGTCTGGTGCAGGGCAACCTGGGCCGCGCGCTGGTGAAGATCGCCGCGCTCAAGCCCGAACAGCGCCGCATCCGCGCGCCGGCGGTGGTGCTGCACGACCAGCACGAACTGGCGCGCCGCCACAGCGCCGGCACCCTGCCGCAGGATTTCATCGCGGTGCTGCGCTTCCAGGGTCCGCACGCCAACGGCATGCCCGAGCTGCACAGCCTGACTCCGCTGCTGGGCCACCTGCAAAACCAGGGCCGGCGCGTGGCGCTGGTGACCGATGGGCGCCTCTCCGGCGCGTCCGGCAAGACGCTCTCGGCCATCCATCTGACGCCCGAGGCGGCGCGCGGCGGGCTGCTGGCCAAGGTGCACGAGGGCGACAGCGTGCTGCTGGACGCCGAGGCCGGCGTGCTGTCGCTGGAAGTGGACGCCGCCACGCTGGCCGCGCGCGCGCCGGTACAGCGTCCGCCCGGCGGCTGCGATGTGGGCCGGCGCCTGTTCGGCCACAGCCGCGCGCAGGCGCTGGATGCCGAGCACGGCGCGCTGTCGATCAGCCTCGATCCCGACGATTGCAGCAGCGACGCCGACGCCCTGCGCACGCCGGCTCAAGGCTGCTGAACGGAGAAGCATATGAACGCCCATCACGACATCGCCGCCACGCTGGCCGAGCGCCAGCAGCAGGCCCTGCAACTCCTGCGCCGCGCGCGCATCATGCCGGTGCTCAGCCTCGCCTCGGTCGAACAAGGCTTGGCCTGTGCCAAGGCGCTGGCCGCCGGCGGCCTCACCGCCATCGAGGTGACGCTGCGCACGCCGGTGGCGCTGCAGGCCATCCGCGCCATCCGCGACGCCGGCCTCGGCCTCAGCGTCGGCGCCGGCACCGTGCTGGATGCCGCGCAACTGGATGCCGCGATCGCGCACGGCGCCGAGTTCATCGTCACCCCCGGCACGCCGCCCGCGCTGGCCGACGCGCTGCAGCGCGTGCCGCTGCCGGTGATCCCCGGCGCCGCCACCGCCGGCGAGATCATGGCGCTGCGCGCGCGCGGCTTCCGCACGCTGAAGTTCTTCCCCGCCGCGCCCAGCGGCGGCGTCAACGCGCTGAAGGCGCTGCACGGCCCCTTCGCCGACCTGTACTTCTGTCCCACCGGCGGCATCGGCGAACACGACGCCAAGGACTATCTGGCCCTGCCCAACGTGCCCTGCGTCGGCGGCTCGTGGATGGTGAACAAGGAATGGCTGGATGCCGGCGACTGGGCGGCGGTCACCGCCAGCGCCAGGCGCAGCATGGGCGGCTAGTCCGTCCCAGCCCGCCCGCTTCGTACCAGTCAGCAGCGAACGATCAGTTGCTAGAGGGTGGCAGGGTACGGCGCGTGATCGCCGGCCGCACGAAATCCACGAACGTCTCCAGCCGCACCAATCGCTCGATCAAATCACGCTCGCGCGCATCCATCTGATCGACCTTTTTGGTGAGCTGTTCCACGCGCTCACTCAGCACGATGGTTTCGCGGATGCCCTTCAGCACGTCGCCCAGCGTCGTCATGCCGTGATCTCCCGCCGCACCATCCGCGCGAACAACTGCGGATCGAATGCCGCGAACTCGGCCTTGGCGCGTGCGCGCGCCGCCGCCTCGATTTCGGGCAGGCGCCGTTCCGACTCGTCCAGCCGCGCCAGCGTCCGCTCAAGCACGGCCCGCGCCCGTTCCGTGGAGGCCGCAAGTTCTTCCACCAGCGCCGCCAGCAGTGCGTCATCGCCGAGTGCTTGCCGGCGCATGTAGTCGCCCACGGACAGCTTCTCCGCAGCAGCACGCAGCGTTACATCCGATTTCTGTTCGGGCGTCATCAACACCACAACCCGCGCGGTCGCCGCCATGATCGATACTCCTGTGCATGCACATGTACACCATACGCCGCGGGCGGAGCCAATTCAATCGAGCCATCAGCAGTCAGCTCGACTGCGCAGAAAGCGGCGAGGAATGCATGACCGCGCAGACCGACCAAGACCAATGTTCAGCAGCAGCCGTCGGCATGCGCGCGATGCCCGGCGCGCGCGGCGCTGCCGGCGGTGAGGCCCTGCGCGCTGGCGTCGTGGTGCGCGGCGATCACGCCGGCTACGGCTTGGCTGACGCGCTTGCCGGTGGGGATGTGCAGAAACTCGTTGGGTCCGTGCGCGTTGGAGTGCGGACCGAGCACGCCGGTGATCAGGAACTGCGCGTCGGGAAACTTCTCGCCCAGCATGCCCATGAACGGGATGCTGCCGCCCTCGCCCATGTACGCTGGCGGCGCGCCGAAGGCGGCACGCGCGGCCTGATCGACCGCGGCTGACAACCATGGCTTCAGCGCCGGCGCATTCCAGCCGCTGGAGGCTTTTTCCAGCTCGAAGCTGACCTTGCAGCCGTAGGGCGGATCGCGCTCCAGTACCTGCTTGACGTATTCGCCGGCGTGCGCGCCGTCCAGCGTGGGCGGCAAACGCAGGCTGAGCTTGAGCGCGGTATACGGGCGCAGCACGTTGCCGGCGCTGCCCAGCGCTGGCAGACCCTCGGCGCCGGTCACCGCCAGTTGCGGACGCCAGGTGCGGTTGAGCACCAGCTCGGTGAGATCGCTGGCGATCGGCTGCATGCCGGGCAGCCAGGGAAACTTGTCGTACACCGCCGCGCCCAGCGCCTGCGCCGCGGCCTGCGCCTGCGCGCGACGCGCGGCGGGTACCTCGGCATTGAGCACGGGATCGCTGATCATGCCGCTGCGCTCATCCTCGATGCGCGACAGCAATTGGCGCAACAAGCGGAAGCTGGAGGGCACCACGCCCGAAGCATCACCGGAGTGCACACCTTCGCTCAGCACATCCACGCGCAGGATGCCGCCGGTCATGCCGCGCAGGCTGGTGGTCAGCCACAGTTGCTCGTAGTTGCCGCAACCGGAATCGAGGCACACCACCAGCGAGGGCTGGCCGATACGCGCGGTCAGGTGATCGACATAGAACGGCAGGTCGTAGCTGCCGGACTCCTCGCAGGCCTCGATCAGGATCACGCAGCGCGCGTACGGCAGACCCTGGCCGTGCAATGCGAGCAGCGCCGCCAGCGCACCAAACAGTGCGTAGCCGTCATCGGCGCCGCCGCGGCCGTACAAACGATCGCCGCGCAGCACCGGCTGCCACGGGTCCAGGCCCGCGCTCCAGCCGGTCATCTCCGGCTGCTTGTCCAGATGCCCATACAGCAGCACGCAGTCATCACTGCGCGCCTGCGCGCCGGCGCTGGCCGGCACCTCGATGCAGATCAGCGGCGTGCGCCCGGGCAGTCGCACCACTTCCAGCGTGGCGCCGGGCAACGCGTTGATTTTCCGCCGCGCCCAGCGCTCCAGCAGCGCCACCGCAGCATCCATGTAGCCGTGCGCCACCCAGCCCGGGTCGAACATGGGCGACTTGTTGGGAATGCGGATGTACTCGCTGAGTTGCGCAACGATTTCGTCATCCCACAGGCCGCCGATTTGGCGGGCCAGACGCTGACTGTCCATGACGAAACTCCTGCAAGTGAAGGCGAAATTTTACTCCCCGCCGACACTGCGTAGGCGTGAACCGACGCGCTCGCGCCGACGTCACGCACGCGGCGCATCCCGTCTTGCCGGCTGTATCGGCACAGCACCTTGTCTAACGTGGACCCACGGCGCCCTCGACGGTGCCGCAACCACATCACTGATCGGGAGAATGCATCATGCGCAAGTCCATCCTCGCCCTCGCCGCGCTGCTCGCCTTCGGACTGGCCGGCGCCGCCCAAGCCGGCAAGCCGGTCAATGTCAACCGTGCCGACGCTACCATGCTCGCCGATTCGCTGGACGGCATCGGTCTGGCCAAGGCGCAGGCCATCGTCGTCTGGCGTACTCAGCACGGCGCCTTCAAACGCGCCGAAGACCTCACCGAGGTCAAGGGCATCGGTGCACGCACCGTGGAACGCAATCGCGGCTTCATCCGCCTCAACGACAGCGGCGCCGCGCCGGTTCCGGCCGCCAGACCCGTCACAGTCAAGCACTGAGCTCGCATCACCATGCAGTGCGCAGCCGGCGGGGTGGGCACCCCGTCGGCCGCCCCGTGCATGCGTGCTCGGCGCGCCATCGGCGGCGGCGCATGCGAACAAGCTCGATCGCGGGACTTGATTCACCCGCGACAGGCGCCTAGCCTCGCAGCTCTCTGCCCTGCGGCAGCGATTCCGGGGACCGCTTGTCAACCGCTCCTGCCCACAGCCTGCCGGCGCTGATCGAGCAATTGCTGCGCGCCACCCGCGCGCGCGAGGTGCAGCGCGTGGCGACCGCACTGCGTCACATGACCAGCGGCCTCGATGCGACCGCCAGTGTGGCCCTGCACGATTGGTCCGAAGCACTGATCGCCGAGCGCCAGATGCAGCTCGCGCAGTACGACCAGCTCGCCGCCAACCTCGCGCGGCTGCAAAGCGCCGAACGCCTGCAGCGCGCGCTATACACCATCGCCGAGCAGGCCGGCAGCGAGCGCAGCCTGCCCGAGGTCATGCACACGATGCACGACATCGTGCGCACGCTGATGTACGCCGAAAACTGCTACTTCGTGCTGCATGACACATGCGCGGACACCGTGCGCTTCGCGTACTACGCCGATGTCGCCGATCCGGATCCACCGCATCCCGAGCACCACTATCCGCTCGAGGAAATGCGCTACAGCCCCACCTGGCACCTGATTCGTGGCGGTCAGGCGTTGCGCGGTCCGCTGGATGAAATCGCGCGTCAGGTGCAGGGGCCGCTGCGAGCCGCCGGTCCGATGTGCGTCGACTGGCTGGGCGTGCCGATGCGCCGCGGCGATGAGGTCATCGGCGCCATCGCCGTGCAGAGTTATCGCGACGACGCACGCTACAGCGCCGAGGATCAGGCACTGCTGAGCTACGTGGCGCAGCACATCCAGTCCGCGCTGGAGCGCCGCGAAGCCCACGTCGATCTGGAAAAGCGCGTGCACGAGCGCACCGAGGCGCTGCGCGAAGCCAACCGCGTGCTGCAGCAGCAAGTACTGGAGCGCCAGCGCGGCGAGCGCCTGCAGGCATCCTTGTTCCGTATCGCCGAGCTGGCCGGCACCAGCGACAGTCTGGAATCGTTCTACGCCGCCGTACATCGCGTCATCGGCGGGTTGTTGTACGCGCGCAATTTCTATATCGCGCTGCTGTCCGAGGACGGTCGCGAGCTGCAGTTTCCGTATTCGGTGGACGAGCGCGACGCGGTACGCCGCCCGCGCCGCATCGGCCGTGGCCTGACCGAGTACGTGATCACGCGCGGCGCCGCGCTGCTGGCCAACGAGAGCGACATGCAGGCCCTGCGCGAGGCCGGCGAGGTGGTGCAAAGCGGCTCTGATTCGGTGTGCTGGCTGGGCGTGCCGCTGGTGCTGGGCGAACGCACCGTGGGCGCGCTGGTCGTGCAGAGTTACATGCCTGAACACCGCTACACCGCGCGCGATCAGGATCTGCTGACCTTCGTCAGCTATCACATCGCCAATGCGCTGGACCGGCGCCGCAGCGCCGATACGCTCAAGGCCGCCTACGCCGATCTGGAGCGCCGCGTGGCCGAGCGCACGCGCGCGCTGGCACTGGCCAACCGCGATCTACGCGAGCAGGTGGCCGAGCGTGAACGCGCCGAGCGCCGACTGAAGTTCGAGACCCTGCACGACTCGCTCACCGGCCTGCCCAACCGCAACCTGCTGGTGCAGCGCATCGAGCACGCGCTGGAGCGCCACAAGCTCGATACCCAGCGCCGCTTCGCGGTGCTGTTCCTCGATCTCGATCGCTTCAAGGTCATCAACGATTCGGTCGGTCATCTGGTCGGCGATGATTTGCTGTTCCAGGCCGGCAGCCGCATCCGCGGCAGCCTGAAATCGCAAGACGTGGTCGCGCGTCTGGGCGGCGACGAGTTCGCGGTGCTGATCGAGAACGTGCACGACATCGATGAGGTCACGCGCGTGGCCGATCGCATCATCGCCAGCATGCAGGCGCCGTTCCAGCTTGGTCAGAAGGAAATGTTCACCTCGGTCTCGATCGGTATCGCCATGGCCGAGCCGCATTACGTGCGCCCCGAAGAATTGCTGCGCGACGCCGACTCGGCGATGTACCGCGCCAAGGCCGAGGGCCGCCAGCGCTGGGCGGTATTCGATGATCTGCTGCGCCGCGAAGCGGTGCTGCTACTCGATCTCGAGGTGGATCTGCGTCGTGCGCTGGCGCGCGGTGAGTTCGTGCCCTACTACCAGCCGATCACGCGTCTCGCGGATGGCGCCACGGTCGGCTACGAGGCGCTGGTGCGCTGGCTGCATCCGCAGCGCGGCGTGCTGGAGCCGGGTCAGTTTCTCGCCGTGGCCGAGGACAACGGCTCGTCCGAGGCGATGGATTGGATGGTGTTCGAGCGCGTTGCCGCCGAGGCACGGCAACTGCTGGGCGACAGCGGTTTCGTCAGCATCAATCTGTCGGCGCGGCACTTCCGCAGTTCCGGCCTGACCGCGCGCCTGCTGGCGCTGCTGGGGCGTCACGAGATTGCACCGGAGCGCCTGCGCATCGAGGTCACCGAGCGCGTGCTGCTGGACAACCCAGAGGAGTTCAAGCGCACCCTGGCCGATCTGCGCGAACAAGGCATCGCCGTGTCGCTGGACGATTTCGGCACCGGCTATTCGTCGCTGAGTTATCTGCACCAGTACCCGCTGCAGGCGCTGAAGATCGACCGCTCGTTCGTGATCGCGCTGGACGACGGCGAGACGGGCAACGGCTACGCGGTGATTCGCACCATCCAGGCACTGGCCAGCACGCTGGGCATGAGCGTGATCGCCGAAGGCATCGAGGACGCCGCGCAAAACGACCTGCTGCTCAAGCTCGGTTGCCCCTACGGTCAGGGCTATTTGTACGGGCGCCCGCAGCCGCTGGCCAGTTGGATCGGCACGCCACCGGCTAATGTGGTGTGGATGAAACCGGCGCGCTAGGCGACACGGCCAGAACACGCTCGGCATCGACCGCATCCAGCGTGTAGCGCGCGGCGCAGAACTCGCAGATCACCTCGATCTCGCCATCGCGCGCGGCCAGCGCCGCCTCGACCTCGACGCGCCCCAGTGTGCTCAGCATGGCCTCGACGCGCGCGCGCGAGCACGAGCAGCCGAAGCCCAGCACGTGCGCCGCGAACAAGCGCGGCCGCTCCTCGTGGTACAGCCGATGCAGCAATTGCGGCACCGGCAACGTCAGCAGCTCGGAGGCGCCCAGGGTATCGGTGAGGTGGCCGACGCGCGGCCAGGCATCGCCATCCCCGACATCGCCACCTGGCAGTTGCTGCAGCAGCAGGCCCGTGGCGACATCGTCATCGGCCGCCAGCACGATGCGCGTCGGCAACTGCTCGGACTGCTCGAAGTAATCCTGCAGCGTGCCCGCCAACGTGGCGCGCTGCACATCCACCAGACCCTGGTAGCGCTGGCCGTGCACGCTGCTGCCGAGGGTGATCGCCAGCAGCGCCTCCGGCTGCGCAGCCAGGTCCAGCGGTGCATCCGGCGCCAACACGGCGCTCTCGTGCAGATGCGCCAGCCCGCGCAGACGTCCGCTGTCGGTGCACTCGGTGAACAGCAGACGCAGCGCGCCGGAGCTCTTGAATTCCAGCGACAGCGCGCCCTGCAGCTTGACATGCGCGGTCAGCAGCGCACTGGCGGCGAGGGCTTCACCCAGCATGACGCGCAGCGGCAGGGGGTAATCCTGACGCGAGGCCACCTCGCGCCAGGCAGGCCCGAGCCGCACCACGGCGCCACGCACGCCGGCGCGCTCGAGCATGAAGGGTTGCAGACTGTCATCGGCTTGCATCACGCGATCCTGCCAGCAAAACAACGAAATGTGGCCGCATGCGCCACGATCAAGCCGTAACCGACTTCTATACTTTGCTCACCACGACTGGCCCGCCATGACCAAGCCCGCCAAACCCCGCCGCCGCTTCTGGCGCTATCTGCTGCGCGCTCTGCTGGTGTGGTTCGTGATCACCGAACTGCTGGTGCTGAGCCTGCGCTGGATTCCACCCATCACCAGCGCGGTGATGATCGAGCGCTGGGTCGGTGCGCGCCTGCATGGCGACAGCCGTTACCGCACCGACTACCACTGGGTGCCGTGGCGCGCGGTGTCGCCATGGGCGCCACTGGCCATGGTCGCCGGCGAAGATCAGACCTTTCCCAGCAACTGGGGCTTCGACTTCGGCGAGATCAAGGACGCCATCGATGCCGCCGACCACGGCGCGCGGCTGCGCGGCGCCAGTACCATCACCCAGCAGACCGCGAAAAACCTGTTTCTGTGGGATGGACGCAGCTATGTGCGCAAAGGCATCGAGGCCTACTTCACTGTGCTGCTGACGCTGAATCTGCCCAAGCAGCGCATCCTTACCATCTACATGAACATCGCCGAGTTGGGCAACGGTGTGTTCGGCGTCGCTGCCGCCAGCCGCGTCAACTTCGCCAAGCCACCCTCGCGCCTCACGCCACGCGAGGCCGCGCTGCTGGCCGCGACCTTGCCCAATCCGCACATCTTCCACGCCAATCGACCCTCGCCCTACGTGCTGCGTCGCGCGGCATGGATCGAGCAGCAGATGCGCCAATTGGGCGGGCCCTCGTATTTGCCCAAGTAATACCCGCGCTCAACCCAAGCTCAACCGCGCCGCCAGCGCCAGCAGCGTGACTAGCAGCACCGGCGTGGTCAGCACGATGCCGACGCGGAAGTAATAACCCCAGGTGATGGTGCTGCCCTTGCGCGCCAGCACATGCAGCCACAGCAGCGTGGCGAGGCTGCCGATGGGGGTGAACTTGGGGCCGAGGTCGCAACCGATGACGTTGGCGTAAATCATCGCTTCACGCACGGACGCGCTCAGACCCTGCGCCTGATGGATGCCCAGAGCGCCAACCAGCACCGTGGGCATGTTGTTCATCACCGCCGACAGCACCGCGCTGATGAAGCCGGTGCCCAGCGCCGAGGCGAACACACCATGCCGCCCGAGGACTTCGAGCACCTGCGCCAGATAATTCGTCAGCCCGGCGTTGCGCAGGCCGTAGACCACCAGATACATGCCCAGCGAGAACAGCACGATCTGCCACGGCGCCTCGCGCAGCACCTTGCGCAAATCGATTACCGCGCCCTGCCCACGCCGCCACCAGCGCCCGGCCAGCGCCAGCATCGCCAGCGCTGCCGCGCCAGTCACCACCGACACCGGCACGTCGTAGGCGGCAGTGACGAAATAGGCGATCAGCAACAGGGTCAGGATCGGGAAGGCCCAGCGAAACACCAGCGTGTCGCGAATCGCGCCGCGCGGAACATCCACGCGCGCCAGCTCGTAGCGCGCCGGAATATCACGCCGGAAATACGCATACAGCACCAGCAGCGCCGTCGCCAGCGCCACCAGATCCACCGGCACCATCACCGCGGCGTAGCGATCAAACGGAATCCGGAAATACCCTGCGCTGACGATATTGACCAGATTGGAGATCACCAACGGCAGCGAAGTGGTGTCGGCGACGAAGCCGGTAGCCATCACGAAAGCCAGCGCCGACTTGGGCGAGAAGCCCAGCGCCAGCAGCATCGCCAGCACGATCGGGGTGAGGATCAGCGCCGCGCCGTCGTTGGCGAAAAACGCCGCGATCACCGCGCCCAGCAGCACGATCAGCGGAAACAGCAGCCGCCCCCGCCCACCGCCCCAGCGCGCCACATGCAGCGCCGCCCAGTGGAAAAAGCCCGCTTCGTCGAGGACGAGCGAAATGATGATCAGGCCGACGAAGGTGAAGGTGGCGTCCCAGATGATGTGCCACACCACCGGAATGTCATGCCATTGAATGACGCCCGTGGCCAGTGCCAGCGCCGCGCCGCCCAGCGCGCTCCAGCCGATGCCGAGGCCACGCGGCTGCCAGATCACCAGCACCAGCGTGGCGATGAAAATCAATGCGGCTGCAAGCATGTCGTGTCGATCCGTGGCGTCAGTGCGTCGCGGGCGGCGATCGCCTGCAGTTCGGCGCGCGCGGCGAGGCCGCGCAGTTTCTCATCCGGCAGCGCCAGCAGCAGTTCGATACGCCGACGCAAACACAGCAGCGCATCGCGATACGCGACGCGGCGTGAGGCTTCGTCACCGTTCACGGCCGCGGGATCGGGCACCCCCCAATACGCCGTGGCTGGATGTCCGGGCCACAGCGGGCAGGACTCGCCTGCCGCGCTGTCGCACACGGTGAGGATGAAATCCATGCGTGGCGCATCGGGCGCGGTGAATTCATCCCAGGACTTGCTGCGCAAACGCGCCGCGTCATAACCGAGGCCCCGCGCCAGTTCGGCCGCGATCGGCTGCACCTGCCCGCCGGGATGACTGCCGGCGCTGTACGCGGTGAAGCGGCCCGCGCCCAGCGTGTTGAGCAGGGCTTCGGCGAGGATGCTGCGCGCCGAGTTGCCGGTGCACAGAAACAGCACGTTGTAGTGGTGCGCGACGGGTGTCGTGGTCACGGTGTATCCATGATTTGAGCGGTTGAATTGGGGGGATGATCCGCGTCAGAACGCGCGCGTTCAGCGCGATGCGCAGCAGCCACTGCTCTGCGGCGCAGGCGTGCGGCAGTCGCTGCCGGCCACGGGCTGCGGACCGCAGCAGCGGGGGCTTGCCGCAGATGTGACATTCAATTCCGGGCCGCAGCAGGCGCCAATACTTTGCACGTGCTCGGGCGCGTAATAGCTGGTGGCGCCGCCGACGCTGCGGAAACTTTCCCAGCGCAGCCCCTGCGGGTCCACGCTCCAGAACTTGTCCGAGCGCGCGTAACAGCAGGTGGTGTCCTGCTCCACCAGCGTCACCGCATCGGCCGCGCTCAGGCGTGCGCCGATTGCTTCAAGTTCCTCGACACCATCGGCCTGCACGCCGAGATGATCCACGCCCGGCGCACGGCCGCGTTGCGAGATGGCGAAGCTGACGCGCGGGTCGTCCAGCATCCACTTGGCGTAGTCCGGCTGCACCACGTTGGGCGCGCAGCCGAACAAGGTCTGGTAGTAACCGATGCTGGTGGCGAGATCAGCGACGTTGACGTGTACGTGGAAGCGTTTCATGGCGGTTGGCCCTGGATGCGGATTGAGGTTTGCAGGTGGCTGGAATCGCGCAAGCGCCGGCGCCCGCGCAACAGTTTTCGGTGAGGTAAGCCAGCAAGGCGTCCATGTGCGCGAAATCGGCGCGGCACTGGATCACGCGACCGCGGCGCTCGTCGCGCACCAAACCTGCCGCGCGCAAAACGCGCAAGTGCGCGCTCAGCGTGGAGTCCGGCACGCGCAGGCGCGCGGCAAGCGCGCCCACGGACAGGCCCTCGGGGCCGGCCTGCACCAGCATGCGGTATAGCGCGAGCCGCGTGTCCTGCGCCAGCGCCTTGAGTGCGGTGATACTTTCATTCAATTCCATGTTTTTAGTTTCATGGAATTATTGTGCGGCGTCAAGCCCGGCGCTGCCTTGCGCGCTAGACTCAGCTACCCGCACACGCTTGGAGGAGTCATGCGTCAGGTCAAGCATCTACTCGAAAGCAAGGGCAGTACCGTGCATGCGATCGCGCCCGAGCAAAGCGTGCTCGAAGCCGTGCGACGCATGGCCGAGCACCGCATCGGCGCGCTGCTGGTGATGCAGGGCAAGCAGTTGCTGGGCATCGTTTCCGAGCGCGACTATGCGCGCAAGGTGATCCTGCAAGGCCGCGCCTCGACGGACACGCCGGTGCGCGGGATCATGACCACACCGGTGCTGACGGTTTCGCCCGAGGAATCGGTCGAGACGTGCATGCGCTTGTGCACCGACAGCCGGGTGCGTCACCTGCCGGTGGTCGAGCGCGGTGGCGTGGTCGGGGTGATCTCGATCGGCGATCTGGTCAAGGCCGTGATCGACGATCAAGCCGAGGAAATCGAGCACCTTCAGCGCTATATCGCGGGCTGATCCGGCGCGGCGTCCGGGTGTGCGGGCGCCTGCTCGGGCGCAAGTTCGCGCAGTCCGCTGAGCAGGCTGCTGCGCCAGAAATGCCGGCACGGGCAGCACCAGGCTCAACGCGAAAGCCCATGCACCGCGCCCAGTAATCGCCTGCGTCGGAAGCGCGCCACGGCCCAGCCGAATACCGGTACCAGCGTCAGCATCACGATGGAGATCGTGAGATAAAACCACGGCAACGGGATCGAGCCGAGCGCCGCACCCGGCCGATCGCGCACCGGCGAATCACGAAATATGCGGCCAGCACGCAGAAAAATGCCGTGAACGCCTGCGCCATGCGCGGCGTTTCGCCAGGCGAGGACTGGCGCAGCGCGCAGCCATTGCAGCGCATGCGGCGTCGCGCGCGGCGGCGTTGGTTGCGACGCGGTCATCGCGGCCAGCCCAGCATGCGGAAATGCGCATCCCGACGGCATGGCGTGGCGGGAGTGAGTACCGACCCGCGCCGGACTCACGATGTTGAGAAAATGCAGAGCAGCACTTTCTCGACTGCGGGTACCCTGCGCACATGAACTACGACCACATCATCGTCGGCGCCGGCTCGGCCGGCTGCGTGCTGGCCAACCGGCTCAGCGCCGACCCGACGCAGCGCGTGCTGCTGATCGAGGCCGGCGCGCGCGACTGGCATCCCTACATCCACATGCCGGCGGGTCTGGCCAAGCTGGTCAATCTCACGCGCTACAACTGGAACTACCTCACCGAGCCCGAACCGCAATTGCAGAATCGGCGTCTGTGGTGGCCGCGCGGCAAGGTGCTGGGCGGCTCCAGCTCGATCAACGCGATGTGCTACGTGCGCGGGCGCCCGGCCGATTACGCGCGCTGGGCCGCCATCAGCGGCGACCCAGGCTGGGACTGGCCCAGCGTGCTGCCCTACTTCAAGCGCGCCGAGGACAACAGCCGCGGCGCCGATGCCTGGCACGGTGTCGGTGGCCCGCTGGGCGTCAGCGATCTGCGCCACGTCAATCCGCTCAGCCAGCGGCTGATCCGGGCCGCGGTCGCCGCGGGCCTGCCGCGCAACGCCGACTTCAACGGCGCCGCGCAGGAAGGCTTCGGGCTGTACCAGGTCACCCAGCGCAACGGCGCGCGCTGCTCGGCAGCCAGCGCTTATCTCGCGCCCGCGCGGGGTCGCGCCAACTTGCACGTGCTCACCCAGGCGCTGGCCACGCGCGTGCTGCTCGATGGCCAAAGCGCGGTGGGCGTCGAAATGCTGCGCCGCGGCCGGCGCATGCGCATCGAAGGCACCGCGGTGACGCTGTGCGGCGGCGCGCTCAACTCGCCGCACCTGCTGCTGCTGTCCGGCATCGGCCCGGCGGCGGCGTTGCGCGCGCACGGCATCGCGCTGGTGCAGGATCTGCCCGGCGTCGGCGCCAACCTGCAGGATCATCTGGACATCTGCACCTTGGTGGAAAGCAACAGCCGCGACACCTATGACCGCACCCACGACCTGGCCGTGGCGCTGCGCTTCCTGCTCACACGGCGCGGCATCGGCACCTCCAACATCGCCGAGGCCGGCGGCTTCGCGCGCAGCCGCCATGCCAGCGGCGCTGAATGCGATCTGCAGTTCCACTTCGTGCCGGCACTGCTCGACAACCACGGCCGCACGCGCCTGCCGGGGCGTGGCTACACCCTGCACGCCTGCGCGCTGCACCCGCGCAGCCGCGGCCGGCTGACGCTGGTCTCGGCCGACCCGACCGCGCCGATCCGCATCCAGGCCAATTACCTGTCCGATGCGCAAGGCCACGACCTGCGCATGCTGCTGGAGGGCGTGCGCATGGCGCGCGAAATTTTCGCCCAGACGCCATTCGCCGCGGTGCGCGGCCGCGAAATTTTTCCCGGCGCCGACGCGCAGGACGAGTCCGCGCTGACCGCCTTCATTCGGCGCAAGGCCGAGACCATTTATCACCCGGTTGGCACTTGCCGCATGGGCAACGACGAGCACGCGGTGGTCGATGCGGCGTTGCGCGTGCATGGCATCGCAGGTCTGCGCGTGGCCGATGCCGCGGTGATACCGGAACTGCCCAGCGGTAACACCAATGCGCCCACGATCATGCTCGCCGAGCGCGCCGCCGATCTGTTGCTGGGCCGCGCGCCGCCCGTGGCCTAGGCGACCTGTGGTTCGCCCAGCACCAGTGGCAGCGGGCAATGCAGCGCCGCGCAAACCACGCGCAGCAGTTCGGCCTCGGCGACGCGCACCTGGCCATCCTCGCGCACCGCGCGGGTGAGACCGCGCACCAGCAGTTCCTTGCCGGCGGGCGCGAGCCGGTCGAGTTGCGCCAGCGCGACATCGAGCTGCGCTTGCCAGTCTCCGGGCGGCACGTAGGACGCGCCGAGACCGGGCAGCATTTCCTGCATGCCGAGCTGGAACGCGCGTGCCGCACCGACAGCATCGTCGTGACCGAACTCGGCCAGCAACGCCAGCACCAGCAACGCCTGATCCTTGCAGTCGATCAGCTTGCGGCTACCGGCGACGAAGCCGCGCGCCGGGTCCAGCGCGTCCAGCGCCTGCACGCGCACCAGGGTGGCCAGACAGTATTCGTCCAGCGCGACCTCACCGTCGGCGTGCGCCATTTGCGCCAGCGTCGTGACCAGTTTCTCGATCTCGGCGCGCGGCCGGCGCCGCAACGCGGGGAAGGCCATCGCCGCCAGCGGCAGGCGCGTGAGCGGATGCAACCGCGCCACCGCCGGCACCAGCACGCCGACCGCCTCGGCGACCGGCGTGGCAAAAGCCTGCGCGATCAGTTGCGCCTGCTGCGCGCGCGCCGCGCCTTCCATCGCCAGCGCCAAAGCCAGCACCAGCGGCAGCGCTTGCTGCGGCGAGCGCGCCGCGGCAGTCAATTCATCAGGCACCGCGTTGCGCACCTGCGCGGCGGCGGCGAAATCGGCGTGGTCGGCCTGACCGACCTGCGCGGCCACCGCCGCCGCCGCGATCGGCGTGCGTGTGTCGGCGCTCGGCAAACCAGTGCTCGACAAAATCGGGGCTGCGGCAACCGCCGGCGCAGCGCCAGACACCACCGCAGCGCCCGTCACCGTCGCCATCAGGATTTCGCGCGGCATCAGGCCGGTGGCGCTGGCGCGCGGATCGTCACCGTGCGGGCTGCGCACCAGGCTTTGCCAGCGCTTGGCGATCAGCTCGAACTCGGCCACGTTGAAACCCGGCTCCAGCGCGCGGATGCGCTGCTCCAGCGGCGGATGCGTGGCGAACAGCGCGCTCCAGTTGTGGCCTTCGCCGAACAGCATGTGCGAGACCTCCTCGCCATGCACCTGGGTGAACTGCGAGCCCACTTCCAGCGCACCGATTTTTTTCAGCGCGCCGGAGATGCCCGTGGTCTGGCGCGTGAACTGCACCGCCGAGGCATCGGCCAGCGTCTCGCGCGAGCGCGCAACCGAGGCCTTGATCAGGCGCGCGAAGAACACGCCGATGCCGCCGATCACCAGCAGTCCCAGCCCGATCGCCCATAGCGCATTGCCGTTGTCGCGGCGACCGCGGCCACCACCAACGCCGATGGAGCCGCCCGTCCAGAACGCGGCATTGAGCAACTGGCGTCCGATCACGCTGAGCACGACGATGCCGAACACCACGCCCATCAGGCGGATGTTGAGGCGCATGTCGCCGTTGAGCACGTGGCTGTATTCGTGCGCGATCACGCCCTGCAGTTCGTCGCGGTTGAGTGTTTCCAGGCAGCCCTGGGTGACGCAGATGGCGGCATCGCTCGGGCTGTAGCCGGCGGCGAACGCATTGATGCCGGGCTCCTGTTCGAGCACGTAAATCTCCGGCACCGGCACGCCCGCGGCGATGGCGACTTCCTCGATCACGTTGCGCAGGCGACGCCACGCCGGGTTGTTGGTGTCCGGCGGCACCGGCGTGGCGTGCAGACCGCGCGCCACCGCGCCGCCGCCGCCGCGCAGTGAAGCGCTGCGGTACATCGACGCCAGCGCGATCACGCCGATCACGCCCAGACTGACCGCGATCAGTGTCTGCAGCGGCACTTGCACGCTGCCATCCGGGTTGCTGGACGCCAGGCCGAACACCACGAAAATCAGCGCATCGACGGCCGCGACGATGGCCAGCACGGCCAGCACGAACAACACCACCATGCGCCGCGAGTGGCGCCGCGCGTCGGCCTGGTGCGCAAAGAAATCCACGGTGCGCGGTCAGTTCAGGTGAACGAGACTTTGGGCGCCTCGCGCTTGGCCGGATCATCCATGGCCAGCGGTTCGGCCGCGGCAAAGCCGAAGCTGTTGGCGATGATCGAGGATGGAAACATCTGGCAGCGATTGTTGTAGCCCATCACCGAATCGTTGTAGGCCTGACGCGCGAAGGCGACGCGGTTTTCGGTGGAGCTGAGCTCCTCGGAAAGCTGCATCATGTTCTGGTTGGCCTTCAGGTCCGGGTAAGCCTCGGCCACCGCGAACAGGCGCCCCAGCGACTGCGTCAACTGCGTCTCGGCACCGCCCAGTTGCTGCATCGCCTGCGGGCTGCCGGGCGCGGCCTTGGCCGCGGCCAGGCCATTCACGGCGGCGGTGCGCGCCTCGGTGACCGCCTCCAGCGTGCCGCGTTCGTGGGCGATGTAGCCCTTGGCGGTCTCCACCAGGTTGGGGATCAGGTCATGGCGGCGCGTGAGCTGCACATCGATCTGCGCGAAGCTGTTCTTGTAACCGTTGCGCGCGGTCACCAGGCCGTTGTAGAGCCCGACGACATACAGGACAATCACGGCAACGACGATCAGCACAATGATCGTGAACATCGGTCAGTCCTCCTTGTGGCGGCGCGGAGCGCTGCGCAGGGCTTGATGAGCATAGCAGTTCATGTCGAAGTTGCATTGGCGCCGAGTGCCACTGGCATTGGTCGCGGTCGTGCTCATCGCCCTGTCGCTCGCCGCGCAGGCCGCGCGCTCCGGCACGGAGGTTCCGATTGGCGGACCATTGCCCAGGGGGCGCGTGGCCAGCAGCATTCGCGCCTACGATGGCTGGCTCGATCAGGTCATGGCGCGCAACGACGTCGCGGGCATCGCCACCGCGGTCATCGTCGATGACAAGGTGCGCTGGCAGCGCACCCTGGGCTACGCCGACGCGGTGACCGGAGCCAGGGTCACGCCGCATACGGTATTCCGCATCGCATCCTTGTCCAAGGCTTTCGCCAGTGCGCTGACCGGACTGCTGGTGCAGGACGGCACCTTCGGCTGGAACACACGCATCGAGCAGGCGCTGCCGTTCTTCATGCTCAAGAACGCCGAATACGCGCGCAGCGCCACCATCGCCGACATCCTCAGCCAGCGCCTGGGCCTGCCGCACAACGCCTACGACAACGTGATGGAGGACAACGGCCGCTATCCGGAGTTGGTGCGCAAACTCGATGAGGTCGAACCGATCTGCCCACCCGGCGATTGCTACAGCTACCAGAACGTGGCCTTCAGCCTGATCGGCGATGTGGTCTACGCCGAGACTGGTGACTTCTACTATCACCAGGTCGAGAAGCGCCTGTTCCTGCCGCTGGGCATGCGCACCGCGACCTATGGCCGCGAAGCGCTGGAGGCCAGCAAGAGTTGGGCGCGCCCGCACTGGCTCGATCGCGGCCGCTGGGTGCCATTCCAGCCGCGCGAGGCTTATTACCGCCTGGCCCCGGCCGCGGGCGTCAATGCCAGTCTTGATGATCTGGAGAAATGGCTGATCGCGCAAATGGGTGGCGATCCGCAGGTGCTCTCGCCGCATTTGCTGCACGTGCTGCATACGCCGCTGGTGGAAACCCCGAGCGAACGCTGGGCCACGCCGTGGCGCCGCGCGCGCCTGCGCAACGCGCAATACGCACTGGCTTGGCGCGTGTATGACTACGCCGGACATCGGCTGATCTTTCACGCCGGCGCGGTACAGGGTTACCGCGCCATGATCGGTTTCTTTCCCGATCTGCACGTCGGCATGGTGATCCTGTGGAATTGCGATGATGCCGTGCCGGCGCAGTTGATGCCGATGTTCTTCGACAAGCTGCTGGGCCTGCCCTACGTCGACTGGGCCGGGCTGGATCGCGCGCGCGAACGCGCGCATCCTGTGCGCAAACGTCGCCACCCCCGCTAGGCTCCATGCTGCTCACCGAGCGTCTCGTTCTGCTGCTGCTTGATCCGCACCGCGGCACCATGCAGGTGCAAGGGGCTCTGGCCGCGCAAACACTGTTCGCCGCTGCGTTGCTGGCCGATCTGACACTGGCCGGGCGTCTGCAAGCCATCGGCGCGGAGTGGCATCAGGACAGCGTGCTGCCGCTGGCGCATCCGCTGCTGGCCGAATTGCAGCGCGCCTTGGGTACGAGCGCGCTGCCGCCACAGCGCGCGCTGCGACTGGCACGGCGCAAGCTGCCGCAACTGCGCTGCCGCCTGCTTGATGGGTTGGCCCGACGCGACCTGCTGCACCGCGTGCCACGTATCAAGTGGCTGCCGCGCGCCGGTCACCGCTACCCGCTGCGCTCGCAACAGGCGCGCGATGAAGTCGCAGCTGATTTGCTGCGTGCCGCCAACGCCAGCGAAGCTCCTTCAGACTATGCGCTGCTGTTGCTGGCCGACACCGCGGGCTTGCTGAAGGGCTTGCCGCCAGCGGCGCACGGCGCCGCTTATGCCGCGCTCGGCGTGCTCGACAGTACCAGCGCAAACCCGGTGCCGGAGATGCGCGCGCTGGCGCTGCTGCGGCGCGTGCTGCTGGACCAATAGCCATTCCGGCGCGAGCGGGCGGCGCGCAAGTCACCGCCCGCAATGGCCGATGATCAGCCGTTGCCGGACAACTTGAACTCGATGCGGCGCTTGACCACGACCGCAGTGGGCCTGCCGTTGATCAGCGCCGGTTTGAACCGCCAGCGCGACACGGCATCGATCGCGGCGCGGTCGAAGACTCGGCGCGGCTCCGCGTCGGTAACGTGGGCATTGCTCACGGAGCCATCGGGATTGACGGTGAACGCGACGTCCACCCAGCCCTGCTCACCGTTGCGCGCGGCCTGCAGCGGATACTTGGCCGGCACCTGACGCACGACCTGCGCATTGCGGTTCTCGGTTTGCGCCGGAACCTTGACGACGGCAGCTTTCCGCGCAGCCGCCGCCGCGGCTGCTTGCTGCTCCTGCTGTTGTTGCAATGCGGCAGCCGTAGCCGCCTGTTCCTGTCGCTGCTTGAGCGCGGCGGCGGCGGCCTGTTCCTGCTGCCTCTGCGCGGCTGCGGCCGCCGCAGTCGCGGTTTGCGCCAGCGCGGCGGCCTTCCGTGCCTGTTGCTGCTGCGTCGCCACCTTGCGCGCAGCATCCAATTTGGACCGCAAGATCGTCAGTGTGTAATTGGTCGGGTCGGCCTTGGCCAGCAGGTCAATTTCACGCTGCGCCTCGGCGTAGTTTCCCTGGTTGATGGTCTGATCGACGGTCTGCGCGCCATACGGGAAGGTTTCGCGCAGGGCATCCTGCGCGGCACGATTGTTGGGGCTCTTATGCAGCACTGCGAGGTAATACTCGAACGCGTTGTCGCCCGCAGGCGCAACCAGGCGGTCTTCCTTCAGCGCTTTCTGCGCATGGTCCATGAGTTGATCAACGCTCATCGCGGTCAGCCGATCGGCGGCATTGGGGGCGATGGTGGCTGGCTTGGCGCTGGTCGATGCGGCCTTGGCTGGGGCAACAGGCGCCTTGGCGGCCTGCGGTGCGGATTGATTGGAGCCGGAGCATGCGGCCAGTGCCGCACACAACAGCGCGACCATCGCCGCCGCCCCAAAGCGGGTGTTGGCACGGGGAAATACGGACTCAATAGCCATGGGCAAGCCTCATGTGGATGGGCGCGCCCCCGACTGCTTCCCCCTGTGCGGTTTGGAACGCCGCAAGCGCGAGTGCCACGTTAGCCCGATCACGCGCGGCGAGCAATGCGAAAATGTCGCCGACACAAAATGAAACGCCCCGCAGTGCGGGGCGCGACCTCGACTTCGAGGCCCCTCTCCGCGCTGGGCAGTCGCGGAGAGGGTGGAAAAGTTACCAGCTTGCAGAACGACACTCGTCTCAGAGGGCGAGCGCTGCCACCTTCATGGGAGCAGCTTTCTTCACCGCCTTCCTGGCGGACTTTTTCGCCGCGGGCTTTTTCGCCGCGGCTTTCTTGGCGGCCGGCTTCTTGGCCGCAGCCTTCTTCTTGGCGGCCGGCTTCTTGGCCGCAGCCTTCTTGGCTGCCGGCTTCTTGGCCGCAGCCTTCTTCACGGGCTTCTTCGCGGCCGTCTTGCGGGCGGTCGCGACCTTGGCCTTGGCGACCTTCTTGGTCGTGGCCTTCTTGGCAGTGGACTTTTTCGCCGCAGGCTTCTTGGCGGCGGGTTTCTTCGCAGCAGTTTTCTTGATAGCCATAATTCGTCTCAGCTCCTCGTCAGTTGGCAGTGGTTGCCCAGTAAAAGCATGCAGGAACGCCTCGCACAGAAGATCACTAATAGTGGCGTGCCTGAGATTGCAGATCTGGCGACGGGTACGTTCATCAGAGAGCACCTTGAGCACATGCAGCGGAACCGACACGGTGATCTTGCGTACCGCCTCGGCTTTTGCGCCGTGCTCGATATAAGGCTTGATGAATTTGGACGTCGCCATTCTTTATTCACTGATCTTCCGACGCAGAAACTATTGCGTCATTTTTCCACTGTCAATCGATTTCGCTGCATTTGACGCACGACGCGCGCGGCAAGGCGACGCGTACTCAAGCCTGTGCGGCAATGAACAATTTGTTGTTATGGACGTATGGATGTCTAGACGTCTTCACGTTTTGAAATTCATGTTTGCGCTGCAAGCCTTGCTATTGCTTGCATTGCACCGTCGCGCGCGCGTCCATGGCGGCGACGCACGCATACGACGTGATGCGTGCCACGTGGTACAAATGGCACTGAACGCCAGTGAACTTCGCAATAAAAAAATTGCGTTGAGCACGCGCGGCGACAGAAATTTTTTGCCTGCGCGCGCGCCGATTTCAGCGCAATGCACCGTCGAGCGCCTTGGCGTAGCGGTCGAGATCGCCCTCGGTCTTGGTCTCGGTGGCGCACACCAGCAACGCGTTGCCCAGCTCGGAATAGTCCTCGTCGAGGGCAACGCCAGCGAGAATGCGCGCCTCGGCAAGGCGCTCGATCACCGTGCCGGCAGGCAACGGCAACGCCAGCGCGAACTCGTGAAAACCCGCGCGCTCGAACAGCACGCGCACACCCGGCAGCGCCGTCAGGCGCGCGCGCAGCGCACGCGCGTTGTGTATGCAGTGCGCTGCCACGCGGCGCAGACCCTCAGGGCCCAACAACGCCATGTGGATGGTTGCGGCGGTCACCAGCAAACCCTGATTGGTGCAGATGTTGGAGGTGGCCTTGGCGCGGCGGATGTGCTGCTCGCGCGCCTGCAAGGTGAGCGTGAAACCCTCTCGCCCATCAAGATCGGTGGTGCGCCCGACGATGCGTCCCGGCATCTGCCGCACGAATTCCAGCTTGCAGGCCAGGATGCCGAAATACGGCCCGCCCGAACTGAGCGGCACGCCCAGCGGCTGACCCTCGCCGATCACGATATCGGCTCCCTTGGCACCCCATTGTCCGGGCGCCTTGAGCACTGCCAGCGCCAGCGGATTGATCAGGCCGATCACCAGCGCGCCGCGCGCGTGCGCCCAATCGGTCAATGCATCGACCTCTTCAAGTACGCCAAGGTAATTGACCTGCGGCACCACCAGCGATGTGAACGCGTCGAAATCCTGCTGCGCCAGCCAGTCGGGCGCGATGCCGCCGGCCGTGGCGCCGTCGTGACAGAAATCGAATTCGACCACATCGATGTTCTGCAAATCGACGATGGTACGCAATGTCTTGCGATACGCGGGATGCACGCTGCGCGGCACCAGCACGCGACGCGCGCCCTTCTTCATGCAGCGCTCGGCCATCAGCACCGCCTCGGCCAGCGCGGTGGCGCCGTCGTACAGCGAGGCATTGCTGATATCCATTCCGGTCAGCCGCGTCATCATGGTCTGGTATTCGTAGATCAACTGCAGCGTGCCCTGGCTGGCCTCGGCCTGATATGGCGTGTAGGCCGAATAGAACTCGCCGCGGGTCGCGATCTGCCACACCGCCGCCGGAATGTGGTGCTCGTAAGCGCCGGCGCCGGCGAAATTGAGCACTCCGGCATCCTGTGCGGCGCGGCCCTGCATCAGACGCGCGACGTGCATCTCCGGCATGCCCGTGGGCACGTGCTGCAGAGCCTGCGCCTTCAGCGTGGGCGGAATCTCGTCGAACAGATCCTCGATCTGCGTGACGCCGATGGCCGCGAGCATGGCGCGGACGTCTGCTTCGGAGTGCGGAATGAATGGCATGGCGGTTTCCGTAAACGCAAAGCGCCCGGCCGAGACCGGGCGCGGAGATCGGACATCTGCGCTCAGTGCGCGTCTTCTTCGTCGAGCAGTTCGGCGTAAGCGTCCGGATCGAGCAAGGCCTCCATATCCTCGGGGTTGCTTGGCTTGACGGCAAAAATCCAGCCCTCGCCGTAGGCGTCCTCGTTGATGGTCTCGGGCTTGTCGGACAACGCGTCGTTGACCTCGACCACGGTGCCGGAGACCGGCGTGTACACATCCGAAGCCGCCTTGACCGATTCGACCACGGCGCAGGCGCTACCGATCTGCACCATATCGCCGACGCCGGGCAGTTCGACATAGACCAGATCGCCCAACTGGCTTTGCGCATGCTCGGAAATGCCGACGCGCACGAGGCCGTCGTCTTCGAGCCGCGCCCATTCGTGGGACTTGAGAAACTTGAGGTCGCCGGGGATCTCGCTCATGGGAAAGGTTCCGGTTTGAGTGATGGAGTGCGGGGGCGCGATTCTAGCAAGCGGCCGCGATGGCGAGCGAAACGCCCGCGCAAGCCTGACCGTTGCGCACAAAAGGATACTTGACCACGCGCACCGCGAGCTGACGGCCACGGATATCGACGCTGACCGTGCCCGTGTCGCCGGCCGGCACACGCGCGAACGCCACCGCCTTGCCCAGCGTGGGCGCGAAGGTGCCGGAGAGAATCTCGCCCGCGCCCTGCGCGGTGTGCACGCTCTGGCCATGGCGCAGCACTCCTTTTTCGTCCAGCACCAAGCCAATCATCTGCCGCGGCGCGCCCTCGCGCTGCTGGCGTTCGAGCACGGCACGGCCGATGAAATCGCGGCCCTCGTCCAGGCTCACCGTCCACGCCAGCCCGGCCTCGAACGGCGTGGTGCTCGCGTCCATGTCCTGGCCGTAGAGATTCATACCGGCTTCCAGGCGCAGCGTGTCGCGCGCACCCAGACCGCAGGGCTGCACGCCGGCGCCCCGCAAGCGCCGCCATAGCGCCGTGGCATCCGTACCCGGCAGGGTGATCTCGAAACCGTCTTCGCCGGTATAGCCGGTGCGCGCGATGAACAACGCGCCCTCGCGTGTGGCGCTGAACGGCTTCAGTGCCAGCGCGCGCGCCGCCAACTCCGCCGGCCACAGGCTGCTGGCCTTGCTGCGCGCATTCGGACCCTGTACCGCGATCATCGCCAGCTCCGGATGGTGCTCGACCTGCACGCCGAACAGCGCGGCGTGCTGACGAATCCAGGCCAGATCCGTGTCGCGCGTGGCGGCGTTGACCACGAGGCGGAAGTGGCTTTCATCGAGGAAATACACGATCAGATCGTCGATCACCCCGCCTGCGGGATTGAGCATGCAGGTGTACAGCGCCTTGCCCGACACCTTGAGCTTGTCCACGCTGTTGGCCAGCAACTGGCGCAGAAACTCGCGCGCGCGAACGCCGCGCAGATCGACCACGGTCATGTGCGACACATCGAACATGCCAGCATCGCGACGCACCGCGTGGTGCTCCTCGATCTGCGAGCCGTAGCTGATCGGCATGTCCCAGCCGCCAAAGTCGACCATCTTCGCGCCCAGCGCGCGGTGGACGGGATTGAGCACGGTCATCTCGGTCATGGATGCATCGCCGCAAGGGAAAGTGCGGATTATCCGTCCGCGCAGGCGGCGGCACCAACTGGGGGGCACATACAGTTGAAAAGGCACGGACGATCGCTCAAGCACCCACAAACCACAACGCCCGTGCCGCGGCGAGATCCTTCGCGCCGCTCAGCAGTAAAGCGTCACATCGGGGTAACAACGCGCCGCCATGTCAGTGCGAACGATCGCACCCATCGCCCACGCGGCACACCTTGCGCGACTCGGGCAAACTTGTCGCGACGATCATTTACGCGCAGGGGTCAACGGCATGGGCAACGCGGCGGCAGCGGGCGGCACGTATCTGCGCCGCATGGGCGGGTTTTCCTCGACCATGCTGGTGGTGGGCGGGGTGATCGGCGCGGGGATTTTTCTCAATCCCGCGGTGGTCGCCGCGCATACGCATTCGGGCGCCGAGCTGCTGCTGGCATGGGTGCTGGGCGGCGTGTTGACCATGATCGGCGCGCTGTGCTTCGCCGAACTGGGCGCGCGGCGGCCCGAGGCGGGCGGGAGTTATCTGTATATCTTCGAAGCGTTCGGGCCGCTGCTGGCGTTCCTGTTCGGCTGGACCATGCTGATCGCCGATCTGCCCGGTTCGCTGGCGGCGGTGGCGCTGATTTTCGGCCGCTATGCGGCCACGGCAGTCGGCCTGCCGCTGCACAGCGCGCCGACGCTGGGCAGCGGCGCGCTGGTGCTGATCGCACTGGTGCATGCGCGCGGCATCAGCAGCGGCGCGGCGCTGCAGAACGTGCTGAGCTTGCTCAAGCTGAGCGCGGTGGCGGCGCTGGCCGGCACCGGGTTGTGGCTGGCGGCGCCGCATTTGCCCGTCGCGCTGGCGCCCGACCCGAGCATCACCCAGCCGAATTTCGCCATGGCGCTGTTGCCGGTGCTGTTCGCCTATGGCGGCTTCGCCTATCTCAACGCGCTGGCTGGCGAGGTGCGCGATCCCCTGCGCACGCTGCCACGCGCGCTGCTCGGTGGCCTGCTGCTGGTGATGCTGGCCTACGTGCTGATCAACCTGGGTTATCTGGCGGCGCTGGGCCATGCCGGCCTGGCCAGGAGCGCGGCGCCGGCCGCAGCGGTGATGCATCAGGCGTTCGGTCCGTTGGGCGAGCGCCTGATCGCAGCCGGCATCGCCGCATCGACTTTTGGCTACTGCGCGGTGGCGCTGGGCGGCGCCGCGCGCGTGCTGCAAACCATCGCCGCGCAGGGCTTGTTTTTCCGCAGCCTGGGCATGTTGCATCCGCGCCGGCGCACGCCGCAGCGCGCGCTGCTGCTGCTGGCCGCATGGTCCATCGTGCTGGCGCTGAGCAACAGCTTTGCGTGGCTGCTGAACTACACCACGGTGGTCGACTGGCTGGGCTACGCCGCGGCCATCGCCGCGCTGTTCTGGTATCGGCACCGGCAGCCTGATTACCGCGGCTTTCGCACACCGCTGTATCCATTGGAGCCGATCCTGTTCATCGCGCTGGTGCTGGCGGTGGTCGCGGTGACCGTGGCCTACAGCCCGAGCGATGCCGGCATGGGCCTGGTGGTGATGCTAATCGGGCTGCCGGTGTACGGGTTCTGGAGTCGGCGCAAGCCGGCTTGATCGCGCCGCCGGCACTACCATATCACTAGCATGAGCCGCGCCTTCACCAGGGAATCGGATGCGCCCGCGGCCCTGCCCGAGCGCGCGCTGAGCGCATACCCGAATTACGTCACCGCATGCGGGTTGGCGCAGTTGCGCGCGCGCGTCGAAACCACGCGCATGGAGTTGCATGCCGCGCAAGCCCGCATCGATGTCGCCGCCGCGATGACCTTGGCGCGCGACCTGCGCTGGCTGGATGCACGCATCGCCGCCGCCATCGTGGTGAATCCCGCCACGCAGCCGCCGGCGCGCGTGGCCTTCGGCGCGGAGGTCACCGTGGAGGACGACTGCGGCGCCGCGCAGCGCTGGCGGATCGTGGGCGAGGATGAAGCCGACGCCAGCTCCGGCAAGGTCAGTTGGGTGTCGCCGCTGGCGCGCGCCCTGCTCGATGCGCAAGTCGGCGACGTGGTGGTCTGGCGGCGCCCGGCCGGCACGCGGATGCTCAGCGTCACCTACATCGCTTATCCGCGTTGAGCTTACCCGCGCTGAACTGCCCGCCATGCCGCGCGCGCCAGCCCACCGCGCGATGCGAGAATGCGCGCTGCCCCCGAGATCCGCACCATGGCCCAGTTGCCCCCGCATGTTCCGCCCGCACACATCACCCCGCAGCCCAAACGCAGCGGCATCCACCTGCACGTCAACGGCAAGCCCTATCTGCACGCCGGCGATCCGGACATGCCGCTGCTGTGGTGGCTGCACGATTACCTGCAACTGACCGGCACCAAGTACGCCTGCGGCATCGGCGCCTGCGGCGCATGCAGCGTGCTGATCGACGGTGAGCCCGCGCACGCCTGCCTGACGCCGATGCAAACCCTGCAAGGACGCAAGGTGATCACGGTGGAAGGCTTGGCGCAGGCGGACGGCAGCCCGAGCGCATTGCAGCAGGCGTGGATCGACGAGGACGCGATCCTGTGCGGCTACTGTCAGACCGGACAACTGATCGCCGCGCACGCGCTGCTGCAGCGCCATCCGCAGCCCAGCGAAGCCGACCTCGACAGCCTGCCCAACCTGTGCCGCTGCGGCAGCTACCCGCGCATCCGCAAGGCCTTGCAGCGCGCCGCGCGCAGCAAGGCGGGCAAGCCGGACGCGTCTGACATGCCGGGCAAGCCGGCATGAGCGAGATGGATCGGCGCCGATTCCTCAAGGTGATGCTTGGCGCCGGCGGCGCGCTGATCGTCGGCATTCCGCTGCGCGCGGCGCACGCGGCCACGCCACCGGTGCCGCTGGCGCTGCTCGGCGATAGCTGGACGCGGCTCAGCGCCTTCGTCAGCATCGAGCCCAACGGCCGCACCCTGATCGGCGCGCGCGCGCCGGACACGGGTCAAGGCGTGCGCACCGCGCTGCCGCGCATCATCGCCGACGAACTCGACGCCGACTGGACGCGCGTCGAGGTGCTGGCGCTGCCACTGGGCGTCGAGGACGACAACGGCAAACCGCGCTGGCTGTATGGCCCGCAGCACGCGGGCGGCAGCCGCAACATTCCCGAGGCATGGCAGGACTTGCGTAGCATCGGCGCCGCCGCGCGCTGGCTGCTGCGCAACGCCGCCGCGCAACGCTGGAATCTGCCCGCCGATCGCCTGACCACTCGCGCCGGCTGGGTTCTCTCGCCGGACGGCCGACGCCTGGATTACGGCGAGCTGGCCGCGGCTGCCGCGCAATTGCAACTGCCCGATGCCGGCGTGGCGCTGAAATCCGCCAGCGACTACCGGCTGATCGGCCAGCCGGCGCGTGATGTCGATGCACGCGCCATCGTCAGCGGCCGTCAGGCCTACGCGTTCGATCAGACCTGGGGCGATGGCTACGTGGCGGTGATCGCGCGTTGCCCCTATGCCGAGGGCGAGCTGGAGCACCTCGACGACAGCAAGGCGCGCGCCGTCGCGGGCGTCGAGAAAATCATCCCGATCAGCGTACGCGAGGCCGCCGGGTTGATCGGCGAGGTGCCGTTGGCGCCTGGCATCGCAGTGCTGGCACGCGACACCTGGGCGGCGCTGAAAGGCCGCACGCAACTGGCACTGCGCTGGCGCGCGCGCCACGGCGGCGATGCCTCGACCGACGCGCTGGCGCAGCAAGCCGCCACGCTGCTCAAGGGCACGCCGACCACACAGGTGCGCAACGATGGCGACTTCGCCAAGGCTTTCAAAGCCGCCGCGCATCGCATCAAGGCCGAGTACCACGTGCCCTTTGTCGCGCACGCGACCATGGAGCCGATGAATTGCATGGCGCTGGTGACCAGTGCCCGCGCGCACCTGATCGCGCCGACACAAAGCCCACGCCGCGCGTTCGAGATCGTGCGCAAACTCACCCGCCTCGATGCGGGCAGCATTCTCATCGAGATGCCGCGTATCGGCGGCGGCTACGGGCGGCGTCTGGACGACGATTACATCGCCGAGGCCGTGCTGCTGGCGCAGGCCGCCGGCAAACCGATCAAGCTGCTGTGGATGCGCGAGGACGACATGACCCATGACGTCTATCGACCGTTCGGCGTGCATCGTCTTGCCGCCGGCACCGATCGCAAGGGACGCATCGCAGCGTGGCAGCACCACCTCGCCAGCACCTCGCGGCTGTGGCATCGCGGCGTGCCCAGCGATCAATTGTGGACCTCCGAAATGCAGCCCGATGCGCTGCCCGCGGGGCTGGTGCCCAATCTGCAACTGGGCTGGTACGCGCTGGATTTTCCGCTGTGGCGCGGCGCGTGGCGCGCACCCTCGCATGATTCCAATACTTTCGCCATCGAGAGTTTTCTCGACGAGATCGCGCACGCCACGCACCAGGATCCGCTCAAGCTGCGCCTCGCGTTGCTGCAGCCGGCGCGGCCATTGCCGGTGCAGGACGGCACATTCGACAGCGGCCGTCTCGCGGCGGTGCTGAAGCAGGCCGCGGACAGCATCGGCTGGGGCCAACGCCCGCCCGCCGGCCATGGCCGCGGGCTGGCCTGCGCGTACAGCGCCGGCGGCTACTGCGCGCATGCCTTCGAGGTGTCGGTGCAATCCGGCAAGCTGCATTTCCATCGCGCCGTCGCCGTGGTCGATGTCGGACGCGTGGTCAACCCGCTGGGGCTGGACGCGCAAATCATGGGCGGCACGCTGGACGCGCTGTCCACCGCGCTGAAGCTGGAGATCACCGTCAAGGACGGCCAGGTGCAGCAGCAGAATTTCCCCGAGTACCCGATCGCGCGCATGCGCGAGTTGCCGCGCGCGGTCGAGGTGATTTCAATCGCATCCACCACCGCGCCGGTCGGTGCCGAAGACCTCGGCGTACCCAGCGCCGCGCCGGCGCTGGCCAACGCCATCTTCGCCGCCACCGGCAAGCGCTTGCGGCACATGCCGTTCGCCGCGCAGTTGGCGCACATGGATTGATCCCTCAAGCTCAGCGAGAGCCGAGCGGTTTGCAAAACCGCTCCGGCACATGGATGTGCCGCCGCGACGAGCACGGTAAGCGTGCGGCCACGCCACCTTGCGCGGTGGCGAGATGCGCGTGGTGCGATCAGGTCGCCGGCTGCCAGGTCGTGGGCAGCAGGGTGCCGATGTCCCGATCGCGCGTGGTCGGCAGGCGCGT
>JAKAWV010000010.1 GCA_021827205.1 Pseudomonadota bacterium | reverse complement strand
TTCCCGATGCCGGCACGCGGGACGTCGTCTCGGTGCGGCTCGTGTACGGCTATGACATCGGCATCGCCCGAGCTTGGCGATCAACGAACTACAGCTATACACCGGCCGCGTGGATGCGGCTGGAGTCAGCCCCAAAGATGGCCCGCTGATCGCGTGTGATATGACTGTGCGCGACCCGGAGCGGTCAGTGGTTGGATGCAGCCGCGACGCGTACCGCGCGGCGCTGGATACACCCGCAGATCCGGGCGGATATGGAGATAGCGCCTCATTTTGAGCGATATGCAAGGCTTCGACAAACCGCAGAAAGCACAGTGGAACTACTTCGGTTGACCTGGCGAGGGATTCTCTGTTGACGGCATGCCTCGTGAAGCTGAACATCTGGCGTTATCCCCCGGATCCGGGGTCTACTTCTTGTAGCCATCAATATCAACAATCCAAACAGGGGGATCGTATGAAGAAGCTTCTACTCGCCGCTCTCGCGGTTGCGTTGCTTTCCGGGTGCGCGTTCAACGCACAAACCGTTCAGCTCAATCCGCCGGTGCCGAGCTCGCACTCCACGCAGGGTCAAGGCGTATCTGTTGCAGTTCGCGTTGTTGATATGCGAGCCTCACAGTCGCTGGGCCACCGCGGGGGTGCCGGCGGCGCTGCAGCCGAAATCACCACGAACTCGGACGTAACGGCTATCGTGTCCGAGCAGGTTACTCGCGCTCTGCAAAACGACGGCTTCACAGTACTCGGGCCAAACGCCCAAGGCAACGCAAGTCTCACGGTAGAGGTTAGGTTGCTCAACTATTCAACGTCGGTAGGCTTCTGGACTGGAGGCATCCAGATCCAAGCAACGCTCGAGGCCAAGGCTCAAAAATCTGGCAAGAGCTTCGAACAGATGTACAGGGTAAATAACGAGCAGAGGGCTGTTTTCGTTCCTACGGCAGACAAGAATGCCGAGTGGATCAACAAGGCACTTGGCGATGCCATTACAAAATTGGTTACCGACCCGAAGCTATTAGCGTTTCTTGCTGGCTAACTCGGTCAACCGGACGCAAACCCGCTGCGCGGGTTCGCGCCGGTTCCCTCAAGCGTTGAGCGTCTGCAGGGCTCGCGTAGCCGATCGCATGGGCGGCTCTGATGCACTGGCGTCAAGGCGCGCTGGATGGCAAGCTGCGACCCGAAGCAGCCGATCGCAGCAGTGGTCCCGTTTGGTGCTGCGGCTCACCTTCTGGGAAAGTCAGGATGGTCGCCAAGTTGATACGCTGTCTTCCAAAGCGGAGAAACGCCACGATGCGGCACCTGATGAATCTGATTCTGCTTCTCTCTCTTACCAGCGGCTCTTGCGTAGTTGCCGCTCAGACGACACAGCATGTCAGCCCTGGCGACTTTGACAACGCGTCATCGACCTCCAGCCATGCGGCGGCCATGACCAAACTCCGGTTGAACTATCTGGTGGCCGGTACTGACTCGTCGTTGATCAGGCAACTCAAGGCAGGTTTATCCAAACGCCTGCATGGCATTGGAGCCGATGTAACCAACAGGTTTCCGTCAGCGACTCTAATCTTGTACGTGATACGGGATGTCAACAGCAGCGTGGATAAGTCCGGAGTGACGATTGCGATAGCCTACGTATCAAACGCTTGGACGTATCATTACGCCCTTGGAGTAGTCAAGAAGCGGGGGAAATTGTCATCGCCGCTGCTCAGGTACATGCTGCAACAAAAAGGTTTCCTATTGGGCGTCAATGCGGCGCACATGAATAAGCCAACTGACAAAAGTGTCAATGAACTGCTCAACGTTGTTGTTGCTGGTCTCCTGCAAAAAGTCGGTGTCAATGATGTCCATGCAGTAGCAGGTAGCGACCATGCTTAGCATGGGCGACGTCAAGACGCGCGCGCCCGTTAGGCTATGTTCGACCCGAAGCTGACATCCGATGATCGTCTGATAGGTTCGTCATACATTCGAGGTTTCGACACACAAACGTCGTGGACGGACGCGCAAGGAGCAGACTCATGGGCGAATCAATGGCACCCGAAGACATTGCAATCAGGGACTACATCCTGAAGCGGACCATCCCGATTCTGTACAACGTCCCAGATCGCGGAGTCTTGCCAAACGGGACTGGCACTCTCCTCAGAGTCGAGGATAGAATTTTTGTAATTACCGCCTGCCACGTGTTCGACGAAGGCCGTAACTTTGCTGAATTCTCGTACCCGATACATCCCAGCAACGGTGGGATATCGACATTCGGCAGCTACGCACTCATGCGCCCAACAGACGGACTCATCGATATCGCCATAGCCGAGCTGACGGACGCACAAACTAAGAAAAGTCTTTCTGCGAACTGGCAATTCTGCACGCTCAGCGACGTCTGTACACCTCCACCCGAAGGAAGTTTCATTATTGCTGGTTACCCCGAATCAATGATTGCGGTCACTGACACGCGTCTGATCTCGAACGCTGTAATGGTCAAGACGGAGCGGAGCAGCGCCCCCACCAATCTCGAGTTACCAGCGCGCGCAGAGTTTGAACTGTTTCTGAAGTTCGGGAGGAAAGCCACTAGCCAAAGCGGGTCAGAAATCTACACGCCAAGAATGAAGGGTGTAAGCGGCGCATCCGTTTGGGTAGTAGTCGAATCTGCCTCTATTACATGGAGCCCTGCGAGCTTGCTACGTGTGGTGGGTGTGTTGTGGTCTGTTGACAAGTTAAGGTTCATGCGCGCAACTGATTGGCGTGCGGTTGCAAGGGCGCTTCAAAACATCTTCCCGGATAACGCAGAGCTCAAACGAATCATCGCAGGGGATATGTAGGCCGACCGACGTTCCCCCGCTTTGAGTAGCACCAGACACTGAGTGCCGCCGTCCGCTTTGGGCCGAAACTCGTCCTTCGCGAACCCGCTGCCGCTGTGTCACGAACGCATGACCTCGTGTCGTTCAATCCGGTGCCGGCAATAGCGCGCGCAGGCGGTACAGCGCTTCCAGCGCGGCGCGCGGGCTGAGGCTGTCGGGATCGAGTGCGCGCAGGGCTTGCAGCAACTCGTCCATCTGCGGCGCGGGGGTGGTGGCGGGGGGCGCGGCGAACAGATCGGGTTGCGCGGGAGCCTCGCCACCGCGACGCGCGACGCGCTCCAGTTCCAGCAGCGTGCGCCGCGCCTCGGCCAGCACCGGCTTGGGGATGCCGGCCAGGGCGGCCACGGCGAGACCATAACTGCGGTCGGCGGGGCCATCCTTGACCGCGTGCAGGAACACCAGTTGCTCGCCGTGCTCGACGGCGTCCAGGTGCACGTTGGCGATGCCGTTCTCGGCGCTGGCCAGTTCGGTCAGCTCGAAATAATGCGTGGCGAACAGCGTGTAGCTGCGGTTGACGCGCGCCAGATGCAGCGCGCTGGCGCGCGCCAGCGCGAGGCCGTCATACGTGGACGTGCCGCGCCCGATCTCGTCCATCAGCACCAGGCTGTGCGGCGTGGCGTGGTGCAGGATGTTGGCGGTTTCGCTCATCTCGACCATGAAAGTCGATTGCCCGCGCGCCAGATCATCGCCGGCGCCGATGCGGGTGAAGATGCGGTCGATGGGGCCGATGCGCGCGCTGGTCGCGGGTACATAGCTGCCGATGTGCGCCAGCAGCACGATCAGCGCGGCCTGGCGCATGTAGGTGCTCTTGCCGCCCATGTTGGGGCCGGTGATCACCAACATGCGGCGGGCCGGGTCCAGGTGCAGATCGTTGGGCTCGAACGGTTCGCTGCGCGCGGCCTCGACCACCGGATGCCGCCCGCGCGCGATGTGCAAGCCGGGTTCCTCGACCAGTTCCGGACAGCACCAGTCCAGCGCCTCGGCGCGTTCGGCCAACGCCGCCAGCACGTCCAGCTCGGCCAGCGCCGCGGCGGCGGCCTGCAGCGATGCGAGCCGCGCGTTGAGCGCATCCAGCAGTTGTTCGTACAGCGCGCGCTCACGCATCAGTGCACGCTCGCGCGCCGACAGCACCTTGTCCTCGAAGGATTTCAGTTCCGGCGTGATGTAGCGCTCGGCGCCTTTCACCGTCTGCCGGCGCGTGTAGTGCACCGGCGCCTTGTCGGCCTGGCCCTTGCTGATTTCGATGTAGTAGCCGTGCACGCGGTTGTAGGCCACACGCAGGGTGGCGATGCCGCTGGCGGCGCGCTCGCGCGCTTCCAGCTCGGACAGGAAACGGTCGGCGTCGGTACTGAGCAGGCGCAGTTCGTCCAGCTCGGCATCGAAGCCGGGCGCGATCACGCCGCCGTCGCGCAGCAACGCGGGCGGTTGCGCGTGCAGCGTGGCCTGCAGATGCGCGGCGGTGCCGGCGTGCTCGCCGAGCGCATCGAGCAGGCTGGCGAGCTGCGGGCTGTCCACTGCCTGCAGTAGCGCGCGCAAGGCCGGCGCGGCCTGCAGCCCATCGCGCAGCGTGGCCAGATCGCGCGGTCGCGCCGAGCGCAGTGCCACGCGCGCGAGGATGCGCTCCAGATCGCCGATGGCGCGCAACGCCTCGCGCAGCGGCGCATGCCGGCCGCTATCCATCAGCGCAGCGATGGCCTGCTGGCGCAGTTGCAACGGCTGGCGCGCGCGCAGCGGGCGCTGCGACCAGCGCCGCAGCAGGCGCCCGCCCATCGGCGTGATCGTGGCATCGAGCACACCCAGCAGGCTGGTGCCGCTGCGCGCCTGATCCAGTTCCAGATGTCGGCGCGTGGCGGCATCCAGCAGCACCGTGTCGGCCGGTGATTCCTGCGCCAGCGCGGCGAAGTGCGGCAGTTGCGTGCGCTGCGTGTCGTCGAGATAGGCCAGCAGAGCGCCGGCCGCGCCCAGCGCCAGCGACAGGGCTTCGCAGCCGAACCCGGACAGATCGCGCACGCTGAAAAAGCGCAGCAACGCGTCGCGTCCACTGCTGCTGTCGAAATGCCAGGGCGGGCGCTGGCGCAGCCCCGCCGCCTCGACGCGCGCCTCGGCGGGCAGTGGGAAATCCTCGGGCAGCAGAATCTCGGCCGGTTGCAGGCGCGCCAGCTCGGCGGCCAGCGCCTGCGCGTCGGCGACTTCGTTGACGCGCAATCGGCCGGCGGCGACATCGGCCCAGGCCAGCCCGAAACCCGACTTGCCCGGCGCGATGGCCAGCAGCAGCGTGTCGCGGCGCTCATCCAGCAGCGCCTCGTCGCTGACCGTGCCAGGGGTGACCACGCGCACCACCTTGCGCTCGACCAGACCTGTCCTGAGTCCCGTCGAAGGATCCTTGGCCAGCGCCGGATCGCCGATCTGCTCGCAGATCGCCGCTGATTCGCCCTGACGCAGCAGCTTGGCCAGATAATTTTCCAGCGCATGCACCGGCACGCCGGCCATGGGGATCGGCGCGCCGGCCGACTGCCCGCGCTGGGTGAGCGTGATGTCGAGCAGGCGCGCGGCCTTGCGCGCGTCGTCGTGGAACAGCTCGTAGAAATCGCCCATGCGGAACAGCAGCAGGACGTCCGGGTACGCGGCCTTGGCGGCCAGGTACTGACGCATCAGCGGGGTGTGGCGCTGGAGTTCATCCGCGATCATTGCAGCGGGCGGGGCGGGGAGTGGTCGCGCAGTTTCGCATGCCGGCGCGCTGCGCCGACATGCGCGGCTTTTTGCTCAGCGCACCGCGCGGCCGCCGCCGCCGCCGCCGCGGCCACCGCGTTTGCGGCGATGGGGCGCGGCGGCGGGCGCCGCGAGATGTGACGCATGCTTGCCGTGGCTGGCGTGATTGGCTTGGTTGCCGCGCGCGTGGCCGGGCTGCGCGTGACGCCGCGTTGGCGCGGGCGCGCCGGGTTCGGCGCGCGCCGGGGTCTCGAAGCCGGGGATCAGCACGCGTTCGATACCGCGCCCGATCAGGCGCTCGATGTCGCGCAGATAGCCCATTTCCTCGCCGCACACCAGCGACACGGCGCGTCCGGTCGAGCCAGCACGACCGGTGCGGCCGATGCGGTGCACGTAATCCTCGGGCACGTTGGGCAGCTCGTAATTGACCACCACCGGCAGTTCGCTGATGTCGATGCCGCGCGCGGCGATATCGGTGGCGACCAGCACTTGCAACTTGCCGGTCTTGAAATCACCCAGCGCCTTGGTGCGCGCGTTCTGGCTCTTGTTGCCGTGGATCGCCAGCGTCTGGATGCCGGAGGCCTCGAGCTGCGTGACCAGGCGGTTGGCGCCGTGCTTGGTGCGCGTGAACACCAGCGCCTGCATCCAGCGCTCGTCATTGATCAACTGCACCAGCAGATCGCGTTTGCGCGACTGCGGCACCGGATGCATGGTGTGACTCACGGTCGCGGCGGTGGCGTTGCGCGGCGCGACATCGATGCGCTGCGGGTTTGTCAGCAGCTTGTCGGTGAGCGCGCGGATGGCATCGGAGAACGTGGCCGAGAACAGCAGCGTCTGCCGCGCCTTGGGCAGCACCGCGAAGATTTTTTTCATGTCGTGGATGAAGCCCATGTCGAGCATGCGATCGGCTTCGTCCAGCACCAGGATTTCGATCGCGGACAGATCGAGACTGCGCCGCCCGAGGTGATCGAGCAAGCGCCCCGGCGTGGCCACCACGATGTCCACGCCGCGCGTCAGCGCATCGAGCTGCGGCTGCATGCCGACGCCGCCGAACATGGCCATGGCGCGGATCGCGGTGTGCGTGCCGTAGCGGCGCGCGCTGTCGGCAACCTGCGCGGCCAGCTCGCGCGTGGGGGTGAGCACCAGCACGCGTGGCAGCACGCGGCCGTTGGCGCGGCGCGGGGCTTCCGTGCCCTGCAGGCGCTGCAGGATGGGCAGGGTGAAAGCGGCGGTCTTGCCGGTGCCGGTTTGCGCGGCGGCCAGCAGATCGCCGCCGGCCAGCACCACCGGAATGGCCTGCGCCTGGATCGGCGTGGGCACGGTGTAGCCGGATTCGCGCACGGCGCGCGCCAGGGCTTCGGTGAGCCCGAATTGTTCAAACGTCATGGATGGATGCCTTCGTCGCCCGCACGGGCGGGCATGGGTCCGCGGCCGTCGCACGAGGCGACTCCAGTCCGCAGCGGAGGCGAGTCGGCGTGGCCGACACGGGGAGATCAGAATGAGCGCGAATCGAAGACTGGAACACCGATTCGGCCCACGCAGCATAGCAGGGCTTCGCCGCGATCGTCAGCGCGCGCTGTTCAGCGCTGCGCGCCGGGAGTAGAAAGCTTGTCCTTTACGCAGGAGTACAGCATGGGCGCGGCGTTCACCGTTCCTGATGATGCGCAATTGCGGCGTTCCGCCGCGGCCGTGGCCGAACTGCTGCGGGCGCGCGGCCAGATGCTGATCACCGCCGAATCCTGCACCGGCGGCTGGATCGCCAAGACGCTGACCGATCTGGCCGGCAGCTCGGCGTGGTTCGAGGCCGGCGTGGTGGCCTACAGCTACGAGGCCAAGGAAGCGCTGCTGGGGGTCAATCCGCGCACCCTGGAGCGCACCGGCGCGGTCAGCCAGGAAACGGTGATCGAGATGGTTTCCGGCGCGTTGGCGCGCTTTGGTGCCGGCGTGGCGGTGGCGGTCACCGGCATCGCCGGCCCCGGCGGCGGCACCCCCGACAAACCCGTGGGCACGGTGTGGATCGGCTGGAAGCGGCGCGGCGGCTACGCCCACGCGCAGTTGTTCCAGTTTGCCGGTGACCGCGAGGCGGTGCGTCGCCAGACCGTGGCCGAGGCCCTCGCCGGGATTCGGAAAATCCTGACATGAGCGCGCGCGCAGGGCCGGCAGCACACGCGCCCCGGCATGGGATAATCGACTCGTCGCAGTCGCTGAGACGGTGACCCGGCAAGCTCGCTCCACCCCTACCGCAGAGGCCATCCCGATGGACGACAACAAGCGCCGCGCGCTCGCATCCGCGCTCAACCAGATCGAAAAACAGTTTGGCAAGGGCGCGGTCATGCGCATGGGCGACCGCAGCGACGACGTCATCGAGGCGGTGTCCACCGGCTCGCTGGGGCTGGACGTCGCGCTCGGCATCGGCGGCCTGCCGCGTGGCCGCGTGGTCGAGATCTACGGTCCCGAGTCCTCGGGCAAGACCACGCTGACCCTGCAGGTGATCGCCAACGTGCAGCGCGGCGGCGGCACCGCGGCTTTCGTCGACGCCGAGCACGCGCTTGATCCCGGTTATGCCGAAAAACTTGGCGTCAACGTCGACGATCTGCTGGTCAGCCAGCCCGACACCGGCGAGCAGGCGCTGGAAATCGCCGACATGCTGGTGCGCTCCAACGCGGTCGATATCGTGGTGGTCGATTCGGTCGCCGCGCTCACGCCCAAGGCCGAAATCGAAGGCGAGATGGGCGATTCGCACGTCGGCCTGCACGCGCGTCTGATGAGTCAGGCGCTGCGCAAACTCACCGCCAACATCAAGCGTTCCAATTGCCTGGTGATCTTCATCAACCAGATCCGCATGAAGATCGGGGTGATGTTCGGCAGCCCGGAAACCACCACGGGCGGCAACGCGCTGAAGTTCTACGCCTCGGTGCGCCTGGATATCCGCCGCATCGGCGCGGTCAAGCGCGGCGAGGAGGTGATCGGCTCGGAAACGCGCGTCAAGGTGGTCAAGAACAAGGTCGCGCCGCCGTTCCGTCAGGCCGAGTTCGAGATCCTCTACGGCGAGGGCATCTCGCGCGCCGGTGAAATCATCGAGATGGGCGTCACCGCCAATCTCATCGACAAGTCCGGCGCCTGGTACAGCTACAAGGGCGAGCGCATCGGTCAGGGCAAGGACAACGTGCGCCTGTATCTCAAGGAGCACCCGGAGATCGCCGCCGAGCTCGAAGCCGAGCTGCGCGTGCGCCTGCTGCCGCAGCCCGCCGCCAAGGGCAACGCCGAGACCGCCGAGGCTTGATCCGTCGCGCCGCGCCTGGTCTTGTGGCCGGGCGCGGCGCGGGCAGCGCCAGCCGATGCGCAAGAAAACCACCACGCCGCCGCGCAGCGCCTACCAGCGCGGCATTGATCTGCTGGCGCGGCGCGAGTATTCGCAGCGCGAGCTGCGCCAGCGCCTCGCCGCGCGCGGCCACGATTCCGCCGAAGCCGAAGCCGCGCTCGATGCGCTCAGCGCGCAAGACTATCAATCGGATGCGCGTTATGCCGAGATGCTGGCGCGTGGTCGTGCCGCGCAGGGCTATGGCCCGCGCCGCATTCGTATGGAGCTGGCCGCGCAGGGCATCGCGCGCCAGCGTGCGCAGGCGGCGACGGACAGTCTGGATCAGGATTGGGCGCAATCCGCCAGCGATCTGCTGCGACGTCGCTACGGCGCCAGCCTGCACACGCCGGATGGCCGCGCGCGCGCGGCGCAGTTCCTGCTGCGACGCGGATTCGATGCGGCCACGGTAAGATCGGCGACCCGCACCGAACTCGACGAGGCGGCCGCAGGCGACGATTGATTCCCGCGCGCCGGGCCGCATACTCGGGGCGTGCCCCAGAGCTCACTTGCCGCGCATGAAAACCGCCGAAATCCGCAGCCGCTTCCTCGAGTTCTTCCGCGCGCGCGGGCACAGCATCGTGCCCTCCGCCACGCTGGTGCCGGGCAACGATCCGACCCTGCTGTTCACCAACTCGGGCATGGTGCAGTTCAAGAACGTATTCCTCGGCAGCGAGAAGCCGGGCTACGTGCGCGCGGCCGATGTGCAGCGCTGCCTGCGCGCCGGCGGCAAGCACAACGATCTGGATGCGGTGGGCTACACCGCGCGCCATCACACCTTCTTCGAGATGCTGGGCAACTGGTCGTTCGGCGACTACTTCAAGAAGGAAGCCATCGCCTGGGCCTGGGAATTGCTCACCCGCGAATTCGGTCTGCCGCCGGAGCGTCTGTGGGTGACCGTCTATCACAACGACGACGAGGCTTACGCGATCTGGCACCAGCAGATCGGCGTGCCGGCCGCGCGCATCGTGCGCATCGGCGACAACAAGGGCGCGTCTTTCGCCTCGGACAATTTCTGGCAGATGGCCGACACCGGCCCCTGCGGCCCCTGCACCGAGATCTTCTACGACCACGGCTCCGATGTGGCCGGCGGCCCGCCCGGCTCGCCCGATGCAGACGGCGACCGCTACATCGAGATCTGGAACCTGGTGTTCATGCAGTTCGACCGCGCCGCCGACGGCACGCTGGCGCCGCTGCCCGCGCCCTGCGTGGACACCGGCATGGGCCTGGAGCGTCTGGCCGCGGTGCTGCAGCACAAGCACTCCAACTACGAGATCGACCTGTTCCAGCATCTGGTCCGCACCGCGGCCGAACTGACCTCGACGAACGATCTCGAGAACAAATCGCTGCGCGTGATCGCCGACCATATCCGCGCCTGCGCGTTTCTGATCGTCGACGGCGTGTTGCCGTCCAACGAGGGTCGCGGCTACGTGCTGCGCCGGATCATCCGCCGCGCCCTGCGCCATGGCTGGATGCTGGGCGTGCGCGGTGATTTTTTCTGGAAGATGGTCGCCCCGCTGGTCGCCGAGATGGGCAGCGCCTACCCGGAACTGGCGCAGAAACAGGCCGTGGTCGAGCAGGCCCTGCGTGCCGAGGAGCAGCGCTTCGGAGAAACGCTGGAGCACGGCATGAAGGTGTTCGAGGATGTCGCCGCACGCGCCGAGCACGGCCGGATTGCGGGTATCGATGCTTTCCGGCTCTACGACACCTACGGCTTTCCGGTCGATCTCACCGCCGACATCGCGCGCGAGCGCGGTCTGGGTGTGGACATGGCCGGTTTCGAGCAGGCCATGAACGCGCAGCGCGAACGCGCGCGCGCCGCCAGCCAGTTCGAGGCCAAGGGGCAGCTTCCGGCCGAGTTGGTCAGCACGCTGGCGCCGACGGTTTTTCTCGGCTACGAGACACTGGAAGCGACGGCTTGTCGTGTGGTCGGCATCGTGCGCGCGGGCGTGGCGCTGACGCAGCTTGCACCTGGCGAGGCCGCTACGGTGATCCTTGAGCGCACGCCGTTCTATGCCGAGTCCGGCGGCCAAGTGGGCGACAGCGGCGTGCTCGATAACGCTAGCGGTCACTTCGCGGTCGAGCAGACGCTCAAGCTCGGCGGCAGTTTTCACGGCCATGGCGGGCACTGGCAGGGCCGCGCACCGTTGAAGCTGGGCGACAGCGTGCACGCCGCGGTCGATGCGGCGCGACGTCAGGCCATCGTGCTCAATCATTCCGCCACGCATTTGCTGCACGCCGCGCTGCGCGCGGTGCTGGGCACGCACGTGCAGCAGAAAGGCTCGCTGGTGGCGCCCGAGCGTCTGCGCTTTGATTACTCGCACACCGCGCCGCTGAACGCCGCGCAGCGCGCCGAGATCGAAACCCGCGTCAACGCCGCGATCCGCGCCAACCACGCGACCGAAGTGCGGCACATGGCCTACCAGGACGCGCTGGATTTCGGCGCCATCGCCCTGTTCGGCGAGAAATACGGCGACGAGGTGCGCGTGCTGCGCATGGGCGAGGCGTCCACCGAACTGTGCGGCGGCACGCACGTGGCGCGTACCGGCGACATCGGTTTGTTCAAAATCATCGCCGAAACCGGCGTTGCCGCCGGCGTGCGCCGTATCGAGGCGCTCACGGGCGCCGCGGCGCTGGCCTGGGTCGAACAGGAACAGCAGCGTCTGGACGCCGTGGCGCAACTGCTGGGCAGCGCGCAGGGCGAGGTGACCGCGCGCCTCGAGGCATTGCTGGAACGCCAGCGCAAGCTAGAGCGCGAGATCGACGGGCTGAAGGCCAAGGCCGCCGGTGCCGCGCTCGAGGACTTGCTGGCGCAGGCACAAACCATCGCGGGCATCCGTGTGCTTGCTGCGCGCATCGACGGGCTCGATGCCAAGGGCTTGCGCGAGGCGCTCGACCGGCTCAAGCGGTCGCTCGGTGATTGCGCGGTGCTGCTGGCCGCCACTGCCGAGGGCAAGGCCAGCCTCGTGGCCGGCGTGCAGGGCGTGGCGCAGGCGCGGCTCAAGGCCGGCGATCTGGTGGCGCACGTCGCGCGCCAGATCGGCGGCAAGGGCGGCGGACGCGCGGACATGGCGCAGGGCGGCGGCAATGCCGGCCCCGAACTGGATCGAGCGTTGAGCGGTGTGGCCGCGTGGGTCGGCGCGCAACTTGCCCCTGGCACCTGAGCTGCAAGCAGTCAGCGCGAGGCACACCTTTCACACCGCGTACGCGCGCGTTGCCCCGACGCGGAATCGTCGGCTAGTATGCGTCGACGCGCGTGGGAGTTGCCTTGCGGGGACGCGCGTCAAAACCAGCAGCGGCACGTATCAGTGACCGCACGAGATGTTTGTGGACGAGGCTTGGGTGAGGGTGGAGTCCACAGCATCGACGATAAATTGGAGCCCTAACATGTTGATACTGACCCGCCGGGTCGGCGAAACCCTGATGATCGGTGACGAAGTGACCGTCACCGTGCTCGGGGTCAAAGGCAATCAGGTGCGCTTGGGCATCAATGCCCCCAAGACCATCGCGGTGCACCGCGAGGAAATTTACCAGCGCATCAAGGCCGAGCAGGCCGAGGGTTTGGAGCCCAAGAGCGAGTAAGCGTGCGCGCATCAAGGGTTTCGCGCGCAGCGGCAAACCGCTATCCTTGCGCGCTTGGCCGATGCGATGCCCGCGTGTTCGGCAGGCCAACGCGACGTGGAGAGATGCCCGAGAGGCCGAAGGGGCTCCCCTGCTAAGGGAGTATAGGGTCAAAAGCTCTATCGAGGGTTCGAATCCCTCTCTCTCCGCCATGCCAGTAAAAACAACAGGTTAGAACCAAGCGTCGGGGCACACATCGGGGCACAACCGATGCGATTGCCGCACTATTTGACGCTCGCACCGTCGGGCGTTTTCCATTTCCGCCTGCGCGTTCCCCGCGCCCAGCGCCACGCGCTGGGCCGGGAAATCCGCTGCTCGTTGCGCACGCGCGAGCCGCGCACGGCGCAACTGGGCCGCGCAGGTAACGGTTCAACCGCACCCTGCCGAGCCGTTACGTTGACCGACTGGGCGTGCCCCGACTCTCGTAACCCCAACCACTCGAACCGCCCGGTGCGGACCCGCATGCCGGGTGTGGGAGGCGAGCGATGGTCGTTACCATCGCCCCCTCGCCCGCTTTGCGGGTACTTCGCCGCAGCTTGCGTGGCTTGTGTAGCTCAGCCTTGCAGCGGTTGACGCTGCGGCAGCGGGTCAGCCTGCACCTGATCACGGCCATTGTGCTTGGCCGCATACATCGCCTGATCGGCGCGCCCGAGCAGTCGCGGCAAGGATTCGCCTGGCTGCGCCTCGGCCGCACCAATGCTCACGGTCAGGCCGGGCAGATCGGCGCTGATGGCGAGGCGCCGTAGCCGCACCGCCTGCAGCAGGCGCTCGGCCACGCCCAGCGCCTGCGACAGGCTCTGGCCCGGCAGCAGCACCATGAATTCCTCGCCGCCATAGCGGCCAAGCAGATCGTCCTCACGCAGTTCCAGGCGCATCGTGCGCACCAGGGCAACCAGCGCCTGATCCCCAGCCTGATGTCCGGCGTGGTCGTTGAGGCGCTTGAAATGATCGAGATCGACGAACAGCACGCTCAGCGGCCCGCTCTCCAACTCCAGCATTTCCTGCAGACGCGTCAGCAGCGCACCGCGGTTGAGCGTGCCAGTCAGGGCATCGATCTCGGCCCTGTGCAGGGCCTGACGATGGTCACGACGTGCGGCCAGCGTGCGGTCGGCGAGACCGGCGATCAGCACCAGTGCCTCAAACGCCGCTGCAGCCAAACTGGCGCGCTGCAACCACATCCATGATTGCAGTAGATCGAACGATTGCAGGCTGTCGCACACCGTGAGCACAACCAATGGCGACCAGCCCAGCAGAAAAAATCCCGCATAACGGCTGCCGCGTGACCAGGCGAGAATCAGCAGGATCAGCACGCTCGGGCCGGCCAGTACTACGACCGGATTCTGCAGCCAGCCGCCAAGCGCGCGTGGCGCCGCCCACGGCGCCAAACTGAGCAGCACGATGGCGATGAACAGTCCTGCTAATACCTGCACCAGCCGGCGCGACCAGGGCAGGTGGCGGTACAGATCGGCAAAGCGCGCGGCGAACAGGATGCTCGCGGCACCCGCGATCCCGCCCGCCACGCGCGCGACCATGGCCGGATCCCGCGCCACCAAGCCAAGTTGCAGGGGATGAAACGCATAGCCCATGCTGACCGCGCTCAGCAACGCATAGGCCAGCACGTACACGGCGTAGAGCAGATAGGCGCGATCGCGCAGCAGCATGCCAAACCAAAGGCCCATCAGGCTCATCACCACCAGCACGGTGAGCGCGCTGCTGACAAAAGCCAGCCAGCCATTGGCTTGCTGTGCCCACGCCTGCGGCGTGCGCAGCGCGAAATGCATGGAGCTGCCCAGCCATGGGTTGGGCTGGAAAAACAGCCACAGCGGCGCGTCGCCGCGCAGATTTTCGAGGCGAAAGGCCAACTGCCCGGGCGTATGCAGTGCGCCTTGATCCAGATCCTCCAGCGCCTGCCGCTGCGGCGCCTGACCCAGCGCGTGCAGATCGACCACGCCCAGCCCGGGTTGATCGATCACCAGCATCCATTGGCCCGCGGGCCACGTACCCACCGCTGGCAACAGGCGTACCCAGGTGCCATGGGAGCCGCGCGGTAGATGCACCAGTCCGTGGGTGTTGAATACCCGCAATGCTTGCGTAGCGACGGCATCGGGCGGCTGCGACGCGCTTGACCGTGCGGGTGCCATCATCCAGGCGCCACGCAGGATCACTTGCGTCGCGCGCGCAGGTGGCGCCAGCGCGCACAGCAGCCCCAGCGCCATGAGCACGCCCAGAAAAATCCAGCTTGAATTGGAGTGCGGCATCAGAATAAACATTCTCTGCGCGGTGCGTGCGGTTGAATCAAGCAAGGCATGTGCCGCGACAACCCGATTGGAATTTACCCATGCCATCAGATCAGGAAATCATGACGACGATCACGCTGTCCAGCGCGCCCAGGCTGATCCCGGTGCGGGCCGCGGATGGCGCGACAGCACAAATCGGCCTGGTGCTGCCGGACGGCGCGCAGTGCGGCTTGCTGTGGCTTCCAGCCATGGGTGTCGCGGCACGGCACTATGCACCCTTGGCCGTACATTGCGGGGAGCAGGGCATCGCCTGCGCCGTGCACGAGTGGCGCGGCATCGGCAGCAGTTCGCTGCGCGCCGCTCGTGCGCGGAATTGGGGTTATCGCGAGTTGCTGCGCGACATCGGCACCAGCTTCGATGCGGCGCGCGCGGCGACCCCCGGCTTGAGCTGGCTGTTGGGCGGGCACAGCCTCGGCGGGCAACTCGCACTGTTATTCATCAGTCAGGTTCCCGCGCCGATCGGGGGTCTGGCGCTGATCGGCAGCGGCACCCCGTACTGGCGCAACTTTCGCTGGCCGCTGCGCTGGCCGCTGCGTGCGGCATTCACGTTGGCACCTCTTGTCGCCGGCGCGTGGGGCTACTATCCGGGGCGGCATCTCGGCTTCGGCGGCAACGAATCGCGCGGTGTGATCCGCGACTGGACACACAGCGCGCGTAGCGGGCGTTACTGCATCGCGGGCCAGGCCAAAGCTGCCGAAGCCGCGCTGGTGGACGTGCGCCAGCCCGTGCTGGTGCTGCATGCACGCGATGATCGGTTGGTGCCGCAGGCGGCGATCGATCACCTGCTGGCCAAGCTGCCCAACGCGCCGCGCGAGCAGGTCCAGCTTGATGCTGCGGATTTCGGCACGCACTCGGTCGGCCACTTCGGCTGGATGCAGGCGCCGCAACCGGTGGCGCGAGCAATCGCCGCGTGGGCCACGCGGCTGGCGTGAATGCTGCGTTTCGGCCGTGGCAACGGTCGCCGCGCCGTCGTCCGGATCGGACTGCGATACTTGCGCATTGCTCTCGCATTCGTTTTGTCATCGGGGGTCACACCGCGTAGGTTGGCTTGAAAGTCGCGCTGGTGGCCCGCTCGTTTCGCACATTGACCGAGGAACTTGCATGCATTTGTTTTCCAGTTTTCAGCAGCGCGAGACGCGCCTGCGCAACCGCATCGTGGTCTCGCCGATGTGCCAGTACTCGGCGCGCGATGGCGTACCGGACGATTGGCATTTCGTGCATCTGGGTACGCGCGCCGTGGGTGGCGCTGCGGTGGTGTTCACCGAGGCCACGGCGGTCGCTCCGGAAGGCCGCATCTCGCCGGATGACACCGGCATCTGGAACGCTGCGCAACAGCATGCGTGGGCGCGCATCGCGGCATTCATCAGCGCGCAGGGCGCCATTCCGGCGATGCAGTTGGCGCATGCCGGGCGCAAGGCCAGCACCGCCGCGCCCTGGAACGGTGGCAAGGGCGTGGGCGATGCCGACGGCGGCTGGCAGCCGCTGGCGCCCATTGCCCTGGCATTCCGATCGGATTATCGCCAGCCGCGCGCGCTGACCACGGCGGACATCGCCGCGCTGGTGCGGCAGTTCGTGGCTGCGGCACGGCGTGCCGACGCCGCGGGCTTCGGCCTGATCGAGCTGCACGCCGCACACGGTTATCTACTGCACCAATTCCTGTCGCCGCTGAGCAACCAGCGCGAGGACCGCTACGGCGGCAGCTTCGAGAACCGTATCCGCCTGCTGCTGGAGGTGACCGCCGCGACACGCGCCGCGTGGCCGGCGCACAAGCCGCTATGGGTGCGTATCTCGGCCAGCGATTGGGTGGCCGGTGGCTGGGACATCGAGCAAAGCATCGTGCTGTGCCGCCAGTTGCGCGAGCTGGGCGTGGATCTGATCGACGTGTCCTCGGGCGGGCTCGATATGCAGCAGCAGATCGCGCCCGGGCCGGGTTATCAGGTTGAATTTGCCGCGCGTATTCGCGCCGAAGCCGGCATCGCCACCGGCGCGGTGGGCATGATCACCGATGCGCAACAGGCCGAGACCATCCTCGCCACGCGGCAGGCCGATGTGATCCTGCTGGCGCGCGAATTGTTGCGCGATCCGTATTTCCCGTGCCGCGCCGCGCAGGCGCTGGGCGTCACGCTCACGCCGCCGCGACAATATCTGCGCGCCTGGTGAGCTGCGCGCCGCGGCGACAACCTTCGGAGCATGCCTGTGGCATCCACGCAGCATTTGCGGATCACAGGCCGCCAGCACGATCTTGGCGATCCTGGCCGGCGAATTGGTGGTTGTCGTGTATGTGCCCAATTTCTCAGGCGCCAATCGGTGCCTGGCTCAGCGCAGCGGGCAGTTGCGTGAAGGCATGGTTGAGCCCGGCATGCACTACCTCGCCGGGATTGACGCGCAGCGCTTTGAGAATGCCGTTGGTGCAGTCGTTGCTGGGTGTGGGTTTGCAGTTTGACCATTGATGCGCGTGGGCTGGATGCCAATTGCCGTGGCTGCCGTAGCCGATGGCGAAGTAGCTGCCGGCATGCAGCCCTGCGATGCGGTAGTGATTGCTGCCGACCGGCACGGCGACACAGCGGCTGGGGCCGGTTTCGGCGTTGACTGCGCAGACGCGCAGAGGATCGTGTCCGCGTGCGCGGATCATGCCCTCGAGCACGCCGGTGTCCATGCTGGCACCGGCCTTGCGCGCACTGGCTGCCAGCGGCGCCCAATGCACGTAGGCGAGTTCGCCGGCGAGGTCGTTGCGCTGGCTCACCTGGAGCTCGTGCTTGGCGCCCAGGTCAGCTTTCCATTGCATGGCGCCGGTGGCAACCAGGCTGGCCTGCGGGAAGTGTGCTTGCACGGCCTGGCGGACCGCGTCCACGCCGGCCGGTGAGACCAGCTTGAGCATGCGCTCGCCATTGGCGTTGTGCAGCAGATAAAACTCCTCCACGCCCAGGCCGAGCACGTGGAGCGGCTGGCGTGCCACGCAGTCCAGCGTGCTGCCGCCGGCGTAGCGCTCGAGTCGGCAATCCAGATTGTGGTCACCACGCAGCGCGCGCATCAGCCTTGCCGGCGGCTGGTTGATGGCTGCCCAGTCGCTGCCGGACAGGATGGCGGGAAGATTGGCGGCGCTCGCGGTGGCGGCGGCAGCGGCCAGCGCCACGAACAACAGGGTACGTTGCATGATGTGCTCCTCGACGGCCAATGAATGCCGCTATGGACCCGCGTGTGGCGATGCGGTTCCGGTCGCGCTAGGGTGTGTTTCGCACTGATTCACACCGTCGAGGCCGTGCATGGCGCGTTTCAGCAGTTTTGCCAAGTTCTATCCGTTTTATCTGGGCGAACATCGCAATAACGCGTGCCGACGACTGCATTTCATCGGCAGTTGCATCGTGCTTTTGCTGTTGTTGATTGCGTTGCTGACGCGCGATGCGTGGTGGCTGCTGTTGCTGCCTGTCGTGGGATACGGGTTTGCCTGGGTCGGACACTTCTTCTTCGAGAAGAATCGCCCGGCAACGTTTCAGCATCCGTGGTACAGCCTCATCGGCGACTGGCGCATGTTCGCCGATGTGCTGCGCGGCAAGGTGCGGCTGTAGCCTCAGCGGTAAATCTCGTGGCAGGCGCTGCAGGCGGCGCCGATGTGCTGCGCCGCCATGCGCAGCGCAGGGCAGTCGGCCGGTGCGATCGTCTGCGCCGCGGCGATGCGCACGTCGAGCTTGCGCACGTAGGTGTCGAAGCGTAGGTCGGCGGCGTCCGGATTGAGCGCCGGGTTGATCTGCGTACTCATGCGCGCCACCCAGGCCAGATCGTTCTGGTTATTCGCAGCCTTGCACGCGCCACCGTCGAGGTTGTGGCGCAGCGCGTCGTAATGCTGCTGCATCACCGCCATCACGCCGCGCGGATAGGCATCGCGCGCGGCCAGGACCTTGCCGACCTGGCTCATCGCCAGGGCGCCGATGGCGATGCCGAGGATCAGGACGAGCGCGTAGCGCATGCAATCTCCCGTGTGTCGTGGTGTCGATGCGCAAGCATAGCCGCCCGAACCTTGCGCCGGGTTTGCGTGTGCCGCACGACTTTGCATGGTGCTGCGACGCTGCTAGCCTCGCCCGCCCATGCCTACGCCTGATCCACGCTTTGCCGGCGTCGCCCGCCTGTATGGCGCAGCGGCCTTGCGGCGCTTGGCCGCCATGCGTGTCGCCGTGGTCGGCGTCGGCGGCGTCGGCTCGTGGGCTGCCGAGGCGCTGGCGCGCAGCGGCGTCGGCAGCTTGCGCCTGATCGACGCCGACGAGGTGTGCATCAGCAACACGAACCGTCAGTCGCACGCGCTGGACGGCAACTACGGCAAGCCCAAGGTAGTGGTGCTGGGCGAGCGGTTGTGCGCGATCAACCCCGCGCTGCACCTGCAACTGGTGCAACATTTTCTTACCGTCGAGCGCATGGATCTGCTGGCCGATTGCGATCTGGTGCTGGATGCCTGCGATGCCCTGGCGGTGAAAGTTGCCCTGATCGCGCATTGTCGACGCCGCCAGCAGCCGGTGGTCACGGTGGGCTCGGCGGGAGGGCGCATCGATGCGGCGCGGGTGCAGGTACGCGATCTCTCGCGCACCGAGCACGACGCGCTGCTGGCCCTGGTGCGCAAACGTCTGCGCCAGCAGCATGGCTTTCCGCGCAACCCCGAGCGCTACTTCGGCATCGCCGCCGTGTACTCGATGGAGAACGTGCGCCGCCCGCCGGACGACTCCGCCGTGTGCGCAGGCGCGAACGGCAGTCTCGATTGTGGCGGCGGTCTCGGTGCGGTCGCGCATGTGACCGGCACGTTCGGTTTCGTCGCCGCAGGCAAAGCGCTGGAGTTGTTGCTGCGGTTGAGTCGGGAGTAGAAAGTTGGAAGTTGGAAAAGCGTGCGCGTGTGCCATTGAGCACATACCCACTTCCCGCTTCCATTTTCAGCTAAACCTGCATGCCCGTGCCCGCCGCGGTGTTGAACGGCGGCCTGGACAGCCAGATCAGCGGGATGATGACGATGAACAGCCAGCCGAACAACCAGAACACGTCATTGACCGCCAGCGTGTAGGCGTCCTTGTTGACGATCGTGTCGATCAGACCGAAACCGGGTGATCCGTGCAGGCCCAGCGCGTGCACCTTGTCGATGTAATCCACCGCGCCGGGATTGCCCAGGCTGACGTGCTCGGCCAGCACCGCGTGGTGGTATTCGGCGCGGTGCTGCCACAGCGTCACCGTGACCGCCGTGGATACGCTGGAGGCGAGGGTGCGGAAGAAATTGGCCAGGCCCGAGGCCGAGGCGATCTGGTCCGGGCGCAGTCCGGCGATGATGATCTGGTTGAGCGGAATGAAGAAGAACGCGATCGCGATGCCCTGTACGAGGCGCGGCTCGACCAGTTGCCAGAACGTGGAGCCGGTACTGAAACCGGCGAACCAGAACGAGGTCCACGCGAACACGATGAACGCGAAACTCACCGCCATGCGCAGGTCCATGCGGTGCAGGTTTTTGCCCACCAGCGGCGACAGCACCACCGCCAGCAGGCCGACCGGCGCGGTGGCCAGCCCGGCCCATTCCGCGGTGTAGCCCAGCGTGGTTTGCAGCCACAGTGGATACACCACGTTGATGCCGAAGAAGCAGAACATGCCCACGGTCAGCGCGAGTACGCCGATGGTGAAGTTGCGGTACTTGAACAGGCGCAGATCGACCACTGGGTGCCGGTCGGTGAGTTCCCAGACGATCAGGAAACTGAGGCACACCAGCGCGGTCAGCCCCAGCGTGAGGATCAGCGGTGACGCGAACCAGTCCATGTTGTTGCCATTGTCGAGCATGAATTGCAGCGAGCCCACGCCGGCGGCCAGCAACACCAGGCCAACGATGTCGATCGGCACCTTGAAGGTTTTCGACTCGCGCCCGCGCATCAGTGTCAGGGTCAGCAGCCCGGCGGCCAGCCCGACCGGAATGTTGATCAGGAAAATCCATGACCAGTGCAGGTTGTCGGTGATATAGCCGCCCAGCACCGGGCCGAAGATCGGCGCGATCACCACGGTCATCGCCCACAGACCCAGCGCCAGGCCCTGCTTCTCGCGCGGATAAATGCTGAACAGCAAGGTCAGCGACAGCGGTACCATCGGCCCCGAGACCATGCCCTGCATCAAGCGGAAGAACACCAGCATCGGCATGCTGGTGGAAAGACCGCACAACGCCGAGAACACAACGAACAACAGCACCGATGTGGTGAATGTGCGCACCTCGCCGAAGCGCCGCGCGATCCAGCCGGTCAGCGGCTGCATGATCGCGCTGGCCAGCGCGTAGGAACTGATCGCCCAGGTGCCTTCCTCGGGACTGACGCCGAGCGCGCCGGCGATCGTCGGCACCGACACGTTGACGATGGTCAGGTCCAGCACCTCCATGAATGTGGCGAAGGCGATCGCCGCGGTCATGATCACCAGTGGCGTACCCTGCAGCGGCGTGCCGTACGGGTCGGGCGGCGCGTCCTGCGCTGCACTCATGACCGGCGCTTGCCGTGCGCAGCCGTGGTGGCCGCGGCCTCGGTGCTGGCGATGATCCGCGCGGCGGCGACATCGGCGCCCGCCAGCTCCTGCGCATAGACCGTGGTCACTGCGGCGGGCTGATCAGCAGGTTGCTGCGCTAGCACCTGGCCGTGGTGATCGCGGATATCAACATCGACGTTCATTGACAGGCCGAGGCGCAGCGGATGCTTGACCAGATCGGCGGAATCGATCGAGATGCGCACCGGCAGGCGCTGCACCACCTTGATCCAGTTGCCCGAGGCGTTCTGCGGCGGCAGCAGCGCGAACACCGAGCCGGTGCCCGCGCCCAGGCCCACGACCTTGCCGTGAAATACCACGCCGCTGCCGTACAAATCGCTGGTCAGCGTGGCGGGTTGGCCGATACGCATGGCGGCCAACTGGGTTTCCTTGAAGTTGGCGTCGACCCACAGGTGGCTCAGCGGAATCACCTGCATCAGCGGTTGACCGGGCCGGATGCGCTGGCCGAGCTGCGCTGTGCGCTGTGCGAGATAGCCGCTGACCGGCGCCAACACGACGTGACGTTGGAGATTGATCCACGCGGCGCGAAAGGCATCACGCGCGCGCAGCACGGCCGGGTTGCGCGCGATGTCCGCGCCCTGCACGCCAGCGCGCGCGGCGGCCACCCGCTGTTCGGCGGCGCGCAGCGCGGCGCGCGCGGCGGCCACGGCATTGCGCAGTTGGGTGACTTGTTCGGCGGAGACGGCGCGCTCGTGCAGCAGCGGGGCACTGCGCCGCAGCGTGTCCTCGGCTTGTGTCAATTGCGCCTCGCGCGCGGCCACTTCGGCCTCGGCCTGGGCGCTTTGCGCGAACTGCGCGGCAACGCCGCGCACCGCCTGCTGCAGCGCATGCCGCGCGCTGGCCAGATTCAACTCGGCATCGGTGGGGTCAAGTTTCAGCAAGGGCTGTCCGGCGCGCACCATCTGGGTGTCGTCGGCCAGCACCGCCACGATCGTGCCCGGCACCGCCGCGGCCACGTTGACCTGGTTGCCATGCACGTAGGCATCGTTGGTGGTCACGCGCAGCGAAAACACGAAGTACCACAGCGCCAGCCAGATCAGCCCGCCCAGCACAAACACGCTGGCCAGTGTCAGCAGCATGCCGCGACGGCGACTGTTGTCAGGCGCAGAAGTGGCGCCGGTGGGTGGGTTGCTGGCTGCGCTCATGGCGTCGAATCCGGTGCGTGGGCGGGCGTGGTTTTGGCGGGTGGCGTAGTGGGTGCGGTGGCATCCTGATAGCCGCCGCCGAGGGCCTGGATCAGCGCGATCTCGGCGCCGAGTTGCTGGCCGTGCAGCACGGTCAGCGTGGCGCGTTGTGCGATCAGCGCGGCCTCGCTGGCCAGTGTGGGCATGGCGTCGGTCAATCCCTGGTGCAGCCGTGCCGCCGCTTGTCGTGACAACTGGGCGCTTGCTGCCAGCACCTGCTCCTGGCTGGCGCGCTGCGCAGCAAGGCGCTGCATATCGAGCACCGCCACGCCCACTTCGCGCGCGGCATCGAGCACGGCCTGGTTGTAGCGCGCGGCGGCGCCATCGAGTTGCGCCACGCTGTAGCCGTAGCGCGCCTTGAGCGCGCCGTCGTCGAACAATGGCAGACTCAGCGCGGGGCCGACATCGAATACGCGACTGCCCAGTGCCAGCGCCTTGCTGGTATCGATGCTGGAAAATCCGGCCATCGCGCTGAGGCTGAGATTGGGCAGGAAGTTGGCGCGTGCGGCGCGCACCTGCTCGCCCATGGCCTCGACCCGCCAGCGCAACGCGACCAGATCCGGGCGCCGCGCCAGTAATTGCAGGCGCGCATCATCCGGCAATGCCGCGCTGACCGCGGGCAACGGACGCGGCAGCAGCGGCGGCAATTGCGCCGGTGCCACACCGACCAGCGCCGCCAGCACGGCGCGCTGCGTCCGCACGATGCCAGCAAATTCTTCGCGCTGGCTGTTGGCCTGCGCCAAACGCAGCCGCGCGCCGGCGCTGAGATCCTCCGGGTCGAGACCCTGGCGTACGCGCGCGGCGCTGAGTTCGCGCAGTTGTTGTTGCAACTGCACCAGCGCATCGGCGTCGCGCAGTTGCGCCTGCTCGGTTTGCCAGGCGAAGTAGGCAGTCGCGATGGCCGTGGACAAGCCCAGACGCACGGCCTGCGCCTCGGCGCGCGCGGCGCGCACTTCATCGATGCTACTGGCGAGCTGCGCGCGCTGCTTGCCCCAGAAATCGAAGCTGTAATCGAGCTGCGCACCGAGGTCGCTTTGCGTGTACCAGGTGAAACCGAGAAAGCGCGGCGGGATCAGCCCGTTTTCGCTCAGGCGCTGGCGCGTCAGGTCAACGCTGGCGCCGATGCGTGGGCGCCGTGCGGCGGCGCTGAGACCGGCCAGCGCTTCGGCGGCGCGCACGCGCGCACGCGCCCCGGCGAGGTTGGGCGAGCTGTGCAGCGCTTGCCGCATCAAGGTGTCCAACTGCGCATCGCCGAAGCTGCGCCACCAATCCGCCGCCGGCCAAGGGGTCTGCGCGTCACTCGGCAAACCCTGCAGCGGTGCATCGCCGCGCAGCGCGGGCGGCGGCGGTGGTTGCGGCGGCAGACCGGCGCAACCGGCCAGCAAGCCGCTTAGCACGATCACGGTGATGGTGCGAGGTCGGCTCATGGATCGAATTCCTCGGTGTGGGCGTCGAGCGATGCAGCCAACCGCTGCAGCAGGCGATCGAGCTGGCGCTTGTCGCGTGCGCTCAACGCGGCGAACGCGCCTTGGATCTCGGCACTCAATTGCGGCAACAAGGTGCGCGCGAGACGCTCGCCGCGCGCGGTGATGCGCAGGACCACGCGGCGCCGGTCGTCCGCGTCGGTCGCGCGCGTTGCCAATCTCTTGCGCACCAGCGCATCCGCGATGCGCGTCATGTTGGTCGGACGCTGCGCGGTCAGGCCGCACAGCTCGCCGGGCGAGGCGCTCATGCCGGGGCTGCCGAACAATTGCATCAACGCGATGAAATCGGCCTCGACCAGACCGTGCGGCTGCAGCAGGCGCTGCAGATGCAGCGTCATCGCGGCGCCCAGATGCTTGAGCTTGCGCGTCAGCATCACCTCGTTGGTGGGCAGGTCGACGCCGCGTCCGGCGACACGTTCAATGCCACTGCGGATGGCAGAGAATTCGGTGAGCAGCGCCATTGATTCACCGGCCTAAATTTCACTCGTGAAGTAATTTTCAACGTTGTGTTGATGTGTCGTCAAGTACGGTACTCAGCGCAGATCGCCGGACAAGCCGAACAGACGGCAGGCGTTGTCACGCGTGGCGGCGGCGAGTTCTTCCGGATCTTGCCCGCGCAGCGCGGCGATTTCCTCAAGGATACGCGGCAGGCGCGCCGGTTCATTGCGCTGTCCGCGCCAGTCGCTGTCGGGTTGATCGGGGCTGTCGGTTTCCAGCAGCAGGTACTGCAGCGGCATGCGCGCGACGATGCCACGCAGACGCTGCGCGCGGCCGTAAGTCACCGGGCCACCGATGCCGAGCATGAAGCCGCGATCCCACAGTTGCGCCGCTTGCTGCGCGCTGCCGGAGAAGCTGTGCACCACGCCGCGCAGGCCGGGGTGGCGGCGCAGGCCGGCGAGCACGGCATCCAGCGCGCGGCGTGCATGCACGATCATCGGCAGATTGCACTGCGCGGCAAGGGCCAGTTGCGCATCGAAAAAAAACTGCTGTCGTGCGCGGTCGAGATCGGGCATGAAATAGTCCAGTCCGCATTCGCCCACCGCCACGCCATGCGCGCCACTGGCGAGCAGCACTTCGAGCGCATCCAGATGCCGTGGTTCGTGCGCGGCGAGAAACATCGGGTGCAAGCCATAGGCCGGATGCAGCGACGGCTGCGCGGCACACAGCGTGGACAGAGCGGGCCAGCTCGCGGCGGTGATTGCCGGCACGATCTGCGCGATCACCCCGGCGGCGGTGGCGCGCGTCAGCACGTGCGCGCGATCGGCGTCGAATTCGCGGGCATCAAGATGGCTGTGGCTGTCGATCAGGCGCGGCATGGCACGACGATAAGACACTTTGCACGGCCATACGTGCCGCGACGTGGTGGACATGCGCGACAGGTGCGACAGGGCGCCACGCATGTCATCCTCTAAGCCCGGGTTCAGTCAGGCATTGCTGCAATCCGGCGAGGGGACGGTAGGCGCGCACGGCGCGCGCAGGCTGCGATACCCCGGCCAAGTGTTCGAGGAGTCGATCATGCGTGTGCGTATGCAAACAGTGGCAAGCCTGATGATGGTCGCAGCGCTGGGCGCGGGTCTGGCCGGTTGCGCGCAGCAGCCTTACCGCAATGGTTACGGTCCGCAGGGCTACGCGCAAGGGCAAGTGTGCGCGAATTGCGGCGTGGTGCAGCACATCGAGCAGGTCTACGTCGAAAAGAACGACAGCACGCTGGGCACCGTGCTGGGGGCGGTGATCGGCGGTGCGTTGGGCAATCAGTTGGGACATGGACGCGGACGTGCCGCGACGACGATTGTCGGTGCGGTGGCCGGTGGCGCGGTAGGCAATGCCATGTCGCAGCAGAACGGCAATCAGGTGCCGGCGTGGCGTATCTGGATGCGCATGAGTGATGGTCGCGACGTGAGCTTGATCCAGCGCCAATATCCGAATGTGCGCCCTGGCGATGCGGTGGTCATCCACGACGGTCGCGTGTATCCGCGTTGGCGCGGCGAGCACTGAACCGCATGCGCGCCGGATCACGCGCCGCGTGATCCGCTCATGCCGCAACGCTGCGCCGGGCGCGGCGTCTCTCTCGGTGGCTCAATTCACCGCGTAGAAACGGTGGTCGCCGATCACCGCCAGCGGCGAGCCTGTGGCCCAGGATGGCGCGGGAATGTCGGCGGCATAGAAGCTCATCGCGTGCGGCACGACGTAGCGGCGGCGGTCGCGCGGTAGCGACCACGTGTGCAGCGCCTCGCCGGCGATATTCCATGCGAGTTGCCACGATTGCAGGTTGTCCAGAGGTGTGCCTGGTGGCACCAGGCTCGGCGCGAACTGCTTGGGCGCAGTGACCACTTCGCACACGTGCTTGCCCCACAGGCCCATCTCGCGACGGCGTAGCGCAACTTCAGCGACCGCGGCTTGCCCGATTTGCGGTTCGCCACGGGCTTCCAGATACACCGTGGTCGCCAGACACGTCTGGCTGGCCAGATGCGGCGCAACGGGCGCCATCCATGATGCCATCCACAGCAACCAGGCGAGTTTCATCGCACGACTCCTTGGTGGGCGCCCGTGATTGCGGCGCACGCATGGGGAGGAAGCCCGCTCGTCCCGGGCTTCCGTCAACGGCACCGCGTTCAGTCGCGGTGTCGCACATGAGGTACAGGCCAGCACCAGCGGGTGCGGCCGAATGTCGGGGGCGCCTTGGGCGCCGCGCCCGACGCCTGCGTGATGCAGGCGGGCGTATCGGTGGCCTTGTGCAGGCCATGCACGCTGCGATGCGGAGCTTCCGGATCGCCGCGCGCAGGACCGCGGCTATGACGCCGCTGTCCCGGAAAGGCTGGTGCAATGTACGGATCGCGCGGGTCTTGCGCAAGTGCCCAGGTGATCTCGTTCAGTTTCGAGGGATGTGCCTGACGCGCATGCCGCGCTAGTGCGCACGGTGCGCGTCAGGCCGGATAGCGCGCGACGATCAATGCTGCGTAGGCGCTTGCAGCAGCGCTGCTGGTGTTCAACACGCCGAGCATCTCGACGCTGTCGTTGGCGCGATCGCGGTGCATGAGCAAAACCTGCAACGCTTCGGGCGTGGCGCGCAACAGTTCCTCGGTCGCCTGCGCAGCGCCACGCAAGCGCACCAGCTCACGTTTGTTTCCGCCGCGGAAATGCAGGCGTGCGGCGATTTCCTGCCCGGGGTAGCAGCCCTTGTCGAAGCGCACGGCACCCAGATGTTCCAGCCCCAGTGCCGGCGGCAACAGCGCATCCAGCGCGGCATCGGGTAACCACGGCCAGCCGGCGCGCAGTTCGTGCAGCCAGACATTTGCGCGCGGCGCATCCTCGGTGATGCCGGGTGCCGGCGCGGATTCGGCCTGCACATCGCACAGCATCCAACTGTGCGTGTCCATGCCGAGGGTAATCGAGTGTTCCTGCAACTGGGCTTCGTTCATGGCGAGCGCTGCGCCGGGCAGTAATCGCATCCTCTGGGCCGTCAGTTGCAGCTTGTCGCGCAACAGGAAACGGCCGAGTGCGGCGGCCAATGCGTGTGCATCACCGCCACGCAGCAGCGCGAGGAAGCGCGTGTCCGCGATGCGTGCCAGTTGCAGCAGAACGCGCACGCGACCCTGCACGTCCAGCCATGCGCTCCATTGCCAGCGCTGCAGTGCCAGCGCGTGCACGTCCGAGGCGAATTGCGCGTGCGCGAAACGCTCGGCATCGGCGCCCTGCAAATGCAGAACCGCCGCCTCGCGTGGCGCTTCGGAAAACACGTTTTGCATGCACGGATGGCGCAGGAATTCGCGTCTGAGCTTGAGCCAGGGTGGAGCAAGGTTATATCCTTGCATCTGAAATTTATGTCTGAATCCCATCTGCCACGTCCTGCAACTGCGCCCGAGCCCGATCTACACGGCAAGTACCCGCCCCCACCGCCGCAGGCTCCATCGTCAGCGTCTCCCGTGTCGCACGCGCCGCTTGATCCCACGCGCTACGGTGATTGGGAGAAGAACGGTCGTTGCATTGATTTTTGAATCGCTCCTCGGTCAGCACCGACCCCGATCCCTCGCCAGGAACCCGCCATGGATCACACGCGACGCCCGCTTTCCCCGCACCTCGGCATTTATCGCTGGCAAGTGCAGATGGTCTCCTCGATCCTGCACCGCGCCACCGGCATCGCGCTGGCAGTGGGCACGCTGTTGCTGCTGGGCGGGCTGCTGACGCTGGCGGACGGAAGCACGGCCTTCGCGGCCTATCGGTCATTTCTGGCTGCGCCACTGCTGCAGATATTGCTGATTGGCTGGACCTGGGCCTTTGCCTATCACTTGTGCAATGGCGTGCGTCATCTGCTACAGGACGCCGGCTTCGGCTTTGCCAAGCCGGTGTTTGTGCGCAATGGCTGGATCGTGGTGCTGCTATCGCTGCTGCTGACGATTCTGGCCTGGGCCTGGATCGTGCTGGCCGGATGTGCGCCATGAATGACCTGCGCAATCCGCTGCAGCGTGCACTCGGGCTGGGTTCGGCCAAGGAGGGCGTGAACCACTGGTGGCGGCAGCGCATTACCGCGCTGGCGCTGTTTTTTCTGGGACTGTGGTTCATGGCGCTGGTGCTGATGCTGCTGCATGGCGATTACACGTCAGTGCACGCGACGCTGGCCGATCCAATCAATGCCGTACTGATGCTGGTGTTCATCATCGCGTTGTTCTGGCACATGCAGCTTGGGCTGCAGGTGGTGATCGAGGATTACGTGCACACGCGCTGGCTTGGGGTCGTGCTGCAGATCGCGGCGCGCTTCTACGCCGTGCTGGCCGCGCTGCTGGCGGCGCTCGCCGTGCTGCGCATCGCTTTGGGACGCTGAGACCATGGAAAGCTACAAGATCCAGCAACACAAGTTCGATGTCATCGTGGTCGGCGCCGGTGGATCGGGTCTGCGCGCCACGTTTGGCATGGCCGCCAAGGGTTTGAACACGGCGTGCATCAGCAAGGTGTTTCCCACGCGCTCGCACACCGTGGCCGCGCAGGGCGGCATCGCCTCGGCGCTGGGCAACATGGGCGAGGACGACTGGCGCTTTCATTTCTACGACACCATCAAGGGCTCCGACTGGCTGGCCGATCAGGACGCCGTCGAGTACATGTGCCGCGAGGCCATCCCGGCGGTGATCGAGCTGGAGCATTACGGTGTTCCGTTCTCGCGCACCGAGGACGGCAAGATCTATCAGCGTCCGTTCGGCGGCATGACCACGCATTACGGCAAGGGCACCGCGCAGCGCACCTGCGCCGCCGCCGACCGCACCGGCCACGCCATGCTGCATACGCTGTACCAGCAGGCGCTGAAGCATCAGGCGCAGTTTTTCGTCGAGTACTTCGCGCTGGATCTGGTATTCGACAGCGAGGGTGTGTGCCGCGGCGTGCTGGCCTGGGATCTGAACGACGGCACGCTGCACCTGTTCCGCGGGCACGCCGTGGTGCTGGCCACCGGCGGCTATGGCCGCACCTATTTTTCCTGCACCTCGGCGCACACCTGCACCGGCGATGGCGGCGGCATGGTGCTGCGCGCAGGCCTCGCGCTGCAGGACATGGAATTCGTGCAGTTCCATCCCACCGGAATCTATGGCGCGGGTTGTCTGATCACCGAGGGCGTGCGCGGCGAGGGCGGCTTTCTGACCAACAGCAAGGGCGAGCGCTTCATGGAGCGCTACGCACCCAGCGCCAAGGATCTGGCCTCGCGTGACGTGGTCAGCCGCGCCATGACCATCGAGATCCGCGAGGGCCGGGGCGTCGGCGACGAGCACGATCATGTGCTGCTCAACCTGATGCACTTGGGCCAGGATGTGATCCACGAGCGCCTGCCGGGCATCGCCGAGACCGCGCGCATCTTTTCCGGCGTCGATGTCACCAGGCAGCCGATCCCGGTACTGCCGACCGTGCACTACAACATGGGTGGCATCCCCACCAACTTCCATGGCGAGGTCGTGCAGAGGAAAGGCGACGACAACGACGCCGTGGTGCCGGGCCTGTTCGCCATCGGCGAGGCGGCCTGCGTGTCGGTGCACGGCGCCAACCGCCTGGGCTCGAACTCGCTGCTGGATCTGGTCGTGTTCGGACGCGCCGCGGCCAATCGCTGTGCCGAGATCGTCAAGCCGCATACGCCGCATCCCGATCTGCCGGCCAGCGTGCTGGATACCGCGCTGGCACGCTTCGATGGCCTGCGCCACGCCAAGGGCACCACGCCCACCGCCAAGCTGCGCGTTGACATGCAGCGCACCATGCAGCGCGACGCGGCGGTATTTCGCACTGGCGAGACGCTCAAGGAAGGCTGCGCCAACATCAGTCGCGTCAACGACAATTTTGCCGATGTCGGCGTCAGCGATCGCTCGCTGGTGTGGAACTCGGACCTGGTGGAAACGCTGGAGCTGTCCAATCTGCTCGGCCAGGCGGTGGCGACCATGCATTCCGCCGCGCAGCGCACCGAGAGCCGTGGCGGGCACGCGCGCGAGGATTTCCCGGATCGTGACGACGCCAACTGGCAGAAACACACGCTGGTGTGGGTGGACGCCGCCGGCAAATCGCGCTTCGACTATCGCCCGGTGCACATGTACACGATGAGCAAGGATGTGGACGTGGTGCCGCCGAAAAAGCGCGTCTACTGAGTCGCCGGCGGGGTGTGAGAACACCCGGCAATCCGCTCAATCAAGGAATCGCAGTCATGGCCGAATTTTCCCTGCCCAAGAACTCCAAGGTACAGAAGGGCGCGCACCATCCCGCGCCGGCTGGCGCGAACAACGTGCGTACCTTTCGTATTTATCGCTGGACGCCGGACGATGGCCGCAACCCGCGCCTGGACAGTTTCGATCTCGACGTGTCCAACTGCCCGATGGTGCTGGATGCGCTGCTGAAGATCAAAAACGAGATCGACGCCACGCTGACCCTGCGCCGTTCCTGCCGCGAGGGCATCTGCGGTTCCTGCGCGATGAACATCAACGGTGTCAACACACTGGCCTGCACCACGGGTCTGGATGAGTGCGAGGGCGACATCAGCATCTACCCGCTGCCGCACATGCCGGTGGTCAAGGATCTGGTTCCGGACCTCACCCACTTCTACGCCCAGCACGCCGCGGTACGGCCGTGGTTGCGCACCGAAAGCGCGGCGCCGGACCGCGAGCGTCTGCAATCGCCCGAGGATCGCAAGCAGCTCGATGGCTTGTACGAGTGCATCCTGTGCGCGTGCTGCAGCACCTCGTGCCCGAGCTACTGGTGGAACGGCGACCGTTACCTGGGTCCGGCGATTCTGCTGCAGGCCTACCGCTGGATCGTGGACAGCCGCGACGAGGACACCGGCACGCGCCTGGATGAACTGGAAGACCCGTTCCGCCTGTACCGCTGCCACACCATCATGAACTGCACGCGCACCTGCCCCAAGGGTCTCAACCCGGCGCTAGCCATCGCCGAGATCAAGAAACTCATCGTCGCGCGGCGCGGCTGAAATGGGCGCGGCGCCTGTGGATGCCACGCAACTGGGCCGCCTGCGCTGGCGTTGCCGGCGCGGCATGCGCGAGCTGGACGTGCTGCTCGGTGGCTGGCTGGATGCGCAGTGGGCCAACGCCAGCCCGGTGCAGCGCGCGGCTTTCGCCGATCTGCTGGAACAACAAGACCCGGATTTGTGGGCGTGGTGCAGCGGTCGCAGCCCGGCACCGCGGCGTGACTGGCAGGCACTGATCGATGACTTCCGCGCCCGCGCTGCGCATTGATCTGCGCCCTTCGCCCAGCCTGCTGCTGGCGCTGACGCTGATCGCGTCACTGGCTGTGCTGGCATTGGCGCTGGCCGACTTGACCGTGTTGCCCCGTAGCGTCGGCATTGTCCTGATCGTGCTCGCCGCAGGCCTGGCTGCAAGGCGTCTGCTGCGGCCATCGCTGCGCAGCTTCGAGCTGAGTCGCGATGCCGCGCGCATCTGGCGCGGTGACGACGTCGAGCCGGCGCAGTTGCGCCACACGCGCGTGTTCGGCCCATTGCTGGTGCTGCGACTCGCCTGGAGCGATGGCCCGCGTCCGCATGCCGTCACGCTGTGGCTGCTGCCGGACAATCTCGACGAGGTGCAGCACCGGCGTCTGCGCATGCTGCTGTCGGCGCATGCCCACACGCGCTGAGGCCGCGTCGCGCTTGTCGGCGCCGCGGGCTTGGTGCACGCTGCGCCGCCCGCCAGTGCAATTCCCTGCATCCTCCCGAGAACTCCGATGAGCCGTCCATGTTTCGCCCGCTGAGCCTGTTCATCGGCTTGCGCTACACGCGCGCCAAGCGCCGCAACCGCTTCATCTCGTTCATTTCGCTGGTATCGATGCTGGGCATCGCCGTGGGCGTGACCGCGTTGATCGCGGTGATCTCGGTGATGAACGGTTTCGACCACGAACTGCGCGACCGCATCCTCGGCATGGTCGCTGAAACCACGATTTCCGGCGTGGACGGCACGGTGCGCGACTGGCCGCACGCGGTGCGCGTGGCCGACGCGCTGCCGCACGTGATGGCCGCCGCGCCGTATGTCGAACACGAGGCCTATCTGCTCGGCCAGCGCTCGCAGGGCGCGGTGATCCGCGGTATCGAGCCGGCGTATGAAAACAAGGTCACCAGCATTGGTCACCGCATGGTGCAGGGCAGCCTGTCCAGCCTCACGCCGGGCAGTTGGAACATCGTGCTGGGGCGCGACCTGGCCTTGAGCCTGGGCGTAACCGTGGGCGATCACGTGGTGGTGGTGTCCGGATTCGCCGGCTCGCCAATCGGTGGTCTCCCGCGCCTGCGCAGTTTTACCGTCAGCGGCATCTTCGGTGCGGGTATCGAGCAGTACGACGCCGGGCTGGCCGAGATCAACATGCAGGACGCGCAGAAGCTGTACCAGCAATCCGGGCCCACCGGCATCCGCCTGAAGCTCGATCACCCGTTTCTTGCCTACCAGGTCGGCCGCGAGTTGTTGCAGAAACTCGGCGGGCTGTACGCGGTGTCGACGTGGATGGACAGCCACTCCAACTTCTTCAAGGCCATTGCCATGGAGAAGAAGGTCATGTTCATCATCCTCTCGCTGATCGTCGCGGTGGCCGCATTCAATCTGGTTTCGACGCTGGTGATGCTGGTCACCGACAAGCAGGCCGACATCGCCATCCTGCGCACCATGGGCGCCACGCCGCGCACGGTGATGGGCGTGTTCGTGGTCCAGGGCATGATCAGCGGCCTGATCGGCATCGGTCTGGGCGTGCTTGGCGGCGTGTTGCTGGCGATCAATCTTCCGGCGATCGTGGACGGCATCCAGCGCCTGTTCCACGTGCAGTTCCTGTCGCCGGATGTGTACTACATCAGCAATCTGCCCTCGCGCCTGGAGTGGCGTGACGTGGGCTGGATCGCGCTGCTGGCGTTCGTATTCTCGCTGCTGGCCACGCTGTATCCGGCGTGGCGCGCCTCGCGCACGCAGCCGGCGGAGGCGCTGCGCTATGAATGATCGGGTTCGGGACTCGGGGCTCGGGGCTCGGGACTCGGTAACAACACGTGATGTTTCCAAGTCGGAAGCCGTGCTGCGTGCCGAAGACCTGACCAAGACGTACCAGGAGGGCAAGCTGCGCGCCGAAGTGCTGCTGGGCATCGATCTGGCCGTGCGCCGCGGCGAGAGTGTCGCCGTGATCGGCGCCTCCGGCGCGGGCAAGAGCACGCTGCTGCACCTGCTCGGCGGACTGGACACGCCCACTTCCGGCGAGGTGGTGCTGGCCGGGCGCAGGTTTTCCGCGCTGGGCGATGCCGCGCGCGGGCGCCTGCGCAACGAGGCGCTTGGTTTCATTTATCAGTTTCATCATCTGCTGCCCGAGTTCAGCGCAGTGGAGAACGTCGCGTTTCCGCTGTTGATTCGCGGCAACGCGGTGAGCGATGCGCGTGCGCAGGCCGCGGCGCTGCTGCAGCGCGTGGGTCTGGGGCACCGCCTGCAGCACAAGCCGGGCGAGTTGTCCGGCGGTGAGCGTCAGCGTTGCGCGGTGGCGCGCGCGCTGGTCACCAAGCCGTTGTGCGTGCTCGGCGACGAGCCCACCGGCAATCTCGACGAGCGCACAGCGCGCGGTGTGTACGAGCTGATGCTGGAGTTGAATCGCGAATCGGGCACGGCGCTGGTGCTGGCCACGCACGACAGTCGCCTCGCCGCGCGCATGGACCGCGTGCTGGAAATGAGCGGCGGGCGCCTCGCCGAAACACGCACGGACTAGCGCCATGCCGCAGGGAGGCACCCGCGTCGCACGGATCACGACGATGGCAGCCGCCCGCGCGGCTTGGCGTTGCACATGGAGCGCATGGGCGCGCTGGGCGCAAACGCAGCACAGCGGTGGCATCGGCGCCACGCATGCCCTGGCGGCTCTAACCGGCGTGGTCGGTGCGGCGCTGTTGCCGCGATTGCCGCCGCCGTGGATGTTGTTTGCCTGCGCACTGCTGGCGCTGGTGTTGCTGCTGTGCATTGCGCGCCTGCGCCTGATCGGCGTGCTGCTGCTGGCTTTCGCCTGGACTGCCGGCATGGCCACGCAGGTGTTGCATGCACGCCTGCCACCGGTCTTGCAGGGGCAGGATTTGCGCATCGAGGGTCGTGTCGTCGGCCTGCCCGAAGCCGCTGCCGATGCACAGCGTTTTGTTTTCGCACTGGAGCGCGCCAGCCGCGACAGCCGGCCCTTGACGCTGCACGGGCAGGTGCGACTGAGCTGGTTCGGTGCCGCTTCGGTCCTGGCGCCGTGTCAGCGCTGGCAGTTGACGGTGCGGCTCAAGCGTCCGCATGGGCAGGTCAATCCGGGCGGCTACGACAGCGAGCGTCAGGCGGCACTCAACGGGCTGATCGCCACCGGTTACGTGCGCGATGCAAGCACGGCGCGCAGCATGGGTACGTCGGCGCTGTGTGTCGATGCGCTGCGCGCGCGCATCGCTCGCGCCATCGCCACCGCACTGCCGGCGAGCGATGCCGCCACGCCGCTGCTGCAGGCGCTGGCGGTGGGTGATCAGCGCGGCTTGAGCGAGGCGCACTGGCGCGTGCTGCGCGCCACCGGCGTCGGCCATCTGATCGCGATCTCGGGGTTGCATGTCGGCTTGGCCGGCATCGCCGGTGCGTTGCTGGTCTACGCGTTCACCTGGCTGTGGCCGCAGGTATTGCTGCGTTGGCCGCGGCGCGTGCTGGCCGCACCGGTGGCGTTGGGCGCGGCCTGGGCTTATGGCGCGCTGGCCGGCTATGGCCTACCCACGGTGCGTACGCTGTTGATGATCGCCGTGGTGGCCTGGGCCAGTACGCGTCGGCGTGGCGTGGGCGGCATGCAGACACTGACCTTGGCACTGTTCGCGGTGCTGCTGTTCGATCCACTGGCCGTGCTGGGCGCCGGCTTCTGGCTGTCCTTTGCCGGCGTGGCACTGCTGGTGTACGCGCTGCAAGCCGGGCGCGGCTGGCGCGCGTGGCTAACCGAGTTGGGTTTGGCGCAAGCGGTGATGGCGTTGGCGCTGCTGCCGCTGACCGTGCTGCTGTTCGGCCAAGCCTCGCGCGTGGGGCCGCTGGCCAATCTGGTGGCGGTGCCGCTGATGGGCTTCGTGATCGTGCCACTGACCCTGCTGGCCAGCTTGATGCTGGTGGCAGGCCTGCCCGGTGGCGTGGCGGTGACGCGGTTCGCCGCGTGGTTGATGCGCGCGCAGTGGGATCTGCTGCAGCACATGGCGGCCTGGCCGTGGGCACTGGCGTGGCTGCCGTGGGCGGGTGCGGGCGCATTCATGCTGGCTTGCATTGGCGTGCTGTGGATGCTGGCGCCGCGCGGCGTGCCGGCGCGACTGCTCGGGCTGCCGCTGCTGTTGCCGCTGCTGTGGCCTCAGCAACAGCGCCCTGTAGGGGGTGAGTTTCAGGCGTGGGTGCTGGATGTGGGGCAGGGCTCGGCGGTGCTGGTGCGCACCGCGCGGCACGCGCTGTTGTACGACGCCGGGCCGCGCTACCGCTCGGGTTTCGATCTGGGCGAGGCCGCGGTAGTGCCCAGCCTGCAAGCGCTGGGTGTGCGCCACCTCGATCGCCTGCTGCTGGGCCACGGTGATGCCGATCATGCCGGTGGCGCGGCAGCCGTGCTGGCGGCATATCCCAACACGCTGCTGCAGGGCAGCGAGCCCGAGCGCACCGGGCTGCCGCTGTTGCCTTGCGTGCGCGGCCAACGCTGGCACTGGGATGAGGTCGAATTCAGCGTGTTGCACCCGGGGATTGGCGATGCCGTCAGCGGCAACGAATCCTCGTGCGTGCTGGCGGTGCGCGGTCGCGGCGGCATGCTGCTGCTGAGCGGCGATATCGGCGCGCGCAGCGAACGCGCCGTGGCTCGGGATTGGGCCGCGAATAATCAGGCCGGCACGCAGCCGTTGGTGTTGCTGTTGGCGCACCACGGCAGTCAATTCAGCAGTAGCGATGCGCTGCTGGACGCGCTGCGCCCGCGCCTGGCACTGGTGTCGGCGGGTTATCGCAGCAGCTACGGACATCCGCATGCGGATGTGCTGGCGCGTTTGCAAGCGCGCGGCGTGCCCTTGTTCAACACCGCGGATCACGGCGCCCTGCGCGTGGACCTGCGCGGCAACGGTCCGCGCCTGACGCTGGGTCGCGAACAGGCGCCGCGCTGGTGGCGCGAGTGAGCAGCCCGCCACGGAAGCGCCGCGCCGCGCTGCTATCATCCGGCCCGCCTGTTGTTGCGCGAGAACCGCGAGCGTGTTCGATATCCTGATTGCCGGCGGCTGGCCGATGCTGCCGATCCTGCTGACCTCGGCGCTGGCCCTGGCCATCATTCTTGAGCGGTTCTGGACGCTGCGTCGCGGCGCCGTGCTGCCGCCCGATCTGGGCGCGCAGGTGCGCGTGTGGGCGCGCGCCAGCAAACTGGATCCGGCGCACATCGATGCGCTGGCCGCCGGCTCGCCGCTGGGCCAGTTGCTGGCCTCGGCGGTGCGCGTGCGCGGCAAGCCGCGCGAGCTGATCAAGGAGCGCATGGAGGACACCGGGCGTCACGTCGTGCATCGCATGGGGCGTTATCTCAATACCTTGGGCACGATCGCGCTGATCGCGCCGCTGCTGGGCCTGCTGGGCACGGTCATCGGCCTGATCAGGATGTTTCTGGCGGTGATGGTGCACGGCGCCGGCGATCCGACCAAGATGGCCGGCGGCATTGGCGAGGCGCTGATTTGCACCGCCACCGGTCTGGTGGTGGCGATTCCGGCGTACGTGTTTCATCGCTACTTCCGCAGCCGCATCGATGGCTACGCGGTGAGCATGGAGCAGGAAGCCGCGCGACTGCTCGATGAACTCGATTCGCTCGGCGCGCCGCCAGCGGCCACGCTGCCGCCCGCTGCTGTTTCAGCCAGCGCCACGCACGCGCCCGCCAGGCCCGACGCGCGACCACGTGCCAGACCCGCACCGGCGGAGCGCTGAGCGATGCGCATCACCGCGGCGCGCCGCCACGACGATTTCGAGATCAACGTGATCTCGCTGATCGACGTGTTGCTGACGCTGTTGATGTTCTTCGTGCTGACCACGACCTTCGTGCAGCAGACGCACATGAAGGTCAGCCTGCCCACGTCCAGCGCCACGCCCAGCGCACCCAGCGCGGATGCGCTGGTGATCGTGATCGATCGCGCCGGCCATTACGCCATCGGCAATACGCCGGTGCAGGGTGAGGGCGAGCGCGCGCTGCAGCAGGCCATCGTCGAGGCCGTGGGCAACAACCGTTCGCGCAGCGTGATCCTGCGCGCCGACGCCGAATCACCCAATCAGGCGGTGGTAACCGCCATGGATGCGCTGGGGCGCCTCGGCTTCAGCCATCTGGCGCTGGCCACCACGCCGCGTCAGGGCGCGCACTGAGTGGCACGGCAAGAATCCAGCAAGGCCGCCGCGTGGCCTGCTTATCGGCGTCTGCTCGGCTATCTCCGGCCTTACCGTCCGGTGGCGCTTGCGGTCGTGCTGGGCATGGTGATCGATGCGGCTGCGCTGGGCGCATTCGCATTCTTGGTGCGGCCACTCATCGACAAGGTTTTCATTACCCGCAGCGAAGAAGCCATCTTCTGGCTGCCGATCATCATCATCGCGATTTTCCTGCTGCGCGCTGTGGCCACCTTCGTCACCAGTTACGGCATGGCCTATATCGGTCGCGGCGTGGTGCAAACCATGCGCGAACAGGTGTTCGGCCGTTATCTGGCACTGCCCGCGGTATTTTTCGGACGCGAGGCTTCGGGACATCAGGTTGCACGCATCACCTATACCGCGGATCAACTGGCACAAGCCACCACCGAGGCCGTACGCGTGTCGATCATCGACAGCCTGACCATTCTGGCCATGATCGGGGTGATGCTGTGGAACAGTTGGCGGTTGACCCTGGTTCTGCTGGTGATGGTGCCGACGATCGCGGCGGTGGTGTACTTCGTCAGCAAGCGTTATCGACTCATCAGTCGCGGATTGCAGAGATCGATGGGCAATATCACCGGCGTGGTCGATGAAATCGTCGGCGCATGGCGCGAGGTGCGCATTTACGGCGGACAAAAGTACGAGTCCAGTCGCTTTCACGCGGTTGCCGACAACAACCGCGTGCTCAATGTGAAGATCAGCGCGACCAATGCGATCTCCACCGCGCTGGTGCAACTCCTTGCCGCTTCGGCGTTGGCCGGCATCGTGTTCACGGCCACACGCCCCGCCTTCTTGAATGGCATGACGGCGGGCAAGTTCATGTCGATCTTCATGGCGATGGCCGGGATCCTGCCCCCGCTGAAGCGCATGACCAACGTGCAGTCGCTGCTGCAGCGGGGTATCGCCGCCGCACAGGACGTTTTTGCGGTACTCGATGAGCCGTGCGAGCCCGACTCAAGCACTCGTCCGCTGGATGGATTACGGCAGGGCATCGAGTTTCGCGATGTCACCATGCGCTACGCGCCCGGCACGCCGCCGGCGCTGCGCGCGGCCAGCTTCACTTGCGCGGCCGGCAAGGTCACCGCCGTGGTGGGGCGTTCGGGCAGCGGCAAGACCACGGTGGCGCACCTGATTCCGCGCTTTTACGAACCCGAATCCGGCAGCATTCTTGTTGATGGACATGCGCTGGGCGAGTACCAGTTGGCCAGCCTGCGCCGCCAAATCAGTTGGGTCGGCCAGGACGTGGTGATCTTCAATGGCAGCGTGGCCGAGAACATCGCCTATGGCGAGATGGCGGGCACGCGCGAGGAAGACATCATCGCCGCGGCGCGCGCGGCCAACGCCTGGGATTTCATCGCGCAGATGCCGCGTGGTTTGCATAGCCCGATCGGGCAGCGCGGTTTCATGGTCTCCGGCGGCCAGCGTCAGCGTATCGCCATCGCACGCGCCATCCTCAAGAACGCGCCGATCCTGATTCTGGACGAGGCCACCAGCGCGCTGGATACCGAGTCCGAGCGGCTGATCCAGGAAGCGTTGGCGCGGCTGATGCAGGACCGCACCACGCTGGTCATCGCCCATCGCCTGTCCACCGTCGAGCACGCGCACCGCATCATCGTGCTCGATCAGGGCCGGGTACTGGAGCAGGGCAGTCACGAGGAATTGCTGACGCGCGCGGACGGCGCTTATGCACTGTTGCATCGGATGCAATTCAGCGCACCGCGCGGCGACTGAGCCGTGCCGCGCGGGCAGGCCCCGACATTCTGGCATGGCACGCAGCCGGTACCGCGCTGGGCACGGGTGCTGGTGCCGCTGTATCGCCTGCTGCGCCTGATCGATCGCGCGCGTTACGCGATTGGTTTGCGCCGCGTACAACACCTGCCGGTGCCGGTGATCGTGATCGGCAATCTCACGGTGGGCGGCAGCGGCAAGACACCGCTGACGCTGGCGCTGATCGAGGCACTGCGCGCGGCCGGCTGGCACCCTGGCGTGGTCAGTCGCGGCTACGGCGGCACGCAGCGCGAGCCGGACCTGGTCACGACCGCTGACAGCGCGCTGCACGTGGGCGATGAGCCAATGCTGCTGCAGCGTCTGGGACAAGTGCCGGTGGCGGTGGGTGCGCGTCGCGCGGATGCCGCGCGCCTGCTGCTGCCGCTGGGCGTGGACGTGATCCTCGGCGACGATGGCCTGCAGCACTGCGCGCTGGGGCGCGACATCGAGATTTGCGTGATCGACGGCGTGCGCCGTTTCGGCAACGGACGTCTGCTGCCAGCCGGCCCGCTGCGCGAGCCGCTCGCGCGGCTGGTCAGCGTCGATTTCGTGGTGTGCAATGGTGGCGTGGCGCGGCCGGGCGAAGTGCCGATGTCGTTGCAGCCGGGCGCACCGCGTGCGCTGGTCCCCGTCACGACTGCGCAGCCGCCAGCGCCCGGCGCCGAGGTGCATGCCGTCGCCGGCATTGGCGATCCGACGCGCTTTTTCGCTTCACTACGTGCGCTGGGATATCGCGTGCGCGAGCACGCTTTTGCCGACCATCGCGCTTACACGCTCGCGGATTTTGCGTTTGATGACGCCACGCTGCCGCTGCTGATGACCGAAAAGGACGCGGTCAAGTGCGCTGCCTTCGCGCGTCCGCATTGGTGGGCGTTACCGGTGCGCGCGCAGTTGCCGCCACAGTTCCTCGCCGCGCTGCAGACGCGACTGAACGCCGTCGCATCGCCGCCGTTGCCTCGTGCTGGCGCGCGTCGCTAAACTTCGCGCGCCTTGGTAGCAGAGCGTTCACACGCGTGGATCCTGGTAGTTGGCTCACTTTCCTGTTGTTGTCCCAGCGCGACTGAGCCGGCTTCCGCTTGCCCATCCCGCACGGGATGGGTCATGGCGGAGTCAAAACCCTGACGACTCCGTAGCGCGGCTGTGTTGCAGCCGCGTGTTTGCGTATGCGGAGGCGACATGATTGCAAAGTGGTCTTTGTTCGGTCTGATCCCTGAGCGCAACGGCGCGCGAGGCAAGCCCTCCGCAGCGCAGAGCCAGGCTCAGGCGCGGCACCTGCTGGAACTGGCGCGGCTGGAAGTCGACGCCGCGCTGGCCGCCGGCGACAGCCGCATCGAGGGCCTCGACGCCGAGCAGGTCGAAGCGCGCCTGGAGACTTTCGGGCGCAACATCGTCGGTAGCGAAGCCAGGACACCGTGGTTTGTCGAGATCGCGCGGCGCGTGGTCAATCCGCTCAATCTGTTGCTGCTGGCGCTGGCGGTGGTTTCGATCCTGACCTCCGATCTCGTTGGTGCCAGCATCATGACGGTGATGGTCGCGGTGGCGGTGATCGTGGGCTACGTGCAGGAGAGCAAATCCTCGCGCGCGGTCGCGGCGCTGCGCAGCATGGTCAGCAATACCGCGCTGGTGCGCCGGCGTCAGCTTGCCAACGGTCGTGGTGAGTTGCCGATCGAGGATCTGGTGCCGGGCGATGTGGTGCATCTCGCCGCGGGCGACATGATCCCCGCCGATCTGCGCCTGCTCGCGGCCAAGGATTTGTTCATCAACCAGTCCAGCCTCACCGGTGAATCGATGCCGGTGGAAAAGTTCTCCGGTCCCGATGTGCAATGCAGCGCGCCGATGGAGTCACGCAACCTGTGCTTCATGGGCTCGAACGTGATCAGCGGCAGCGCGTTGGGCCTGGTGGTTGCGACCGGACGCGACACTACTTTCGGCGCGCTGGCCAGCGCGCTGGCCGCGCCGCGCGCGCCCTCGACCAGCTTCGATCGCGGCCTGCGCCGTTTCGTCGGCCTGATGCTGCGCTTCATCGCGGTGATGGTGCCGCTGGTGTTCCTGATCAACGGCGTGCTCAAGGACGACTGGCTGGAGGCGTTGATGTTCTCGATCGCGGTCGCGGTCGGGTTGACGCCGGAGATGCTGCCGGCCATCGTCACCTTCAATCTCGCCAAGGGCGCGCTGGCGATGGCGCGCAAGGATGTCATCGTCAAGCGCCTGCCGGCGATCCAGAATTTCGGCGCCATCGACCTGCTGTGCACCGACAAGACCGGTACGCTCACCCAGGACAAGGTGATTCTCGAGCGCCATGTCGATGCCGCTGGCGGTGATGATGCGCGCGTGCTGGAGCTGGCCTTTCTCAACAGCCACTACCAGACCGGCTTGCGCAATCTGCTCGACAACGCCGTGCTGACCGCGGTGGACCCCGAGCAGACCCAGCGCCTCGCCGCGGAGTTCGCGCTGGTCGACGAGATGCCGTTCGATTTCGAGCGCCGACGCATGTCCGTGGTGGTGCGCGACATGGAGGGTCGCCACATGCTGATCAGCAAGGGCGCGGTGGCCGAGATGCTGGCGATGTGCGCGCACGTGCAGACCGCGCAGGGTCCGCTTGAGTTCGATGCCGACCGCCAGGCCGAGGCGCGCCAGGTCGCGCACGATCTCAATGCCGACGGTTTTCGCGTGATCGCCGTGGGCATGCGCGAGATGACGCCGCCGCGCAGCCAATACGCCCGCGACGATGAGCGCGAACTGACCCTGTTCGGTTTCATGGCGTTCCTCGATCCGCCCAAGGAGAGCGCTGCCGTAGCCATCGCCGCGCTGACCCAGCACGGCATCGCGGTGAAGATCCTCACCGGCGACAACGATGTCGTTGCGCGCCACGTGTGTCGTCACGTCGGCATCGGCCTCGAACACGTGCTCACCGGCCCCGAGCTGGACGCGCTGGACGACGCGCAACTGACCGCCGCGCTGCCCGAGACGCAGTTGTTCGCGCGTCTCAATCCGCAGCAGAAGGTACGCGTGATCGAGACGCTGCGCGCGCAAGGCCACGTGGTGGGTTTTCTTGGCGACGGCATCAACGATGGTCCGGCGCTGCGCGCCGCCGATGTCGGCATCTCGGTGGACAGCGCCGTGGACATCGCCAAGGAGTCGGCCGACATCATCCTGCTGGAGAAAAGCCTGGCCGTGCTCGAGGAGGGCGTGCAGGAAGGTCGCCGCGTGTTCGGCAACATTCTCAAGTACATCAAGATGACAGCCAGTTCCAACTTCGGCAATGTGTTCAGCGTGATCGGCGCCAGCGTCCTGCTGCCGTTCCTGCCGATGGCGCCGATCCAGTTGCTGATCAACAACCTGATGTACGACTTGTCGATGACCACCATCGCCACCGACAACGTGGACGATGATTTCGTGGCCACGCCACGGCGCTGGGAGATGGGCAACATCGCGCGTTACATGTTCGTGTTCGGCCCGGTCAGTTCCCTGTTCGATTACGTCACTTTCGGCGTGATGTGGTTTTTTCTCGGCCTCTCGCAATATCCGGTGCTGTTCCAGACCGGCTGGTTCGTTGAGTCCTTGCTGTCGCAGACCCTGATCGTGTACGTGATCCGCACCGCGCGCGTGCCGTTCCTGCAGTCCAATCCCAGCCTGCCGTTACTGGTCAGCACGTTGGGCTTCTGCCTGCTCGGTATTCTCTTGCCGATTTCGCCACTGGCCGGGCTGTTCGGATTCGCCGCGCTGCCGCATCTGTATTGGCTGTATCTGATCGGCATTCTCGTGGTTTACATGCTGCTGGCGCAGGGCGTGAAAATGATGCTGATCCGTCGCATCGGGCTGAATTGACGCGGCCCCGACCTCGCCACGACCGCGCCTGCGCGAGCAGGGCATCGACCCGGTGAAGTGATGGATGCGCGATCGGGTAGCGGTGTCGGGCGATCAGTTTGATCGTGGTTCGGCCGCGCCGCGCAATTTCGATCCTGTGCAAGATGCGCTGTGGATGGCCGAGATGGACACCTTGGCGCGTGCACCATCGCGCACTGGGCGAACACGGTGCCGAGACGCTGGCAACCGCGCTCGCCCGCGATCTTGCCGTGCTGCGAACGCAGCGTTGATCCGGCAGCATCCCGGCGAGTGGCGTGGGCGCAACCGACCTTGCTGCGGCAGGAGAAGGCCTTTCCCTGCTTGTCATGCGCGCGGTTTGCGCGGGGCGCTGAATCCGCCCTTGCGCGGCGCAGTGTCAGGACGCGCGCCGAATGGCTTGCGCGGACGCGCGCTGTGCGCCGCCTCATTGTCATCGACGCGGCGCAATTGCAGGCGCTCGCCGCCGACACGCACCTTGGCCAGTGCGTGCAACGTGGCCGCGGGCAGATCGGCGGGCAGATCAACGAAGCTGTGATCGCCCTGCAGCGCGATGCTGCCGATCCGGCTGTTGTCCAGGCCACCCTCGTTGGCGATGGCGCCGACCAGATTGCCGACCTTGACTCCGTGGCGGCGGCCGACTTCGACGCGATACGTGACCAGCGGCCCGGAGGTACCGCCGCTGGTCGCGCGCGCGCCGCGTTCGGCGCCGGGGCGCGCGGGACGCTCGCCACGCTCATGGCGTTCACCGCGCGCATCGGGTGCGAATTCGCGCGCGTGCGCGCTGGGCGCATCGCTGAGCAGCAGGGGCTTGTCGCCCTGCACCATGCGCGCCAGCGCGGCGGCAATTTCAATCGCCGGCACGTTCTGTTCCTGTTCGTAGCGTTCGAGCAAACGCTGGAATTCATCGGTACCCTCGAGCGCGCGCGCCTCGGTGATGCGCTCCATGAAGCGCGCGATGCGGCGATCGTTGACCGCCTCGGCGCCCGGTAGCTGCATCGGCGTGATCGGCTGGCGCGTGGCGCGCTCGATGGCGCGCAGCAGGTGACGCTCGCGCGGCGTCACGAACAGGATCGCATCGCCGCTGCGTCCGGCGCGGCCGGTACGGCCGATGCGATGCACGTAGTTCTCGGTATCGGTGGGAATGTCGTAATTGAGCACGTGGCTGACGCGTTCCACATCCAGCCCGCGCGCGGCGACGTCGGTCGCCACCAGGATGTCGATTTGCGCGTCCTTGAAGCGCTGCACGATGCGCTCACGCAGTGCTTGCGGCACGTCGCCATTGAGCGCGGCGGCGGAAAAACCGCGTGCGGAGAGCTTCTCGGCCAATTCGTCGGTGGCCTGTTTGGTACGCGCGAACACGATCATGCCGTCGAACGTCTCGACTTCGAGGATGCGCGTCAGCGCGTCGAGCTTGTGCAGGCCGCTGACCAGCCAGTAACGCTGCTGCACTTCCGCGACCGTCGTGGTTTTTCCCTTGATGGTGATCTCGACCGGGTCGCGCAGATAAGTCTGCGCGATGCGCCGAATCGCCTGCGGCATGGTTGCCGAGAACAACGCGACCTGACGCCGCGGCGGGGTTTTCCTGAGGATGCTTTCAACATCGTCGATAAAGCCCATGCGCAGCATTTCATCGGCCTCATCCAGTACCAGATGCGCCAGCGCGTCGAGTTTCAGCGTGCCGCGCTCCAGATGGTCGATCATGCGCCCCGGCGTGCCCACGATGACGTGCGCGCCGCGACGCAGCGCGTGCAACTGCGGGCCGTAGCCTTGACCGCCGTAAATCGGCAGCACATGGAAACCGGGCAATTGCGCCGCGTAGCGCGAAAATGCCTCGGCGACCTGGATGGCCAGCTCGCGCGTGGGCGCCAGCACCAGCGCCTGCGGCTCGGCGCGGGTCAGATCGATGCGCGCCAGGATCGGCAGCGCGAACGCTGCGGTCTTGCCGGTGCCGGTCTGCGCCTGACCGAGCAAGTCCTTGCCGGCCAGCAGCGGCGGAATGGTCGCGGCCTGGATGGGCGAGGGTGTTTCGTAGCCGACGGCTTGCAGCGCGCGCAGCAGCGGCTCGGGCAAGCCCAGCGCCGAGAAGTTGGCGGGGGCCGGCCCGGCAGCCGTGGAATGGGGATCGCTGTGGGACATGGAAAACCTCGGATCGCATCAGGCTGCGGACTCCGCGGCCTGAAAATCAGGAATGCGCACGAATGCACATGACGCACTGCTGCATGCAGCGCGTGGGTATGCAATGGCGGTGTGAATGAGCGCCGGCATGTCGCACGTGCGGGGCGCATTGAGCGATATTGTAGCCGCAGTGCAGCATCGGCGCAGCGACGCGACCCTGGAAGCGCAGTCGCATCGGTGCAACGAAATCGGTCACGGGCATCTCCAGCAGCGGCGTGATTCGCTGTTGCGGCAGTGTGGACACCACCGGGGCCTGATCCGCGAGGTCCGCGGCTCCACCGGCGCCACGCACAAACCGCCGCCTGCCGGCCCGTTCGTCATCGAGCCTTGCCGCGTGCATCGGGTGCGACGATCAAGCTGATGTCGCCATCCGCAAGCCGCGCGCGCAAGGCTTGCCCGGGCTGCGGAGTGCGCGCCGTGCGCACGATGCCGCCTTCGGCATCGAACACGATGGCGTAGCCACGCCCCAGCGTGGCCAGTGGGCTGACCGCGTGCAGAGCGCGGCGCAGCGCTTCAAGCTGTGCCTGGCGCTGGCGCAGCAGTGTACGCAGCGCCTGTTGCTGGCGTGCCTGCAGTGCGGCGAGGCGCGCGCGCGCGATATCGAGGCGATTGCGCAACGTGACGCCATGCAGATGGCCGCGCAGTTGCTGCGCGCGGGCACGCAGCAGGGCCAGACGCGCCGGCAGCAGCGCGCGCAGGCGCGCATGCAGGGATTGCAGGCGTTCGCGCGCACGCGCCAGACGTTGCGCCGGATGCTGGTTGTGCAGCCGCGCCTGCCAGGCATCCAGTCGTTGCGCCAGTTGCTGCAGTGCTTGCGCGGCGCGGTGCTGCAACTGCGCGTGCAGGCGCGTCAAGTGCGTGCGCAGCAGGGCGGTATCGGGCACCAGCAACTCGGCTGCGGCCGAAGGCGTTGGCGCGCGCAGATCGGCGGCGAAATCCACCAGGGTGAAATCGATCTCGTGGCCGACCGCGGCGACCACCGGCACCGTGCACGCCGCCACGCCGCGCACCACGGCCTCGTCGTTGAACGCGGCGAGGTCTTCATTGGCGCCGCCGCCGCGTGTCAGCAACAGCACGTCGTAGCGGCCGCTGCGGCAGGCGCGCTGCAGCATCGCCGCGATCGCCGCGGGCGCCTCCTTGCCCTGCACCGGTACCGGCAGCAATTCGACCTCGACCAGCGCAAAGCGCCGTCGCAACACGTTCAGCACATCGCGGATGGCGGCGCCGCTGGCCGAGGTGATCACGCCGATGCGGCGCGGGTACGCCGGCAGCGCGCGCCTGCGAGCGGCGTCGAACAAACCCTCGGCCGCCAGTCGCGCCTTGAGTTCCTCGAGTGCGCGCGCCAGCGCACCGGCGCCGGCGTCTTCCATGTGCTCGACGATGAGTTGGTAGTCGCCGCGTGGCTCGTACAGGGTCACGCGCGCGCGCAGCAGCACGCGCTGGCCGTCGCCGGGCACGAAGCGCAGCGTTTGACTGCGCGGGCGAAACATGGCGCAGCGCACCTGCGCCTGCGCATCCTTGAGCGTGAAATACACATGCCCCGAGGCGGGTCGCGCGAGGTTGGACAGTTCACCCTCGACCCACAGCAACGCCATGGCGTCTTCCAGCAGTCCGCGCACCAGGCGATTGAGACTGCTCGGGCTGAGCACGTCGTGCGCGGTCGGGGGCGGGACACTGGCGTTCATCGGTCGACCAGACTAACAGACGCGGCGCGTGTTTCGCGGCTGGACCGGGCCGGTTCGTGAGCGGGTTGCAGAGCGTGCGCGTGGGCATGCGCTGCCTGAACGGTTACAAACTGCAATCGCTCAATGGGGTGCATCGGCGAGTACGCGGGATTACGGTGCGTACGCAGCGCATCCGTTGACCGTTACCGCCCACGGCGTGCGCTGGCGCCGGGGCGCGATCCGCACCGTACAAGGAGACTCCCCATGTTCCATCGAACGCCACGGGCCACATTGCTTGCCGCCGGCATCGCCACGCTCGTGCTTGGCGGCTGCGCCAACTACGTCACCAAATCGAACTTCGACAGCACCGTCGCGCAGTTGCGTGCCACCGATCAAAAGCAGCAGCAGCAACTGGATAAGCAACAGCAGCAGATCGACCAGATCTCGCAGCAGATGAAATCCGCATTCAGCAAATACGACGCGCAGATCACGCAACTGCAAGGGCGCATCCGCGTGGATACGGTCTCGCATTTCGCGTTCAACAGCGCGACGCTGAATGATCGGGACAAGCAGATGCTGGACGGCTTCGCGCGGGTGATTCGCGAGCACCATCCGGATGTGCTGATCACCGTCGAGGGATTCGCCGATCCGGCCGGGACACCGGCTTACAACAAGCGTCTCGGCATGCGGCGCGCGGTGGCGGTGCGCAACTACCTGATCGCGCAGGGCATGACCAGCAGCGAGCTGCGCACGGTCAGTTATGGTGCCGCGCGCAACCGGCAGGTGAAACCCGGTGCCTGGGGCGCCAAGGGCGAGGTCAACCGGCGTGTGGCGCTGGTGGTTGATTTTGCCGAACCGAGCGCGCAAGCGGGGACGCAGGCAGGCGCAGTGCCCAGCGCGCAGGGCTGAGTCGACATTGGCGTGAACGACGCGGCGCAGGCTGTGCCCTCGCTGCGTCGTGCCTGCCCGATCGGTGGGCGTGATCAATGGCTCGCGCTCGCGTTTGCCCAGCGGCTGTCATTCTCGAATTTGCGTGCGAGCGTGGTGCTTCAGCCCGTAACGCAACGCGTAGTCCATGCATTGAAATCCCGCGGTGGCTGATTGCGGAAGGCATCGATCAGCGCGGCGGGTTGCGGCACGATCGGCGGCTCATTCCGGATCGTAATCCAGCCACGGCGCCAGCCAGCGTTCGGCCTCGTCCTGCGTCCAGCCCTTGCGCCGCGCATAGTCCTCGATTTGATCACGCGCGAGGCGCCCGACCACGAAGTACTGGCTCTGCGGATGCGAAAAATACCAGCCCGAAACCGCCGCAGTCGGAACCATGGCAAAACTCTCGGTCAGCTCGATTCCTGCGGTGGCGGTGGCATCCAGCAGGCGGAACAGCGTGCTCTTCTCGGTGTGATCGGGGCAGGCCGGATAACCGGGCGCGGGGCGGATGCCGCGATAGTGCTCGGCGATCAGCGCGTTGTTGTCCAGTGTTTCGTCCGCCGCGTAACCCCAAAACTCATGGCGCACGCGCTGATGCAGGCGCTCGGCGAAAGCCTCGGCGAGGCGATCCGCCAGCGCCTTGAGCAGAATCGACGAATAATCGTCATGCTCGGCTTCGAAGCGCGCCAGATGCGGCTCGATGCCGAGACCGGCGGTCACCGCGAAAGCGCCGATCCAATCCGGCACGCCGCTGTTCTGTGGCGCGATGAAATCAGCGAGACACAAATCCGGGCGCTCAGCGGGCTTCTCGGCTTGCTGGCGCAGGTGATGCAGCACGGCGATGGTTTCCCTTCTCCCCTCGGGAGAAGGTGCCCACAGGGCGGATGAGGGTTCGGGCTGCACGATCGTTGCGCAAGGCACCGAACCTTCACCCGCAACCCCTGTCCATGTGCGAGAGGGCAGTGCATGCACCGCGATATCGTCGCCGACGCTGGTCGCGGGCCAGAATCCGATCACGCCGCGCGCGTGCAGCCAGCGCTCGCGGATCAGCGTGTCGAGCATGGCTTGCGCATCGGCGAACAGTGCGCGCGCCTGCATGCCGATGACTGCGTCGTCGAGTATTTTCGGATAGTGGCCGGATAGTTCCCAGGCCTGGAAAAACGGCGTCCAGTCGATGGTGTCGCGCAGCTCGGCCAGATCGTAATCGTCGAACACGGTGATGCCGGGTCGGCGCGGCTGCGGCGGCGCGTAGCGGCTCCAGTCGGGTCTGAACGCCTGGCCGCGTGCATGCTGCAGCGTGACCAGTGGTTTGTTGCCACCGCGCTGGCGGTGGCGTTCGCGCACCTCGGCGTAGTCGTGGCGGATCCTGGCCATGAATGCCTCGGTCAGATCCTTGCTGACCAGCGACTGCGCCACGCCGACCGCGCGCGAAGCGTCCTTCACCCACACCGTGGGTGACTTGTAGTGCGGCTCGATCTTCAGCGCGGTGTGCGCGCGCGAGGTGGTGGCGCCACCGATCAGCAGCGGGATGCAGAAATCCTGGCGCTGCATCTCGCGCGCGACGTGACTCATTTCCTCCAGCGAAGGCGTGATCAAACCCGACAGGCCGATCATGTCGGCGTTTTCCGCGCGCGCGGTGTCAAGTATTTTTTGCGCCGGCACCATCACGCCCAAATCGATCACCTCGAAGTTGTTGCAGCGGAGCACCACGCCGACGATATTCTTGCCGATGTCGTGCACGTCACCCTTGACCGTGGCCATCACGATCTTGCCGTTGGACTGGGCGGTGTCACCGCTGCGCGCCTTCTCGGCCTCGATGTATGGCAGCAAGTGCGCCACGGCTTTTTTCATCACCCGCGCCGATTTCACCACCTGTGGCAGGAACATCTTGCCGGCGCCGAACAAATCACCGACCACGTTCATGCCGTCCATCAGCGGGCCTTCGATCACATCCAGCGGGCGCGTGCTGAGTCGGCGCGCCTCCTCGGTGTCCGCGACCACGTACTGGTCGATGCCGTGCACCAGCGCGTGGCTGAGCCGCGCGCGCACCGGTTGCTCGCGCCAGGCCAGCACATCGGCGACGACCTCGCCTTTCTTCGACTTGTAGCGATCGGCGATGTCCAGCAGGCGCTCGGTCGAGTCGCTGCGGCGGTTGCGCACCACGTCCTCGACGCGCTCGCGCAATTCGGCATCGAGATCGTCGTACAGCGCCAGCGCGCCGGCGTTGACGATGCCCATGTCCATGCCGGCGCGGATGGCGTGGTACAGGAACACCGCATGGATCGCCTCGCGCATCGCGTTGTTGCCGCGAAACGAGAACGACACGTTGGATACGCCGCCGGAAATATGGCTGAGCGGAAACGCGTGCTTGAGTCCGCGCGCGGCCTCGATGAAATCCACCGCGTAGTTGGCGTGTTCCTCGATGCCGGTGGCGATGGCGAAGATGTTGGGATCGAAGATGATGTCCTCGGGCGCATAGCCGGCCTTGCCGGTGAGCAGCTCGAATGCGCGCGCGCTGATCGCCAGCTTGCGCTCCAGCGTGTCGGCCTGGCCTTGCTCGTCGAAGGCCATCACCACCACCGCGGCACCGTAGCGGCGCACGCGCGCGGCGTGTTGCAAAAACGTTTCCTCGCCTTCCTTGAGCGAGATCGAATTGACGATGCCCTTGCCCTGCACGCACTTGAGTCCGGCCTCGATCACGCTGAATTTGGACGAGTCGATCATCACCGGTACGCGCGCGATGTCCGGCTCGGCCGCGATCAGATCGAGAAAGCGCGCCATCGCCGCCTCGGCGTCGAGCAAGCCCTCGTCCATGTTGACGTCGATCACCTGCGCACCGTTTTCCACCTGCTGACGCGCCACCACCAGCGCCTCGTCGTAGCGATCCTCCTTGATCAGCTTCTTGAACTGCGCCGAGCCGGTGACGTTGGTGCGCTCGCCGACGTTGACGAAGTTGCTCTCGGGAGTGATGACGAACGGCTCCAATCCGGACAGACGCGTATACGGCGCCGGTTGCGCCGGCACACGCGGTGGGAACGGTTGCACGGCTGCGGCGATGGCGCCGATGTGCGCGGGCGTGGTGCCGCAGCAGCCGCCGACGATGTTGAGCAGGCCCGATTCGGCGAAGCCGCGCAGGGTCGTGGCCATCAGCGCCGGGCTCTCGTCGTACTCGCCGAAGGCGTTGGGCAGTCCGGCATTGGGGTGCGCGCTGACCTGGCACTCGGCGACTTGCGCGAGCACATCCACGTGCTGGCGCATCTCGCCGGCGCCGAGCGCGCAGTTGAGCCCGATCGACAACGGCCGCGCGTGGCGCAGCGAATACCAGAATGCCTCGGCGGTCTGCCCGGACAAGGTGCGTCCGGAGCGGTCGGTGATGGTGCCGGAGATCATCACTGGCAGGCGCGCGCCGCGCTGCGCGAACAAATCCTCCAGCGCGAACAGCGCGGCCTTGGCGTTGAGCGTGTCGAACACGGTCTCGACCATGATGATCTCGGCGCCGCCGTCGAGCAGCCCGCGCGCGGCCTCCAGGTAAGCCGCGGCCAACGCATCGAAGCGCAGCGCACGGTAGCCGGGGTTGTTCACGTCCGGGCTGATCGACAAGGTGCGGCTGGTCGGTCCGAGCACGCCGACGGCGAAGCGCGGGCGCTCGGGCGTGTCGTGTTCCATCGCCGCGCAGGCCTCGCGCGCCAGGCGCGCGCCCTCGCGGTTGAGCTCGTATACCAGATGTTCGAGCCGGTAATCGGCCTGCGACACCGCGGTCGCGTTGAAGGTGTTGGTCTCGATCAGATCGGCGCCGGCTTCGAGATAGGCGCGGTGCACGCCGCGGATGATCTGCGGCTGGGTCAGCGTGAGCAAATCATTGTTGCCCTTGAGATCGCAGCCGCAGCCGGCGCCGTGCGCGTGCTGGTGCGCGGTGTCGCAACCGGCGGCGAAGCGTTCGCCGCGAAACGCGTCTTCATCGAGCGCATGTTGCTGCAGCATGGTGCCCATGGCGCCATCGAGAATGAGGATGCGCCGCGCCAACGCATCATGCAGGCGCTCGACGCGCGCCGGGTCAAACCAAGGCAGGGCAGGTGTCATGCGGGTTTGCGGGCGAGCAGGCTGAGGACTTCGAAATGCGGCGCGCGGCGCTCGCGGCTGATGCCCTGGCATGACTGCACGGCCAGCCCGGCGCGGCGCGCGTAACCGAGCAGATCCTCGCGGCGGAAGCCGAGGTTGCAGTGCCCGAATGGCGCCACCGCAGCACGGTGTTCGTGGCGCGCCAGCGTGGTCAGCAGCAGGCGCCCGTTGGGGCGCAGCAGGCGCGCGGCTTCGGCCACGGCGCGCGCCGGATGCTCGCTGTAGGTCAGTGCATGCAGCATCAATACCAGATCGAAGCTGGCCGCGGGCAAGTCCAGCGCATGCATGTCGCCCTGGCGCACCTCGACGTTGGCATAGGGCTTGAGCCGCGCGTGCGCGGCTTCGACCACGCGCGCGCTCACGTCGACGCAGACGATGCGCTGCGCGTGCGGCGCCAGCAGTTCGGCCAGCACGCCGTCGCCGGAGGCGATGTCGAGCACCGCGCCGGTGGCCAGCAGTTGCATCATCGCGCGCGCCAGCGTCTCCCAGGTGCGCCCCGGGGAGTAATGGCGTTCCATGTCGCCGGCGACGCTGTCGGCCCAGCCGCCGACGCCGCCGCGCGCGGCCAGCACCTGCGGCAGGCGCTCGCGATCACCGGCCAGCAGGCTGTCGTCGAGACCTTCGCGCAGCCCGGCGAGCAGCGCATCGCGCTGCGGTGCGTGGCCGCTGTCGGCGCGGTAATACACCGACACCCCGGCGCGGCGATCGCGCACCAGCCCGGCTTCGCGCAGCTTGGCCAGATGCGTGGACACGCGCGGTTGCGCCAGACGCAGCACAGCGGCGATCTCGGCCACGGTCAATTCCTCCTGCTCCAGCAGCGCCAGCAGGCGCATGCGGGTGGGGTCGGCGAGCAGGCGCAGCAGCAGCGAAGTTTGTTGAAGGTCCACGGATAATCCATATATCGCGATGAAAGGATATTTCAGCGTGAACACTGGCAGCAAGCGCTGCGATCACGACGGTAGTTGTGATCACTGCTCCCGCAACGGTCCTTGCCAGCGTTCATGTGGCTAAAATCGCGCCATTTGGGTGGCCTCCATGCGTGCTTGCGCTTTGCTGCTGTGTCTCTTTGCCGTGTCGGGTGCAGCGCGCGCGGCAGGCGTGACGCCGGCGGATTTTCTCGTCGCGCGCGCGCCGGGCGCGGCGGGTTTGCCGTATCGCATCTACGTGCCCGCGCCGCTGCCGGCGGACACGCGCCTGCCGCTGATCGTGTTCCTGCACGGCTCCGATCAGGCCGGCGACGACAACGAGGCGCAGATCGACTACGACGCGAACGGCGCGCTCGAGTTGCTGGATAACGCCATCGATGCGCGCATCCCGGTGTTGTTCGCGGCGCCGCAATCGCCGCAGGAAACCTGGAGTCCGGCCGCGGTGATGGCTGTCATCCGCGCGATCGAGGCGCGCTGGCCGGTGGACCGTGATCGCGTGTATCTGACCGGATTGTCCTCGGGTGCCAGCGGCGCGTGGGCCACGGCCAAGGCGTATCCGCACGCTTTCGCGGCGCTGGTGCCGATGACTGGCGCCACGGAACTGAAAGGCCTGGCGCGCATCGCGCGGATTTCCGAGTGGGTGTTCGCCGCGGCCGACGACAACGACACCAACGTGGTCACCGGCTACGGCGGCGCCATGGTCGGTTCGCGCCCGGTGGTGGCGGCGCTGCGCGCGGCCGGCGGCAGGCCTTGCTATACCGAGTACCGCCACGGTCCGTGGCCGGCGACGCACGTGATCTGGCCCGAGGCCTACGACACGCCCGACCTGCTGCACTGGCTGCTGGCGCAGCGCCGCGGCAAGCCCTCGCCGTTGCCTTGCCCGGCGGGGGCGCGTTCGCGCTGAACGGCGCCGCGTTTCGACGGCACTTGCACAATGCACCGTGACGGCAGGCGCTACAATTTTGTTTTTCAAACGCTCGTTTGCCGCGCGCGGCAGCGCACTCCGGAGGCTCCCATGGATTTTCGCTTTACCGACGACCAACGCTCGATCCAGTCCATGGCGCGCGATTTCGCGCAGAAACGCATCGCGCCGGTGGCCGCGGAACTGGACCAGAAAGGCGAATTTCCGCTGGACAACATCCGCGAGATGGGGCAACTCGGGCTGATGGGCATCGAGGTGCCGGAACAGTATGGCGGCGCCGGCATGGACTCGATCTCCTACGTGCTGGCCATGATCGAGATCGCCGCCGCCGACTGCGCGCATTCCACCATCATGTCGGTCAACAACACGCTGTACTGCAACGGCTTGCTGAAGTTCGCCACCGAAGCGCAAAAGCATCGGTACGTGACGCCCATCGCCAGCGGACAGGCCATCGGCGCCTTCGCGCTGACCGAGCCGCAGTCGGGCTCGGACGCCACCGCCATGCGCTGTCGCGCGGTGAAGCAGGCCGATGGCAGCTTCGTCATCAACGGCAAGAAAAGCTGGATCACCTCGGGTCCGGTGGCCAGGTACATCCTGCTGTTCGCGATGACCGATCCGGACAAGGGCGCGCGCGGCGTGACTGCGTTCATGATCGACACCGCGCGCGAGGGTTTCCATCGCGGCAAGACCGAGCCCAAGCTGGGCATCCGTGCCTCGGCCACTTGCGAGATCGAGTTTGAGGATTACCGCGTGCCGGCCACTGACGTGATCGGCGACGAAGGCCACGGTTTCAAGATCGCCATGGGCGTGCTTGACGCCGGACGCATCGGCATCGCCTCGCAGGCGGTGGGCTTGGCGCGTGCCGCTTACCAGGCCACGCTGAGCTACGCGCGCGAACGCAAGGCGTTCGGTCAGGCGATCGGCAGCTTCCAGATGATCCAGGCCAAGATCGCGGACATGAAGTGCAAACTCGAGGCCGCCTACTGGCTGACGCTGCGCGCGGCGTTCGCCAAGCAGCAGACCGAGAAGGGCGCCGCGGGCGGGCGCTTCAGCACCGAGGCCGCGGTGGCCAAGTTGACCGCGTCCGAGGCGGCGATGTGGATCACGCACCAGGCCGTGCAGGTGCATGGCGGCATGGGCTACTCGAAGGAGATGCCGTTGGAGCGCTACTTCCGCGACGCCAAGATCACCGAGATCTACGAGGGCACCAGTGAGATCCAGCGCCTGGTGATCGCGCGCAACGAAACCGGCTTGCGCTGAGTGCGTGGCGCGAAAACCTGACCTGATTCGGGGCCGGCATTCGCGGCCGATTGGCGGCGCGCGCAGGATTTTCCCATGGGCGCGTGCAAGTTTCGCCGCGGCGCGAGATCAGATCTGGCCCAGCGCGCGCTGCACGAGCAGACTGCTGATGGCCACCGCGGCCCATACGCCGGTACCCAGCAGGATCGGGCGCGCGCCGGTGGCGGCCATGCGTCGCAGATCGGCGGACAGGCCAATCGAGGTCAGCGCCATGACGATCATGAAGATCGCCAGTTCGGCCACGTACGGCTGCCAGTCGTTGGGGATCAGTCCCGCCGTGCGGATTCCCGAGGCGACCAGAAACCACACGATGAACCACGGGAAGACGCGCGCCAGGCTGAAGCCTTGGGCGCCGCTTCGCTTCTGGCGCCAGGCCTCGACCACGGCCAGCACCAGACACACCGGGATGATCAGCGTGGAGCGCGTCAGCTTGACGATGGTGGCGTAATTGCCGGCCGCATGCGAATAGCTGTAAGCCGCGGCCACTACGGAGGACGTGTCGTTGATCGCGGTGCCAGCCCACATGCCGAAACCGAAATTCGACAAGTGCATCATGTGCCCGAGAAATGGAAACAGCAGCACCGCGACCAGGTTGAACAGGAAGATCGTGGAAATGGCGAACGCGGTTTCATGCTCGTCGGCGCGCACGATCGGCGTGACCGCGGCGATGGCCGAACCGCCGCAAATCGCGGTGCCCACGCCAATCAGGATTTTCAGATTGCCGGAGACGCGGAGCAGCTTGCCCAAGCCCCACGCGGTGAGGAACGCGGCGGTCATCGTCACCAGCGTGACCGACAGCGACGCTACCCCGGTGTGGGCCACCGTGCCCAGACTGAGGCCGAAGCCCAGCACCACTACCGACCATTGCAGCACTTGGCGCGCGGCGAAGCGTATGCCGGAGTGAAACACGGCGCCGGGCGCGCGCAGGTTGCGCACGATGATGCCGAGGACGATGCCGATCACCGGGCCGCCGACCAGCGGCGCCAGATGTCCAAGCCACCATGCGATCAGCGCCATCACGAATACCAAGCCGAGGCCGGGCAGCAGCGCGACTAGCGGATGCGGTGCCAATGGCTCGGGCGCGGTGAGCTCGATGTTGTCGGCCGGGAGGATGTGCTCGATCACGTCCTCGACCGGATCGATATGCTCGTGCTGCGTGCTGGGCATTGCGCGGATTCCACGAAAAGGGTCGCGAATGTATATAAGCAATCATTGAATAGGCACAGTCCGGTTTACTAATGGGCTCGATCAGTGCGAATGATGGACGCGGGCGAGAGGCCCGGCGACGAGGGGCTCGTCGCCGGTTATCGGGGGCAGAAATCGCTCACTCAACGCAGATCGCAGATCGCGGCGTGGGCCGTGGATCGCGGATAGGGCGGGTCCAAGCCGGGCCCGCCTGATGCTCATTGCGCGTTGCCGCTCAGTCGAATGGCCGGATCACGTCTTCGCCGGTGGCCTCGGTACCGTCGCTCCGGTCGCCAGTGAGGCGGCGCACGACGACGTAGAACACCGGAATCAGCAGCAGGCCGATCACCGTGGCGCCGAGCATGCCGCCGATCACGCCGGTGCCGATCGAGTGGCGGCTGTTGGCGCCGGCGCCGCTGCTGATCGCCAGCGGCAGCACGCCGAGGATGAAGGCGATCGAGGTCATCAGGATCGGGCGCAGGCGCAATCGCGCGGCTTCCAGCGTGGCCGCAATCAGGCCCATGCCCTTTTGCTGCAACTCGTGCGCGAACTGGATGATCAGAATCGCGTTCTTGGCCGAGAGGCCGATGATCGCAATCAATCCCACCTTGAAGTAGATGTCATCCGGCAATCCACGCAGCCAGGTCAGCAGCAAGGAACCCAGCACGCCCATGGGCACCACCAGCAGCACGGCGATGGGAATCGACCAGCTCTCGTACAACGCCGCCAGCGCCAGAAACACCACGATCATCGACAGCGCGTAGAGGATCGGCGCCTGCTGTCCGGACAGCACTTCCTGATAGGACTGGCCAGTCCACTCGTAGCCGATGCCATGCGGCAGGTCGTGATCGACGATATCTTGCATGGCGGTCATGGCCTGGCCCGAGCTGTAGCCGGGCGCGGCATTGCCGACGATCTCGATTGAGCCGTAGCCGTTGTAGCGTGTCAGCGTGGGCGAACCCATCGTCCACTTGGTGTGCACCACAGTGGACAGCGGCACCATGGCGCCGGTGTTGCTGGCGGTATAGAAATCATCGAGATCCTGCGGACCCATCCGGAACGGCGCATCGGCTTCGATCAGCACGCGCAGCACGCGACCCTGGTAGTTGAAATCGTTGACGAACACGGGTGCCAGCATCAACTGCAGAGCCGTATAGACGCCACTGACCGACAAGCCCATCGAGGCGGCCTGCACGCGGTCGACGCTCATCTGCAACTGCGGCGCCGGCGGCAGCATGTTGGGCCGCACCCCGGTGACCGCGGGATCCCGATGGGCCTTGGCCAGCAGCGTGGCCATGGCCTGCATCAGCTTGTCATGGCCGAGACCGGCGCGATCCTCCATCTCCATGTCGAAGCCACCGAACTGGCTGAGGCCGCGGATGGTGGGCAGATTCACCACGAAGATCTGCGCGCCCTTGATGCCGCTGAGCGCATGATTGGCCCAGGCCATGAACGGGCCGATCTGCTCATCGGGCTTGGTGCGTTTGCTCCACGGCTTGAGGCGGATGAAGCCCATGCCGGTATTCTCGCCCGAGCCGACAAAGCTGAAGCCGGCGATTTCCATCATGCCGGTCACCGCCGGATTCTTGATCACGATATTCTTGATCTGACCCATCACGGCGATGGTGCGATCGAGAGTGGCGCCGGGCGGCAACTGCACGATGGCCAGCGCGTAACCCTGATCCTCCTCGGGCAGGAAGCTCGACGGCAGACGCGTGAACAGCCACGCCGCGCCCAGGATCAGCACCAAGTACAGCAGCATCCAGCGCGGCGTGTGGCGTACGGAGTGACGCATGCGCGTCATGTAGCCGCGCTGGGTGCGCGCGAACAATTTGTTGAACCAGCCCAGCATGCGGTTCTCATGCTGGTTGGGTTTGATGATGCTGGCGCACAGGGCCGGCGTGAAGCTCAGCGCCATGAATGCCGAGAGCAGCATGGCGATGGCGATGGTCAGCGAGAACTGGCGGTAAATCACGCCCACGCTGCCGGACAGCAAGCCCGCAGGAATGAACACCGCGGCCAGCACCAGGGTAATGGCCACGATCGCGCCGGTGATCTGCTCCATGGCGACGAGGGTGGCCTCGCGCGGTGCAAGACCTTCCTCGGAGATATGGCGCTCGACGTTCTCCACCACCACGATGGCGTCGTCCACCACCAGGCCGATGGCCAGCACCATCGCGAACAAGGTGAGGATGTTGATCGAGAATCCGGCGATATACAACCCGGCAAAAGTGCCCAGCAGCGCCACCGGCACCACCAGCGAGGGAATCAGCGTGGCGCGCAGGTTCTGCAGGAACAGGTAGATCACCAGAAACACCAGCAGCATCGCCTCGAACAGCGTTTTCACCACCTCGTCAATCGAAACCTTGACGAAGGTCGTGCTGTCGTACGGCGTGAACCAGGTGACACCCCGCGGGAAAGTCTGCTGCAACTGATCCATCTTGACGCGCACCGCCTTGGCTACGTTCAAGGCGTTGGCGCCGGGCAGCAGCTGCAGGCCCATGCCGGCCACGGGCTTGCCGTTGTACAGGCTCATGAAGCCGTAGCTGTAGGGCGCCAGCTCGACACGCGCGACGTCCTTCAGGCGCACCGTGGTGCCATTGCTGTTGGTGCGCAGGATGATGTTCTCGAACTGCTGCGGTGTGCTGAAGCGGCTCGCGCCGTTGACCGTGACGGTCAGCGCCTGCCCCGGCACGGCGGGAGCCGCGCCCAACGAACCGGCGGCGGTCTGGATGTTCTGGCCCTCGACGGCATTGAGCACGTCCGTGGCGGACAGACTGTAACCCTGCAACTTGAGCGGGTTCAGCCAGATACGCATCGCGTATTCGGAGCCAAACTGATTGGCGCTGCCGATGCCGGGGATGCGTTCGATCGGATCCAGCACCCGCGAGGCCAGCAGATTGTTGAGCGCATACGTGTCGATGTTGGGATTGCTTGAACGCAGCGCCACGACTTCGAGGAAACCGGCATTGGCCTTGTTCACCTGCACGCCCAGTGCTTGCACTTGAGAGGGCAGTTGCGGCTCGGCCACGGCCACGCGGTTCTGCACTTGCACCGCGGCGATGTCGAGGTTGGTGCCGTTCTGGAACGTGACGGTGATGTTGGCGCTGCCGTTGGCGCTGGAGCTGGAGCTGAAATACAGCAGGTGGTCCAGGCCGGTGAGCTGTTGCTCGATCACCTGCGTGACCGACTGCTGCACCACCTGCGCGCTGGCGCCCGGATAGCTGGCGCTGATCACCACGCTGGGCGGCGCGATGTCGGGATAGGCTTCAACGGGCAGACGCAGGATCGAGGCGATGCCCGCGAGGCAAATCAGGATGGCGATCACCCAGGCGAAAATCGGGCGATCGATGAAAAACTTGGGCATGACGTGGGCTCCTCAGCGCGCCGCGCCGGGCGCGGCCCCGGCTTGCGGCGGCGCCACCTCGGCGATCGCGCCGGGATGCACTTTCTGCACGCCGTTGACGATGACGCGCTGCCCATTGGCCAGGCCGTGGATTACCACCCAGTCGATGCCGTGCATTGCGCCGAGGCTGATCGGGCGCTGTTCGACCTTGTCGCCGGCGCCCAGCACGAACACGTAAGCACCGTGTGGGTCACGCTGCACCGCTGCCTGCGGAATCAGGAACACATTCTTCATCACGCCGGCGCTGAGTTTGACGGTGACGAACAAGCCCGGCAGCAGCAGGCGTTGCGGGTTGGGAAAGATCGCACGCAGTTGCACCGCGCCAGTCTGCGGGTCGACCGCCATGTCGGTGAAGTCAAGCCTGCCGGTATCGGCATAGGTACTGCCGTCGGGCAGGATGATGCGCACGCTGGGCGCCGCGCCAGGTGCCTTGAACGCGCCGGAGGCATCGGCCTGCTGCAATGGCGCGACCTGCGCATAGGGCGCGCTGAACAAGGCGTAGATCGGATCGAGACGCTCGATCGTGGTCATCGGCGTGGCCGCGGTGGCGCTGACCAGCGCGCCAACAGTGACGTTGGCGATGCCGGCGCGGCCGCTGATGGGCGCGGTGACGTTGGCATAGGACAGATTGAGCCGCGCGGCCTCGACGTTGGCCTCGGCCTGCTGCACCGCGGCGGCCGTGGTGCGTGCCGTGGCGGCGTCGGTGTCATAGGTCTGCCTGGCGATCAGGCCGCGGCCCACCAGTGTCTTGTCGCGCCTGGCGATCAGCTGCGCGTTGATGGCGCTGGCGCGCGCCTGGGCCAGCGCGGCGAGTTGCGCATCGAGCGCGGCCTTGAGCGGCGCCGGATCGATCTGGAACAGCAATTGGCCGGCCTTGACCTCGCCGCCTTCCCGGTAATCCTTGCTCAGCACGTTGCCGGTGACGCGCGCATTGACCTGCGCGGTCAGCGTCGGCGCGAGACGCCCGACCATGGTGTGCACGATGGGCAGATCGACTGCCTTGGCGGTGATCACATCCACCTGCGGCGGCGGCGGGGTCGGGGCAGGTGCCTTGCTGCAGGCGGCGAGCAGAACGATGACGACCAGTGGCGCGGCAAGGCGCGCAGTGGTGAGCTTCATGCAGGAACTCCTGGGCCGCGTCGGGGCAGTCGCGGCAATTGCACTGATGAGTTTAGTTATTCGACGCGGCTGCGGTCAATCGTTCTGTGCGGGGTGATCCATCCGCGTCACATTCCGAGACACCCTGAAGGTGTGTCTTGGCGAGCCCCGCTGGCGGTGCGAGGCGAATCAGCGCGGCACTCGATAGCCGCCCGGCACGCCGTCGGGTGACAGCGTGAGTTGCCACAACTGGTCGCGGCGGGTGCGGAACACCGCGGCCGAGGTGCACAGGTAAAAATGCCACATGCGCTTGAAGCGTTCGTCGTAGTGTGCGGCGAGACGCGGCCAAGCTGCGTCGAAATTCTGTTTCCACGCGCACAGGGTACGGTCATAGTCGGGGCCGAAGTTGTGCCAGTCCTCGACCACGAACAAACCCTCCAGCGCCGTCGCAACCTGGCTGGCGGCGGGGATCATCGAGTTGGGGAAGATGTATTTCTCGATCCACGGATCGGGTTTGCTGGGTGAGTCGTTGTTGCCGATGGTGTGCAGCAGCGAGAGTCCGTCGGGTTTGAGGCACTTGCGCACGGTTTTGAAATAGGTGCGGTAGTTGCGCCAGCCGACGTGCTCGAACATGCCGATGGAATACACCGCGTCGAAGGTCTCTTTGACCTCGCGGTAGTCCTGCAGACGGATCTCGATGGGCAGTCCACGACACAGGTTTTGCGCCCACTCGGCCTGTGCTTTGGACACGGTGACGCCCACGCCGCTGGCGCCGTAGCGCTCGGCGGCGAACTTCAGCGCTTCGCCCCAGCCGCAGCCGATGTCGAGCACGCGCATGCCGGGCTTGAGTTGCAGCTTGCGGCAGGCCAGATCGAGCTTGGCTTCCTGCGCGGCGTCCAGGTTGTCGGCTGCAACCCAGTAGCCGCAGCTGTACACCAGGCGCTTGCCGAGCATGGCCTCGAACAGATCGTTGCCGGTGTCGTAGTGGCGCTTGCCGATGTCCCAGGCATGGCGTCCGTGCTGCAGGTTGAGCCAGCGCGCGCGCAGGTGCGAGATCAGCGTGTCGAGGTTGTGCAGCCGGTCATCGATGTGCGCGCCGATGACGCGCGCGAGCATGCCGGTCAGATCGGCGACGTCCCACCAGCCATCCATGTAAGCCTCGCCGAAACCCAGCGAGCCATGCGCGAAGGTGCGCGCATACAGGCGTTCGTCATGTACTTGCGGATCGCAGGCGTCGGGACCGTTCAAGCGCAGTCCGGCGGATTGCAGCAAGGTTTCGGCTCGAGTCTTCAGCGCGGTTGCAGAGGACATCGGGAACTCCTTACTGACGGTGGGTCGGATGGTAAGCATCCAAATGCACAGACGCTGAACACGATTGACAAGTTCCCCGCGTCGGCATGTAATCGGTGCACAACGCACCAGCAGGCGATGGAGTTCGCCTGGAATGCCCGCAACGGGCTGATGACTCCTACGAGACCCACCACCGGGAGTGATGGCATGCCTCGCAGAAGTACGCTGAACCTGGCGCACGGGGTTCCTGCATGTTTTTTCCGTGCCGCCGCGCGGAGTTCCGCGTATGCGTGACGTACTGCTGCAGATCGGTCAGGTGCTCACGGTGCTGCTGGCGGCGCCGCTGCTGCAGGGTTTCATCCTGCGCTACGAGGAGCGCGTGCAGCGCGCGACAGGCCCCGGACTGCTGCAACCCTGGCGCGATCTAATCAAGCTGTTCGGCAAGCAGACGGTGTTGCCGGATTCGGCCAGTTGGATCTTCATCGCCGCGCCGTTCGTGGCGTTCACGGCAATGCTGACGGTGCCGATCCTGATCCCGGTGCTCACCAATTACCCGCTGCCGCTGTCGGACATGGGCGACATCCTCGGCGGCGGCCTGATCCTCACCCTGGGCTCGTTCTTCATCAATCTGGCCGGCATGGATTCGGGCAGCAGCTACGGCGGCATGGGCGCCAGCCGCACGGTGCTGATCGGCATCCTCGCCGAGCCCATCCTCATCCTGGTATTCGTCGGCATCACGCTGATGGCGCAGGCGATGCTGCCGTTCGTGGTCAACCACCTGCTGGTGCGGCACATCGAGGTGTACTGGAGTCCGGCGCATCTGTTTCTGGTGGCGGCGTTTTTCGTGCTGCTGCTGGCCGAGACCGATCGCCTGCCGATCCACTCCAGCACGCACATCGAGGTGTACATGATCGAGGAGGCGCGGGTGCTGGAGTATTCCGGCCCGTTGCTGGCGCTGCTGAAGTGGGCGGGGATGATGAAGCAATTCATCCTCTACACCATCTTCGCCAACGTGTTCATCCTGCCGTGGGGGCTGTCGGCGCAAGGCAGCGCAATCGGCGTGCTGGGCACGCTGGGCGCCATCGCGCTCAAGTTCGCGGTCATCGCCGGCGCAGTGATCGGCGTGGAAACCGTGCAATCGCGCCTGCGCTTCTACCGCTACCAGGAACCACTGGCCGCGGCCTTCGTGTTCGCCGTGTTGGCGATGGTCGCCAACCAGATCCGGTGATGCCCATGGTTGCCCTGCATTTCACGCCGCTGTTGGCCTCGATTTTCAGCCTGATCGTGATCGGCGCGCTGGTGCTGGCGTTCGTGATGCTGGGCTCGCGCTGGCTCAGGGATTACATGGTGGCCTTCGCCGTGCAGTCGTGGCTGATCGCGATCCTCTCGGCGCTGATGGGCTGGGCCGGCGGTTACACCGAGCTGTACTTCGTCGCCGCATTGACGGCGCTGTTCCGCGGGCTGGTGCTGCCGCTAATGCTGCTGTGGGTGCTCAAGCGCCTGCACGTCAACCGCGAACTGCACGAAATCGTGCAGCCTGCCACCGCGCTGGTGCTGGGCGCGGTGCTGGTGATCTTCGCGGTGATCGTGGCCTACCGCATCGGCCATGCGGTGAACATCGAGACGCGCGTGGTGCTGCTGGCACTGACGGTGATGCTGGCGATCAAGCTGATCGGATTCCTGATGCTGACGATACGGCGCGAGGCGGTGAGTTCGATCCTCGGCATCCTGATGCTGGAAAACGGCATCTTTCTCGGCTCGCAGATTCTGGTGCCGGGCATGCCGCTGATGATCGAGCTGGTGTTGCTGTTCGACCTGCTGGTGGCGGTCACCTGTTTCGCGGTGCTGGTGCGTTATCTGATGGCCTCGGTCGGTGCCACCGGCAGCCATGCGCTGCAGAAGCTGGTGGGCTGAGATGAACCAGCCCGCGCTGATCATGGTGCTGTGGGCCGCGCCCTTGGTGACGGTGCTGTGGTCGCTGCTGGTGCGGCGCGCGATGGGTTGGGTCAATCTGCTGTCCGCGCTGGTGTGCTTTCCGGTCAGCGTGCTGCTGCTGGTCAGCGCCGATACACCGCACATCTGGTTCGATCGGATGCTGTACGTCGATCGCATCGGCGCCTGGGTGCTGATGTGCGTGGCGGTGGTGTACCTGCTGTCCTCGTTCTTCGCGCTGGACTACATGCGTCACGGCGAAGATGCGCGGCGTCTGCCGAATTTCTACGCGCTGTTCGCGCTGTTCGCCTGGACCATGTTCGCCGCACCCATGGCCAACATGATCGGCGTGTACTGGATCGGCATCGAGCTGACCACGCTGGTGAGTACGTTTCTGGTCGGCTACGAGCGGCGCGCCGAGAGCATGGAGGCGGCGTGGAAGTACATCATCATCGTTTCCGGCGGCATCAGCATCGCCCTGCTGGGTACGGTATTGCTGTATTGGGGTGGCACCTTCGTGCTTGGCCCCACGTACACGCTGGACTGGTCGACGCTGGATGCGATCGCGCCGAGGATGCCCACGGTGCTGCTGCAACTGGGCTTTCTGCTGGCGCTGGTGGGCTATGGCGTCAAAGCGGGACTTGCGCCCATGCACACATGGCTGCCGGATGCGCACAGCGAGGCTCCGGCGCCGGTTTCGGCGATGCTTTCAGGGGCACTGCTGAATTGCGCGATGCTCGGCATCGTGCGTTTTCTCGCAGCCACCGACATCGCCGGTCACGGTGCATGGCCGCACCGCGTGCTGATCGCGCTGGGCGTGGTGTCCTTGATCGTCGGCGCGCTGTTCATCATGCGTCAGCGCGGGCTCAAGCGCATGCTGGCTTATTCCAGCGTCGAGCACATGGGCGTGATCGCGCTGGGCTTCGGTTTTGGCGGCGTGCTGGGCGTGTTCGGCGCGCTGTATCACATGCTCAACCACAGCATCAACAAGACGCTGATGTTCATCGGCGCGGGCAGCGCCGTGCATCGCTACGGCACGCACGACATCGAACAAATGCGCGATGTGCCCGCGGCCATGCCGGGCGTCGCGTGGCTGTGGCTGGCCGGCGCCGTGGCCATCACTGGCGCGCCGCCGTTCGGCTTGTTTCGCAGCGAGCTGTCGGTGCTGATGGCCGGCTGGCAGGGCAGCGGCACGCGCTGGGTGGCGATCCTGTTCCTGCTGCTGCTGATCGTGATTTTCGTCGGCTTCCTCAACCACTTTCGTCTGATGTACGCGCGCCCGGCCACGACGCCGCCCAGCGGACCGCTGCCGGGCTTGATGACGTGGATTCCGATGCTGCTGGCGGTGGCCGCGCTGCTGGTGCTGGGCCTGTGGTGGCCGCCGCTGTTCACGCAGTGGTTCGGGCAGATCGCGCACTCGCTGGGGGCGGCGTCATGAGCAACATGCTGGTGCTGCATCTGCGTGCCACGGACGTCCCCGGCAACATCGAGAATCTGCTGGTGCAGGGTGGGCGCATGCAGATGGTGTACGCGAGCAGCGTCGATGGGCGCATCGAGGCGTGTTATCTGGCCGCGCCCGGGGCCGGCAAACCGTTCGAGTTGTGGCGCGTGGCGGTGCCACCGGGTGGCCTGCCCAGCATGGCGGCGCATGTGCCGCTGCTGGGCTGGTATGAGCGCGAGATGCAGGATCTTTCCGGTGTCGGCGTGCTCGATCACCCCGAGCCGTATGCGCTGGTGATCGAGCGCGGCACGGATCCCGCGCCATTTTTTGCGGCCATGGACGATGGCCACTATCCGGCGCCGCATGTGCTGCCCGAGGTCGAAGGCGACGACGTGCAGGAGCTGGACTTCGGACCGATTCGCGCCGATGTGTTCGAGTCGGGCCAGTTCCGTTTTTTCTACATTGGCGAACGCATCCTGCGCTACCACCCACGCTTGTTCCTCAAGCATCGCGGCATGGAAAAGCGCTTTCAGGGCTTGGTACCGGATGCGGCCGTGGTGCTGGCCGAGCGCGTTTCCGGCGTGGGCGCGCTGGCGCATGCGTTGGCTTTTTGCCAGGCCATCGAGGACGCCGCCGGCATCGAGGCGCCGCCGCGCGCGCGCGTCTGGCGCAGCGTGCTGGCCGAGATGGAGCGCCTCTACAACCATCTGCATTACCTCGGCGTGCTGGCCGATGCGACCACGCTCAAAGTCGGTCAGGCCGAGGGGCGTTTGCTGGAAGAACAAGCCAAGCAACTGACCGCGCGCGTGTGCGGGCATCGTCTGCCGATGAACGTGCTGCGCCCCGGGGGCCTGCGTCGCGATCTGGCGTTGCCATCGGATTTCGTGGCGCACCTGGGCAAGCTGGAAAGCGCCAGCCTGCGCTATCTCGATCAGCTCGAGGTGACCTCGAGTTTTCTCGATCGCCTGCATACCACCGGTTCCTTGCCGCGCCAGGTGGCATTCGATCAGGGTGCCACCGGGCCGGTCGAGCGCGCCTCGGATCTGGATCGCGATTTGCGCCGCGATCATCCGTATGCGGCGTATGCCGAGCACGCGCCGGACGTCGCGTTGCACAAGGATGGCGATGCCTATGCGCGCTACCGCGTGCGCGGCGCGGAGCTGCGCGCCAGTTTCGTCTTGTTGCGCCATCTACTGGCGCATCTGGCGCCGGGGCCGGTGCTGGCGCCTTGCGCGGTGCCCGCCGACAGCATCGGACTGGGTTGGGCCGAATCGCCGCGCGGTTCGGTGTATTACGTGGTGCACACGGATGCAAGCGGGCGCCTGGCGCGGGTCAAGATCAAATCGCCCTCGTACTCCAACTGGCGCGTGTTTCCGTACACCGTGCATGGCACCAACATGATGGATTACGCCATCAATGAAGCCAGCTTCGGCAGCACCATCGCCGGCTGTGATCGCTGAGGATTGAGCCATGGCGCTATGGACCCTGTTCGGACTCGCCCGCGGCCGCGCCAGCAGCGCATGGCCCGAGGGCGATGCGCAGGCCGCCGGCCAGCACGGCGTGCAGGGCATGCCACTCGTCACCGCGCAGACGTGCGCCGAGTCCTGCGCGGCCTGTGTCGCGGCGTGCCCCACCGACGCGTTGCGTCGGGTCGAGCTGCCCGCCGCCGCGGATGCCGTTCCGCGCCACGGTATCGCGCTGGATTACGGGCGCTGCATCGCCTGCCAGCGCTGCGTCGAGGTGTGTCCCGGTGGCACCCTGCAGGCCAGCGAAGACTGGGCGCTGGGCACGCGCACGCGCGCGGATCTGCAATTCGATCCGCAAGCCGCGCCGGCGCCGCTGGACGGCACCGCGCTGGCGCTGCAAAACGCGATCGCGCGACGCTTCAGGCACAGCCTGCACATCCGCCATGTCGATGCCGGTTCCTGCAACGGCTGCGAGTCGGAATTGCAAGCGCTGATGAATCCGTTCTACAACCTGCACCGCCTGGGAATTTTTTTCACCGCCTCACCACGCGCGGCCGATTTGCTGCTGGTCACCGGCACCGTCACCGAGCCGATGCGCGCGCCGCTGCGTGCCGCGTGGGAGGCCATGCCCGAGCCGAAGTGGGTGATGGCCATGGGTGCCTGCGCGATCAGCGGCGGCATGGCGCGCGAGGGTTACGCTGGGGGCAGCGGCCTGCAGGAGCTGATACCGGTGGACGTGTATCTGCCCGGCTGCGCGCCCAACCCGGCGGCGATCATGCATGCGCTGCTGCTGTTGCTGGGGCGCAGCGAGCAACACCTGCACGGAGGCCGCAGCGATGGCTGAGCTGTTCACGGTCGCCGTGCTGGCGCTGCTGCTGGCCGCGGCATTGGCCGTCGTGTTGCCTGTTCCGGGATTGACGCGCGCGCTGGCGGTGCTGGGCGGCATCGGTGTGGTCATCGCTTGTGCCGGCGCCTTGGTCGGCGCGGAAGCCTTGCGCCTCGCCGGCGTGCCAGCGGCCCATTTTTCGCTGGATGGCGCGGGGCTGTGGCTGACGTTGTTTGGCGCGATTCCGGCGACGCTGGCGCTGGCGTTGGGCAGTCCGGCGGCGCGTTTGCGTGTTTGGTACGTGGGCGCGATCGCGGCCATCCTCGGCGCGCTGGGCGTGATGGGCGTGCAGGGTGGCGTGGTGTTTCTGATCGCGTGGGAACTGATGAGCCTGGGCGGCGCGCTGATGCTGCTGTCCGAGCGCCTCGGCGTGCGCGAGGATTCCGGTCACGCCACGTTGCTGATGCTGGCCTTGCTGGAGGTGGGCGCGGTGGCGCTGCTGGCCGGCTGGCTGACTTTCGCGCTGCTCGGCGGCGGCATGGCCATGGACGGGTTCGCCGCAGGGCTCATCGGCCTGCCCGGCGCGGCCGTGGTCGGCCTGGGCATCCTCATGCTGATCGGTTTCGGCGCCAAGCTGGGCTTGCTGCCGTTCTATGAATGGTTTGCCGGTGCCTACGCCAGTGGCAGCGGCGCCAGCGCCAGCCTGATGTCGGGCATCGTGCTCAACGCCGCGTGGTTTGCGTTGGCGCGCGCACTGCTGATCTGGCTGCCGCCCGATGAACTGCTGGGCATCATCACCTTGGCGGTCGCCGCGTTCAGCGCGATTCTGGCGGTGCTGTACGCGCTGCAGGCCGATGACTGGCGCCAGTTGCTGGGCTTGTCCTCGGCCGAAAACGCCGCCATCGCCACCTTGCTGCTGGGCGCGGCGCTGATTTTCCGCAGCGCCGGTCTGGCCGATCTGAGCATGCTGGCGTGGCTGGTCGGGCTGCTGCATCTGGCCGGACACAGCCTGTCTAAGGGCGCGATGCTACTGGGCGCCGACGGCGCCTACAGGGCGCGCGGCAGTTATCGCCTGCAACAGTCGGGCCTGCTGCGCGCGAGCCTGTGGACGTATGGCGTCGGCGTGGTGTTCGCCGGCATGAGTCTGGCCGGCATGCCGCCGCAGGCGGGTTTCGTCAGCGAATGGTTTGCCTTCCAGACCTTGTTCCAGAACTTTCAGGTGCCGGATCTGGCTGGGCGTCTGGCCTTGTCGCTGGGCGGCGTCGGACTGGCGCTGACCGTGGCGCTGGCCTACGCGACCTTCATCAAGGTCATTGGCCTGGGCATGCAGGGCGAGCCCACCGCGAATACCGCGTCGGTGCCGCGCGGCAATGCGCTCGCCGTGGGATTGCTCGGTGTGCTGGTGCTGGTACTGGCGGTGGGCATGCCGTGGTGGCTGTACGCGCTCGATCCGGTGGCGCAGCACTGGTTCGCGCAGTCCGCGATGCAGTTGCGCAGCGGCTTGCTGCTGGTGCCGCTGACTGCGCACTTCGCCTTCATTTCGCCGACGCTGTTGATCATCGTCATGCCGCTGCTGGCGCTGCTGCCGATCACGCTGGCGCTGTGGTCGCGGCGGCACCATGGCGTGCGCCGCGCGCCGGTGTGGTTTGGCGGCAATCCCCCCGCGCCGCGCGCGGCGACCACGGCACTGACCTTCTCGCATGCGGTGCAGGTGTTCTACAGCTTCATTTATCGGCCGCGTCTGGACATGGAACACGAGCACGTCGAGCGTGAATACTTCGTGCGCCGACTGAGCTTCGAGCAGCGCATCGCGCCGTTGTTCGAGTCGCGTCTGTTCCGGCCGCTGACGCGCGCGGTGTGGTGGCTGTCCGATCGCATCGTCGGCTTGCAGTCGGGCGATATGAATCTTTATCTGGCGCTGATCGGCTTGCTGCTGGTGATCGTGCTGGGGGTGGGCGTGCTTTGATTGCGCCTTGGTAAACGGACGCGGCCGAGCCGCGTCGGCATGATCGCGCCAAGTGTCCACTCGTCCGCTTTCAGGATGGAATCCCGGATTCCCTTGCCGACTCCCCGGAGCGCGACACCGGCCACGATCGCAGCGAACCCGCCCAGAAAGAGCCTCGGATCAGTGCATGCGATGCGGTTGGCGCAGCAGGATGCGCAGGCGCAGTCCGTGCGTGCTCTCGAGGACGCGGAATGTGCCGCCCAGCGCCAGCACACGATCGCGCATGCCGTGCAGGCCGCGGCCCAGGCCATGTGTGGACGGCACGCCGTGGGCGTTGCCCAGGCCTACGCCGTCATCGCGGATAGCGAGCAAGGCCAGCAATTGATCGCCGCGCCGGCCCACGCGCAAGCGCAGGCTGAAGGAGTGCGCGCGCGCATGGCGCACGCAGTTCGTCGCGGCTTCCTGCACGATGCGATACAGCGTATTGCGTATGTCCTCATCGAGCAGGCGCAGGTCGCCGCGCAACTCGACGCTGTAATTCATGTTCGCGCTCTGGATCAGATCGCGCAGCGGGCCCTCATCGAGGGCGCGCGCCAGGCCGAATTCGTTCAGTGCCGCCGGCCGCAGCGATTCCAGCAGCCCGCGCACGCTGCGCCGCATGGTGGCCACGATGTCGTTGATCGAAGCTGATACGTCACCGAGACCGGCTGTTTCGAGGCGGTTTTGCGCGATCTTCACGCGGATCTGGATGGCGGTGAGGTTCTGTCCCAGCTCATCGTGCAACTCGGCGGCGAGGCGCTTGCGCTCGCCTTCTTCCTCGCGCAGGTTGCGGCGCGCGGCGGTGGCCAACTGCTGGGCGAGTTGATCGAGACGCTGGTTGGCGTTGGCCAGACGCGCGTTTTGCAGCGCCAGACGCAGGCCGCTCTGGCGCAGGGCATCGGTGGCAGCGCCCAGCAGCAGCGCACCGGTGCCGGCCACGGCAAGGAACAACTGCGCCTCGGCCGGAGCCTCGGGGCGCAGTTGCAGGCCCGCGTGCGCGGTCACCGCCGCGCTGCTGGCCAGCATCGCCAGGCTGGCGCCGCGCCAGCCATGGCGGAAAGCGAAATACAACACCGGCACCAGGGTCAGCACGCGCGCGTAACGCGCCAACTGGGCGTTTTCGCCCATCATCATCAGCAGACCAATGATGGCCGGCAGCAGGATCAGCAGCATGTCGGTGAGTAGCGCGCGTGCCTGCGCGTTATCGAACGGCGCGCGCAGCAGCATGATCAGCAGCGGCGCGATCAGCAGGATGCCGACGTAATCGCCCAGGGCGAAGTTGGCCAGCATGCTGCTGACATGCAGCAGCGGCAGGCCAACCAGTGTTTGCAGGATCGGGGCATTGACCGCGGTGCTGGCCAGCGCGGCGAGCAGGGCGCCGACCAGCAGGCGCACGGCGCGTTCCGGCCGCTCGATCAGCACCGGCATTCCGCGCCGCCGCATCAGCGCGATGATCGCGGCGACCACCAGCGGTTGCGGCAACACCATCCACGCCAGCAGCAACGGATCGTGCACCGGATGCGCGCCATGCAGGCGCAGCAGCAGGCCGACGCACCACTCCGCGCCGATCAGCCACGGCCACAGCCGCCGCGGCGCCAGCAGCAGCGCGCCAAAACGCAGCCCGGCGGGGAGATACCAGTACAACTGCGAAATCTCGAACAGCCCCGCCCAGGCCAGCGCGTAACCGAGCGCGGCGGCCGGGCCTTGCAGCCACGGCGATATCTTGGGCGGGGACAGACGCAGCATGGCGGCATGGTACAAGGCGCGCCGCGCGCCGCGGATCGCCGTGCGATGGCCGCCAAGCATGTCGCGCTTGCGCCGCGCAAGGCTCTGCTATCGTGGCGCCATGACTCGCATCGTGCTGGTGGATGACCACGCCATCGTGCGCGAGGGTTTCAAGCGCCTGATCGAGACCGAGCCGGGACTCGATGTGATCGCCGAATGCGGCGACGCCGAGGAAGCGCTGGAGACCATCCTCGCCAACGCGGCCGACTTGGTGGTGCTCGATCTCTCGCTGCCCAACGGCGGCGGCCTGCCGCTGCTCGAGCACCTGCTCAGCCTGCGCCCCGGCCTGCGCGTGGTGGTGCTGAGCATGCATGACACCGAGCCGTATATTTCCGAGGCGCTGCGCCGCGGCGCCTGGGGTTATGTCAGCAAGTGTGCCGCCGCCGATGAACTGATCGCCGCGCTGCGTGCCGTGCTGGCCGGCGAGCGCTACCTCAGCAGCGATATCGCGCGCAGGCAGAGCACGCGCGACGGCGATGCCCTGGCGCGCCTGACCGCGCGCGAGCACGAGGTGTTCCTGCTGCTGGCGCGCGGGCTCACGCCCAAGCAGGCCGCCGCCGAACTGGGCATCGGCCAGAAGACCGTGTACATCCACCGCGCCAGCCTCATGGGCAAGCTGGGTGCGGGCTCCGAGCTGGACTTGTACCGGTTGGCGCGCGAGCGTGGCCTGGTGGTGGCCTGAGAGCCTCGGTGCTCAACGCGCTTGCGCCTGCTCCAGCATGGCGCGCGCATGCGCCCGCGTTTCCGGCGTGATCGACACGCCGCCGAGCATGCGCGCCAGTTCGTCGCGGCGACCGCCGACATCCAGCGTCTCGATCTGCGTGCGCGTGGCCGCGCCGTCGCTGTGCTTGCTCACGCGCAGGTGCGCGTGCCCCTGCGCCGCCACCTGCGCCAGGTGCGTCACGCACAGCACCTGACGCACGCGACCGAGTGCGCGCAGCTTTTGTCCGACGATCTCCGCGACCGCGCCGCCGATACCGCTGTCGACTTCGTCGAACACCATGCAACCGACATCGTCCAGACCCAGCATGCTGACTTCCAGCGCCAAGCTGATACGCGCCAGTTCACCACCCGAGGCGACGCGCCGCAGCGGGCGCGTCGCTTGCCCTGGATTGGTGCTGATCAGGAACTCGCAGCGCTCGCGGCCCTGCGCATCGGCTGCGCCTGGCGCGGTCGCTGCCAGCGCCACCTGCAATCGCCCGCCGGGCATGCCGAGTGTGCCCATCAGCGCGCTGACCTCGGCGCCGAGGCGCTGCGCGGCCTGTTGGCGCGCCGCGCTGAGAGCGCTCGCGGCTGTGTCGTACGCGTGCGTCAACGCGTCGCGCTCGCGCACCAGCGCATCCAGCCGCGCGCCGGCGCCATGCAGGCGCCCGTGTTCGTCGCGCAATTGCTCCAGAACCGCGGGCAGTTCGGCCGGCGCGCAGTGATGCTTGCGCGCGAGGTCGTGCAGGTGCTGCAAGTGCGCATCGACCTCGGCGAGGCGATCAGGGTCGAGATCGCGCGCCTCGGCGTAATGGGCAAGGGCGCTGCCGGCCTCGCTGATCTGGATCAGCGCGGCATCCAGCAGCTCGCGGCTGGCGCCCAGGTCCGCATCGATCTCGGCCAGTCGCGCCAGTTCGGCAGCGGCGCGCGCCAGCCGATTGCGCAGGCCGTCATCGCCCTCGAGCTGATCGACCAGCGCGGCACTGCCAGCGAGCAGGCGCTCGGCGTGGCCCAGCCGACGCTGCTCGGCTTCGAGCGTGGCGAGGCGCTCGCCGGGCAGCGCCCAGCGCTCGAGCTCCGTGCACTGGTGCGCGAGCAGAGCCAGGCGCGCATCGCGCTCGCTGCCGTCGCCCAGCGTCGCGGCTTCGCGCGCCAGCGCGCGCAGGCGCTGCGCCAGCTCGCGCACCTGCATCAGCGTCACCGAGTGAGCGCCGTAGGCATCGAGCAGGGCCAGTTGCTGCTCGCGCTGCAGCAGCGCCTGATGCTCGTGCTGGCCATGGATCTCCAGCAGATGCGCGGCCAGCGCGCCCAGTTGCGTCAGCGCCACCGGGCGGCCGTTGATCCACGCGCGCGAGCCGCCCTCGGCGGCCAGCACGCGGCGCAGGTTGCAGTGCTCGCCATCGTCGAGGGCCTCCTCGCGCAGCCACGCGCGCGCGGCGGGGCTGGCGGCGAGGTCGAACTCGGCGCTGACCTCGGCGCGTTCCGCGCCGCTGCGCACCAGTGTGGCGTCGGCGCGCGCGCCGCCAAGCAGCAGCAGCGCGTCGACCAGCAGCGACTTGCCGGCGCCGGTCTCGCCGGTGACCACGGTCAATCCGGCGCCCAGCGTGATTTCGGCCTCGGCGACCACGGCCAGGTCGCGAACGTACAGCGTCGTCAGCATGAGGTTCCGCAGCGCATGGCGAGGGTGATGGCGCGATTCTATGGGCGCAGCGCGGCAAGCGCAGCAGTTTCGCGGCGCCGCGGCGCGCGCATCCGGCGCGTGGGGCTTGCAAGCGGGGCGCGCAGGCCTTATCCATGTTGCAGCTTTGTCCGAATCCAGCCCATGGCAGCCCATCCACCCGGTCTCGATGCGCGCGCGCGGCAGTTGCTGCGCAGCCTGATCGAGCAGTACCTCAGCGGCGGCGAGCCGGTCGGCTCGCGCACGCTGTCGCGCTCGGCTGGGTTGGAGGTGAGTCCGGCGACGATCCGCAACATCATGGCCGACCTCGAGGATGCCGGCCTGGTGGCCTCGCCGCATACCTCGGCCGGGCGCATTCCCACGCCGCAGGGCTTGCGACTGTTCGTTGACAGCCTGCTGGAAATCAAGCCGCTGCCGCTGGTGGATCAGCAGCGCCTGGCGCGCGGCCTGCAACAAATGCCGGGTGACGCGCGCGAGCTGGCGACCGGCGCCTCGGCGCTGCTCTCGGCCATGACCCAGTTCGTTGGCGTGGTGACGGTGCCGCGCGAGGATGATTTGCCGCTGCGCCAGATCGAGTTCGTGGCGCTGCCCGATGAGCGCGTGCTGGCGGTGCTGGTGTTCGCCAACCAGCACATCCAGAACCGCATCCTGCAGATGACGCGCCGCCCCGACGCGGCCGATCTGGAGCGCGCCGCGACGGTGCTCAACGCCGGCTTTTGCGGGCTGCGTCTGAGCGAAATCCGCGCGCATCTGGCGCTCGAGTTGCAGGCCGCCGATGGCGCGTTGCGCAACGCGCTGGGCGACGCGGTCGAACTGGCCACGCATGCGCTGCAGCCCGGCCCGGAGAGCATTCCCGACATGGTGGTCAGCGGTCAGGCCAACCTGATGGGCGTGCACGATCTGGCCGACCTGCAGCGCCTGCGTGGCCTGTTCGAGGCGTTCCAGCAAAAGCGCGAACTGCTGGCGCTGTTCGAGAATTGCGCCGCCGCGCCAGGCGTGCGCCTGTTCATCGGCGAGGAGAGCGGTTTCGCGCCGCTGGCCGGCTGCTCGATGGTCACCGCGACCTATGGCGTGCAGGGCCGCGTGCTGGGCAGCATCGGCGTGATCGGCCCCACGCGCATGGCCTACGACCGCGTGATCCAGGTGGTGCAGACCAGTGCCGATCTGCTCGGCGGCATCTTGAATCGCATCGTCACGCCCGCATAACAAAATCCGCTGCCAGTTGCCGACGCCGCTTTGACTGTGCGGCGGTGTGCTGGGTTTTCCTCAATCACACGTACACGTACACGAGCCGAGCTGATGACCACGCCCGAAACATCCCCCCCTGAGAGCACCCCCGATTCCATCGATGCTGATCTTGCCGCGCTCAGCGAGCGTCTGGTTTCGGCCGAGGACGCCGCCAGCGCCGCGCGCGAGATGATGTTGCGCGAGCATGCCGAGATCGAGAACCAGCGCAAGCGCCTGCAGCGCGACCTGGAGCAGGCGCGCAAGTTCGCCAATGAACGCGTGCTCGGTGACTTGCTGGCCGTGGCCGACGCGCTGGGGCGCGGACTTGCCGTTGCCAACGCCGACGCCGCCAGCCTGCGCGCCGGCATGGAGCTGACCCTGAAGGAATTGGAGCGCGTCATGCAGGCGCACGGGCTCAGCGCCATCGAACCCGTCGGCCAGCCGTTCGATGCCGAGCGCCATCAGGCCATGAGCCTGGTCGATGCGCCGGGTCAGGCGCCCAACACCGTGGTCGCCGTGTTGCAAAAGGGCTACCTGCTCAACGAGCGTCTGCTGCGTCCGGCGCTGGTCACCGTGGCGCGCGCGGCGGGCGCTTGAATCGGCGCGCGCCAGCCCCACCTGATCAGCAGCACGGCCGCGGCCGCAACATCACACACCCACCACTTCCCCGGAGCTGACTCATGGCCAAGATCATCGGCATCGACCTCGGTACCACCAATTCCTGCGTCGCCATCATGGAGGGCTCGAGCACGCGCGTGATCGAGAACGCCGAGGGCGATCGCACCACGCCCTCCATCGTCGCCTTCACCAAGGATGGCGAGGTACTGGTCGGCGCGCCGGCCAAGCGCCAGGCGGTGACCAATCCCAAGAACACCTTTTACGCGGTGAAGCGCCTGATCGGCCGCAAGTTCACCGATGCCGAGGTGCAGAAAGACCTCGACATCGTGCCCTACAAGATCCTCAAGCACGACAATGGCGATGCCTGGGTGGAGACTTCCGATGGCAAGCGCATGGCGCCGCCGGAAATCTCCGCCAAGGTGCTGATGAAGATGAAGAAGACCGCCGAGGATTACCTCGGCGAGCCGGTCACCGAGGCGGTGATCACGGTGCCGGCCTACTTCAACGACAGCCAGCGCCAGGCCACCAAGGATGCCGGGCGTATCGCCGGGCTGGAGGTCAAGCGCATCATCAACGAGCCCACCGCCGCGGCGCTGGCGTATGGCCTCGACAAGAGCATCGGCAAGGACCGCAAGATCGCCGTGTACGACCTCGGCGGCGGCACCTTCGACGTGTCCGTCATCGAGATCGCCGAGGTCGATGGCGAAAAACAGTTCGAGGTGCTGGCCACCAATGGCGACACTTTCCTCGGTGGCGAGGACTTCGACATGCGCGTCATCGATTATCTGGTCGAGGAGTTCCAGAAGGAGCAGGGCATCGATTTGCGCAAGGATCCACTGGCCCTGCAGCGTCTGAAGGATGCCGCCGAGCGTGCCAAGATCGAGTTGTCCAGCGCGCACCAGACCGACGTCAATCTGCCCTATGTCACCGCCGATGCCTCCGGTCCCAAGCACCTCAACATCAAGTTGACGCGCGCCAAGCTGGAGGCGCTGGTCGAGGATCTGGTCAAGCGCACCATCGATCCGTGCCGCACCGCGATCAACGACGCCGGCATCAAGGTGGGCGACATCAGCGAGGTGATCCTGGTCGGTGGCATGACGCGCATGCCCAAGGTGCAGGAAGCGGTGAAGGATTTCTTCGGCAAGGAGCCACGCAAGGACGTCAACCCGGATGAAGCCGTGGCCGTGGGCGCGGCGATCCAGGGCGCGGTGCTGGGTGGCGCGGTCAAGGACGTGCTGCTGCTGGACGTGACCCCGCTGAGTCTCGGCATCGAGACCATGGGCGGCGTGATGACCAAGTTGGTCGAGAAGAACACCACCATCCCGACCAAGGCCGCGCAGGTGTTTTCCACCGCCGAGGACAACCAGTCCGCGGTGACCGTGCACGTGCTGCAGGGTGAGCGTGAGCAGGCGCGCTACAACAAGTCGTTGGCCAAGTTCGATCTAGCCGGCATCCAGAACGCGCCACGCGGCATGCCGCAGATCGAGGTCACCTTCGACATTGACGCCAACGGCATCCTGCACGTCTCGGCCAAGGACAAGAACACCGGCAAGGAGCAGAAGATCGAGATCAAGGCCGGTTCAGGCCTGTCCGACGACGAGATCCAGCGCATGGTTCGCGACGCCGAGGCGCACCGCGAGGAAGACAAGAAGTTCCACGAACTGGTGGGCGTGCGCAACAAGGCCGACCAGTTGCTGCACGCGACGCGCAACGCGCTCAAGGAGCACGGTGGCAAGGTGCCGGCGGCGCAGATTGGCGCCATCGAGTCGGCCCTGAAGGATCTCGATGACGCGATGAAAGGCGATGATCAGGCGCGTATCGAAGCGCGCACGCAGGCGCTGGAGCAGGCCGCGCAGGCCTTGCAGGCCGCGGCAGCAGCCGGCGCAGCGCCCGGTGCGGAGTCCGCTGCCGGCCCCGCGCACGCGCAAGATGACGTGGTCGACGCCGAGTTCACCGAGGTCAAGGACAAGCAGTAAGCGGGGCCAGGAAGCGCGCGACCGGTAATCGGTAGCCGGATCGGTTTCGGCCACCAGGCGGTATTCTTTCCGGCTTCTTGCCCCCAAGCTCCCATCCGTCGATCACTTCCCCACCCAGCCCCGCCCATGCCCAAACGCGACTATTACGAAGTCCTCGGTGTGCCGCGTGGCGCTGGCGAGGAAGAAATCAAGAAGGCCTTTCGCCGCCTAGCCATGAAGTTTCATCCGGATCGCTGCCCCGATGACCCGGCCGCGCAGGATAAATTCAAGGAGGCCAAGGAAGCCTACGAAGTGCTGTGCGACGGCGCGCGCCGCACGCTTTACGATCGTCACGGCCACGCCGCGTTCGCCAGCGGCGGCGCGCGCGGGGGCGCCGGTTTTGCCGATGCCGGCGACATGTTCGGCGACATTTTCGCCGACATCTTCGGTGGCGGCGGACGTCCGCGCCGCGGCGGCGATTTGCGCTATCTGCTCGATCTGGATCTCGAAGAGGCCGTGTTCGGCTGCGACAAGACCATCGCGGTGCCCGGCATCGTCGCTTGCGAGGGCTGCAAGGGCAGCGGCTCGGCTGACGGGCGCAGCAAGACCTGCCCGACCTGTCGCGGCCAGGGCCGGGTGCGCATGCAGAACGGCATTTTCTCGGTGCAGCAGGCCTGCCCGCAGTGCCGCGGCAGTGGGCGCGTGGTGGAAACGCCTTGCGCGCAATGCCATGGCGAGGGTCACGTGGAGCGCACGCGCAGGCTCGAGGTGCGTATTCCGGCCGGCGTCGACAGTGGCGATCGCATCCGCCTGAGCGGGCAGGGCGAGGCTGGTCCGGCGGGGCTGCCGGCCGGCGATTTGTACGTGGAGGTGCGTGTGCGCGAGCACGCCCTGTTCCAGCGCGATGGCGACGACCTGCACTGCGAGGTGCCGGTGCGCATCGCGCAGGCGGCGCTGGGCGCCGAGATCGCGGTGCCCACGCTGGACGGCGAGGTCAGCCTGAGCGTGCCACCGGAAACCCAGTCCGGCCAGGCGATTCGCATGCGCGGGCGCGGTGTGCGCTCGGTGCGCAGCGGGCGCGCCGGCGATCTGATCTGCCGCATCGTCGTGGAAACGCCGGTGCAACTGACGCGCGAGCAACGCGAGTTGCTGGAACGGTTCGACGCCAGCATGCGCAATGACGATGCCGCGCGGCACTCGCCGCGCGCGCATTCGTTCCTCGATGGCGTCAAGTCGTTCTGGTCGCGGGTGACCTCCTGAAGTGGCGGCCGCGATGCCCGGCGCAGTGCGCGCGCGGTTGCAATTGCGCGCGCGGCTGTATGCGCTGATCCGCGAATTTTTCGCCGCGCGCGCGGTGCTGGAAGTGGAGACGCCGATGCTCTCCGCCGCCGCCAACACCGATCCCAACATCGAAAGCTTCCATACCGATTTCAGCGGCCACATCGATGCCGGCGCGCGTGCGCGCTGGCTGCGCTCCTCCCCCGAGTACCCGCTCAAGCGCCTGCTCGCCGCGGGCAGCGGCGATTGCTACGAGCTCGGGCGCGTGTTCCGCAACGGCGAGGCTGGCGCGCGCCACAACCCCGAGTTCACCCTGCTGGAGTGGTATCGCATCGCATGGGACCAGCGCCGCCTCGCCGATGAAGTGATCGAGCTGGTGCAGGCCGCGCTGGCGCTGGTCGGACGCGGCGCGCGCATCGAGGTGCTGAGTTACGCCGAGCTGTTCGCGCGCGAGCTGGGGCTGGACGCCCATCGCGCCAGTGACGCCGAGTTGCGCGTGGCGCTGGGCGATCGCCAGGTTGATCCCGCCGGGCTGACCCGTGACGACTGGCTGGACCTGCTGCTGGGCCATCGCATCCAGCCGCGGCTGCCCGCCGATCGAATCACCGTGCTGCACGATTACCCCGCCAGCCAGTGCGCGCTGGCGCGCGTACTGCCGGGCGATCCACCGCTGGCCGCGCGTTTCGAGGTGTATCTGGGCACCCAGGAGCTGGCCAATGGCTACCACGAGTTGCACGACGCCGCCGAGCAGCGTCGCCGCTTTGCAGCCGACAACCGCACGCGGCTGGCGCGCGGACTGGCTGAATTGCCGGTGGACGAACGCCTGCTGGCGGCGCTGGATGCGTTGCCCGATTGCGCCGGCGTGGCGCTGGGCGTCGATCGGCTACTGATGGCGCTGGCCGGCTGCGCGAGCATTGCCGAAGTGCTGGCCGTGCCTTTCAACCAAGCCTGATCCTTCCTGCCGCGGGCATCCAGCCGCCGCTTTGCTCGAGCTAGACTGCGCCGGTTTGCGCCACGAGATGCCGATGTCCGCCACCACGCCCGTTCCCGTGCTCACCATCGATGGCCCGTCCGGCTCCGGCAAGGGCACCATCAGCCGTCTGCTCGCCGCGCGACTGGGCTGGCATCTGCTGGACTCCGGCGCGCTGTATCGCGCGGTGGGCTATGCCGCCTCGCTGGCCGGCATCGATCTGTCCGATGCCGAGGCGGTAACGCGCTGCGCCGAGCACACGCGCATCGGTTTTCGCGATCCCGGCGCCGGCGGCGAGACACGGGTGCTGGTCAACGGTCAGGATGCCGGCGACGCTATCCGCACCGAAACCTGTGGTGCCGCGGCCTCGGCCATTGCCGCCATTCCCAGCCTGCGCACGGCGCTGCTGGACAAGCAGCGAGCCTTTCGCAAGGCTCCCGGACTGGTCGCGGATGGTCGCGACATGGGCACGGTGCTCTTTCCCGATGCCAACCCCAAGGTGTTTTTGACCGCCAGCGCCGCCGAGCGCGCGCAAAGACGCCATAAGCAGTTGAAGGACAAGGGGCTCAAGGTTACACTCGCCGACTTGTTGCGGGAGATCGAGGCGCGCGACCGGCGTGATGCCGAGCGTATCGTGGCCCCGCTCAAGCCCGCAGCGGATGCGGTGGTGATCGACACCACCGGCATGCCGATCGGGGCAGTCGTTGCACGGATTCTGGCGTTGCTGCCGCGGCATTGAGCCTCGGCAGTACGCAAGGCCCGCTCCGCGAGGAGCGGTTTTTCACGGCGCGCAAGCGTCCACAACCCGGTTCCGAGCCGCCCGTCGGGCTGTGCCGGCAACCACACCGGATAAACCCATGACTGAAAGTTTTGCCGAGCTGTTCGAGAACAGCCAGACCCTGTCCAAGCTCAAACCGGGGTCGATCGTGCTGGGCACGGTGATCGACGTGCGCTCCGATGTCGTCGTCATCAACGCGGGCCTCAAGAGCGAGGGCATCATCCCGATCGAGGAATTCCGCGACGACGATGGCCAGATCCGCATCCAGATCGGCGACGAGGTCAAGGTCGCGCTGGACGCCATCGAGAACGGCACCGGCGAGACCAAGCTCTCGCGCGAAAAGGCCAAGCGCTCGATGGTCTGGGACGACCTCGAGGATGCGTTCACCAACAACACCGCGATCAGCGGCCGCATCACCGGCAAGGTCAAGGGTGGCTTCACCGTCGACATCAAGGACGTGCGCGCGTTCCTGCCGGGTTCCCTGGTGGATGTGCGTCCGGTGCGCGATCCGGTGTACCTGGAAGGCAAGGATCTCGAATTCAAGCTCATCAAGCTCGATCGCAAGCGCAACAACGTGGTGGTCAGCCGCCGCGCGGTGGTCGAGAGCGAGTTCTCCGTCGAGCGCGAACAATTGATGGAACGCCTGCAGGAAGGCGCGGTGCTCAAGGGCGTGGTCAAGAATCTCACCGATTACGGCGCGTTCGTGGACCTCGGCGGCATCGACGGCCTGCTGCACATCACCGACATGGCGTGGAAGCGCGTGCGCCATCCGTCCGAGGTGGTCAATGTCGGCGACGAGCTCGAAGTACGCGTGCTCAAGTTCGACCGCGAGCGCAACCGCGTCAGCCTCGGCCTGAAGCAGCTCGGCGATGATCCGTGGGTCAACATCGCGCGCCGCTACCCGGTCAATGCCCGCTTGTTCGGCAAGGTCAGCAACGTCACCGACTACGGCTGCTTCGTCGAAATCGAGCCGGGCGTCGAGGGGCTGGTGCACGTCTCCGAAATGGACTGGACCAACAAGAACGTCAACCCGGCCAAGGTGGTGCAGGTTGGCGATGAGTGCGAGGTGCTGGTGCTGGATGTCGACGAGGAACGTCGCCGCATCTCGCTGGGCATCAAGCAGACCCGCGCCAATCCGTGGGAAACCTTCGCCGCGATCCACAAGAAGGGCGATCGCGTCAACGGTGCGATCAAGTCGATCACCGACTTCGGCATCTTCATCGGTCTGGACGGCGGCATCGACGGTCTGGTGCATCTGTCCGACATTTCCTGGAACAGCACTGGCGAGGAGTTGGTGCGCAATTTCAAGAAGGGCGACGAGATCGAGGCCGTGGTGCTGGCCGTGGATCCGGAGCGCGAGCGCATCAGCCTCGGCGTCAAGCAGATGGAACAGGATCCGTTCGGCCAGTTCATGGCCGGCCATCCGCGCGGCAGCATCGTCACCGGCGTGGTCAAGGAAGTGGACGCCAAGGGCGCGCTGATCGCGCTCGAGGATGGCGTCGAGGGTTACCTGCGCGCCAACGACATTGCCAAGGAGCGCATCGAGGACGCCACGCAGCACCTCAAGGTGGGCGACAAGGTCGAGGCCAAGTTCACCGGCATGGATCGCAAGGGCCGCCAGATGCAGCTCTCGATCCGCGCCAAGGACGAGGAGGATCTGCAGGAAACCATGGCCGAGTACCAGAGCGCTTCCGGTGGCACCACCAAGCTGGGCGCGCTGCTCAAGGAACAGATGAAGAAGGGCTGATCCTGCCCGCACCCCGGGGCGGTGGTCCGCCCCGCCGCCTTTCGGCTGCCCCATCCATGACCAAATCCGATCTCATCGAAGCCCTGGCGCGTGGCCAGACGCATCTGGCCCTTGCAGACGTCGAAATTGGCGTCAAGCATGTGCTTGACCAGATGACCGAGGCGTTGTCCGCCGGTGAGCGCATCGAGGTGCGCGGCTTCGGCAGCTTCTCGCTGCACTATCGCGCGCCGCGCGTAGGGCGCAATCCGAAATCCGGCGAAGCCGTGGCGCTGCCGGGCAAGCACGTACCGCATTTCAAGCCGGGCAAGGAACTGCGCGAGCGGGTCAACAGCGATTGATGCGCGTGCGCCCGGCGCGGCGCGCCTTGATTCCCGCCGTTCGCCGCAGGTATCCCCGCCGTGTGGCGCTTGCGTGGCCTGCTAAAGTGATGGTGAGGGAGACGCCATGCGCTTCGTGATCGCCGCTTTGCTGCTCATATTCGCCCTGCTGGGCGCGGCGTTTGCCGCGCTCAACGGCGGCGCCGTGCATTATGACTTTCTGCTGGTCGAGGCCGACTTGCCCAAGGGCGTGACCTTGCTTGCGGTGCTGGTGCTGGGCTGGCTGCTGGGCGGCCTCAGCGCATGGCTGGGTCTTGGCGCGCGGCGCCGGCGCAAGGTGTCCGGGCGCGGACAAGGCGATGGCCAAGACGCTGCATGAATCCACTTCTGCTGCTGTTCCTGCTGCTGCCGATTGCGTTTCTGTCCGGCTGGTGGAGCGCGCGCCGGCTGGGCGCTCGGCGCTCGGGCGCGCGCGTCAATGAGCTGTCTTCGAGCTATTTCCGCGGCCTGAATTATCTGCTCAACGAGCAGCCGGACAAGGCCATCGAGGTGTTCTTGCAGTTGGCCGAGGCCAATCGCGACACCGTCGAAACGCACCTCGCGTTGGGCAATCTGTTCCGCCGCCGCGGCGAGGTGGAGCGCGCCATCCGCGTGCACCAGCATCTGATCGCGCGCGCCAACCTCAGCGATGACGTGAAAACCATGGCGCTGCTGGAACTGGGCGAGGATTACATGCGCGCAGGCCTGCTCGACCGCGCCGAGACGCTGTTCGCCGATCTGGTGGCGATGAATGCGCAGGCGCCTTCGGCGTTGCGCCACCTGATCGCCATCTGCCAGCACGAGCGCGACTGGCACAAGGCCATCCTCTACGCACGCCGGCTGGAGGAAACCTCTGGTGAGCGACAGTCGCTGCAGATCGCGCATTTTTACTGCGAGCTGGCCGAGCGCGCACAGACGCACGGCGCCATGCAGGACGCCGCCGATTATCTGCAGCAGGCGTTTGTCGCGCATCCGAAATTCGTGCGCGCGCTCATCCTGCGCGGGCGCTTCGCCGCCGCGGCCGCGGATTACGCGGCGGCGATCGCGGCCTACGAGCAGGCGCTGGAGTCCGACATCGACTGCGTGCCCGAGATTCTTCCGGCGCTGCTCGATACCTACGCGCGCGCGCAGCAGATGGAGCGCGCCGAGCAAATCCTGGGGCACATCGTGCAGCGCTACGAGGGGGTCTCGCCGGTGCTGGCGCTGGCGCGCATTTACGCGCGCCGCGATGGCCAGGACCGCGCGGTGGAATTCCTCGGCACGCAGTTGCGCCAGCGACCCTCGGTGCGCGGTCTGGTGCAATTGATGGACACGGCGATCGAGGGTGGCAGCGATACCGAGTCCAGCCTGCGCCTGCTGCGCGATCTGACCGCCGCGGTGCTCGAAGGTCAGGCGCTGTATCGCTGCACGCAGTGCGGCTTCGGCGCGCGCGCGCACCATTGGCAGTGCCCGAGCTGCAAGAACTGGAGCACGCTGCGGCCGGTCCACGGCGCCACCGGTGCCTGAGCGATCATGACATCGGGATTGAGCCAAGTCCTGCTGCTGGCGGCGCTGGTCGCGGTGCTGGCTGGCGTGCTGGTGTTAGTGATGATGGCCTACGCGCGTCGGCGCGGGCTGCTGGATCAACCGGGCCGGCGCCGCCTGCATCGTCGGCCCACGCCGCGCGGCGGCGGTGCTGGCGCGGTTCTGGCGCTGGCGCTGGGCTTGCTGCTGCTGCGGCTGCTGCCGGGCGCGGCTTTGCCGTGGCGGTGGACGCTGCTGTGGCTGCCGGCGCTGCTGCTGACCGCGCTGGTCGGCGCGTTGGATGATCATCGCGGCCTGGGCATTGGTCCGCGCCTGGGTGCGCATCTCGCGGCGGGCGCATTGCTGGCGCTGAGCCTGTGGGCGCAATTGGCCGCGGCGTTCGCGCCGCCTCTGGCGCTGCTGCTGGCTGCTGCATTGGTGCTGGCCACGGCGTGGTCGATCAACTTGCACAATTTCATGGATGGCAGCGACGGACTGCTGGCCATGCAGGTATTCACGCTGGCGCTGGCTTTCGCGTGGATGGCCGCGCGCAGCGATCAGCCTGCGCTGCTGGCGCTGGCGCTGCTGCTGGCCGCGGCGCTGGCCGGATTTCTGCCATTCAATCTGCCGCTGCCGCGCGCGCGCGTGTTCATGGGCGATGTCGGCAGCGGCGCATTCGGCTTCATGCTCGCGGCGCTGGCGTTTGCCGGCGTGGCGCGTGGCGCATGGCCGTTGCCTGCGGCGTTGTTGCTGGTTTCGGCGTTCGCGGTGGATGCCGGCGCCACGCTGCTGTCGCGCATCTGGCGCGGACGGCGCTGGTGGCGGCCGCATCGCGAGCATCTGTATCAGTGGCTGGCGCGCGCGCGGCATTCGCATGCGCAGGCGCTGCTGATTTACCTCGGCTGGAACCTGCTGCTGGCGATTCCGCTGGCGCTGTGGGCGCAGCATGATGCGGCGCTGGGCTGGTGGCTGGTGATCGGGCTATATATGCTCGCGGGCGTAGCGTGGTGGCGGGGCAAACGGGCCTGCCGCCGTGCGCCACGACGTCACGGGAATCGCCATGCGCCTGTCTGAGTTACGCCTCGGTCTGTTGCACCCACGCAGCGCGGTGGTGCTGCACGATCTGGGCATGGTCGCGCTGGCGTGGTGGCTGGCCATGCTGCTGCGCTACCAGTTGGCGCACTCGGGCGGCATGCACCTCACCCTCGGCCAGTTCGCGGTGGTGCTGGCGGTGCAGGGCACGATCTTCGCCTGGACCGGCCTGTATCGCGGCCTGTGGCGCTTCGCCAGCCTGCCCGATTTGTGGAACATCGCGCGCGCCGCGGCGCTGGGCGCGGTGCTCGTGGGCGTGGCGCTGTTTCTGCTCGATCGTCTCGTCGATGTGCCGCGCTCGGTGCTGTTTTTGTACCCGCTGATTCTGGCGCTTCTGCTGGGCGCGCCGCGGCTGTTGTATCGCTACTGGAAAGACAGCCGCCTGGAGTTGTTCGGGCAGCGCGCGCAGCGGCGCGTGCTGGTGATCGGCGCGGGGCGCTCCGGTGATGCGTTGGTGCGCGATCTGCGTCGCGATGCCGAGTATCGCGTGGTGGGCTTTATCGACGATGCGCCGCAGTTGCGCGGCGCGCGCGTGCAGGGCGTGTCGGTACTGGGGATGCTGGCGCAATTGCCGGAGCTGGCGCGCGCCAGCGGCGCCGACATGCTGTTGATCGCGATTCCCTCGGCCAGCGTCGCGCAAATGCGCGCCATCGTATCCGCCTGCGAGCGCACCGGGTTGCCGTTTCGCACCTTGCCGCGTTTCGAAGACGTGATCAGCGGGCGCGCGCAGCGCAACGAGCTGAAACCTGTGTCGATCGAGGATCTGCTTGGCCGCGACGCCATCGATCTGGACTGGGAGCGCGTGCGCGCCGGTTTCGCTGGACGCCACGTGCTGATCAGCGGCGGTGGCGGCTCGATCGGCAGCGAGCTGTGCCGGCAGGTGGCGCGCCTCGGCGTGGTTTCGCTGACCGTGCTCGACAGCAGCGAGTTCAACCTGTATCGCATCGCGCGCGAATTGAACGTGGCGTATCCCGATCTGCTGCTGCGCCCGCTGCTCGGCGATTGCGGCGACCCCGCCGCCGCGCGCCACGCGCTGCAGGTTTCGCATGCGCACGTGGTGCTGCACGCCGCCGCCTACAAACACGTGCCGTTGCTGCAGGAGCAACTGCGTCAGGCGTTTCGCAACAACGTGCTGGCCACGCGCACGTTGGCCGCGGCGGCGGGCGCGGCGGGCGTGGCAACCTTCGTGCTGGTGTCCACCGACAAGGCGGTGAACCCCAGCAGCGTGATGGGCGCCAGCAAGCGCATCGCAGAGATGGTTTGTCAGGCCGAGGCGCTGCGTGCGCCGGGTTGCCATTTCGTCACCGTGCGTTTCGGCAACGTGCTCGATTCGGCCGGTTCGGTGGTGCCGCTATTCCGCGAGCAGATCGCGCGCGGCGGTCCGGTCACCGTCACCCATCCCGAGGTCACGCGCTACTTCATGACCATCCCCGAAGCCTGCGGGCTGATTCTGCAGGCCGCGGTGCAAGGGCGTAGCGGCGATATTTTCGCGCTGGACATGGGCGAGCCGGTGCGCATCCGCGATCTGGCCGCGCAGATGATCCGCTTGTCCGGCAAGCAGCCGGGACGCGACATCGCGATCGTGTACACCGGCCTGCGCCCCGGCGAGAAACTGTTCGAGGAGTTGTTTCATGCGCAGGAAAACTACGCACCGACCACGCATGCCAAGCTGTATCTGGCCGCGCCGCAGCGCGTCAGCGCGGAATTGCTGGATGCGCAAATGGTGCGCGCCAGTGATGCCGTGATCGCTTTCGATGAGCCCGCGCTGCGGCGCGTGCTGCAAGCCCTGATGCCCGGTCTTGACTGGGTCCACAATGCGCAGCCGGGCACGGTGGTGCCGTTTCTGCGCGGCGATTCTGGAGATTCGGCATGAGCCGGCATTTGCACAAGGTGGTGTTTCCCGTGGCCGGCCTGGGCACGCGTTTTCTGCCGGCGACCAAGGTGGTGGCCAAGGAAATGCTGCCGGTGCTCGATCGACCGTTGATCCAGTACGCGGTGGACGAGGCCGTGGAAGCCGGCGCCGACACGCTGGTGTTCGTCACCAACCGTTACAAGCACGCCATCGCCGATTACTTCGACAATGCCTACGAGCTGGAGCAGAAGCTGGCCGAGGCCGGCAAGACCGAGCTGCTGGAGATCGTGCGCAGCGTGCTGCCCGCGCACGTGCGCTGCGTGTTCGTGACCCAGCCCGAGGCGCGCGGTCTGGGCCATGCCGTGCTGTGCGCGGCACCGGTGATCGGCGATGAGCCCTTTGGCGTGATCCTGCCGGATGATTTGATCCGCGCGCCGCGTGCCGGCGCGCTCAAGCAGATGGCCGAACTGGCCGCCGTGCGGGGTTGCGGCGTGGTCGCGGTGGAAGAAGTGCCGCGCGCCGACACGTGGCGCTACGGCATCGTCGATGCCGAGCCCGTGAGCGAGCGCGCCGCCAAGCTGCGCTACGTGGTCGAAAAACCCAGGCCCGAGGACGCGCCGTCCAACCTCGCCATCGTCGGGCGCTACGTGCTGCCCGGGCGCATCTTCGAGCTGCTGCGCGAGACCGCGCCCGGCAACAACGGCGAGATCCAGCTCACCGATGCCATCGAGGCGCTGCTGCACGAGCGCGAGGTGCTGGCCTATCGCTTCGAGGGCACGCGCTTCGACTGTGGCAACAAGGCCGGTCTGGTGCGCGCCACGCTGGCGCTGGCGCTGGAGGATCCCGAATTGGCGCCGCTGGTGCGCGCCGCGGCTTGCGGATGAACATGGATCTGGACTGGATCATCAACCACCACGGCGAGGAGCGACAGCGCTACTTCGGCGCGGTGGCGCCGCCGGTGCTGCAGAGTTCGATCTTCACCTTTCCCGATGTCGCCGCCATGCGCGCGGCTGCGACGCACGAATTCGACGCGCCGTTCTACACGCGCGGCAGCAATCCCACCGTGCACATGCTGCGGCAGAAACTGGCCGCGCTGGAAGGCGCCGAGGAATGCCTGGTGTTCGCCTCCGGCGCGGCGGCCATCGCCGCCGCGGTGATCGCCTGCGTGGCGGCGGGCGATCACGTGGTATGCGTGCAAAAACCCTATAGTTGGACGCGCGCGCTGCTGGCCGACCTGCTCGCCCGCTTCGGCATCGCGCACAGTTTCGTCGATGCGCGCGAGCCCGGGCAGATCGAGGCCGCGCTCACGCCGCGGACGCGCCTGATCGTGCTGGAAAGCCCCAATTCGCTGACCTTCGAGGTGCAGGATCTGGCCGCGATCGCGGCGCTGGCGCGGCCGCGCGGCATCCTGACCCTGTGCGACAACAGCCACGCCAGCCCGCTCAACCAGTCGCCGCTGGCGTTGGGCATCGATCTGGTCGCGCATTCGGCGACCAAGTATCTCAATGGCCACAGCGATGTCGTCGCCGGCGCGCTGTGCGGCTCGCGCGCGCTGCTCGAGCGCGTGTTCCACGGCCCGTTCATGACCTTGGGCGCGATTCCCGGCCCGCACGATGCCGCGCTGCTGCTGCGCGGTCTGCGCACGCTCAAGTTGCGCATGCAGCGCGTGGCCGAAACCACGCCGCGCATCGCCGCGCATCTGGCGGCGCATCCACGCGTGGCGCGCGTGTGGTTTGCGCACGCGCCCGATCACCCGCAGCGCGCGCTGGTCGAACGCCAGATGCGCGCGCCCTCGGGCCTGATCTCGTTCGCGCTCAAGGACGCCGATGGCGCCGTCATCGAGCGCTTCTGCGACGCCTTGCAGCGTTTTTTGCTGGCGGTGTCCTGGGGCGGCTACGAGTCGCTGGTGTGCCCACTGGTGGCGTTCCTGCCCGCGGGCGCGCCGCTGATTCAGCAGCCGGGGCGCGCGCCACCGCAGTTGATCCGCCTGTCGATCGGTCTGGAAGACGCCGAAGTGTTGATCGCAGACCTTGATCAAGCATTTGATCGGGCGTTCGCGTGTGTGGGAACGCCGTGCTGATGCGCGCACCTTTGGCCGCAGCCAGCTATTACGAGGCGCGTGCCGCCGCGATGCCGGCATACCCCGCCTTGACCGGCCAGATCGAGGCCGAGGTCGCCATCGTCGGCGGCGGTTATGCGGGGCTGACCACCGCGTTGGGTCTGGCCGAACGCGGCCAGCGCGGCGTGCTGCTGCTGGAGGCCGAGCGCATCGGCTTCGGCGCCTCTGGACGCAACGGCGGCTTCGTGTTCGCCGGTTATTCGCTGGGCGAGGATGTACTCACCAAGCGCCTGGGCGTGGAGCGCGCGCGCGCGCTGTACCAGGCCACGGTGCAGGGCGTGAATCTGCTGCGGCGGCGCGTGCAGCACTACCAGATCCCCTGCGATCTGGCCGATGCCGGCGTGCTGTGGGCCAACTGGTTCCGCGATGCCGGTGTGCTGACGCGGCGCCGTGACACGCTGGCGCAGTTGGGCGTCGAATGGCAACTGATCGAGCCGGATGCGTTGCGCGAATGGATACACAGCGCGCGCTATCACGGCGCGCTGTTCGAGCCCAACGCTATGCACCTCGATCCACTGGCCTACGCACGCGGTCTGGCGCAGGCGGCGATCGGGCAGGGCGTGGATGTGCGCGAGACCTCGCGTGTACTGCGCCTTGAGCGCCTGCGCGGCGGCGGTTTTCGCCTGCACACCGGCGGCGGGCGCGTGGATGTGCGCCAGGTGCTGCTGACCACCGGCGGTTATCTCAGCGGGCTGGACGCGCGCATCGATCGCGCGGTGCTGCCCATCGCCACGTATGTGATGACCACCGAGCCGCTGGGCACGCGCCTGTACGATTGCCTCACCTCCGAGGCGGCGGTGTACGACAGCCGCTTCGCCTTCGATTACTACCGCCCGCTGGCCGATACGCGCCTGCTGTGGGGCGGGCGCATCGCGGTGCGCGAGCGCAGCCCCGAGGACGTGCGCCGCCTGCTGTATCGCGACATGCTGCGCGTGTTCCCGCAACTGCAGGGCGTGCGCGTGGACTACGGTTGGTCCGGCCTGATGAGCTACGCGCGTCACCAGATGCCGCAACTCGGCGGCGACGGCAAGGGCCTGTGGTGGGCGCAAGCCTTCGGCGGTCACGGCCTGGCGCCGACCACCGTGGCCGGGGAACTGCTGGCTGCCGCCATCGCGCGCGGCGACGAAGCCTGGCGCGAATTCGCGCGCTTCGGCGTGAACTCGGCACTGCGCCCGTGGGGTTATCTGGCCGCGCAGGCGCGCTACAACTGGCTGCAAATGCGCGATGCGCACAAGGATCGCCGCGAGCGGCGTGGTGACTGATGCGCATGACCTTGAAGAGCAGGCTGTGGACGACCTGAGCGCATTCGCACGGCAGATCTTCGAGTCACAGCCCTTCAGCCAGTTTATCGGCGCCCGGCTCACCGGCTCGGGACCGCGCGATGCTGAAATAAGTCTGCCGGTCAGCGGCCAGCACCAGCAGCAACATGGCTTCGTGCACGGCGGTGTGATCAGCTACCTGGCGGACAACACGATCACGTTTGCCGGGGGGCTGGCGCTCGGCGGCAATGCGCTTACCTCGGAGTTCAAGATCAATTACCTCAAGCCGGCGCGCGGCTCGTTGCTGGTCGCGCGCGCGCATGCAACAGGCGTCGGCAAGCGTCAGGCCGTGTGCCAGTGCGAAATCTACTCGGTTGAAAACGGCGAGGAGAAGCTGTGCGCGATCGCGCAGGGCACCGTGGTTTCGGCTGCGCAATGAATTCGCCAATCCGGCTTGCGATGTGCCTGTTCGTCACGCTCAAAACGCGTGCGCGTAGCCGACCATGAACCCGCCCGGCAGCCACGACAGGATCAGCGGTTGCTTGCGGTCGTGCGCCCAGATGCCGATTGCCGTGCCCAGCGCGGCGCCGGCCAGCACGTCGGTCTGCCAGTGGCCCCAGGTTTTCATGCGCGCCTCGGCGTCGTAGGCGGGGATCGCCGCCAGTGCCCACACCCACGGGTGGTCGTGCTGGTATTCGGCGATGAACGGCGTCACGAAACTGGTGGCTTCGGTGACCTCGCCACTGGGAAAGCTGGCGCCGCCATGGAACCAGAGATTGGGGTCCGCGCTGTAGCTGGGCCGTTCGCGGCCGAAGGTCATTTTCAGTCCCTGCGCGGCCAACGATGAGAACGTCATCGCGTCCACCGACTGCCACAGCGTGCGCCCGAAGCGCGTCTGGCCGCCTTCCAGACTGGCCGCGACCAGCGTGCACAGCGCCTCGCAGTAGGCGAGATCCACTTGGTAAGTGCGCTTCCAGATGCCGGCGTTGTCGTAAGCCAGGCGGTGGTCGATGCCCAGTGGGCCGCCATAGGCATGTGCGGCCGGAATGCCGACGACGACAGACAGCGTGAGCGCGAGTGCGAGCAGGATGCGGCGCATGGGCGTGCTCCGTGCGGGAAGCCGCATGTTGGCGAAACAGCGGCGGCCCGGCATGTGCCGGAATCTGTGAGTGCGCATGCAAGTTGATCACGAATTCGTAATGAGTGTCCGTAGCGCGAGTGCGATCGAGCGCAATCACCTTTGCCTTCAGCGCAGCCCACGAACAGCGTGCGCTGGGCGCCGTCCAGCGCAAGCCCACGACGGCGGAGGGTGCAGCGCGGTCAAGGCGGCAGTCGTTCGGGCGCTCAACTCGCATTGCCTGGCGCGCATGATCGGGCTACTGTGGCGTCGCGCTTGCAGCGCCACCGCACAGGGGAAGCCGGCGGTGACGCGTTGTGCCTCGAGAGGCGGCGGCTCATGGCTATCGAATCCGCATTTCTCCGTGCCCATCCCCGCCTCGTGGCGTCGGTGGTGGTCGTACTGCTGAGCGCGGCCCTGGCCGGGTGCTCCAGCTCCCATCGTTCCGCACCACCGGCCGCCAAGGCGCCGATTGTGCCGGCCAAGACGGCATCGGCCGGCATCCCGCCCGCTGCCGTGGCCCTCAAGGCCGCCGACCGACTGGCCGCGATGAGCGTCGATCAGCTCATGGATCAGGCGCAAAAAGCGCTGCAGGGAAATCGACTGGTGGCGCCCGCAGGCGACAATGCGTTCGAGTATTACCTCGAAGTGCTGCGGAAGAGTCCCCACAATCGCGCCGCGCAGAGCGCCCTGCGTGAAACATTCCCGTACGGCGCGCAGATCGTCGACCAGACCATCCACAAGAAAAACTTCGCCGAGGCGCAGCGTGAGATCGGCCTGCTGGCCAAGGCCGACCCGACCGATTACACCTTGACCATCCTGCGCTCCAAGTTGGATGCGGCGCGCACCCTCGCGGCACAACAGCAAAAGACGAAGCAAGGCGCCGCACAGACGCAAACGGCCGCAGCGGCCGCGCAGGCGCAACAGGTGGAACAGAAGCAACTGGCCGCGGCCGCGCAGAAGCAGGAGTTGGAACAGGCTGTTGCGGCGGCGGCGGCGAAACAGCAGCAGGAACAGCGAGCGGCTGCAACGCGGGCGGCCGCAGTCAAAACCGCAACGCACATCGAGAATCGCAAAGCGCAGATGGTGCACATGGTACCGGCGAAGTATCCGCTGCGCGCTGCGCGCCGCGGCGAGCAGGGCTGGGTGGACGTCGAGTTCACCGTCAACCCTGATGGTTCGGTGAGCAATGTTCACGTCACCGATTCCAAGCCGCGCTATGTGTTCGATCGCGCCGCGATCGACGCAGTGTCGCGCTGGAGGTTCAAGCCGGCGCTGATCAATGGTCAGCCCACGGCAGTCGTGCTCAAACGGCAAATCGAGTTCAAGTTGTCGGGCAACGGCTGACTTGATGCCCCGGATACCGCATCCGCAACTCGCAACCCGCACGGCAACGATCAACTCCCAGAATGCGGCTTGTCCCGCAGTGGCCGGCGGGAATTCCGTGATTCGCTCGACGTGGCGCCCCGGGGCGGGCCATGGGGCCAACGCGCGGCAGCAACTTCCTGCTTCCAGTGGCTTCGAGGGTTTGGTTACGCAGCCGGCGCCGGCCAATCCAGCCATAGGCGCGTGCCCTGGCCGGGCGCGCTATCCGCGCCAACGTCGCCACCGTGCAGGCGGACAATATTGCGCACCAGTGCCAGGCCCAGGCCGAGCCCACCACGAGCACGGCTACGGGCCGGGTCGGCGCGGTAGAAACGTTCGAACAGGAACGGCAGATGTTCGCGGGCGATGCCACAGCCAGTGTCGGTCACCTCGATTCGAACAACGCCAGCCATGCGACGTGCCGACAAAACCACGCTACCGCCCGCCGGTGTATGCGCCAGCGCATTGCCAACGATGTTGCCTACGGCCCGTTGCAGCAATACGCGATCCGCATGCAGGGTCAGGCCCGGTTCGATCCGTACCTGCAGGTGCACGCCCGCCTCGCTGGCAGCAGCGTCAAAAAATTCAGCCAGCGCCGTCAACTCGCCCCCCAGGTCCAGCCGCTCCATGTGCAACGCCGCATCCGGTAGCTCGGTCTGTGCGAGGAACAGCAACGCCTGGATCATTTGCGACAGACGCGCGCATTCCTCCACCGCCGACTCCAGCGCCTCGCGGTATTGCGCGGGTTCGCGCGGCCGCCCAAGCGTTACCTCCAGCTCGCCCCAGAGATTGGAAATCGGCGTACGCAATTCATGGGCGATGTCGGCCGAGAACTGCGAGATACGGCCGAACGATTCTTGCAGTCGCTGCAGCGTTGAGTTGAACGCCAGCGCCAGCGCATGCAACTCGTTGGGCAGCCCGCGAGGATCGATGCGCTCGTGGAGGTTGCTGGCGCTGATTTGGCGCGCCGAGTCGGCCATGTGACGCAACGGGCGTAAGCCTCGCCACGCAATGACGTATCCGGCTGCGGCAGCTATCAGCAGTGCGACGAGCAGCACCCCGGCCAAGCGTATGCGGTAAACAGCCAGGATATGCGCCTCGGTACTGCGATTGAGCACCACGACCAGTTGCAGTGCCTGCGGCGGCATCGCGACCGCGGGGCGTGCGCGGACCCGCAGCATGGCGCTGAGGAAGTGCAGATGCGGCTTGATGTGCAGCTTGCTCAGTACCGGATGACCGCTGACCATCAATGCGGTGAAGCGGTGCGTGTCCAGTGCCGGGTTGAAGCCAGGGGTCTGCAACAACACTCGACCGTCCGCAGTACTCAGACGCAGGAACAGGTTGCGCGGCGCATTTGCCGGAAGCGGCAGATAGGCCGCCTGGCGCAGCGCGTCGCTGTCGGCCGCGTGAGTGCGCAGCAACACTGTCACCACGTCGAGCTTGCGCAGCACGGCCTCGCGGTCTTCTTGCATCATGCGCTGCTGCAACCCCCAATAGATCCAGATGCTGGCAGCGAGCAGGATCAATACCAGGGTCAGCGCAAAAGCAGCGGCCAACCACGCCGCCAGCGAATCGGGTGGCAAGCCGTATTGACGCAGGCGGCGCAGAGCGATCCGCACGCCGGGGGCTGCGATTGCGGCATCCAGGCGCCGAGAAACCCATCCCTTGCCCGGCACTTCACTCCCCATCACGCGTCTCCAGCTTGTGCAGAAAGGGTGCATCCGGTCGCTATTCCCCGGCGTTGCGCCAGATCCCTGTCAATCGCCACTGCGCAACTCGAGCACATAGCCCACGCCGCGCACCGTGTGCAACAGCGGCGAGCTGAACGGCTCGTCGAGCTTCCCGCGCAGGCGGCGGATATGCACGTCCACCACATTGCTGTTGCAGTCGAAGTTCATATCCCATACCAGCTCGGCAATCAGCGTGCGTGACAGCACTTCGCCGGCGCGCCGCGCCAGCAGCGCGAGCAGGCCGAATTCCTTGGGTGTGAGCAGCAGACGCTGCCCGGCACGATCAGCACGCTGGCGCGCGAGATCGATGCTCAAGTCGGCCACCTGCAGCGTCTCGGGCTGGCGCGCAGGTCCGCGCCGCAGCACACTGCGCACCCGTGCCAGCAATTCCGAGAACGCGAACGGCTTGACCAGATAGTCGTCCGCGCCCAGCTCCAGCCCACGCACACGGTCGGCCACGCCGTCGCGTGCGGTGAGCATCAGCACCGGAGTGAGGCGCTGCTCGCGCAGCGCCTGCAGCAGGCTCCAGCCGTCGCGCCCGGGCAGCATGGCGTCAAGCACGATCAGGTCGAAATGCTGGGTCAGGGCCAGATGCAGGCCATCGTCGCCATTGGCGGCGACATCGGCAATGAAGCCGTTCTCGCCCAATCCCTTTCTGAGGTAGGCGGCGGTCTTGGGTTCGTCCTCGACGATCAGGATACGCATGGCGCAAGCATAGGCGCGGATCAGCCCACGTGTCGCATCGGCGCGCAACATGACGGAAACGTCATGTTGCGTTCATGCTCGCGTCGATTGCCACTTCCCACAATGGGCCGATGCAACTCGCCCCGGCCATGCGCATTTTTCTTCGTCATTGGACCCCGAACATGCGCATGCGCCATGGCGGCAAGGCATGTCTGACGCTTGTGCTGACGGGCGTGCTCATCCTGAGTGCAGCCGCCACGGCACGCGCCGCCGCCGCGGTGTCGGTCTCGGTGCTGGCGGTCGCGCCGGCGCCATGGCAGGACGGCATCGCGGTGCTGGCGCGCGTCGAGAGCGCCGACCACACGGTGCTGGCGGCGCCGGTGACCGGGCGCGTGCGCGGGCCGTTTCTGGCGCCGGGTGCGGTGGCCGCGGGTGCGATCGTCGCGCGCGTGGCGGTGCCGGGCCTGCCGGCGCAGATACACGCCGCGCAGGCCAACGCGGCGCTGGCCGCGACTGACCTGCGCCGGCAGCAGCATCTGGCGCGGCGCGGGCTGGTCGCGCGGCAAAGTCTCGACCAGGCGCGGGTGCAGTTGCAGCAGGCCGATGCCGCGCTGCAGGCCTTGCAGCGGCAGGACGCGCAATCCGTCTTGCGCGCACCGTTCGCGGGTACGCTGGGTTATCTGGTCAGCGCCGGCACGGTGGTGTATCAAGGCACGCCGGTGGCCACCCTGCTGGGACGCGGTCAACCGTGGGCGCGCGCCGAGCTGACCCCGCGCCAGGTGCGTCATGTGACACCGGGCATGACGGTGCTCTGGCATGCCGGTGATCTGCGCGGCAGTGCCGTGGTGCGTTCGTTGGGGCAGAGCGCACGCAGCGCCGGCATGGTGCCGGTGTACGTGGCCCTGCCGGCGTCCAGCGCGTTGCTGCCGGGGCAGTGGCTGGGGTTGCACTTCGCGCTGCCGCGCGCGCCAGCATGGCGCGTGCCCGATGCGGCGGTGGTGTGGCGCGGAGCGCACAGCGAGGTGTTCGTGCTGCGCAACGGTCATGCGCGGGCGGTGCCGGTGCAAGTGCTGGCGGCGCGCGCGGGTGCGAGTTGGGTGCGCGGCGCGCTGGGTAACCCCGCGCAGGTGATCGTCGCCGGCAGCACGCGCTTGCAGGACGGGGTGGCGGTCGCGGTGCGACCATGAGGCGCTATCTCGCGTTTCTGTGGCTCAATCGCTGGTCGGTGATCCTGTCCGCGCTGCTGCTGCTGGGTGCCGGCTGGTATGCCTTGCGCACGTTGCCCGAGAGCATTTTTCCCGACATCGATTTTCCCATGGTCACGGTGCTGGTCAATGCCGGCAACCTGCCGGTGCGCGCGATGGAGGACATAGTCACGCTGCCGCTGGAGCAAACCGCCAAGGGCGAGCCCGGCGTGCGTCTGGTGCGTTCGCAGACCGGTTACGGCTTGTCCAAGCTGCATGTGTATTTCGACCAGGGCGTCAATCCGCAAACGGCATATCTGATGCTGCAGGCGCGGCTGGCGCATATCGCGCTGCCGCCAGGGGCGACGATGTCGGTGCACTTGATGACGCCCAACGTGTATCCCTTCGCCGAATACGCGCTGGTGTCGAACCGACTCGACAGCTCGGCGCTGATGCCCTATTTCGCGTTTCATCTGCGCCCCATGCTGCTCGGCATCAATGGCGTGTACCGGGTGAACTGGACCGGGCGCGGCTGGCCCGAGGTGCACGTGCTGCTCGATGCGCGCCGCTTGGCCGAGCATGATCTGACCGCGGCCCAGGTCGTGAGCGCGCTGCAGGCCGCCCAGGGGCCGTATTTTTCCGGCGTGCTGCGGGTCTACAACCAGCAGTTCGTGGTGGCCACCACGCCGCGCCCGGCCACGGCTGCCGCGCTCGAGCAACTGATGCTGCCGCTCGGGCCGATGGGCGCGGATGGCAGCCGCATGCCCATCGCCCTCGGCGCGTTGGGCACGGCGACGCTGGCGCCGCCGCCACTGCGACGCGACGCCGCCGTCGCCGGCTGGCGCCACGCGCTGGTGGTGGACATCAAGGCGCAGGCCGGCGCCAACGAGGTGGCGGTGGCGCATGCCCTGCGGGCGCGCATCGCCACATTGCGCACGCAACTGCCGGCGGGCGTGAAACTGGTGCGCATCTACGACTTGAGCGGGCTGATCAGTGGCAGTCTGCGCGACGTGTGGATCGCGCTCGGGCTGGGCAGCGTGATCGCACTGCTGGTGGTGCTGCTGTTTCTCGGGCGCGTGGATGGCGCGCTGGCGGTAATGACCGTGGTGCCGCTGTCGCTGGCCGCCGCGTTCCTGGCGCTGCATGCGCTGGGCTACGGCCTCAACATCATGACCCTCGGCGGATTGGCCGCGGCCATCGGCGCGCTGGTCGATCACGCCATCGTGGTGATCGAGCGCGGGTTGCACGATCTCAGCGGCGAGCGCGAGCAGCGCCGCGCGCAGGCGCTGCAGCGCATCGGCGAAATCCTGCCGATCATGAGCATGGCCACGCTGACCTCGTGCCTGGTGTTCGTCCCGCTGATTTTTCTGGCCGGCACGCTGGGCCTGCTGTTCCGCTCGATGGCCGTGGCCATCGTCATCGCGCTGCTGGTGTCGCAGCTCATGGCGCTGCTGGTGACGCCGGTGCTGGCGCTGTGGCTGGCCGGGCGCGTGCGTGCGCCCGTTGTCTCGCGCAGGCAGCAGCGCGCGCAACGGCGTTATGGGCGCTGGCTGATCGCCGGCATGCGCCGCGCGTGGCTGGCGATCCCGGTGGTGCTGGTGCTGGGCGCGCTCGGTTGGGTCACGCTGCGCGCGCTGCCGACGGCGTTTCTGCCGCGCTGGGATGAGGGTGTGATCTCGATGCCGTTCCGCACGCAGGTGGGCAGCAGCGTGGCCGAGACCACCGCGGTCGGCCGCGAATTGCTGCACCTGGCGCTGCGCAATCCCGCGGTGGCGCGCGCTTCGCTGGTCGGGGGGCGCGGTTTTTCCAACGCCTACGCCACGTCCAACAAGGGCGCGCTGGCAATCGTACTGAAGCAGAAACGCGACGCCAGCACGCGCACGGTGATGCAGCAACTGACCGTCGCGTTTCATCAGGCGGTGCCCAGCCTGCTGGCGCTGAACGCCACCCAGGTGATGGTCAATCGCCTGGGCGATCTGTCCGGAGCGCACGCACCGCTGGAAATTTATCTGTTCGGCTCGGATTCGGCGCTGCTGCACGCCGCCGGCGAACGCCTCGCCTTGGCGCTCGAACATAGCGGCGTGTTTCGCAGCGTGGCCTTCAAGTCGCCATCGGCCGGGCCGGAGATCGCGCTGACGCCGCGAGCCCAGGTCAATCTGTACGGACTGACCCCGCTGATGCTGAGCCAGCAAGTCGAGGCGCGGCTGTGGGGACGCACGGCCGGCATGTTGTTGCACGGCGAGCAGATTCTGCCGCTGCGCGTGTTGGTCACCACGCCGACCCCGGCGCCGGGTGCGGTCGCGGCCTTGCCGCTGCGCCTGCCCGACGGCGAGCAGGTACCGCTGGACCATCTTGCACGCGTGCAGATGCGCGGCGTGGTGCCCTATGTCACCCACCAGAACCTGGTGCCGTATGCCTACATGTGGCTGCAGCCACGCGCCGGTGAGGGCTTGGCGCAAGCCGCAGCGCATGCGCGCGCGGTGCTGGCGACGATGCATTTCCCAACTTCGATCAGCAGCGTGATCGGTGGTTATTACCGGCAGCAGTCGCGCAGCTTCCGGCAGATGGCGATCATCCTGGCCGCCGCGCTGGGTGCGCTGCTGGTGTTGCTGGGCTTGCAGTTTTCCAGCCAGCGCGCCGGCATCGCGGCGATGCTGGCGATCGCGCTGGCCGCGCCCGGCGCGCTGCTGGCGCTGTGGCTGATGCACATCGATCTGGACAGCACCGCGTTCCTCGGCATGCTGCTGGTGTTCGCCATCGCGGTGAACAACGTCATCCTGATCTTCGCGCGCGCGCGCCAGCTCTCCGGCGGCGCACCGCGTGTCGCCACGGTGGCGCTGGCCGCGCGCCAGCGCCTGCGCCCGATCCTGATGACCATGCTGGCCGACGTGCTGGGCTTTCTGCCGCTGGCGATCGGCATCGGCCGCGGCACCGATTTGCTGCGCCCGCTGGCGGTCGCGGTGATGGGCGGCCTGCTGCTGTCGATCCTGATGTCGCTGGGCCTCGCGCCGATCCTGTTCAGCGCGGTGGCGGGATGGCGTAGCCGGCGCGCGGCAGCCACAGCCGCAGCAGCGGCGCGGTGATCACGGTGCTGAAAATCGCCATCAGCACCAGCATGGTGAACACGTTGCGCGAGATGGCGCCGAGATCGTAGCCGACGTTGATGATGATGAGTTCCATCAGTGCGCGCGTGTTCATCAGCGCGCCCATCACGCCGGATTCGGCATGGTCCAAACCGCACACGCGCGCGGCGAGATACGCGCCGCCGAACTTGCCGACGGTGGCCAGCAGCACCAGCAGCGCGCACCAGCCCCACAGCGCGGCGCTGGACAGGCCGCCGATGTCGGTGCGCAGGCCGGTATAGGTGAAGAAGATCGGCAGGAAAAATACCAGCACGAAGGGGTTGATCTGCGCTTTCCAGGCGTGCACGAAGCGCGTCTCGTCATGCAGGATCACGCCCATGATGAAGCCGCCGAAAATGGCGAAGATGCCCAACTGATACGTCGCCATGGCGGACACGAACACCATCGCCAGCACGATGCCCAGCAGGTGCGGCGGCAGGTCGTGGTCGGCGCTCTGGAGGTGGTGGATCAGGCGCCGCATCAGCGGCCGCAAGCCGTACATCCACAGCAGCATGAAGCCCAGCACCAGGGTCACTTTCAGCGCGAAGGCGAGCGGTTCGAAATGGCTCAGGGTGAGTGTGGTGACCAGGGCCAGCAACAGCCAGCCAACCACGTCGTTGATCGCCGCCGCGCTGATGGCGATGACGCCAATGGGCGTGCGCGTGAGCTCGAAGTCGATCAGGATGCGGCCGAGGATCGGCAGCGCGGTGATCGAGAACGCGGCGGCGACGAACAGCGTCGAGGCCAAGTGCGAGGCCTGCGGCGACAGCTCGGGTGCGCTGATCCAGCCAAAGCCCAAGCCAAGCACGAACGGCGCCGCCAAACTGGCCACGCCCACCCACAGCACGGCGCGGCGGTTGTGCTTCGCGCCGAGATGGCCGAAATCGAATTCCAGGCCGATCTGGAACATCAGCAGGATCAGCCCGAGCTGCGAGAGGATTTGCAGTGGCATGCCGGACGCGGAATGAAACACGTAACCGAACACCTGCGGCGCCAGCAATCCCAGCAGCGACGGCCCGAGCAGGATGCCGACGATGATCTCGCCCACCGCCGCGGTTTGCTTCACCCGCACCGCCACCTCGCCGCCGATGCGCCCGGCCAGCACGATGATGGCGAGCTGCAGCAGCACGAAAAACAGCAGCGCCTCGGTGGCGTGGACGGACAGGGTGTGTGTGGCTTGCATGGGCGTTGGCGTTAGCGTGGGTGCGGAGGCGGTTCAGAGTATCAGGCGGCTCAGGCAAGCCATCGCGTGCCGGCGCAGGACATTGCCCGTCGGCTAGTCAGCCGCGGATGTTGCCGCATCGACAACGAACTCCTCCGCCGGCGCCAGAAAGCCGAGCTCCGCCAGTTGCGGGCGCAGCGTGTCGCGCAGGGCGTCGCGCGGTTTTGCAAACCGATTCCAGGTCGGATTTGATCGAGCCCGCGGCTGCCCACGGCGGCGCGCTCACCCACGCGGCAACACGCGCAGCGCCAGCCACGCGCCGGCCAGGCACAGCGCGGCGCCGGCCATGAACGCGCCATAGCCTTCGCCCACGGGCCACAGGCTGGAGGTCAGCAGCGCGCCCAGCACGCCGCCGAAGCCGGATGAGAAGCTGGAGTTGATGCCCTGGCCGTAGCCCATCAGGCGTCCGGGGAAATAGCGCGCCAGCAGGCGCATGGCGGCGGCATAGAACGCCGCGAAGCTGAGCGCGTGCAGCAGTTGCGCCAGCACCATCACCCAGCCGATGCCGGGCAGCAGCGCCATCGCCAGCCAGCGCAGCGTGCCGGCGGCCAGACCCGCCAGCATCAGCGTGCGCGGCGCGTAACGCAGCAGGATCGGCGCGATGGCAAAAAACGTGGCGATCTCGATGCCGACGCCCACGGCCCACAGCCCGCCGATGGCACCGCTGCTGTAGCCATGCTCGCGCAGGTACAGCGAATACAGCATGTGGTAGGGGCTGAAGGCCATCTGCATCAGCAGCATCAGCACGAAGAACCCCCACACTTCGCCGCGGCGCAGCGCGGCGCGCACATCCTGCATCGATACCGCGGGCGCGTGATGATGCCCGGGGCCGTAGTCGAGGCTGAAGCTGAGCAGGCACACCAGCGCCATCCACGGCAGCATCAGCGCCGGCAGCCAGCGCGCATCGAGGTGATCCAGCAGCAGCCCGTACAGCAGCGCGATGGCGATGAAGCCGATCGAGCCCCACACGCGCAGACGCGCGTAGCGCTCGCTGTGTCCGGGCATGTGCGAGAGCACGATGGCCTCGAACTGCGGCCCGATGGCGTTGGCGAAGAACGCGAACGCGATCAGGCTGGCGATCAGCCCGCCGCGATGCAGTGGCCACAGCATCGGCGCGAAACCCAGCA
>JAKAWV010000031.1:14176-25245 GCA_021827205.1 Pseudomonadota bacterium | reverse complement strand
GAGGCGCAGCAACGCGACCGCTCGATTGCTGTGCTCAAACGCCGCGCTGCCGCCCTCGGATTCCAACTCGAGCCGACTGCTTCGGCGGCCACATGACCGCGACCTCAGCCACTTGTTTCTCGTAAGGACTCGCCATCATCACTGAGGGGAATAGAAATGATCGACCGCAACGTGCGTTTCCTTGCCTTGCTGTGCGCAATGCTGGCGGCTGCCGCCGGACTGTCCGGCTGCGTCACGGCGACCCCCGTCTACACCTCGATCGGAGCCCGGGGCTTCGCCATCAACTGTTCCGGCATGCAGCACAACTGGAGCGATTGCCTCGCGGAAGCGGGCCAGAAGTGCCAGTCCCAGGGGTTCACCGTCCTGCAGCGGAACGGTTCGGCGGTCCCGATGGAATTCCACACGTACAACTCATACGGCTCGATGAATTCGGAAGGCCTGTTCGATTACCAGTCCTCGAGCAGCACAAATGCGACCGGGTTCCACACGATGGCGATCCACCGCTCGATGGTCGTGATGTGCGGCCACCCTGCCGCGCCACCGGGTGGCCCACGGAACTGATTCCCGATCGGCTGGCTTTTTGCCAGCGTGGGTGCTGCCGACTTTCCTGATTCAAGCCCGGGAAACCTCAGGGTCAAGTTCACTTCTTGGAGCGAATCCGTACCAGACTCTCAGCGCCCCGGCACGCGCTTCCGATAGGCAGCGGGTGATTCAATCTCGAAAGCCGTTTGTCCGGCCAGGCTCAGCAGGTCGGCATCGCCGCTGACCAGCACCGTCGCGCCGCCGCCATGCGCCAGATCCAGGAAGGGTTGGTCGGCCGGGTCACGGCAGAGGATCGGGCAGCGCCGCGGGCGGGCCACGACCTCGGCATAGGGCAGGTAGTCGCCCAGCAGTTCGTGCTGCTCGTCCGCGCTCAGCTTGAACTTGGGGTAAGCCAGCACGCGCGTCAGTTCCGCGGCCGTGGCCGCACTCAGCAAAGGCGTGCAGGCGCCGCTCGCCCAATGCGCGCGCAACCACGCCAGTCGTCCGTGCGTGAACAGCAGTGCCGAGACCACCGTGCCGGTGTCGAACACCACGCGCACGTCAGCGCGCCTTGCGCGCCCACTTCACCGCGGCGGGCACATCGGCGGCGCGCACGCCCAGCCTGGACAGCTTGGCGCGCACTTCGTCGGCGCGGCTGCGCCGCAGCGGCTTGAGCACGATGGCGGTGCCGTCGGTGGAAACCTCGAAATAATCCACGCCGGCAAAGCGGCCGACGACCGCCTTGGGCAGCGTGATCTGGTTCTTGACCGTCTTTTTGGCGAGCATGACGCGCCCTCACAAAGTAAGGAAACAAGGAGAGCTTACCGCAGGGCGCCCGGCGGCAAGGGAGCGAAAGGAATCGAATCATCCGTTGCCGCCGTACGGAGGCCGTCGCACGGCGGGCCGTTCGTAGCGCCCGGTCCGAACGCGCCGCGCGCGGCCCGATCGATGGGCCGGCACTGTGCATCGGTGAGATGGCCGCTGCCGTCGAGGCCACCGGCCCGGCTCGCCGCAGGCATCGTGTTCCGCACCGGCTTGCGCGCGCGGCGTCCCCGCCCGCGCTTGGCCTCAGTCCAACCCGCGCGCCAGGTCGGCGACGATGTCCTCGGGCGACTCCAGACCCACCGACACGCGCAGCAGGCTGTCGCGGATGCCTGCGCGCACCGCCAACGTGTCGAAGTCGGCGGGAATGTCGTGGCCCATCGGAGGCTGCCGCGCGGAAGCGGAAGTGGAAACGCGGCGCCGCGCGCCGTGGCTGCGATGGTAACGGCGCGGCGCGGATCAGCGCGCGGCGGCGGTCCCGGCGTGCAGCGCGTGCAGCAGCGCGGCGAAATCGCGCGCGTAGCCGGCCGCGTCGAACACGCCGCCGCCGCGCGCCTGCGCCACGCGCGCGCGCAGCGCGGCGCGCGCGGCGGGGTCGCGGCCCAGCGCGACGGCGCGCGCGATGAAGTCCGGCTCGTCGCGCGCATTGCATTCGGCGAGGCCGGCGTGGTGGTTGAGGCTGCCGGCCACGCGCGAGGCGAACGTCGCGCCGGGGCAGGTGAGCACCGGGCAGCCGGCGTACAGCGCGTCGCTGGCGGTGGTGTGGGCGTTGTAGGGGTGGGTGTCCAGCAGCAGGTCGGCGTGGCGCAGCAGGCCCAGGTATTCGCCGTGCGGACGGCGCGCGGCGAACACGAGACGCGCCGGATCGACGTCCGCCGCGCGCGCGGCATCGCGCAGGCGCGCGTGCGCTTCCTCGAAGCTGGCCAGCAGCCACAGCACGCTGCCGGGCACCGCGCGCAGGATGTCCATGCAGCCGGCAAAACGCTGCGGCGTGAGCTTGTAGTTCTGGCCGAAGCAGGCGTACACGGTGCCGCGCTCGGGCAGGCCCAGCGCGGCGCGCGGCGGCAGCGCGACGATGGCGCGCGCGGCATCCACCGGCTGGTAGCAGCGCGGCAGATACGCCACCTGCTCGCGGTAATCGCCGCGCCATCCGGGCGGGATCACGAACTCATCGGCGATCAGCGCGTCCCACCACGGCGCACCGCCCGTGCCGGGATAGCCCAGCCACTGCACCTGCAGCGGTGCCAGCCGCCGCGCCAGCACCTGCGGGCGACCGCCGCCGCACCAGACTTCGATGTCGATCAGCACGTCCAGCGCATCGCTGCGCAGGCGTGCGGCCAGCGCGTCGTCGGGCACGACGCTGGCATCGAGCAGCGGCGCGCAGGCGGCCAGGCGCCGGCGCCACGTGCTGCCGTCGTCGGAGCTGAGCGCGTACAGGCGCAGATGCAGCGACGCATCGCGCGCCAGCGCCTCCAGCATGGGCGTCAGCAGCAGCGCGGTGGCGTGTTGGTGGAAACCGGCGGAGAGCAGCCCCACACGCAGCGGCGCGCCCGGCGTGCGCGGCGGCGGTGCGGGTACGGGTGCGGCCGGCAGGCGCGCCGCCAGCGCCTGCGCGGCGATCTCGGCGCAGCGGCGCTGCTCGGCGGGCGCGGCGTGCTCGGCCAGGAAGGCGAAGGGCGCGACGCCGGACTCTCCCGCGGCCACGCGCGCGCGCAGCGCGGCGCCGCACGCATCCACCTCGCGCCAGTCGCAGCACTGGCGCGCGGCGAACTGCAGCTGCGCGGCGCTGCGCAGGTTGCCCGGATCGCGCTGCAGCGCGTCGCGGTAGCACTGCGCGGCGCGCGCGTGTGCGCCCTGTTCTTCCGCCATCAGTCCGGCCTGGTACAGCAGGCCGGCATCGCCGGCGCAGCGCGCGAGCCCGGCGGCGCAGGCCGCTTCGGCGGCGGCGAATTCGCGCTGCGCGGCGTGTGCCTGCGCCAGCAGCAGAAAGGCCGCGGCGGGCGCCTGCGGGTGCGCGCACAGCGCCGCGGCACGCGCCGCGGCCTGTGCGGTCGCGCCGGTCTCCAGCTCGACGGCGGCCAGGTTCAGCGCCGTGGCCGGCGCACCGCCGCGCGCCAGCGCCTGCGCGTAGGCCGCGCACGCGCCGGCGGCATCGCCCTGCGCGCGGCGCAGGCTGCCCAACTGGTCCAGCGTGGCGGGGTGCGTGGCGTCGATCGCCAGCGCGGCATCGAGCGCACTCTGCGCCAGCGCCAGGTCGCCCGTATCGCGCGCCGCGCCGGCCAGGTTGAGCCATGCGGCGATGCTCTGCGGCGCCAGGCGCGTGGCCATGCGCAAGGACTCGATGGAATCTCTGATGCGCCCCAGCAGCAGCAGCGCTAGTCCGTGCAGGCGCGCGGCCTCGCCGTCGGCCGGGCGCCACTGCCATAGCGCGCGCGCTTGCGCTTCGGCGGCGGCGGCCGCGCCCTGTTCGAGCAGGGCGGTGATCCGCGTCAGCGCGGCGACCGGATCGTCCGCGCCACGGATGTTCATGCCGGCTGCGCCAGATGCTGCAGTTGCTCGGCGACATCGGCACGCAGCAACGCGTCGCTCAATTCGCCGAAGTCGCCCTCGATGACGTCCTGCAGGCGGTACAGCGTGAGATTGATGCGGTGGTCGGTGACGCGGCCCTGCGGGAAGTTGTAGGTGCGGATGCGCTGGCTGCGGTCGCCCGAACCCACCTGCAGCTTGCGCACGGCGGCCTGCTGCGCGGCCTGCGCGCTGCGCTCGCGATCGAGCAGGCGCGCCTGCAGCAGGGCCAGCGCGCGCGCGCGATTCTTGTGCTGGCTGCGCTCGTCCTGGCACTCCACCACGATGCCGCTGGGCAGGTGCGTGATGCGGATCGCCGAGTCGGTCTTGTTGACGTGCTGGCCGCCGGCGCCGGAGGCGCGGAAGGTGTCGACTTTCAGGTCGGCCTCGCGCAGTTCGATCTGCTCGATCTCGGCCAGCTCGGGCAGCACGGCCACGGTGGCGGCGGAAGTGTGGATGCGGCCCTGCGCCTCGGTGGCCGGCACGCGCTGCACGCGGTGCGTGCCGGACTCGTAGCGCAGCGCGCGCCAGGCGCCGGCGCCCTCGACGCGCGCGACCAACTCCTTGTAGCCGCCGTGCTCGCCGGGATTGCTGGACAGGATTTCCACGCGCCAGCCGCGGCGCTCGGCGTGGCGCAGGTACATGCGCGCCAGGTCGCCGGCGAACAGCGCGGCTTCGTCGCCGCCGGTGCCGGCGCGGATCTCCAGATACAGCGCGCCGCCGGCGTGCGGGTCGGGCGGCAGCAGGGCCAGTTCCAGTTCGGCCTCACGCGCGGCGATGGCGATGTCCAGGCGCGTCAGATCCTCGCGCGCCAGCGCGCCCAGTTCGGCGTCGTCCAGCAGCGCGCGCGCGTGTTCCTGCTCGCGCTCGGCGCTGGCCAGCGCGGCCATGCCCGCGGCCACCGGCGCCAGGCGCGCGTGCTCGCGCGTGAGCGCGCGCCAGCGCGCGGCGTCGCTGCTGGCGCCGGGCTCGGCGAGCAGGCGATCGAGTTCCTCGTGGCGTTCGGCCAGCGCCAGCAGGCGTTGCTTCAGCGCCGCGTTCATGACTCGTCGCTGGCCGGGCAGCCGTACAGGCGCGCCGCGGCGCGCAGCAGCTCGGCGTCGCCCTGCGCGGCGGCTTCGCGCAGCTTGACGCTGGGCGTGTGCAGCAGTTTGTTGGTCAGCGTGTTGGCGAGAAACGCCAGCGCTTCGTCGGGGCTCTTGCCGTGCGCGATCATGGCCTGCGCGCGCGCCAGCACCTCGTCACGCTGCATCTCGGCGGCGTGGCGCAGGGTTTGCACCGGATTGTGCGCGGCCAGCGCCTGGCGCCACGCCTGAAAGCGTTCGACTTGCAGTTCGATGAGGGTTTGCGCTTCCTGCGCGGCGGCCTGGCGTGCGCGCTTGCCCTCGTCCATCACCTGATGCAAGTCATCGATGCTGTACAGGAAAACGTCGCGCAGCTCGGCCACCGCGGGCGCGATGTCGCGCGGCACCGCCAGATCGACCATGAACATGGGGCGGTGGCGGCGCTTGACCAGCGCCTGCCGCACCATGCCGCGGTCGATGATCGGCGCATGGCTGGCGGTGGAGCTGATCACGATGTCGGCCGCGGCCAGTTGCGTCGGCAGATCGGACAGCGGCACCGCCAGCCCGCCGGTGCGCTGCACCACGGTCAGCGCGTTGCCCAGGGTGCGATTGGCCACGACCAGGCGCGCGACCTTGCGCTCGGTCAGATGACGCGCGGCCAGCTCGATGGTTTCGCCGGCGCCGATCAGCAGCACCTGCGCGTGCGCGATGTCGGTGAACAGGCGCTCGGCCAGACGCACCGCGGTATAGGCCACCGACACCGGCTGCGCGCCGATGCGTGTGTCGGTGCGCACGCGCTTGGCCACGGCGAAGGTGTGCTGCAGCAGGCGCTCCAGCGTGATGTTGAGCGTTTGCGCCTGATGCGCGTGCTGGTAGGCGTCCTTGATCTGGCCGAGGATTTGCGGTTCGCCCAGCACCATCGATTCCAGCCCCGCTGACACGCGAAACAAATGCCGCACCGCGTCCTGCTCGCGCCAGCGCTGCAGGAAATCATCCAGGCGCCCCGGCGCGAGGCAGTGGCGCTCGTGCAGCCAGTCGGCGGGGGTGTCTTCGGCGCCGGCGGCCACGCTGCAATACAGTTCGGTGCGGTTGCACGTGGACAGGATCAGCGCCTCCTCGATGCCGGGCTGCGCGCGCAGTTCGTGCAGCGCGTCGGTCAACTGATCGTCGGCAATAGCCACTTGTTCGCGCAGGGCGACCGGCGCGGTGAGGTGGTTGAGACCGTAGGCAATCAGCGTCATGCGGGATGGGCGGCAGCGATCGGGTAAGCTTTTGCGAACACCCGGAGCAAGGCCCGGCGCCTGGGGCGCGGGCGTGTCCGGGACAGGCCGGCAGGCGAAAGGCAGGCGGATAGGATAGTGCGGACAGGCGCGATCGGGTTCAAGTTGCGGCATGGATTGGCATTGCCGATCGCCTGCGCGCTGCTGTCCGCCTGCGCCAGCACGGCGCCGCGCACGGCGGATCTTGACGCACCGCCCGCCGCGCCGCCCGCGCAGCCCCTGGCCCGATTGGCCGCGCCGGCCACGCCGCAGGCGGCGCTCATGGCCGCCGCGATGCAGGGTGATTTCGCTCTCGCGCACAACGATTTGCCCGCCGCGGCGCGCGCTTATGCGCGTGCCGCGCAGGCATCGCGCAATCCCGAGCTGGCCGAACGCGCGCTCGATCTGGCCATTGCCGTGCGTGATGCGCCGTTGGCGCAGCAAGCCTTGGCGCGCTGGCAGGCCTTGGGCGCACCCGCGCTGGGCGTGCGGCAGGCGCGCGCCAGTCTGGCGTTGGCCGTGGGTGCTCGCGCGGCGGCCATGACCGCATTCACGCAGCTCACGCAGCAGGGCGAACCGGGTTGGAAGGCGGCGCTGCGCGCGCTGGCCAGCGCGCGCGATGCCGACCTGGCCGGCGCGGTGCTGGAGCACATCGCCAAGCCGCAGCGGCTGCCGGCGCACGCCGGCGCGCTGTGGCTGGCGTGCAGCCAAATGGGCGCGCAGTTGGGGCGCAGGCACTACGCGCGCACGCTGGCCGCGGCAGCCGTGCGGCACGGCGGCAGCGCCGCCGCGTATTTGTGGCAGGCGCAGTTGCAGCAGGCCGATGGCGATCGCGCCGGCGCGGATGCCAGCCTGCAGGCCGGCCTGGGCCGCCACCCGCGCGATATTCCGCTGCGCCTGGTGCGCGCCGCGCACCTCGCCGATGGCGGCGCCAGCGTGGCGGCGCTGCGTCTGCTGGACACGGGTCCGCAGAATCACGACACCTACGCCCTGCGTGCGGCCATCGCGGCGCGCGCCCGGCAGCAGCCCGCGCTGCGCACGCTGTATGCCGAACTCGCGCGCCTGCCCGCCGCGCAGCGTAACCGCGAGGCGTATCTGCTGGGCCAGCTCGCAGAATGGCTGAGGCAGCCACGCGCGGCGCTGCGCTGGTACGCGGCGGTGCCGGCCAACGCCGAGCACGGCTTTGCCGCCGACATCCGCCGCGCCGTGCTGCTGGATCAGATCGGACAGACCGCGCCGGCACGCGCGCTGGCCGACGAACTGGCCGAGGAATCCTTTGAGGACCCGCGGCACTATCGCCAGGCCAGCGTGCTGCAAGCCGAGTTGGCGCAGCGCGCACGTGATTATCCGCGCGCCATCGCCGCCTACAACCGCGCGCTGCTGTTCGATCCCGATGCCTGGGATCTGGTTTACGCGCGTGGCGTGGCCGCGGCCGAGGCCGGGCAGACCGATGCCGCGCTGCGCGATTTCCACCGCGTGCTGACGGCGCAGCCGGACAACGTCGATGCCATGAACGCGCTGGGTTTTACCCTTGCCGATGCCGACCGCGATCTGCCCGAGGCCAAAACCCTGCTGGCGCGCGCGTTGGCGGCGCGTCCGGACGACGCCGCGATCAACGACTCCTGGGGCTGGCTGCAGTACCGGCTGGGCGATTACGCCGCGGCGGTAACGGTCTTGCGCAAGGCCTGGCGTCTGCGGGCCAGCGCCGAAATCGGCGCGCATCTGGCGCACGCGCTGCTGGCCAGCGGCGCACGCGCGCAGGCGCGGCAAATTCTCGATGCCGCGTGGCGCATCGACCCGCACAGCCGCAGCGTGCAGGCGCTGCGCGGACAGATCGGCTCATGACGCGACGATCATCGCGCGCGATTGCATTGCTGGCATCGGTGCTGTTGTTGGCGGCCTGCGCGCCGGCCACGATTCCGCTGCGTCCGGGCACGAGCGCGGAATTGGCCGCGCAGGCGCGGCGCGCGCAGGTGCTGGCGCAATTGCCGGTGTGGCGGGCCAGCGGCCGCATCGGCGTCGCCGACGGGCAGCGGGGCGGCAGTGGCGGTTTCGACTGGGCGCAGGATGGCGAGTCGTTCGATTTCACCCTCACCGCGCCGATCACCGGGCGCAGTTTCCGCTTGCAGAGCGGCCCGGATGGCGCCTGCCTCAGCGGCCTCAAGCCACAGCCGGTGTGCGCGTTCGACGCCGCCAGTTTGCTGCGCGCCGAATTGGGCTGGATGCTGCCGCTGCGCGAGTTGCGCACGTGGGTGCTGGGCATGGCCGCGCCCGGCAGCGCCAGCCACATGCGATACGGCCCTGATGGTTTGCCGGCGCAACTGCAACAAGACGGTTGGGTGGTGCAGTACCGTAGCTGGGACGCGCAGGCGCGACCGCTGACCATGCCGCGTCTGATCGAGGCGCAGCGCGCGCCGTACTCGGTGCGCTTGTATGTCGAACAATGGCGGTTTCCTGAAACTGCGCCCGGCGCCCACGGCGATGCTCCCGGTCGGCGTTGAGGGCGCGGGCTGGAGCGCCTGGCCGGCGCCCGCCAAACTCAATCTGAATCTGCGCATCGTCGGCCGGCGTGCGGATGGCTATCACTTGCTGCAGACCGTGTTCCGGCTGCTGGACTGGGGCGACACCGTGTATCTGCGCGCGCGCGGCGATGGCCGCATCGTGCGTGTCTCCGGTTCCGTTGATGTACCCGCCGCCGAGGATCTGGCGGTGCGTGCGGCGCAGGCGCTGCAAGTCGCCAGCGGCAGCGTGCTGGGCGCCGATATCGCCCTCGACAAGCGCATTCCGCAGGGCGGTGGGCTGGGCGGCGGCAGTTCCGATGCCGCCACCGTGCTGCGCGCGCTGAACCTGATCTGGGGTTGCGCGCTGGATGTCGACCATCTCGCGGGGCTGGGTCTGCGGTTGGGCGCCGACGTGCCGGTGTTCGTGCGCGGCGCCAATGCGCTGGCCGAGGGCGTCGGCGAAGTGCTGACGCCGCTGGTCCTGACGCCGGCTTGGTACGTGATCGTGGCGCCGGGCGTGGCGGTGCCCACCGCGGCGCTGTTTCAGGCCCCTGAATTGACACGCGATGCCGCGCCCGAGACAATCGCGCGCTTGAGTTGCGGAACTGCGCGCGGCAATGCCTTCGAGCCGGTGGTGCGCGCGCGTTACCCCGCGGTCGCCGCGGCGCTGGATTGGCTGGGCGGTTTGAGCGCGGCGCGGTTGTCCGGCAGCGGCGCATGCATTTATGCCGAGTTGGCGGACTGCGCCAGCGCCGAACGCATCGCCAGCACCTGTCCCGCGCCCTGGAAGGCATGGGTGGTCGCAGGCGCGGAGCGCTCGCCGCTGCTGGCCGCGCTGGAGGATTTTGGCAAGGTCTGAGTGTTTGCTGATCTTGCAGCTTTTGTTTGCCGTTGGGGCGTCGCCAAGTGGTAAGGCACTGGATTTTGATTCCAGCATTCGCAGGTTCGAATCCTGCCGCCCCAGCCACTTCCACGCTCCTTTGCCCAGTGTTCCTGACTGGCGTCGAAGTTGAGATGGCTTTCCCCTTCTCCCGCCGGGAGTAAGGTGGCGCGCAGCGCCGAATGAGGGTGCGGGACTGAGCATGACGTTGGTGATTGCATGATGTCGATTGCGTTGTACCGAACCCTCACTCCAGCCCCTCCCTTGGGGGCTTTCGCTGCCGAGTTTCAGCGCGAGCGAGATTGGTTTTTCCATGATTCGTGACAGGTCAGCGACGTGAACGCTTCCAATCCTTCCGGCCTGATGCTGTTTACCGGCAACGCGCATCACACCCTCGCCGAGGATGTCGCGCATCGTCTCGGCGTGCCGCTGGGCAAGGCTCAGGTCGGGCGCTTCTCGGACGGCGAGGTGCAGGTCGAGATCGAGGAAAACGTGCGCCGTCAGGAAGTGTTCGTCCTGCAGCCCACCTCGGCGCCGACCGCGGAAAATTTCATGGAGTTGCTGGTGCTGATCGACGCGCTCAAGCGCGCCTCGGCGGCCAGTGTCACCGCGGTGATTCCGTACTTCGGTTACGCGCGGCAGGATCGCCGCCCGCGCTCGGCGCGCGTGCCGATCACCGCCAAGCTGGCCGCGCAGATGATCGGCACCGCGCACTGTGATCGCGTGCTCACCGTCGATCTGCACGCCGACCAGATTCAGGGGTTTTTCGACGTGCCGGTGGACAACGTGTACGCCTCGCCGGTGCTGCTGGCCGATGCCTGGCGCCACTACGGCGGCGACGATCCGATCGTGGTCAGTCCCGACGTCGGCGGCGTGGTGCGCGCGCGCGCCATCGCCAAGCGGCTGGACGACGCCGAGTTGGCGATCATCGACAAGCGCCGTCCGCGGCCCAATGTTTCCACGGTGATGAATATCATCGGCGACGTGAACGGCAAGACCTGCTTGCTGGTGGACGACATCGTCGATACCGCCGGTACGCTGTGTTCGGCCGCCGCGGCGCTGAAGGCCAGCGGCGCGCGCAAGGTGGTGGCGTATTGCGTGCATCCGGTGCTGTCCGGCGGCGCGCTGGCCAACATCGAGGCCTCGCAACTCGACGAATTGGTGGTGACCGACACCATCCCGCTGCGTCCCGAGGCGAAGGCCTGCAAGCGTATCCGCCAGCTCTCGGTGGCCGAGCTGCTGGCCGAAACCATCCGCCGCATCGCCTTTGGCGAGTCGGTCAGTTCGTTGTATGTGGATTGAGTCAAGAGCCGGGAGCAGGAAACCGGTAGCCGGTAGTTGGAAGTAGAAAGCAGGAACTTTTTGTGCGGTTCGCGGTTTTCGCCCAAGTCCCAAGTCCCAAGTCCCAAGTCCCAAGTCCCAAGTCCCAAGTCCCAAGTCCCAAGTCCCAAGTCCC
>JAKAWV010000031.1:0-14076 GCA_021827205.1 Pseudomonadota bacterium | reverse complement strand
AGCCGGTAGTTGGAAGTAGAAAGCAGGAACTTTTTGTGCGGTTCGCGGTTTTCGCCCAAGTCCCAAGTCCCAAGTCCCAAGTCCCAAGTCCCAAGTCCCAAGTCCCAAGTCCCAAGTCCCAAGTCCCGGCTCCACAAGCATTCGCTCTCCTGGTCGCGGGTAGAGCATCCTCCGCCGCGAGGCGGGTTTTTCAACCGAAGGTCGTTTCCAATGGCAAGCAAACATGAAATCAAGGCCCAGAGCCGCAAGGACGAGGGGAAAGGTGCGAGCCGCCGCCTGCGTCACGCGGACCTGATCCCCGCCGTTATCTATGGCGGCTCGCAGCCGCCGCAAAGCCTGCAACTGATCCACAACGACATCGCCCTGGCCGCGCGCAACGAGTGGTTCTTCTCGTCCCTGCTCGATCTGAACATCGATGGCAAGGTGCAGAAGGTGCTGCTGCGCGACTTGCAGCGTCATCCGGTGAAGCCGCGCGTGCTGCATCTGGATTTCCAGCGCATCGACGAGAGCAAGCCGATCCGCCTCAAGGTGCCGCTGCACTTCCTCAATCAGGACAAGTCGCCGGCTGGCAAGCTCGCGGGCACGTTGATCATGCACGAGGTCAACGAGGTGGAAATCTCCTGTCTGCCGTCCAGGCTGCCCGAGCACATCGAGGTGGATTTGTCGGCACTGGAGAAGGGCGACATCGTGCATCTGTCCAGCATCAAGCTGCCGGAGGGCGTCGAGATTCCCGCGCTGCGTCTGGGCAAGGAGCACGACGTGGCCGTGGTGCTGGCCAAGGAAGCGCGCGTCGAGGTCGAGGAGGAAACCGCGGCACCAGCGGCTGTCGCCGAAGTGCCCGCGACCGCGGTCAAGGCCGAGCCGGCCAAGACCGAACCGGCCAAGGGCGAGCCGGCCAAGGGCGAACCGGCCAAGGGCAAGAAGTAAGCCAGCCGGGCCGGGCCGTCATGGCTCGGCCCGCGCGCCGCCCGCATGAGCACACTGCGTCTCATCATCGGCCTCGGCAACCCCGGGGCTGAATATTTGCGTCATCGCCACAATGCCGGGTTCTGGTTCATCGATTCGCTGGCGCTGGCCGAAGGCGCGCGCTTCACGCGCGAGGCGCGCCTGCGTGGCGCGGCCGCGCGCATCACGCTGGCCGGACAGGATGTGCGCCTGTTCAAGCCGATGACCTTCATGAACGAAAGTGGCCGCGCGGTGCAGGCGGCGCTGAACTACTGGAAGATCGCACCCGAGGAATGCCTGGTCGCGCACGACGATCTCGATCTCGCCCCCGGCACCGCGCGCCTCAAGTTCGACGGTGGCCACGGCGGCCAGAATGGCTTGCGCGACATCATCGGTCAGCTCGGGCATGGACGTTTTCATCGTCTGCGCATTGGCATCGGTCACCCCGGCAACCGGGATGCGGTGACGCCCTGGGTGCTGGGCCGCGCCAGTCGCGGCGATGAGGACGCCATCCTCGACGCCATCGCGCGCGCCCTGCAGGTGCTGCCGCTGGCCGTCGCGGGGGAGTTCAACGAGGCGATGAAGCGGCTGCATACGGCGGAAAGCCGGGACTCGGGACTCGGGACTCGGAACTCGGATTGAGCCTGCGCGCGCGGAAGTAGAAAGCGGGAACTTTATTGCGTGGCTCGCCCCGAGTCCCGTACCACCCTTCAGGAGTCGCAACCATGGGTATCCAATGCGGCATCGTCGGCCTGCCCAACGTCGGCAAGTCCACGCTGTTCAACGCGCTCACCCGCGCCGGCATCGCCGCGGCCAATTTTCCCTTTTGCACCATCGATCCCAACGTCGGCGTGGTACCGGTGCCCGATCCGCGACTGGCGCAACTGGCCGCGATCGTCAAGCCGCAGAAGATCGTGCCGACCGCGGTGGAGTTCGTCGACATCGCCGGTCTGGTGGCGGGCGCGTCCAAGGGCGAGGGCTTGGGCAACAAGTTCCTGGCCAACATCCGCGAGACCGACGCCATCGCCCACGTGGTGCGCTGCTTCGAGCATCCGGACATCATCCACGTCGCCGGCAAGATCGATCCGATCTCCGACATCGACACCATCGACACCGAGCTGGCGCTGGCCGATCTGGAATCGGTGGAGAAGGCCCTGGCGCGTGTCGAGCGCGCCGCCAAGGCCCACGACAAGGAAGCGCTGGCCAAACGCCCGGTGCTGGAGAAAGTGCGCGCCGCGCTGGACGCCGGCAAGCCCGCGCGCGCCGCCGGCCTGGATAACGAGGAGCGCGCACAGTTGCGCGAGCTGTTTCTGCTCACGCTGAAGCCGCTGATGTACATCGCCAACGTGCGCGAGGACGGTTTCACCGACAACCCGCACCTCGAGGCCGTGCGCGCGCGCGCCGCCGCCGAAAGCGCCGAGGTGGTGCCGGTGTGCGCGGCCATCGAGGAAGAACTGGGCCAGCTCGACGAGAGCGAGCGCATGGTGTTCCTCGAGGAAATGGGCTTGCACGAACCCGGCCTCGACCGCGTGGTGCGCGCCGGCTACCGGCTGCTCGGCTTGCAGACCTACTTCACCGCCGGTCCGAAGGAAGTCCGTGCGTGGACGGTGCGCAAGGGCGCCACCGCGCCGCAGGCCGCCGCGGTCATCCACACCGATTTCGAGAAGGGCTTCATCCGCGCCGAGACCATCTCCTTCGCCGATTTCATCAAGTACCGCGGCGAAGCCGGCGCACGCGAGGCCGGCCGCCTGCGCCTGGAAGGCAAGGACTACATCGTGCAGGAAGGCGACGTGCTGCACTTCCGCTTCAACGTGTGAGCGCGCCGCGTCACTGCGCCGCCGTGCTTGCAAACCGCGGCAGGAGGCCCGGTTTTGCAAACTGATCTTTAGTGCCGGTCTGGGATACAAACGAGGCTGCGATCAGCGCCCGCGCAATTGCGCGTCCAGCGCGGCCAGTTCCTGCGGCGTGCCGAGGTTGTGCCAGCGGCCGGCATAGTGCTCGCCGCTGATCTGGCCGGCGCGCATCGCGGCCAGCAGCAGTGGTACGAGTTTGAAGCGCGGCGGTTGGCGCTGCGTATCGGGGCTTGCGTCCAGCGCGGCGCGCCAGTGATCGAACAGGGCAGGGCGGTATACGCCGATGCTGCCGAAGGTCAGGCGCGGCGCGCCCGCGCAGTGCAGCAGACCGCCGCGCAAGGCGAAATCGCCCTCGGCGTGGTATGGCGGGTTGTCCACCATCACCAGGTGCGCCAGGCCCGCAGGCCGCGCCGGCAGCGCGGCGTAGTCGAAGTCCGTGTAGAGATCGGCGCTGATGGCGATGAACGGCTCGTCGCTGCCCAGCAGCGGCAGCGCGTGCAGCATGCCGCCACCGGTTTCCAGCGGCGTCGCGCCCTCGTAGCTGTAACAGATGCGCAGGCCCCAGCGCGCGCCGTCGCCCAAGGCCTCGGGAAACTGCTCGGCCCGATGCGCGGTGTTGATGACGACGTAGCGCACGCCCGCGGCGGCGAGGCGTTCGAGGTGGTAGCCGATCAGCGGTTTGCCGGCCAGTTGCAACAGCGGCTTGGGCGTGGTGTCGGTCAGCGGACGCATGCGCTCGCCGCGGCCGGCGGCCAGGATCAGCGCCCTCATGGCCGGGGCAGCGTGAGGTCATGGCCGGCGCTGGCGCGCTCCAGCAACGCGGCCAGCGCGGCGAATTCGGGATAGGCGCGCGCGGCTTCCAGCGCATAGGCCAGCACGCGCGGCAGGTCGCCCAGATAGCCGGCTTTGCCGTCGCGGTAGTACAGGCGGCAGAAGATGCCCAGCACCTTGAGGTGGCGCTGCAGGCCCGTCAGGTCGAAGGCGCGCAGAAAGTCGGCGTCATCGCGCGCGGCGGGCCACAGCCCGGCAGCGACGGTGCGCGCGCGGTAATCCAGCGCCCAGCGCCGCACTTGCGCCACGGGCCAGACGATGTAGCAGTCCTTGAGCAGCGAGACCAGATCATAGGTGAGCGCGCCGCACACGGCGTCCTGGAAATCGATGATGCCGGGGCCGCCATGCGTCAGCGCCAGCAGGTTGCGGCTATGGAAGTCGCGGTGCACGAACACGCGCGGCTGCGCTAGCGCGGCCTCGGTGAGACGCGTGAAGGCCAGTTCCAGTATGTCCCAGTCGCCGCAGGCCAGTTCGTGACCGAGGTGGCGTTCGAGAAACCACGTCGGCAGCAGTTCCACCTCGGCGATCAGGCGCGGCGCGTCGTAGGGCGGCAGGCCGCGGCAATCGGTGTGGCGCTGCATGGCGAGCAGGGCGTCCAGCGCGGCTTCGTAGAGTGGATCGACGGATTGAGAGTTGAGCAGCGGCAGATACGTCGCGTTGCCCAGATCCTGCATGGCGATGAAGCCCTGCGCGGTGTCGCTGGCGTACACCTCGGGCGCGGCCAGACCGGCAGCGCGCAAACGCGCGGCGATATCCAGCCAAGGGCGGATGTCCTCGCGGGCGGGCGGGGCATCCATCACGATCACGCTGCGGCCGTCGACGCGGGCGCCGCGCCAGTAGCTGCGAAAACTGGCGTCGCTGGAAGCGGGCGCGAGCCGCAATGCGGATTCGTGCAGTGTCTCGCGCGTCCAGTGCAGGCGCGCGGCGGCGCGGTCGGTGGCGTCGGTCATGGGCATGCGGGACTGGAAAGAACAAGCATAGCGGGCGTGGTGCGCGACGTCCCCGGGGCGCGTGCCCCATCATCCGGCGATGTCGTGTCGGACTGTGGCGTGCGTGATTGTGAAGCGTTTCCCGCCCGCGTGGGAACGGTTGTGAAGCGAGTGTTCGTGGCGTGTCCTGATAGACTGGTACGCTTTTCGAGGACGCCGCCATGCATGTGATCGAAGGGGCTTTCGCCGCGCCGCGTGGGCGCATCGCGCTGGTCGCGGCGCGCTTCAACGGGCACATCGTCGATGCGCTGATCGGCGGCGCGCGCGATGTGCTGCTGCGTCACGGCGTCAGCGACGATGCCATCGATCTGGTGCGCGTGCCCGGCGCGTTCGAGCTGGGGCCGGTGGCCGCGCGTCTGGTCGCGGGGCGCAAGCACGCGGCGGTGATCGCACTGGGCTGCGTGATCCGCGGCGCCACCGCGCATTTCGAGTACGTCGCCGGCGCCGCCGCCAATGGCGTGGCGCAGGCCGCGCAGGCGGGCACGGTACCGGTGGTGTTCGGCGTGCTCACCACCGAGAACATCGAGCAGGCCATCGAGCGCGCCGGTACCAAGGCCGGCAACAAGGGCGCGGATGCCGCGCTGGCGGCGATCGAACTGATCGACCTGTACGCCAAGCTGGGCGCATGAACGGCACACGCGGAACGCGTGGCAAGCACGGCGCGCCGGGTGGTGTGGATCTGGCGGCGCGCGGGCGTGCGCGACGGCGCGCGCTGCAGGCGTTGTATGCATGGCAGGTGTCGGGCACGTCGATTGACGGCGTGATCGAGCAGTTCCGTCACGAGCAGGACATGGAGGTGGCCGATCTGGATTACTTCGAGGACTTGCTCAAGGGCGTCGCTCGCCACGTCGAGGAACTCGACGCCGGGCTCACGCCATTTCTGGATCGCACGGTGGCCCAGGTCGATCCGATCGAGCGCGGCGTGTTGCGCCTGGCCGCCTACGAGTTGCGTTTTCGCGCCGATGTGCCCTATCGCGTGGTTCTGAACGAGGCCATCGAGGTGACCAAGCGCTTTGGCGCTGACCACGGCCACAGTTACGTCAATGGCGTGCTCGACCGCCTCGCCGCGCAGTGGCGCGCGCCCGAGTACGGCATCGCGCGCGGTTGAGAACTCGTGAAAGACCCCGCTCGCCTGCTGCGGCCGCCCCTGGATGTCCCCGGCTGCGTTGCGCGGACCCCGAAAATCGCTTGCGCAAGCCCTGTCACGCGCGCGATTTTCTGCGCCGCGCGCCTTGCCGGACGCGCCCAGGGTCAGCCTCGCGACGGCAGGGGATACATTCACAGGTTCCGAGCATGGCCGAGTTCGATCTAATCGAGCACATCCGCGCGCGCACCCGGCACGCGCGCGGCGATGTGCTGCTGGGCATCGGCGACGACGCCGCGCTGCTGCAGCCCGCGCCCGGCATGCAACTGGTGGCCTGCACCGACACGCTCAACGTTGGCGTGCACTTTCCCGAGCACACCGCGCCCGCGGCGCTGGGCTGGAAGGCGCTGGCGGTGAACCTGTCCGATCTGGCCGCGATGGGCGCTGAGCCTGCCTGGGCGCTGCTGGCGCTAAGCCTGCCTGCGCCCGATACGGCTTTTGTCGCCGAGCTTGCCGCGGGCTTCGCGCAACTGGCCGCGCGCCACGAGGTCGCGCTGATCGGCGGCGATACCACGCGCGGACCCCTGAGCCTGACCGTGACCGCGCTGGGGCAGATTCCGCCGGGCGCCGCGCTGTTGCGCAGCGGCGCGCGTGTCGGCGATGCGGTGCTGGTCACCGGCACGCTGGGCGATGCGGCCGCAGGATTGGCGCTGGCGCAGGGCAAGCTGTCCGGCGTGGTTGCAGCGGATGAAGCATTCTTGCGGCGCCGACTCGATCAACCCGAGCCGCGCGTGGCCGCGGGCCTGGCGCTGCGCGGGCTGGCCACGGCCTGCATCGATATTTCCGATGGCCTGCTGGCCGACCTCGGCCACGTCTGCACGGCCAGCGGCGTGGGCGCCGAAATCGAACTGGGCGCGCTGCCGCTGTCTGCCGCGCTGAGTGCGACCATGACGCGCGCGCAGGCGCAGGCGCTGGCCTTGAGCGGCGGCGATGAATACGAGCTGTGCTTCTGCGTGGCGCCAGCGCAGGTCGAGGCGGCGCTGGCGCGCGTACAGGCGGCCGGTTGCATGGCGCGCGTGATCGGCCGCATTGTCGCCACGTCGGGCGTGCGGGTGATCGATGCGCAGCAAGGTCGCGGGTTCGAGCCGACGCGGCGTGGCTACGAGCATTTCGCGTGAGCGCCCGCGCATGAGCGGTGTGATCGCGCCCGCGCAGCGTCGCGCCCTGCTGGCGCACATCGACGGCTGGATCGCGCTGGGTTTCGGCAGCGGCCTGTCGCCGTGGGCGCCAGGCACCGCAGGTTCACTGGCCGCGCTGCTGCCATGGCTGGCGCTGCGGTTGCTGCCGTGGCCGGTTTACCTTGCCGTGCTTCTACTGGCCTTCGTGCTGGGCGTGTGGGCCTGCGGGCGCGCCGCGCGCCGCGTCGGCCTGCATGATCCCGGCGCCTTCGTCTGGGACGAGTTCGTCGGGCAATGGTTGGCGCTGCTGCCGATGCTGGCCGGGCCGTGGTGGGGCATGGCACTGGGCTTCGTGCTGTTCCGTCTGTTCGATGTGTGGAAACCGTGGCCAGTGCGCTGGGCCGACCGCAGCCTCGACGACGGCCTCGGCGTGATGGCCGATGACGTGCTCGCCGGCCTGATCGCGGCTGGCGTGTTGGCGCTGGTGCTGCATGTGACCGGCTGAGCATTGCAGCCATGCTCAAGCGGTCAGCTCCGGGAATTTCCCGGTGCGTTGCAATGTGATCAATTTGTATTGATTGTGAACGAATGCAACGGTGCGTTTGTGGTTAGCTTGGATTCAGACGGTGATTGCGTATTGCCGAAGGTCAGAAGGTCACTCGCACGTGCGGTGCGGGGCGCATCTGACGCGCGCAATGCAGGATCAGGATGCGCCGTCGCGGCCATTGAACTGGCCCTCAGCGCAGTTCTCTCCCTTCGCCCATGAGGTCGCCTCGTCATGCACATGCACAGGCAGATACGCAGGCTTCTCGGTTTGACTGGAATTGCGGTTCTGGCAGGAGCAGTGGCGTTGCCATGCGCCGCGCAAACCGCAGCATTGACGGTACTCGCACACAACCGACCACGCGGCATCGCCGCTGCGCATTACATCGGTCGCCATGATCCGAATGCGGTCATGGATGTGGTGATCACGCTGAATCTGCGCAACCAGGCTGGATTGCAGCAGTTGCTGGCCAACTTGCAAAACCCGAACAGCTCCAGTTACCACGCGTTTCTGACGCCTGCCGAGTTCACTGCCGAATTCGGGCCTGGTCAGAGCCAGGTTCAGGCCGTCACCCAATACCTCGCGAGCGAGGGCGTGCGAGTGACCTCGGTCAGTTCGAATCGGCAACTGGTGCATGCGCGCGCGTCAGCCGCGACCCTGCAGGCGGCTTTTCATGTCGCGATCGGTGACTACAGCCTCAATGGGCGCAGCTTTTATGCCCCAGTCGGCTATCCGCAGTTGCCAAGCGCCGTGGCCGGCATGGTCACTGCGGTGATCGGGCTCAGTGACTTCAACCAGATGCATCCGATGTCCGTGCCCGCAGCAGGCAATGGCGTCGCGGTGCCCAACAAGGGCAAGCCCGGTGGTGGTGGCACGACGACGCCTTCGGGTTATTCGCCACAACAAATCGCCACGGCTTACAACTGGTCGACAGTCACCAACACCAGCAATGGCGCGGGTCAGACCATCGCCATCGCCACCGCGTACTCATTCAAGAGCAGTGATCTGACCGGATTCTGGAACCAGTACGGGCTGCCCAATCACACCGTCACCATCGTGCCGGTGGGTGGCAGCACCACGCGCACCAACGTCGAGACCACGATCGACATCGAGCGCAGCGGCGCGATGGCGCCCGGAGCGACGATCCTCGTTTACGAGGGCGCCAACGCGCAATTGACGACATTCACCGATGTCTACAACACGATCGTCACCGCCAACGCGGCCAGTGTCATGACCACGAGCTGGGGCACGGCGGAATCCAACATGTCCACCACGACCCTGAACGCCGACGACAACATCTTCAAGCAGGCGGCCGCGCAGGGGATTTCGCTGTTTGCGGCGGCCGGCGACAACGGCTCGTCGGACGGCACATCCAATACCGATGAGGCCGATTACCCGTCGTCCGATCCCTACATTGCCGCTTGTGGCGGAACGACTCTGACACTGACTAGCAGCAACAGCATCGCGACGGAAATTGCGTGGTCGGGAACCGGGGGTGCCGAGAGCCATTACTTTGCGGAGCCGTCGTGGCAAGCAGGGACCAACGTGCCCGAGGATGGCTACCGCCAGACTTCAGATCTCGCGCTGGATGCCGACCCCAACACCGGTTACTCCGTGCTCTATGGCGGCAAGTGGTCGGTCTATGGTGGCACGAGCTTCGTCGCGCCGCAGATGGCGGCCCTGTTCGCGGTGCGCAATGCCGGTGCTGGTTCGCGTTTGGGTCAGTCCAATTCGGCGGTCTACAACCTGGCCAATACAGCCGGCTATAGCGCCGACTTCCACGACATCACGACCGGCTCCAACGGAGCATTCTCGGCGGGCCCGTACTGGGATCATCCGACCGGATGGGGTTCGCTCGACGCCAGCAACTTCATTACCGATATCAAGTAACGCAGACATCGGGGGCAACAAGCCGCCTGCAAGCCGCCTGGCTTGCAGGCGTGCCTCGGCGTCAACTGCGCATCTCCGTCCTGACCGATTCACAAGCGCTCAGCGCAGCAGCACCCACAGTCCCAACGCGGCGAACAGCAGCGCCGCGAGTGTGCGCGTGAGTTCGAGTGGAATGCGCCGCGCATAGCGCGCACCCAGCCACACCGTGGGCACGTTGACCGCGAGCATGCCCAGTGTGCTGCCGGCTACGACCTGCCAATAAGGGTGGAAATCGGCGCCGAGGATCAGCGTGGCGATCTGCGTCTTGTCGCCCATCTCGGCGAGGAAAAATGCCAGCGTGGTGGCCACGAACACGCCGCGCGCGCGCATGGGCGCAGCCACGTCGCTATCGACGTGATCGGGCTTCAGCGTCCACGCCGCCACCGCAAGCAGCGACAAGCCCACCAGCCAGCGTTGAAGTGTGGGCGTCAGCAGCGTGCCCAGCCACGCTCCGGCTAGCGCGGCGAGGGCATGATTGACCAGCGTGGCCACGAGGATGCCGAGCATGATCGGCCACGGTCGGCGATAGCGCGCGGCCAGCACCAGTGAGAGCAGTTGCGTCTTGTCGCCGACTTCGGCCAGCGCCACGCCGGCGAAGGCGATCCACAGGGTGTGCATGGGTTGCTCCGGCCGGGCTGACGCGACAAGGCGCGCGCGGCCGGCCCGGCTGGACGGCCCCGCGTGCCCGCGGTCTTGCCGGAGAAAATCTCCGCGCGCGCCATGGCTTTTGGCCAAGTGTGTTGACGCGCGCCCCGCCTGTCGCGGTCGGCTACTCCCCGTGGGAGGGCGCGCAGTGTAACAGTGTGGACGCGACAGATCGCGCGTGACCTCATCACGCAGCGCTTTGGCGTGAAGCCGAGTCTGGCATCGGCGGGCGCGTTACTGGCACGCAGGAGGGGGATTGACCCCGCAATAGCGTGCCCCCGAGAAGAAAATTGACACTACACGTCGATGTCGAAGGTCTTTATTGTCGGGCGTGTCGAGTTGCAGTCGTGCGGCTGGCGGCCACCCTTGCGCGGGTCACGGCCTTCGTTGCGCATCGATTCCAGCGTCTTGCGGAAAATCGACCACGGCACGATGGTATGCAGCGCCACCAGCGGATCGCCCAGCGCCTGCAGCTTGCGCTGCCGGATCTCCTGATCGAACAGTCCCGGCGGGCGAGAGGTCATCCGGCAAGGTCCAGGCGAGTCACTTCACTTCGATACCGACGGTGTGCGGAGTTTTCGCAAATTACTCACGACTAATGTAGTGCTTCGTAACGGAACTACAAATTTGGCTTCCTGTCCTATGCTTCATCGGCCGGACAAAGAGCCACCCGTGCGGCATGCATCGACGATTGAATTGACCCGCGAAGAGCGGGCGAAACCGAGCCAATTGGCTCGGTCCGGGACCACCACCGTGCGCCTGGCACGTCGCGCGCAGAGGGTGCTTCTGGCCGCGGACAGTGTGAGCAACGCGGCGATCGCCAAGCAAGTGGACGTGGGGCGTGTGCAGGTCGGACGTTGGCGCACGCGCTATGCCGAAGGCGGCCTGGCAGCGATCGCGCAAGACCTGCAGCGCGGCGGACGCCCCGTCACCCACCGCCGACGCAGCCGAGATTGTGCGGCTGACCACCCGGACCACACCAGAGGCGGCCACCCAATGGAGCACGCGCAGCCTGGCCGCGAAAGTCGGCGTCAGCGACACCACCGTGCTGCGGGTGTGGCGCAAGCATGGCCTCAGGCCGCACCTCGTGCGCGGTTTCAATATCTCGCGCGATGCCAAGTTTATCGTGAAGCTCGAAGACATCATGGAGTTGTACATGGCGCCGCCCGAGCATGCCCTGGCGTTGTGCTGCGACGAGAAAAGCCAGGTGCAGGCATTAGTGTTGCATTCTTGATGCCGTTTATAAAACCGGAAGATAGACGGGGCGTTTCATCAGGGATGAGTTACCAATGACCGAACAGATAAGGAGCAGTCCAATGACATTCAAGACCCTCATGCGCATCGGGCTCGCGGCTTGCGCCATTGCGACCGGGATGAGTTGTACGGCGCAGGCGGCGGACACGCCCTCGTCCTGGCCGATGTATGCGATGCAGCCAGGCCATAATGCGGCGATGAAATCGCCGTTTCCGGCAGTGAACTGGACCTACGAGGTGCCGGGGGCGGCGGATGCGCGCAAGGCGGTGAAGAACAACACGATTATCCGTGATCTGGTCGGGTTTCCGATAGGGGTTGCGGTGGTCAACGGTGCGGTGTTCGCGCCGAACGACAACGGCTATCTGTACAAGCTCGATGCCAGGACCGGAAAGCTCGAATGGTCGTTCAATGCCTATAACCAGTTGATGACCACGCCGGTGGTGGCCACTGCCGGTGGCAAGCAGCTCGTGTTCATCGGTGCCGGTAACTCGGTGTTCACATACAGCCATGCCAAGAAATTCGGCGTCAAGGGTGCTGCGGTGATTCGTGGGTCCGATGTTTCGGCGGTTGATGCCATCGATGCCGCGACAGGCAAGCTCGTGTGGACCTATGAGACCAAGGGCGAGGATATGCCCACGGCAGTGTTTGACAAGGGGATGCTGCTGTTCGGCAATGGTGACGGGCATGTCTATGCGCTTGATGCCGCGACCGGGGCGCTCAAATGGAAGACCGCGATCAAGTCCTTCGTCAGCATGTCGTCCGCCACGTTCGATCCGAAGAAGAATGTGATCATCATGGGTGGCACGCATCCGAGCAATATCTATGCGCTCGATGTAGCGACCGGCAAACAGTTGTGGACAGTGCATCCGAAGAACATCTTTTCGAGCAGCGGCGGAGATGGGACCTGGGCGGTCGAGGGTGATGTCACGATCGGGCAGATCGAAACCCGGACGTCTTCCCAGAAGGCGACCTCGGGTTCGGAGGAAATCGCGATCGATATCGGGAACGGCAAGATCGTGTGGTCGAAGACACTCGGGGTCGGCAAGACGCCGCCGCGCAACAAGGATGCCGTTCCGGCGATCATGGATGGTGTGGTCTATACCGGCAGCCCCGTGACCCACGACGAATACGCGATCGATGCCGAGACCGGCAAGATCATCTGGACTGCGCCGCTCAAGGCGGGAATGAAAGCGGCCCCGACGATCGTGGGCGACGACGTGATCCAACCGACCGGCAAGGGCAAGATATTCACGCTTGCCAAATCGAGCGGCAAGGTCACTCATGTTTATGATCAGAAGGATGGCGGCTACGGCCCGCAAAACGGCGTTGCCGTGGGCAGCACATATTTCATCGGTACCAATGATGGATTCATGCAGGCAATACCACTGAAGATGCTCGGCGCGTCCGAGTAGGCTCGATGGCTTGCGGGGTCGCTGGCGGGGTCAGCGCGATTTTTTCGAAGTTCGAGGTTGAGACTGAGGCCTCGGGTTGGAGAGTTTGGAGAACGGGTTGTCGAAGCGGCAGTCGTCGCCGGGTGGAAAGGTGGGGCTGTAAAGAATCTGTTAAGTGGTGTTCTTGTTGAATCAACCTGAAAGGAGAATGAACATGATCAACGAAGCAAATCTGTTGAGCCGCAGAGAAGCAATGAAGCGTGCGGTACTGGGCGCGGGGGTGCTCGCTGTGGGCGCCCTGGGGGCCAATGCCTCAGCCATAGCCGCAGGCATGAGCGGAAACCCCGCCAACTTGTTGCCCCCCGGGGCTGGCACACTGCAGGAATTGAGTAACCGGCTGGCCAAAGCGCCCCGGCGGCGCGATTTCAAAACCGTTCCCATGATACTGACCAGCCCGGAGCAATGGGACAGCGAGGCGCTGAACGAGGTGCTTCACTATGCAGGCGGTCCCAAGCAGGTATGGGACAATACCTCGCTGACCAGCCCGTGGCTCAATCTCATGCGTAATGCCATGAACTGCCAGATATGGTCTTTTAAACATACCGATTTCCTCTGTACGTCCGCCACCCATGGTTCCGCGCATCTTGCCTTGTATGACAATTACATCTGGAACAAGTATCTCGCCACCTTCACCAAAGGCAAATGGAAGGCGAACGTCTGGTTGCAACAACCCCCGGCATCGGCGACCAATCCGGCTGATTTTGAAGACGCCGAGGGCGTTTTCTCTCCCCACGACAACAGCATCATCGTTCTGCAACGTCGTGGCACTGTATTCCTGGCGTGCCATAACGAGATATGGGAGCTCACCATGGGCTTGCATGCCAAAGGCATCAACCCCAGCCACCTGAGCCATGAGGGAATGGCTGCGGAATTCACCAATCACCTAGTTCCCGGCGTAGTGCTTACCCCGGGTATCGTCGGCACCTTGCCGGAGTTGGAGCTGGCGGGATATCAATACGCCAAATAACCTCGCTCAAAGTAAAAAGGGAGGGGATCCCCTCCCTTTTCAAGCAGAATAGGAGAAACTTCATGGCAACGACCATGTCAAATAGCACCCCGCAGGACGCGCCGGGTGGGTCGCAGTTGGATGTTTCTGCCCAAACCGACAAATCGGACTATTCCAGAACCTCGCCACTTGAATCATGGGGAACAGGCATCCGGGCCAACTCCGCAATGAGCCGATCCAAGTCAATCGGCTCCACTGGCTTGCCAAACTCATAACGCCCAAAATACTGATGAAAGACATCTAATCAGCTTCTCAACCCCGCGCGCGGGGCAGGCGTTCGCAGAGAAACGAGGTGCGCTACGAAGAATGAGGTGCGCTACAAAGGGAGCGGCGGTGCCGAGATGACCGACCTACCACTGGTGCGAGT
>JAKAWV010000030.1 GCA_021827205.1 Pseudomonadota bacterium | reverse complement strand
CCACCTCCCGCCGCGCTTCACCGGCCACGCCCCGCTCAAAACCGCGCACCCCACCCGCCCCACAGCCTCCACAACCCACCCGCGGAACCAGCACACTCACCGCCGCTGGCAATAACTGCACAACGCGCCGTCAACGTGCAGACAGTCGCACGCGCGCGAAGCTGCGCTTACCGACTTGCAGCAAGCCCTCAAACCCCGGAAGAAACACGCGCGCGGCGTCCTCGCACACCTCACCATCAATGCGCACCGCACGCTCGCGCAGCTTGCGGTTGGCCTCGGAGTTGCTGGGCGTGAGTCCCGCTGCCGTCAATAGCGTCGGCAGGCGCAGGCCCTCGGCTGGGATGCTCATGTCCTGCAGCGACAGTGCGTTGATGTCGCCTTCGCCACGCACGGCTGCGTGCCAGCCAGCCAGCGCATTCTCGGCCTCGGATACGTCGTGGAAACGCGCCGCCAGTTCGCGCGCAAGACGCAGTTTGACGTCGCGCGGATTGAGCGCGCCGGCAGCCGCATCAGCACGCAGGCGCTGCGCCTCGTCTGCAGCGATGTCAAAGCTGAGCAGCTCGATCCAACGCCACATCAGCGTGTCGTCGATCTTCATGGTCTTGCTGACAATGTCGATCGCCGGCTCATCGATGCCAATGTAGTTACCCAGTGACTTGGACATCTTGTTGATGCCGTCGAGCCCTTCAAGCAGCGGCATGGTCAGCACGATTTGCGCTGGCTGGCCGTAGTGCTCCTGCAGCACGCGACCCATCAGCAGGTTGAAAGTCTGGTCAGTGCCGCCGAGTTCGACATCGGCAGCCAGCGCCACCGAGTCATAGCCCTGCACCAGCGGATACAAAAATTCGTGGATGGAGATGGGCTGCCGTGTCTTGTAGCGCTTGGCGAAATCGTCGCGCTCCAACATGCGCGCGACGGTGTGCTGCGCGGCGAGGCGGATCATGTCAGCCGCGCTCATGCGGTCGAACCACTCGGAATTGAAGCGCACCTCGGTGCGTTCGCGATCGAGCACCTTGAACACCTGCGCGGCATAGGAGCGCGCGTTGACCTCGACGTCCGCGCGCGTGAGCGGCTTGCGCGTGACGTTCTTGCCGGTGGGATCGCCGATCATCCCGGTGAAATCGCCGATTAGAAAAATCACCTGATGGCCCAGGTCCTGGAACTGCCGCATCTTGTTGAGCAGCACCGTGTGGCCGAGATGCAGATCAGGCGCCGTGGGATCGAAGCCGGCCTTGATGCGCAGCGGGCGCCCCAGCGCCAGCCGCGTGCGCAGTTCGTCTTCCTTGAGGATGGTTTCGGCGCCACGGCGAATCTGCGCCAATGCGTGATCGTGTTCGGACATGTCGGCCTCGTGATGGGAACTTGTCGCCCCATGCCGTCAAAGCTCCGTCATGGAGCATGGGCGCGACGCGACGTGGAATTCAGCGAACGCCGAATGGGTTAATTGTGAGTTAAACCGCGCGCGGCGTGCAAAGCCTTTGCAAACAATACGTTGACGCGGTTTTACCCAGATGGTTATGGTACCCCCCGATTTCCGTACGATGGAGCCCCGGGGATGGGCGATCACCAGCTTGCTCACGGCGCGCGCCGTTTCACGATGCGTGCCGTCGCTACACGGCGACATCTGCGCTACTACATCATGGCTGCTCGGCGCGCGCGCGAGGCGCTGCTGGCGCGCAAGCGTCATCGCTGGGTGCTCGCGGGCGTTGTGCTCACCGCCGTGGCGCTGGCGCTGGCCATCCTGCCGGCTTGGGCCACATTGCAACGCGAGCACGCCGCGCAGGGTCCGCGCCTGCAATTGCCGCTGGCCGTGCCAAGCCTGACCAAGGATCAAACCGACGCGCTCGCGCAGGAACCCGTCTGGCAGCGGGCCACCGTGCAACCCGGCCAATCATTGGCCGATCTGTTCAAGCAGCAAGGCTTGAACGCCGCCGACCTGCAACGCGCACTGGACGCCGACAACGGCCAGTCCGGGCTGGCGCGCATCCGCCCCGGTCAGCACTTCGAGTTTCTGCGCGGCGCGCACGACGAATTGCTGGCGATGCGCTACGACCGCGATGAAACGCAGCGCGTGACCCTGCAGTTCTATGGCAATCGCGCCACCGAGAACGTGCGGCCGCGCAAGCTCGAACGCTGGACGCGCGTCGCGCATGGCGTGATCAACGATTCGCTGTTCGATGCCGGCAGCCGCGCCGGCATGAGCAATGCCATGGTGCTGGAATTGGCCAAGGTGTTCGGCTACGACATCGACTTCGCGCAGGATCTGCGCGCCGGCGATAGTTTCTCGGTGATTTACGACAACGTTTATCGCGATGGCGAGTATCTGCGCCCGGGCAACATCATCGCCGCCGAGTTCGTCAATCGCGGACGCCGCTACACCGCGTTCCGCTATACCCAGCCAGACGGCAACGTGACCTACTACAGCGAGGATGGGCGCCCAATGCGCAAATCGTTCCTGCGCACGCCGGTGGATTTCACGCGCATCTCCTCGCGCTTCTCGGTGGCGCGCTTGCATCCCGTCCTCGGACGCATGCGCGCGCACAAGGGCGTGGATTACGCCGCGCCCATGGGCACGCCGATCTACGCCGCCGGCGATGGCGTGGTGCAATTCAAGGGTTGGGAAAACGGCTACGGCAATTTCGTGCTGATCCGCCACAACAGGGATATCAGCACGGCCTATGGGCATATGTCGCGCTTCGCCAGCAGCCTGCGCAAGGGCGAGCGCGTGCGCCAGGGTCAGGTGATCGGCTATGTGGGCATGACCGGCCTCGCCACCGGGCCGCATCTGCACTACGAGTTCCGCGTCGATGGCACGCAGCGCGATCCACTCACGGTGACCCTGCCCAAACCCGACCCGCTACCCAGGATGCAGCTCGCGGCCTTCCACCGCAGCATCGCGCCGATGCTGGCGCAGATCGAGCAAGCGCACGGCCGCGGCACGCGCCTCGCCAGCACCAGGTGATCGCCGGGTGAGCACCGATCTGTATCTGGGCATGATCTCGGGCACCAGCGCCGACGGCATCGATGTGGCGCTGGTGGACTTCAGCCACGGGATGCATCTGCTGCGTGCGGCCACGTATCCGTATGCGCACGAGCTACGCGCCGATGTGTTGGCGCTGGCGCAGGGCGACGACGCCGTCGGGCTTGATCAATTCGGCCGTCTGGACGTCCGCCTTGGCGAAGCTTTCGCGATCGCCGCGCTGGATTTGCTGCGTGCTGCAGGCACCCGCATGACCGCCGTGCGCGCACTGGGCTCGCACGGTCAGACCGTGCGCCATCGCCCCGACGGCCCGCATCCGTTCACGTTGCAACTGGGCGATGCCAGCGTCATCGCCGAACGCACTGGCATGGTCACCGTAGCCGACTTCCGCCGTGCCGATGTCGCTGCCGGCGGGCAAGGCGCGCCACTACTGCCGATTCTGCATGCGGCGCTACTGGCGCGGCCGGGCGAGGCGCGCGCGGTGCTCAATCTTGGTGGCGTCGCCAATCTCACACTGCTGGATGCCAATGGCGGGGTGCGGGGCTTCGATACCGGGCCGGCCAACGCGCTGCTGGATGCCTGGTGCCAGCGCCATTGTGGCGCGATCTGCGATGTCGACGGCGCGCTGGCAGCCCGCGGCAACGTGGATGCGGCGCTGCTGGCCGAACTGCTGGACGACGCTTATTTCGCTCTGCCCGCACCCAAGAGTACCGGACGCGAATATTTTCATCTGCGCTGGCTGGATGCACACTTGGCGGGTCGCGCACTGGCTGTGGCCGATGTTCAGGCCACGCTGTTGGCCTTGACCGCGCACAGCATCGCCGCCGCACTCGCAGCGCACGCGCCGGACACGCACGCGGTTTATGCCTGCGGCGGCGGCGTGCACAACCCGGTGCTGATGCGCGCGCTGGCGCAAGCCCTGCCCTGCGCGCTGCACAGCACCGCCGACGCGGGCGTGGACCCGGATTTCGTCGAAGCCGTGGCCTTCGCATGGCTGGCGCGCGAGCGTCTGGCCGGGCGCGCTGGCAACCTGCCCGGCGTCACCGGCGCACGCGGGCCGCGCGTGCTGGGTGCCGTGCATGCCCCCTGGCCGGCATTGCACGCACCGTGACGAACAGCGCGCCATCAGCGCTACGCGCCATCCTCGGGCTTGCGCGCAAATTGACTGGCCGGCACATCGGCCAGCGCCGCCAGCGCCTCACTGAATGCGTGATCCTCGCCCGCATTGAGCCCTGCGCCCATCTGCCGGCCGAACTCGACTTCGCGCCCAGTGAACGGATCACTGCTGGCCATGCCCAAGCCATGACGCAACGCGTGCAGGATCACGTCGTTGAGCGACCACTTGCGCGCCAGCGCCAGATCCTTGATGCGCTCGGCCAGCGCTTCGTCGATATGACGCACCACGATATCCGGCACGGGCTTGGCTCCCGATGAGTGAGTCCTGCCCCCTGTGCCCTGATTCTGCCACGGCGCGAGCGCAGCGATAACCGCCACGGCGCGACGTGCTCAGTGCGCGATGTGGTGTCGCAGCAAGCGCGGGCGCACCCAGAACCACAGTAGCAAGGCCGGCAGTGTGGCCACGCATGAAAAAATGAAAAACCCGCTGAAGCCCACCGCACCGACGATGAAGCCCGAAAGCCCACCGATCAGCTTGCCACTGAGCACGGTCAAGGAACTGAATAGCGCGTACTGGGTTGCGGTGTAGCGGTGATCGGTGAGGTCCGACAGAAACGCCACCGCGACCGTGCCCAGCAAACCGGTGGAGAAGTTGTCGCCGGAGATCATCACCACGAACAGCGGCATGCTGCCGTGGTGCAGGGTCAGCAGCAGAAACAGCAGATTCGACAGTGCCGCGGCCACCAGCGCCCACGGCATGCAGCGCTCCGCGCCCCAACGCAATACCGCGGCGCCACCGGCGAACGCACCAGCCAACCCGACCAGCACGCCGTAAAGCTTCGAAACCTCGGCTACCTGCACGAGCTTGAATCCGGCATCCAGATAAAACGGCAGCGCCACCGGACCCAGCATCTGGTCGGAAATCTTGAACAGCAGAATGAATGCCAGCAGCAGCAGCGCGAGATTCGCCCCGAAGCGCTCGAAGAACTGCCGGAACGGACCGATCACGCCATCATCCAGCGCCGCGCGCCAGGTGGCCGCGCGCGCGCGTCGCTCGGCCGGTTCACGCGCCAGCAGCGTGGTCGCGATCGGCACCAGCAGCAGTGCCGCCATGATGCGGTAGGCCGCGCTCCAGCCGGCGTACTGCGCCAGCACCAGCGCACCGGCGCCACTGGCAATCAGCGCCACGCGATAACCAAAAATGTAGGTCGAGGCCAGCGCGCCCTGCATTTCGGGCGGGGCGATTTCGATGCGATAGGCATCGATCACCGTGTCCTGGGTGGCACCGGCAAATGCGGCAACCCCAGTGACCAGCAGAAACAGCGGCAACTGCGCATGCGGGGTGACCTGCGCCATGCCCAGCAAGGCCAAGGCCAGCGCGCATTGCGCCAGCAGCAACCAACTGCGGCGCTGCCCCAGACGACGCAGCAGCGGCAGCGGGATGCGATCAACCGCCGGCGACCACAAAAACTTGAACGAGTAAGTCAGGCCGATATAACTGATCAGGCCGATGTCATCGAGAGAGACGTGATCCAGCTTCAGCCAGCCGGACAGCGTATAGCCGATCAGCAGAAACGGCAGGCCCGAGGAGAATCCGAAAAAAAACAGCGTCAGCGCTGCCGGCTGGGCAAAGGCCATCAGTGTGGCGCGCAAGCCGCGCGCGGCGCTCATCGCAAATCCACGTCGTAATCCACCGCGTAGGCCGCATGGTCGGAAAAGCGCGGACTGCGATGCACCTGACAGGCGCGCAGGTGCTCGCGCAAACCCGGTGTTGCCAGTTGGTAGTCAATGCGCCAGCCGACATCCTTGGTGTAGGCCGCGCCACGGTTCGACCACCACGTGTATTCCTGCGCGTCGGGCTTCAGGGTGCGGTAGGTGTCAACCCAGCCGCGTTGTTCGATCTGTTCATTCAACCACGCGCGCTCCGCGGGCAAACAACCCGAGTTCTTCTGGTTGGATTTCCAGTTCTTGATGTCCAGCGCGCTGCGCACGATGTTCCAGTCGCCGCACAGCACGTAATCGCGGCCGCTGCGCAACCAACCATCGAGCACGCCGGCGAACCATGCCATCACCTCGAACTTGAAGCCCTGGCGCAACTCGCCGGAGGAGCCCGATGGCAGATACAGCGACACCACGCTGAGCGCACCGAAGCGCGCTTCGAGATAGCGCCCTTCGCAGTCGAACGGCTCCCAGCCCAGCGTATCCAGCACCGCGTCCGGCGTGCGCCGCGAAAACACCGCCACACCGCTGTAGCCCTTCTTGCCGCGCGCGTCGTGCCAGTGGCAGTGATAGCCCGCAGGACGCTGCGTGGCATCGAGCTGTGTTTCCTGCGCCTTGGTTTCCTGCAGGCACATCACATCGGCCTGCTGCGTCGGCAGCCACTCGAACAGACCCTTGCGCGCGGCCGAGCGGATGCCATTGGCGTTCAAGGAGAGGATGCGCATGCGTGGGCTCGACTGCGAAGCAGGCGCGAACATGCCTCGCCGATGCGCGCCAAGTCAACGCACGCAGGTCATGGGTGCGCCGCCCTGCCATCGCCTCGATAATGTCGGTACTTGTCAAGCGGCCTTCACCATGCATGCTTATCAGCAGGACTTTCTTGCACTCGCGCACGCCGCCGGAGTGCTACGTTTCGGCAGCTTCACGCTGAAATCCGGGCGGCAAAGCCCCTACTTTTTCAACCTCGGGCAGATCGCCACGGGCGCCAGGCTGGAGCGCCTCGGCGCTGCTTACGCCGCTTGCATCGAAGCCTCGGGCATGGGTTTCGACATGCTGTTCGGCCCCGCCTACAAGGGCATCCCGCTGGTCACGGCCACGGCCATCGCCCTGGCCGAGCGCCACGGCCGCGATGTGCCGCTGGCCTACAACCGCAAGGAAGCCAAGAATCACGGCGAGGGCGGCGTGATTGTCGGCGCGGCGCTGAGCGGGCGCGTGCTGGTGATCGACGACGTACTGACTGCGGGCACCGCGGTGCGCGAATCGCTGGCGCTGATCCGCGCGCACGGTGCCACGCCCGTTGGCGTGGTGATCGCGTTGAATCGTCAGGAACGTGGTCGGGGCACGCGCTCGGCGGCGCAGGATCTGACCCACGAACACGGTCTGCCGGTGCTGGCCATCGTCGGTTTGAACGAGATCTTGGACTACGTGAACGCGCAGCCCGAGTTGGCCACGATCGGCGCCGAGTTGGCGACGTATCGCGCGCGCTACGGCGTCGCCTGAGCACGTGACACCAGCCGCGACATGCGCAAGACATCGCTTGTCGATGGCCGACGGCCGGTTATCATGCGTTTTTGCTCGCGCCAGCGCGCGGAATCCGGATTCAGCTGATGCGGGTCAACGTCATCGCGTGGGACAACGGCCTTGGCCTCTCCAGGCATCTGCGCCTGCTGGCCGGCGCGCTGCGCGCCAGCGGCCACGACGTCACCATGACCGGCCTGCGCCGCAGCAATTGGCGCAAGCTGGAGCGGCGCATCAAGCTGGGCACGCGCAATGTATGGAATCACGCCCTCGGCGATCGCGGCTGGGCGCGTCATGACGTCAATTTGCTGATCGAGCACATCCGCCCCGAGTTCCTGCCGACCGCGCGGCGCAACGTGCTGCTGCCGCATCCGGAGTGGTTCCTCGACAGCGACCGCGCGCTGCTGCCACGCATCGACGCCGTGTTCGCGCAGACGCAACATGCGGTCGCCATTTTCGAGCGGCTCGGCCAACGCGTGCTCTACACCGGCTTCACCAGCGAGGACCGGCGCGATGTTTCGGTGCCGCGCGAGCGCGCGTTTTTCCACCTTGCTGGGCGCAGCCAGAACAAAGGCAGCGAACGCCTGCTGGCGCTGTGGTGCAAGCATCCCGAATGGCCGTGCCTGACCGTGATACAGAACCCCAAGAGCGCCACGCCATGCACGCCCGCAGCCAACATCGAGCACCACATCGATTACCTCGACGACGCCGCATTGCAGCGCCTGCAGAACGCGCACTGGTTCCACTTGTGCCCGTCCGAAACCGAGGGCTATGGCCATTATCTGGTCGAAGCCATGGGCATCGGTGCCGTGGTACTGACCACCGATGCCGCGCCGATGAATGAGTTCATCACCGCCACGCGCGGACTGCGCGTGGCTTGCACACGCAGCGGCCGGCAGAACTTGGCCACGACACATTATTTCGATGACGCCGCGATGGAGCAGACCATCGCGCAAGCCTTGGCCCTGAGCGACGCGGATCTGGCGCGTCTGGGCGGCGCTGCGCGCGTCTGGTTTGAGGACAATGCGCGCGCGTTTCCGCAGCGCGTGGATACCGCGCTGCAGGCGTTGTCGCGCTGAAGCAACAATGCGATTCACTCTAGAGCGGTTTGCAAAACCGCTCCGGCACATGGATGTGCCGCCGCGACGAGCACGCAAGTGCTTGTCGCGACAAAGGTGGTGCGGCTTTGCCGCGCCCGTTTGCTTGCAAACCGCGGCAGGATGCCCGGTTTTGCAAACTGATCTCTAGTGGCCTTGCGCTCTTGCCCATAACCGTGCCGTAAATCACATAATCGTGACTTCGTGATGAAAACGTACATGGTTAATTGCGTACACCGTCACTAGCATTCAGCATGCAATCACACAGCGGTCATCGCGCCAGTGCATGATCGTTGCGGGGACAGGGGCGGTTGTAAGGATGCTATGGTTTGCAAAGGAGTAAGCCACCATGGCCAGCGTCAATCTGGTCTACCGTGACAACGGCTTTGGCCTGAGCCGAGACTTTCGCCTGTTGGCGGGCGCCCTGCGCCACAACGGATGTGAGGTTTACGCCACGCATCTGGATGCGCACAGCGAGCGTCGTCGTCGTCGTCGTGGTGTTGCCGCTTGCCTGCAGGCGCCTCGTCTGTTGGCCGGCAGCTTGCGCCGACATCTGGCCGCGCCACGCTTCGATCTGAACATCATGTTCGAGCACCTGTGGCCCGAACAGCGCCCGCTGGCGCAGCGCAACGCCGTGCTGCCCAACCCGGAATGGTTCGATCGTCACGACCAGCGCCGCATCGGCAGCATCGACGCGGTCTGGGCCAAGAGCCGCGATGCACTGGATATCTTTCAGGCGCTGGGCTGCAGTGCGCAATTGGTCGGTTTCCACAGCGAGGATCGCCTGGATCGCGACGTGCCGCGCCAGCGCCAGTTTCTGCATCTGGCCGGCGGCAGCCGCACCAAGGGCACACAGCGTCTGCTCGCGCTGTGGCGCCGACACCCCGAATGGCCGCGACTGACCGTGTTGCAGCATCCCAGCGAGGCGATCGAGACACCCGCAGCAGCCAACATCGACCACCGTATCGGCTACCTCGATCCGCGACGACCGGAGGCGCTATATGAATTGGTGCGTCTGCAGAATAGTCATCAGTTTCATGTCTGCACCTCGGAAGCCGACGCTTGGGGGCATTATCTGGTCGAGGCACTGGGCGTCGGCGCAGTGACGCTGACCGTGGATGCGCCGCCGATGAACGAACGCATCACGCCCGAATGCGGGCTGCTGGTGCCTTATGTGCGGCGCGAGCCCATGGGTTTGGCCACACGCTATTACTTCGATGAGCGCGCGCTGGAGCGCACCGTGGATTACGCGCTGAGCCTGGATGCGCACGCGCTGCGGCGGATCAGCGACAACGCCCGCGCTTGCTTTGAGCGCAACCGCGACGCCTTCGATCAGCGCGTGGGCGCGGCGCTGCAGCGCAGTTTGCGCTGAGGGCATGACGCATTTGATTGCGTACTGGCACGCGCGCAGACGCCAGCCTTGGCAGACGTGGCTGGGACTGGGCGCGTTGGCGCTGGTCGCGCTGACCGCCGTATCCAACCTGCCGCAGCCGCTGCAATCCAGCACCGCCGCGGCGCTGGCGCTGCTGGCGCTGCTGCTCAGCGGCGCACAGCCGTGGCGCACGCTGCGCCGACATCCGGTGCCGTGGTTGATCCTCGCGCTGCTGCTGTACTGTCTGGCGCAGGCTGCGCTGGTGGCGCAGCCCGGCGCGCAACTGGGTTACGCGCGCCAGCTCACGCTGAGCACCGAACCGCTCAAAGTATTGGTGTATGCCTGCGTGTTCGGCTGGTGGCTGGCGTGCTATCCGCAGTGGATCATGCGCGTGCTCAAGCTGATGGCGCTGGGTTGGCTGCTGTGGGCACTGGCACAGTTGCCCTGGTTGCATCTGGATGCGCTGACCACGGGCACACTGCGCCTGCGTCTGGGTTACGCGGAAAATCTCACCGGAGCTTTTGCCGCGCTGGTGCTGTTGATCGGCATGTGTGGCGCATGGCTGTGCCGACGCGATGACCGCACACCCGAGTTGACGGGCTTGCGCAGCGATGCCTGGGCGCTGCTGACGCTGGCGGCACTGCTGGTGTTGCTGTTCGCGCAATCACGTGGCGCATGGCTGGCCGCGGTCGTCGGTGCCGCAATACTGTTCGTGCTTGGCCGCGCACCGCGACGCAGTGTGAGTGCGTTGCGCTGGCGCACTTGGATCGGGCTGGGCGTGCTGGCCTTCGCGCTGATCGCCTATGTGGCGCGTCCGGCGGTGCTGCAGCGTTTCGACGGCGGCGGCACCGCGGCGCTGAGTGTGCTCGACGGGGGTGCCGTCTCCGCCGCCGCGCCCTCCGTCGGCCTGCGCCTGGAGCTGTGGCGCTTTGCCGTGCACATGATTGCGCAGCGCCCCATGCTTGGCTGGGGCCTGGCCAGTATCCAGCCAGCCATCGCCGCCCACGGCATCGCCTGGCAGGGTTACGTGCCGCCGCACCTGCACGACACGCCGCTGCAGGTTGCCGCGGGCATGGGGCTGATCGGCCTGCTGCTGCTGGGCGCGGCGTTCCTGCTGCCGCTACGCGACCTGCTGCGCGCCTGGCGCCGCGATATCGATGCACGCCCGCAACTGGCGCTGCTGCTGGCACTGTGCGTGGTGCTGCTCACCGTCAATCTGTTCGACTATCTGGCATGGAGCAACGGCTACATGCGCGGTCCGCTGGAAATCGTGCTGGGCTGCGCCATGGCGGTCTCGCTGCGCTGGCGCAGCGGCGAGCCGGTGTTACCTCAAGCATCCGGGTGATGCCGGACAGCAAAAAGCCCGCTGCAAGGCGGGCTTTAGCGTTGGCATGACCATCGTACGGGCTTACTTGATTTTGCCTTCCTTGTAGATCACGTGCTTGCGGACGACGGGGTCGTACTTCTTGACTTCCATCTTGTCCGGCGTGGTCTTCTTGTTCTTATCGGTGGTGTAGAAATGACCGGTACCGGCCGAGGACGTCAGACGAATCTTGTCGCGCTTGGATGCCATGGCTGGATGCTCCTCAGATCTTCTCGCCGCGTGCGCGCAGCTCGGCAATCACGGTTTCGATGCCCTTCTTGTCGATGGTGCGCAGGGCGTGGCTGGATACGCGCAGCTTGATCCAGCGGCTCTCGCTGGGCACCCAGAAACGGCGCTCGTGCAGATTGGGCAACCAGCGGCGACGGGTTTTGTTGTTGGCGTGCGAGACGTTGTTGCCGACCTGCACACCCTTGCCTGTGACTTGGCAGACGCGGGACATCGGAACCTCCGGTGATGACATGAACGCCGCCCTTGGCCAGGGCAGCAGCGACCCGGCGACCCCTGCGGGCCACGCGATGCCGGAAGCGCGCCGCAAGCCTGCGCATCGCGTCGCGCGGGCGACCCGGGCAAGCGCACGAGTCGGCGTAATACAGCCCCGTAGCTTAGCCAGTTTGCCGGCGCGCAGGCAACAGGCGCTCGCGCACAGGTGCAGTACGGGCGCTGCTGTGGGATGATTTCCGGCCTTTGTTCCCACATATCCCTTCAAGCATACGGAGTCCAACCATGGCAGAGACCCTCACCAACGGCCAAGCCGAGCAGCCGCAGCTTTCGCTGCAAAAACTCTACGTGCGCGATGTGTCTTTCGAGGCGCCGAATGCACCGCAAGTGTTTCAGGACATGGGCCGCAGCGACGCGCAGCCGCAGATCCAGCTTAACCTCAACCAGAAGGCTGCCGAGCTGGGCGAGGGCGCTTATGAGGTGGTGCTGACCCTGACCCTGACCTGCACCATGGACGAGCGCACCGTGTATCTGGCTGAAGTGCAGCAGGCCGGCATTTTCGGCATCACCGGCTTCGATCAGGCCAACCGCGAGGCGATCCTTGGCGCCTACTGCCCCAACGTGCTGTTCCCATACGCGCGCCAGGTGATCTCCGATCTGATCCAGAACGGCGGCTTCCCGCCCTTTTTCCTGCAGCCGGTCAACTTCGACGCACTGTACGCCGAGCAGCAGCGCCGCCAAGCGATGCCGGAAGCGCCAGCCGCGCACGTCTGAGGCGATGAGCGACACCACGCGCGTCGCGGTCCTGGGCGCAGGCTCCTGGGGCACGGCGCTGGCCGCCATGCTGGCGCGGCACGGCGCCGAAACCCGTCTGTGGGGTCGCGACGCGACACAGATGACGGCGCTGGCCGCAGCGCGGCGCAACCTGCGTTATCTGCCGGAGCTGGAACTACCGGACACGCTGGCGTTCACGCATGATTTGGCACGCGCGCTGACCGACGTCGACGTGGTGCTGATCGTCGTGCCCAGCCACGCCTTCGCCACGTTGCTGGAGCAGATTGAAGCCCCGCTGCCGGCGCAGGCCGCGATCGCCTGGGCGACCAAGGGCTTCGAGCCGGGTACCGGGCGGTTTCTGCACGAGTTGGTCGATGCACGCTTTCCCGGGCGCCCGGCCGCAGTCGTCACCGGCCCGTCGTTCGCACGCGAAGTGGCGCAGGGTCTGCCCACGGCGCTGACCGTGCATGCGCTCGATGCCGCGTTCGCCCGGCAGCTTGCCGCGCTGCTGCACGGACCGGCGTTGCGCGCCTATTCCGGCGCCGATGTGCTGGGCGCGGAACTGGGCGGCGCCATGAAGAACGTGTTGGCCGTGGCCACTGGCGCCGCCGACGGCATGCAACTTGGCTTGAATGCGCGCGCCGGACTGATCACCCGCGGCATGAACGAAATGCTGCGCCTCGGCATGGCCCTGGGCGCGCGCGCCGAAACCTTGATGGGCCTGGCTGGACTGGGCGATCTGGTGCTGACCTGCACCGGCGATCTGTCACGCAACCGCCGCCTCGGCATGGCGTTGGGCCGCGGCGTACCGCTGGCGCAGGCGCTGGCCGAGATCGGCCAGGTCGTCGAGAGCGTGCTCACCGCCGAAGAGGTGGTGCGCCTCGCCGAGCGCCTGGATCTGGATCTGCCGATCAGCTTCCATGTGCGCGCCGTGTTGCGCGGCGAGATGACGCCGGGCGAAGGCTTGCGCGCACTGCTGGCGCGCGAGCAGAAACCCGAATATCCGGCCGGGCTGTTCGAGTCACGCTGAACAGGTGCGACGTCGCTCCCGTAAATACCGTGGACAGATCGCGGCCATGGCTGCAGCCGTCGCCCACGGTGCTAAGCTCGAAAGGTTTAGCGCCCGCCGGGTGCCTGGAACGAGACCGTGGGCAGCACGCCTTCACGCATACACCCGCCGGCCGCTGCGCCGGAACTGATCAGCCTGCCGACCGCCTGGCGGCGGCTGCTCGCCAGCCACACACCAACGCCGGACGCTGCCGGCGTGCTCGGATTCCTGCTCGAATTGACCACCGCGGATGGCCAGGTCGCGGCCGAGCTGGACGTGGCGCCGGTGCTGCTGACTGCGCTCGGCAACAGTCGCTACGCACGGCCGCTGCCGCTGGATGCCAGGCGCCTTGGCCAGGGCGGCCTGAGCCTGCCGCAGCAACGTCTGGCGGCGAGCCTACTGGGCCTGCCGCAGGTGGCGCGCAAGGGCCGCAGCTATGCGCGCCTCGCTGGTGCGCTCGGCGACGCGCTGCTGATCGAGATGCTGGACAGCGCCCCCTGCCTGTTCGGCGGCGTCGCCGGATTGCACATGCAGCGCGGCGCTGGCAAGTCACTGCGGTGGCACTGGCAGATCGAAGCCGATGGGCGTCAGCGCCTGCTGCCTGCGTTGCGTCCCGGCCAGCGCCTGCTGCGCATTGGCGCGCTGTGGGTACTGGATGCCGAGCACGCCAACCTGTGCCCACTCGAAGGTGAAGCCGATGCCGCGGTGCTGCTCGATGCGCCACCGTTGCCGCCCGAATCCAGCGCCGCGCTGGCAGCTCTGCTGCCGGGCACACGCTGGGCTGGGCAGATTCCGGCGCCACAACAATTCGCCGCAGTGGCGCGCGCCGAACTCAGTCCCAGACCGGTGCTGACCCTGCACGCGCTCACCCGCCATGCGCGCCTCGCCGCCGGCGCGCCGCCTCCGGCCTATGCACGGCTCAGTTTCGAGTACGGCGGCGAGCGCCTGCCCGGGCGCGGCGGCGAAGGACTGGTGCGGCGCGTACGCGAGGGCAAGCTGGTGGAAATCGCGCGCAAGCGTGCCGATGAACTGGCTGCCATGGAACGCCTCGAAGCCGCTGGCCTCACCCCGGCGGTGGACACCGAAGGCCTGCCTTGGGATCTGGCCGACACCTTGCCCGAGGACGCATGGATGTTCCCCGGCGCCGGCCATACCGGCGCGTTGGAGGTCAACACACCAGCGCGCTGGTTGGCGCTGCGCGCGCGCCTCGAAGCCGAGGGCATGCAGTTCGATTACGCGCCCAGCTTTCCGTTCGAGGTGCTGGACGGCGCGCCGCAGTGGTACGGCGTGGCCACACCCAGCGCCGATCAACGGCAGTTCGCGCTGGAGGTGGGGCTGGAACTGGACGGTCGGCGCATCAACCTGCTGCCGGCGGTGGCGCAGGCGCTGGCCGAGCGGCAAATCAGTCTTTCCCCGGCCGCGCACGAGCCCGAGGACGCGGTGTGGTACGCGCCGCTGGATGCGCGCCGCCGCATTCCGGTGCGCCTGTCCGCGCTGCGCGCGCTGCTGGCGCCGCTGGCCGAGTATCTGGATCGGCCGCGCCCGCAATTGCTGCTGCCGCGCGTGCAGGCCGGACGTCTGGCCGAACTACGCAGCGCGCTGCCGGCTGAGCGGCCGCTGGAGGCGCCGGCCGAGCTGGCCGATTTCACTCAACGCTTGCTGCGCACCGCCGCCGCCGCCAGCGATGCGCCACCGAGCACGCTGCGCGCCGAGCTGCGTCCCTATCAGCGCGAAGGTCTGCGCTGGTTGAACGCGCTGGCCGAAGCCGGTCTGGGCGGCGTGCTGGCCGACGACATGGGTCTGGGCAAGACCGTGCAACTGCTCGCGCATCTGCTCACGCTGAAAGCGCAGGGCAAGCTGCCGGCGCCGGCGCTGCTGGTGGTGCCCACCAGTCTGATCCCCAACTGGGAACAGGAAAGCGCGCGCTTCGCCCCGGATCTGCGCCTGCTCACCCTGCACGGCGCGCAGCGCAGCGAACACTTTGAGCGCATCGCGCAACACGATGTGGTGCTGACCAGCTACGCCCTGCTGCCGCGCGATGTCGCCGTGCTGCGTCGCGAAGCGTTCACGCTGGCGGTGCTGGACGAGGCGCAGCAGGTCAAGAACCCGCGCACGCGCGCGCGCCGTGCATTGCAGGAGCTGGCGCCACCGCGCGTGCTGGCGCTGACCGGCACGCCGCTGGAAAACCATCTCGGCGAGCTGTGGGCGCAGCTCGATCTGACCGTGCCGGGCCTGCTCGGCGACGAGCACGGCTTCCGCAAGCACTACCGTCAGCCGATCGAGAAGCAGGGCGATGCCGAGGCGCAGGCACGGCTCAACCAGCGCATCGCGCCATTCATCCTGCGCCGCACCAAGGCGCAGGTCGCCACCGAGCTGCCGCCGAAAACCGAGATCACGCGCAACGTGCGTCTGGAAGGTCGGCAGCGCGAGCTGTACGAAGGACTGCGCCTGACCCTGACCGAGGAGCTGCGCCAGGTGATCGTGCAGCGAGGCATCGAGCACAGCGGCATCGTCGTGCTGGATGCGCTGCTGAAGCTGCGCCAGGTGTGCTGCGATCCGCGCCTGGTCAAGCTCGAGGCCGCGCGCGGCGTGCACGAATCGGCCAAGCTCGAATTGCTCATGGAGATGCTGCCGGCGCTGGTCGATGAAGGTCGCAGCGTGCTGCTGTTCAGTCAGTTCACCAGCATGCTGGCGCTAATCGCGCGCGAACTGGATCGCCTGCGCATCCCCTACCTGCTACTGACCGGCGACACGCGCGATCGTGCCACGCCGGTGCGCCGCTTCCAGGCTGGCGAGGTGCAGCTGTTCCTGCTTTCGCTCAAGGCCGGCGGCGTCGGCCTCAACCTCACCGCCGCCGACACCGTGATCCACTACGACCCGTGGTGGAACCCGGCCGCCGAGGCGCAGGCGGTCGATCGCGCGCACCGCATCGGCCAGGACAAGCCCGTGTTCGTGTATCGCCTGGTCGCGGCTGGCACCGTCGAGGAACGCATCGAGGCACTGAAGCAGCGCAAGGCCGCGTTGGCCGAAGCCGTGCTCGACGGCGGCGGCAGTCGCGAGCGGCTGAGCTTCGGTCAGGATGATCTGGATCTGCTGCTGGCACCCTACGCCAACTGAGCGCCGGACTGTGCGCAGCGCTGTTGCGTGTCGGTGCACAGTGCGTGCGCCGCGGTGCACTTGGCGGCGGACGGGAGCGCGCGCATGTTGCAAGCAGCGGCGCAGCGCGCCATCCGGAATCACCGCCATGAGCACTCGCAACCTGATTCGCAATCTTCCCGGCCTGCCCACCAGCGACGGCGCCGGAGTCAAACTCACCCGCCTGATCGGCCAGCCGATGCTGGACATGCTGGATCCGTTCCTGCTGCTCGATGCGTTCGGCTCGGAGCGCGGCACCGATTACATCGCCGGTTTTCCAGAGCACCCGCACCGCGGCTTCGAGACCGTCACCTACATGCTCGCCGGGCGCATGCGCCACCGCGACAACCAGGGTAACAGCGGCCTGCTGGTCGCCGGCGGCGCGCAATGGATGACCGCGGGCGCGGGCCTGATCCACTCCGAGATGCCCGAGCAAAGCGACGGCGAGATGCGCGGCTTCCAGTTGTGGGTGAACCTGCCCGCCACGCACAAGATGATCGCGCCGCGCTATCAGGACATCGCGCCCGAGCAAATTCCCGTGCTCACGCCCGCGGCGGGCGCCAGCGTGCGCCTGATCGCCGGCGAGGTCTTCGGCGCGCGTGGTCCGGTGCAGGGCATTCTCACGCAGCCGCTGTTCGTGGACATCGCGCTCGCCGCCAGTGCGACGCTGACGCTGACGCTGCCGGCCGCGCACACCGCGTTCGTCCATGCATTCGAGGGCGCGGGCGTGCAGGTTGGCGACACGTGGTTGGCCGCGCAGGAGCTCGGCGTGCTCGGCGCGGGCGAGCAGATCGAACTGCGCGCCGCGGATGCACCGACGCGGCTGATCCTGGTCGCCGCCGCGCCATTGCGCGAGCCGGTGGCGCGCTACGGCCCATTCGTGATGAACACACCGCAGCAAATCCAGCAGGCGCTGGCCGACTATCGCGCCGGGCGCATCTGAGGACGCGCTCGCGCGGTCACGGCGGGGCGGGTGTGGATGGCTGCCACGCCAACTCCAGGCGGTCCCACCACACACCGCTCGGCGCAATGCGGCCTGTGAGCTGCAATGTGTGCGCGGCATCCGCGCGGACATTGCGACGCCACTGCACGCGCAGTTGATCGTCATGCAACGATGTTGCGATCTGATTGCCTATCGTGCCCTGCAAGCTGCCGACCAGCTCGATGCCGGAATAAATAAACACGGCCGCACGCCCCGGCTGGCATTGCGCGTTGAGCGCGCGTGCCGGCAAGACCAGCAAGCCTGCTTGGCGAAGCGGAGCACCAACGCGCCAGCCGGCGGCTTGCAGAACCTGCACGCGCGCGGGCGCATGCAGCGCCGAAGCGGTCTGCGACGCGCAGCGGCTTACCCGCGCGGCGGCTGTCTGCGGCACGCTCTGGATGCCGTCACGCCACTGCATGCCAGCCAGCTGCATCGCGGGCAGCAGTGGCTGCGGTGGTGGCGCGTGGCTATCGGCCCAGCGGAACTGCACCGGCACGCGCAGGCGCGAAGTGACCGCCGCGCCATCCAGGCGTCTTGGGTAGAACTTCCACGTCCATGCCGCGTACAGCGCGGCCGCGTCGAGATCGGCATTACCGCTGGTTTCTGCGATCGCCGCGCGGGTCACACGCCCGGCGACATTCACGGTCAGCAGCAGGATCGTAGTGCCTTGTTGATGTGCGCGCAGTGCCGTCGGCGGATAGCTTGGCGGCATGCGATCCAGATAGTGCGCGGGCTGCACGTGCATCTGCGCCAGCGCAGCGGATGGCGGTGGCAGTGCGGGTGGTGGTGGTGGTGGTGGCGCAACCGGTGCCGGCGTGCGACGCAGTCCCGGAAGCGGCGGATTGATCAGCGCGCGTGGCTGCAGCCAGCCGGAGAAATCGTGCCAATGCCGATCACGCCGTTGTTGTTGCACCCAGCCCACGAAGACCATGATGTCGCCGCTTTCTGCCGCTTGCAGCGCGCGGGCGTGATGTGCATAAGCCCATGCTTGCTGCGCTTGCAGCAGATTGGCGCGGCGCAGCGCGAGGTCGTCCAGCGTGCAGTGCGAGGAGTTGGCCGCGAACAGCGCGCCATGGCCGATCCATGGATACGCGTGGCAACGCGCGCGCAGCGCCGCATGCAGATAATCCTGCTCGATGCGCGCGCCTGATTCGCGCAAGACCAGACGCTGGACGATCCAGAGCCGGCGTCGCGAGGAATCATTGCGCAACGGAACTTCGCGTCCCATGCGCGGCGGCAACGCACTGAACTCGTACGCCGGCAACTGCTGATGCGACAGCGTTCGCGCAACCAACTCCGCGCTGGCTTGTGGCGAGAGTGCAAGCGGCGCTGGCTGCACGCGCGTGCAACTCGCCAAAGTGCCCAGCAAAAGCAAACCCGTAGCGCCGATTGTGCGCTGCGGCCACATCCGAGCACTGCCACCCGCGCGCGTCATGCAGCCCGATCCCGCATCTCCGACGCGGCGCACTTTGCCCCGCCTGCAGGCGCTGCGCAAGCTGGCCGCCCAATCCGAATTTTGCGTAACGCCCGCCGTAGACGTCGCGCGTATGCAAGGACGCGGCAAGGCGGTGCGAAGCGCCTCAGTGCAGCCAACGCCCGCCGCGGCGGCCGGGCGGCACGCGGAACTCGACGCTGGATGCGCTGCCGGTAGCGGCCTGTTCGCGCGTGGTCGGCGGATGCACGCGCCAGTATTCGGCCAGTGCCCCGACCGTCTCGGGCAACTGCGCGAGATAGCTGTCGTACTCGGCATCGTCCAGTGCCTCGACTTCATCGTCGGTGGCCAGCGCGCCGGATTCGATGGCCAGCACCACCACCGGATTGAGCAGGCGCATCAGCTCGACGTCCTGCTCGAGGCGCAACTCCCAGAGCTCGGCGCGCAGGTTGATGCCTTGCGCGAAACCATGGCACCAGCCGGCGGCGCTGAGCGCGCTGTCGCCTTCATCGGTATCGACCTCGCCGAGGATCGGCTCGTAGCGCTCGTGCTCGATCTCCAGCGGAATCGAATCGCTGAGCCGGGCCAGCAGGCTGAGGATGTGGTTGCCCTCGGCGGCATCGTCGAAGGGCTCGTGCAGTACCTCGGGCAGCCACTCGTCGGGGCGCGCCGGCTCGGGACCGATCAGCAGCGCGGTGAGCAGGCCGTGCACGCCGTCCAGCAGCGGGCCATCATCGGTGTTGTGGCGGCGCAAAAACAGATCCAGCTCGTCGAGTTCGGCGTCAGTGAGGGACAGGGCGAGGTCGTCGTTCATGCCAGTTCCAGCAGCACGGGGGTGTGGTCCGAGGGCCGCTCCCAGGTACGCGGGGTGCGGTCGATCGCGGCGGCGCGCAAGCGCGGGTGCAGGGCGCGGCTGCTGAGGATCAAGTCGATGCGCAGGCCGAGATTGCGCCGGAAACCACCCTGGCGATAATCCCACCAACTGTAGTGACCGGGGTCCGCATGCAAGGCACGGAAGCTGTCTTCCAGGCCCAGGTCCAGCAGGCCCTGCAATGCAGCCCGCTCGGGGGCGCTGCACAGGATCTGGTCGCGCCACGCCAGCGGATCGTGCACGTCACGATCATCGGGTGCGATGTTGAAATCGCCCAGCACCACCAGCGCGGGGTGGCGTGCCAATTCGGCTTCGAGGAACGCGCGCACGGCGCCGAGCCAGCGCAGCTTGTACGTGTACTTGTCGCTGTCCACGGCCTGACCGTTGACCACGTACAGGTTCACCACGCGCAGATCGTCGATGTCGGCGGCAAGGAAACGCCGCTGCGGATCGTCCAGCCCCGGCAGTTCGCGCAGCACCTGCTGCGGCGGCGTGCGTGCCAGCAACGCCACGCCGTTGTAGGTCTTCTGCCCGCTGTACACGGCGCGATAGCCGGCCGCCGCGAACTCGGCGGCGGGAAAGCGCGCGTCCTCGAGCTTGGTTTCCTGCAGCGCGAGCAAGTCCGGGCGCTCGGCCTCAAGCCACTGCAGCACCTGCGGCAGGCGCACGCCGAGCGAATTGACGTTCCAGGAGGCCAGCTTCATGCGCGCATTTTAAGGGCTTGGACGTCCTGCGGCAGGACACCTGAAGTTTGTCAGGATAGCTTGCGGAATCGTATGCAAAGCGTGCGCCACGCGTTTCCTGCTTGTCATGCACGCGCGCGCGAGTTGGACTAGCGTTGTGATATCTGTCGAGGCGCCTTCCATGTCATCGAAACCCATCGCACTGGCCGTCGCCAGCCTGCTGCTGCTCGCGCGCGGCGCCAGCGCCGCACCTGCGCAACCGACGCCCGCGGAACTGCCCAGCGGCCGCCTGCTGGCACCCGTCGGCGTGCTGGCGAGCACGCCCAATTTTCCCACCCAGGTGGTGGTCGCCGAGGGCCATGTGGCGGTACTCAACGGCGGCGCCAACAAACTGCAGAGTTTGCGCCTGTATGCGGCCGACGATCTGCACACGCTCGCCGTGATCGGCACGCTGCTGGGCAAATCGCACGCCACCGCGGCGCCCGGCGCCAACGTGGCGCAGGGCCGCGGCGGCGAACTGTCGGCGCCGATGAGCGCGGTGATTCCCAACCAAAGTCTGTTCCAGGGTTTGAGCACCGCCGCCAACGGCATGCTCTATGCCACTGGTGGCGCCAGCGACGATCTGTTGGCGTTCGCCACGCATGGCGGCACGCTAACATTGCAACGGCGCTACGCGCTGCACTGGCAGGCGTTTCCGCGCACACAGTATCCATATCAATACGCTGGCAACCAACAACAAACGCGGCATTTCTACCCGGACAGCGTGGTGATCGGCCCCGGCGGCACGCACGCCTATGTCAGCGGCCTGCTGGCCAACAGTCTGGCGCGCGTGAATCTGGTCAGCGGCGCCGTGCGCTATCTCAACGTGGGCAGCTATCCGTTCGCCGTGACGCTGGCCGACGGCGGCAAGCGACTGGTGGTCAGCGACTGGGGCGGCAACGGCGTGACCGTGGTCGATCGCGCGGCGTGGAGGGTGTTGGGCGAGGTGCCCACCGGCCCGGTGCTGGGTCCGCGCAGTTTCACCGCCGGCGCGCATCCGACCGCGCTGGCCGCGCAGCCGGGCACGCCGTTGGTGTGGGTGGCCGATGCCAATCTCGATCGCATCGTCGCGATCGATACGCAAACCCTGAAGGCCGCGCGCATGCTCGATGACACGCCGTATCCCGACGCCCCGCCCGGTTCGTATCCCGATGCGCTGGCGCTGGCGCACGGACAACTGTTCGTGGCCAACGCCGGCAACGATGACGTGGCGGTGTTCGACCTCGCCAGCGGCCAGCGCGCGGCGCTGATTCCCACCGGCTGGTATCCCACCGCGCTGGCGGTGCGCAAGGACGCGCTGTACGTGGTCAGCGCCAAGGGCATGGGCAGCGGCCCCAATCTGAAGCATCAGTGGGTGGGCGATTTCATGCATGGCCTGCTGCAGCGCGTGGATCTGCGCGAGCTGCCCGCGCACGCCAGCCTGTGGACCGCGCAGGCGCTGGGCAACGATGGCTTCACGCCGACGCAGCGCGATACGCTGACCGCCGCCAATGCCGCATCCAGCGCATGGCTGCATGCGCACATCCACCACGTGGTGTTCATCCTGCGCGAGAACAAAACCTTCGACGAGAATTTCGGTGACTATCCCGCCGCCGGTCACTGGGCCGATCCCGCGCTTGATCTGTACGGCCCGCGGCAGTTGCCCAATCTCTATGCCGCGGCCGCGCGCGGCGCGCTGTTCGTGAACTTCTATGCCGACGGCGAGGTGACCGCGCAAGGCCATCAGTGGACCACCGCCGGTTCCGATTCGGATTTCGTGCAGCGCACCTGGTCCCTGTACTACTCGGACCGCGGCTACATCGCCAACCCGGGCTGGACGCAATCGCTCAAGCCCGATGCGCGCGGCGCGCGCAATCCCTATGCGATCTACACCAATCTCGGCGCGCTGGGCCACTGGAGCAATCCGTGGATCACCTACCCGGCGCGCCTGTTCCTGTTCAACGACCTGCTCGCGCACCACGTCAGCTTCGAGGACTTCGGCGAGTTCGCCGCGCGCAACAAGATCGGCGACATCTCGCCGGCGTTGCGCGCGCATCTGGCGATGAACTACCCGGCCTGGGACCGGCTGGTGCTGGACACGCAACGCGCGTCCATCGCCGATCGCTGGATCCGCGCGCACGCGAAACACCTGCCGCGCGTGATCTACATCTGGCTGCCGGATGACCACACCGCCGGTCGCGCCGCGTGCATGGCCAGTCCGGACAGCTATGTCGCCAACAACGACTACGCCACCGCCGAGGTGATCCACACGCTGTCCAAGCTGCCCGAGTGGAAGCACACCCTGGTGCTGCTCACCGAGGACGATGCGCAATCCGGCGCCGATCACATCAACGCGCACCGCACTTTCGCGGTGGCGCTGGGGCCGTGGGTCCGCTCCGGCGTGCTGGACACGCAGCACCTCTCGCAAGTGGACTTGCTGCGCACCATCGAGGCGGTGGCCGACATTCCGCCGATGTCGCAGTGGGACGCCAACGCGCACGTGCTCGCCGGCATCTGGCGCGTTACGCCCGACGCCGCGCCCGCGCCGGTGCTGCCGATGCAGACCGCGATGCTGCGCAATCCCGGCCACTGCGCGGCTGATTCACCGTTCCGCCACTGGCCGGTCGACCACGCGCCCGGCGCCGATCGCATCGCCTGGAACGCGCTGCCGCCGGCGCGCAGCTACACGCCTACCGCGCTGCTGAAAATCAGCGGCCCCGAGCAGATGCGCCAGGAGTGGCTGGCCAGCAAGGGTCCGGTCGCTTATGCCGCGCTGTTGCGGCGGCTCAACACCATGGCCGCAAAACAGCAGCGCCCGCTGGACAGTCTGATCGCCGGCGATGGCGGCGATTGAGGCCGCGTTGAATTCCCGCGCCAGCGCCGCGCCACGTTTCAGGCCGCGTTCGCCGCCGCGATCCTGCGGTCAGATCGCCGCCTCGCCGCTGGCCTGTTCCAGACTGACGCGACGCGTTTCCGGAATGCCGACCAACGTCAGCACCGCCCCGATCAGCGCGGTGACGGCCAGAAAGGCCACGGCAAAGCTTTGTCCGTAGTCCTGGAACAGACGCGGAAACACGAACACGCCCAGCGCCGCACCCAGCCTGCCAGCGGTGACGCTGAGACCCTGCACCAGCCCGCGCACGCGCGTGGCGGCCATCTCCACGCCGAGCATGCCGGCGCCGCTGATCGAGCCCGGCCCGGCCTGATTGAAGAAGAAAAACAGACCGTACAGCGTGATGCCCCACAGCGGCGCGCTGCTGCCGGGGTGATAGGAGTATGCATACAAGCCGAGCATCGCACCCATCAGCACGAAGCCCCATGCCTGCAAGGGCTTGCGTCCCCAGCGATCGATCAGCAGCACCGCCACCACGCTGCCGCTGACGCTGAAAATCGCCGAGTTGACCAACTGAAACTCGGCTGGCGTGAGGCCCACGCTCTTGCCCAGCAGACTCGGCCCGAACAGGCCACCGGCATAGATGACGATGTCGTACACGAACCACAGCAGGCTGATCATGGCGAAGCGCCGCCAGTAGCGCGTGAAGTAATCGCGCATGCCGGCACTCAGGCTGCCTTCGGTCTGCGTCTGCGCGGCCACCTCATCGCCCGCCACCTGCGCCACCACGGCCTTGAGCGCTTCGCCATCGCCCTTGATGTGCGCGTAGTAGCGCGGCGTTTCCGGCAGGCGCCGGCGCAGCAGAATCACCGCGCCGGCCGGGATCACGCCCGCGCCGAGGGTGATGCGCCACTGCAGGTCCGGCGGTACGTGGAAGTATTCGAGCGCGATCTGCAGCAGCGCCGCGCTGATCGCGCCCAGCACCCACATCAGCGAGAAGCCCACGGCCAGCGCCTTGCCGCGGTCGCGCGCGTTGCTGTGTTCGGCCATGATCATCGGCGAGAGTACATAGTCGGCGCCAATGCCGAAGCCCAGCAGCGTGCGTGCCGCGATCAGCATCCAGATGTTGCCGCAGAACGCCTGCGCCAGCGCCGCGACGGCCATCAGCGTCACGTCGATACCGTAGAAACGCTTGCGTCCGGCGTTGGAAAGCACACCGAACACGACGGCACCCACTGCCGAGGTCAGCAGCGCACTGGCCACCAGCAAGGACGACTGCAGGCCAGTGAGGCGATCCACGCCGAAGCTGTGCAGCACCATCGGCAACACCACGCTGATCGAGATCAGGTCGTAGCCGTCGGTGAACACGCCCATGCCGGTGGTGATGACCGCGCGCGCGTGGAAGCGCGTGAAGCGCTGCTGGTCGAGCACGTCCAGCGCGCTCGGATTCGGTGTCGCCATGCAAGTAGTCCTCATGCGGATGCGGCAGTAGGTTCGGGGATCCGCCAGCCAGCCCGAGCCGCTGCAGGAGCAAACGGCCGACAAGATGCGACGGGGTTGCTTCAGGACATCAGCCATCCATTTCCGGAGAAGACGATTACAGCACGAAGCGCCCCGATTGCCGCGTCGTGCCGGCGAGTACCGGCACGACACAGTTGCCGCGATCAGAAGTCGAACGTGGCCGAGGCGAAGTAGGCGCGCGGCTCCTCCATCAGCACGCTCGAGTACGGCATGCCGGTGAAGGTGGTGTATTCAAAGCCAGTCACGTCGTAATGCCGGTTAAACACATTGTCGATGTGCAACGCGATTTTGACGTTCTTCAGCATACCCATGCCCAGATCCAAGGTGTCACGGATGCCGAGGTTCGTCACCGCGTAACCGGGGATCGTGACAGCGCTCGCCAAGCCGGAGGTGAGCTGGTTCAGGTATTGCGAACTCGCGTAGTGCAGATTGATATTCGCGCGCCAACTT
>JAKAWV010000029.1 GCA_021827205.1 Pseudomonadota bacterium | reverse complement strand
GCGCAGCAACGCGACCGCTCGATTGCTGTGCTCAAACGCCGCGCTGCCGCCCTCGGATTCCAACTCGAGCCGACTGCTTCGGCGGCCACATGACCGCGACCTCAGCCACTTGTTTCTCGTAAGGTAACTGTTGGGAGTCACCCCGGCAGAGCTGGGTTTTTTTCACGGATGCTGGCAGGTTGTACGTTACGCTTCATCAGAATGCCATAGATGAGGGCGGCGACGGTTAAGCCAACGAACCACGCATAAGTATAAATTAATTTGAATACGCTGCCAACGTCTGGAAATAGAGCCGGAAAAGAAGCATACAAAAATCCCGGAATGTTAGGCAGGATGCCGGCGATCAATGCAATAATTGCTATGTTGTTCCAACCATTACCATAGGAGTATCTGCCGTCGTTGACGTAAAGTTGATCGGTGTCAACTTGAGTCTTTCGGATGAAGTAGTAATCGACAATCAAGATGCCGGCAATCGGTCCGAGCAGCGCGGAGTAGCCGATTATCCAAGTAAAGATATAGCCATGGGTCGATTCGAGCAACTTCCACGGCATCATCAGAATCCCGATCGTGGCTGTGATATAGCCTCCCCTTTTATACGAGATATGCTTGGGTGCGAGAGAGGAAAAATCGTACGCCGGCCCCACCAAATTGGCTGCTAGGTTCACGCTGATAGTATCAATGACCAAAATTATCATTGCGATCAGAACTCCGGCCCCGGTCATACGACTGGCCAGGGTAATTGGATTCCAGATTGCTTTGCCGTATATGACGACAGTGGCAGATGTGACGAGCACAGCCAGCATTGCTAACAGCGCCATTGGCACTGGCAAACCAGCCGCTTGGCCCACAATTTGGTCGCGCTGCGATTTGGCGAAACGCGTGAAGTCGGGAATATTTAGTGCCAGTGTGGCCCAGAAGCCGATCATGGCTGTCAATGATGGCCAGAACACCATCCAGAATTGGCCCGCCATCTTGCCGCCAATGACAAATTGTGAGGGTTGATCAAGTAATATGCCGAAACCACCGGCGCGGTGGTAAACCCAAGCGAGTAGTCCGAAACAGACCAGGATTTTCAGCGGCGCCGTATAGGTCTCGAGACTACGGATTGCGATCATCCCGTGCGTGATATACCAAAATTCTATCGCCCAAAATGCGAGAAAGCTGAGCAATTGAACGCCGTTAATGCCAAGGGCCATGATCGGACCGCCCCCCAACTTGTGGCCCAGCAGTACTCCGGCCAAGGTGTAGATCATCTCACCACCGAACCAAGTCTGGATACCGTACCAGCCGCAGGCCACTATCGCACGCATCAGCGCTGGTATCTTCGCGCCCTTGGTGCCGAACGAGCAGCGTACCAAGACTGCGTAGGGGATACCGTATTTGGCCCCGGCATGGCCGATCAACAGCATTGGCATCAGGATGATGACGTTTGCCAGAAAGACTGTGAGCACAGCTTGCGGGGCCGACATGCCATCCTTGATCAAACTGGCCGCCAACGTGTAGCCCGGGACCATTACCACCATCCCGACCCAGAGTGCAGCGAAATGGTACCAGCGCCAAGTGCGTTGGGCAGCCGAAGTTGGTGCCAAATCTTCGTTCCAAAGCTGGGTATTCCGTGAACTATCTTTTTTCATGATTATGTTCCCGCTGAAGGAGGCAGCCATGTCACTTTACGCAGCCATCGATCTGCATTCCAGCAACAGCGTGTTGGCCGTCATGGGTGGCGACGGCAAGGCGCTGCTGCAGTGTCGACGCCCCTACGCATTGCCGCGCCTGCTCTGGCTGACTTGGCGCCCTATCGGAACGACCGGGTCGGCGTGGCGGTGGAGTCGACCTGCAACTGGTACTGGCTGGTCGATGGGCTGATGGATCACGGCTATGCCGTGCACCTGGTCAACACCACCGCCATTCCGCAGTACGACGGCCTCAAGCACGGCGACGACCGCAGCGACGCCGTGCATCTGGCGCAGCTGATGCGGCTGGGACTGTTGCCGGAAGGGCTACATTTATCCGCGCGAGCAACGCGCCACGCGCAAACTGTTGCGACGTCGGGGCATCGGGCCAGGCGGCGAGGCGATGCCCGGCATCGAGGGGTTGTCGTGCGTGCGCCGCGCGCTGTCACGAGGCCGCACCCTGTCTTTCAGCCCATTCGTGCCGGGTCGCAATCGGCTAGCGTGCGCGCAACCCTTGTCCAGGAGTTCGTCATGCTCAAGCGCGCATCGTTGGGTCTGCTCGGCAGCGTGCTCATGCTGGCCAGCGCCCAGGCCGTAGAAATCAACAGCAAGTCGCTGCCCGCGAGCAATCCGTTCGCGCGCGCCAGCATGCTGCCGTACCAGTTGCCGCCGTTCGATCAAATCAAGGATAGCGACTACGCGCCGGCCTTCGCGCATGGCATGGCCGAGCAGCGCGCTGAAATCGTGGCCATCGCCAACCATCCTGCGCCGCCCGGCTTCGACAACACGCTGGTGGCGATGGAGCGCTCCGGGCGTCTGCTCGATCGCGCCAGTCTGGTGTTCTTCAATCTCGGTTCCAGCAACACCAATGCGGCGATGCAGAAGCTGGAGGCACAGCTCGCGCCGCAACTGGCCGCGCATCGCGATGCGATCCTGCTGGATGACAAGCTTTTCGCGCGCGTGGATGCGCTGTACCGCCAGCGCGCGACGCTCGACCTGAATCCCGAGCAGTTGCGCCTGATCGAGCGTCATCACACCAACTTCGTGCGCGCCGGTGCACGCCTACCGGCCGCCGACAAGGACAAGTTGCGTGCGCTCAATGCGCGCATCGCCGCCGCGCAAACGGCCTACGAGCAGCGCCTGCTCGAAGCCGGCAATCAGGGTGCATTGGTGATCGAGGATGTGCGCCAGCTCGACGGACTCGCGCCCGATGCACTCGCCGTCGCGGCCGAAGCGGCCAAGATGCGCGGGCTGACCGGCAAGTACGTGATCGCGCTGCAAAACACCACCAGCCAGCCGGCGCTGACTGATCTCAACGACCGCGTCGTGCGCGAACGTCTGCTGGCGGCCTCGATGCAGCGCGGTCTGCGCGATGGCGCCACCGATGAGCGCGCGCTGATCACCGGGATCGCGCGCTTGCGCGCCGAGCGTGCGCGGTTGCTGGGCTATCCCAACCATGCCGCGTATGCGCTGGAGGACTCCACCGCCAAGACATCCGCCGCGGTCAACGCCATGCTCGGCAAGCTGGCGCCGCCGGCCGTGGCCAACGCGCGCAGGGAAGCCGCGGATTTGCAGCAGGCGATCCAGGCTGAAGGCGGCAAGTTCCAACTTGGCGCCGCCGACTGGGCGCACTACGCCGAGAAGGTGCGCCAGCAGCGCTACGCCTTCGACGAGAGCCAGATGCGGCCCTACTTCGAGATGCAGCGCGTGCTCGAAGACGGCGTGTTCTACGCCGCCACGCGCCTGTACGGCATCACCTTCAAGCGCCGCACCGACCTGCCCGTATACCACCCGGACGTGCAGGTGTACGAGGTGTTCAATGCGGATGGCAGCAAGTTAGGCTTGTTTCTTGCCGATTACTACGCGCGTCCCAGCAAGCGCGGCGGCGCGTGGATGAACAATTTCGTCGATCAGTCGCGCCTGCTCGGCACGCTGCCGGTGGTGGTCAACAACCTCAACGTTCCCAAGCCGCCGACAGGCCAGCCGACGCTGCTGAGTTTCGATGAGGTCAATACCGCATTCCACGAGTTCGGCCACGCGCTGCACGGCTTGTTTTCCAACGTGACCTATCCGATGTTCTCCGGTACCAACGTGCCGCGTGATTTCGTCGAGTACCCCTCGCAGGTCAACGAGATGTGGGCCATCTGGCCCGAGGTGCTCATGCACTACGCGCGCCACTACCAGACCGGCGAACCCATGCCGCAAGCACTGGTGGACAAGGTGCTCGCCGCGCAGAAGTTCAACCAGGGCTACGCCACCACCGAATATCTGGCGGCCGCGCTGCTGGATCAGGCCTGGCATCAGATCGGCCCGGCGCAGGTGCCTGCCGCAACGCAGGTCGAAGCCTTCGAGCACGCCGCGCTGGCCAAGGCTGGCGTGGCCTTCGGTCCGGTGCCGCCGCGCTACCGCAGCACGTATTTCGCGCACATCTTCGGTGGCGACTACGCGGCCGGTTACTACAGCTACATCTGGTCCGAGGTGCTGGATGCCGACAGCGTGGAATGGTTCAGGCAGCACGGCGGCCTGACGCGTGAGAACGGCGATGCCTTCCGCAGCAAGCTGCTCTCGAAAGGCGGCAGCGTCGATGCCATGACCTTGTTCCGCGACTTCTACGGCAGCGATCCCGATATCCGGCCGCTGCTGGAACGGCGTGGCCTGGCCGGTGCCAGCGATACCTGAGTCGTCGTCTCGGCGCTTGCTTGCGGGTGACGGGGGCCGGTGGCCCCCGTTGCATTTGCGCGCCTCGCGCTGCGCCGCAGCAGGCGGCTGATTACAATCGCCCACTCACCCCGCGAAGAAATCTGCGTCCATGCCCTTGTCCGCCAGCTTCGAACCCGGCTCGATCGAATCGCAGTGCTACGCGCGCTGGCAACGCCTGGGTTGCTTCAAACCTTCGGGCACGGGCGCGCCCTACTGCATCCTGCTGCCGCCGCCCAATGTCACCGGCACGCTGCACATGGGCCACGCTTTCCAGCAGGCGATCATGGACGCGCTGATCCGCCACGCGCGCATGTCGGGCCGGCGCACGCTGTGGCAGGGCGGCACCGATCACGCCGGCATCGCCACCCAGAAGATCGTCGAGAACCAGCTCGCCGCCGAGGGCAGGACGCGCCACGACCTCGGCCGCGAGGCTTTCGTCGAACGCGTCTGGCAGTGGAAGGAGGAATCCGGCTCGACCATCGGCAAGCAGATGCAGCGCCTGGGCGCCAGCATCGACGGCTCGCGCGAGCGCTTCACCATGGACGCAGGACTGTCCGCAGCGGTGCGCAAGGTGTTCGTGCAGTGGTATCGCGACGGCCTGATCTACCGCGGCAAGCGTCTGGTGCACTGGGATCCGGTGCTGCAGACGGCGGTGTCGGATCTGGAAGTGAACAACGAGGAGCGCGATGGTTTCCTGTGGTCGATCCTGTATCCGTTTTCGGATGAAACCCTGCGCGGGCCGAACGGCGAACGCGGGCTGATCGTCGCCACCACGCGTCCCGAGACCATGCTCGGCGACGTCGCCGTGGCGGTGCATCCCGAGGACCAGCGCTATGCGCATCTGGTCGGCAAGACCCTGACCTTGCCGCTGACCGGGCGGCAAATCCCGATCATCGCCGACGCCTACGTCGACCGCGAGTTCGGCACCGGCTGCGTGAAGATCACGCCAGCGCACGATTTCAACGACTACGCGATCGGCCAGCGGCATAAGTTGCCGATGCTCAATGTGCTGACGCTGGATGCAAAGATCATCGACAACAGGTCATGGAGTAGGGCCGCTGCACGACCTGGCGCCACCGGCAAAGTCCGCGATGTGGTAGATGTCGCCCAGGACATCGGTATCCCAGAACCCTACTGGGGCCTCGACCGCTACGAAGCGCGCAAGCAAATTCTGGCGGATCTCGAAACCCAGGGCCTGCTGGTCGAAACACGGCCGCACAAGCTGCAGGTGCCGGTCAGCCAGCGCTCGGATGCGGTGATCGAGCCGATGCTGACTGACCAGTGGTTCGTGGATCTGACGCGCGAGACGCAGCCCGACGGCCGCCCTGGTGGCCGTGCGGCCATCATCCGGCCCGCACTGGAGGCCGTCACCTCGGGCGCGATCCGGTTCGTGCCGGAAAACTGGAGCAGCACCTATACGCAGTGGCTGGAGAACATCCAGGACTGGTGCATCAGCCGGCAGCTCTGGTGGGGTCATCGCATTCCGGCGTGGTACGACGCCAACGGCGATATCTTCGTGGGCGAGGACGAGGCCGACGCGCACGCTCACGCTGCGACACCACCCGTTGGCGCGATGCGCCAGGACGAGGACGTCCTCGACACCTGGTTCTCCTCCGCGCTGTGGCCGTTCTCGACCCTGGGCTGGCCGAACCTGGATGGCCCGGTGAGCAACGAGCACGGCGAAATCGTCGCCGACTGGCGCAGCGACCAGGCCTTCCTGCCCAGCGCGGTGCTGGTCACCGGCTTCGACATCATCTTCTTCTGGGTGGCGCGCATGGTCATGGCGACGACCTATTTCGTCGGCCGCAATCCGGATGGCAGCTATGCACCGGAGCGACAGGCGTTGAAGGACCGCGTGCCCTTCCGCGAGGTGTACATCAACGCCATCGTGCGCGATGCCGAAGGCCAGAAGATGTCCAAGTCCAAGGGCAACACCATCGACCCGCTGGACCTGATCGACGGCATCGGCCTCGAGGAGCTGGTGGCGAAGTCCACCGCCAGTCTGCTGATCCCGCAGGTGCGCGCCAGGGTCGAAAAGCGCATCCGCAAGGATTATCCCGAGGGCATCCAGGCGGTCGGCACCGACGCGCTGCGCTTCACCTTTGCCGCGCTGGCCACGCACGGCCGCACCATCAACTTCGATCTCAAGCGCGCCGAGGGCTACAAGAACTTCTGCAACAAGCTGTGGAATGCCGCACGCTTCGTGCTGATGCACACCGAGGGTTGCGGTGTTTCCGGTACGCCGGCATTGCACACCGCCGCCGAGCAGTGGATCGAGGCGTGCTTGCAGCACACGCTGCGGGCGGTTGCTGACAACATTGCCGCGTACCGCTTTGATCTGGTCGCGCAGGATTTGTATCAGTTCGTGTGGAACGATTACTGCGACTGGTTTCTGGAACTGGCCAAGCTCGCGCTCAACGGTGATGACACCGCGGCCGCGACTTCGACGCGGCACACCCTGCTGTACATTCTCGAAAGCATCCTGCGCGCACTGCATCCGATCACACCGTTCATCACCGAGGAAATCTGGCAGGAAGTCGCGCCGCGACTGGGGCTGATCGCGGATCACGCCGATCGCGCGCGTGGCGTGCAGGCGTGCGGCGCGGCCAGCATTCTGTTGCGGCCTTATCCGCAGCCGCAGTTGCAGCACGGGCAGACCTTGGCGCATGCATCCGTGCACGTCACCAGTCTGATCGAGGCGGTCGAGCGCGTGCGCAGCCTGCGCAGTCAACTGGGCGTATCGCCGGCGCGCGCGGTGCCGCTGCTGGTCGAGGGCACCATGGATGACTCCGGCCTGTTCCAGGACATCGCGCCGATGCTGCGGGCGCTGTGCCGCATCGAGCGCATCGACACGCTGCCGTTTGGCGCCGTGCCGCCACCGTCCGCGGCCAGCCCGCTATTTGGCGCGGTGGTGCATCTTCCGCTGGCGGGGTTGATCGACCTCGACGCCGAACGCGCGCGCCTGGCCAGGGAGCTCAAGCGCATCGAGTCCGAGATCGCCAAATGCGAGGCCAAGCTGGGCAGCGCCACGTTCGTGGCCAACGCGCCGGCGGCGGTGGTCGAGCAGGAGCGCCAGCGCCTGGACAAGTGGCGTGACGATCACGCCAAGCTCGGCACGCAGGCGCTACGTTTGGCCGAGTCGGTCATGCTATAGCTTGCTGCACGTGCAACAGGGCAGGGGGATCTGCCGGCTCAGGTTGCGCTCACGCGCGCAAGCTCGAGCGGTTGTACGCTTGCACCGTGATGGAGGATTCGCCATGAACCGTTGCCTTGTCGTCGCATGGGCGCTCGTACTGCCGCTGGCCGCGCCGGCCCTGGCCGAAGCTGCCGCCGCGCCTGCTGCGCCTGCGCTGAATCTGCAGTTGCCGATGCAGTCTTACGCCAGCGTGCTGGCCGCGCCGGCGCAAACCTCGTCCGTGGCGAATACCGGCGCTGGCGCGCTCGTGCCAGCGGCTGGAGCCAAGCAGCCAGCCGGCACGCTCAACGATTCGAAACCGCTGGTATGGGGCAGCTTCAGCACCGGTGTGGGTTACGGCGAGGGGCTTGGCAGCAGCAACTGGCAGAGCGCCAACGTCAACGCCACCAAGCTGTTCGGCAGTGCCGAGCATCCGTGGGCCGTTACCGGCAGTGTCGCCGGCGGTCTGGGTTACAGTCAGGCGTTCGGCGCCACGCAGTGGGAGGGGGGCAGCGTCGAGATGAGCAAGATGTTCGGCAACCCCGCCCATCCGTTCGCGCTCACCATCGGCATCAGTGCCGCGCACATGCGCACCCTCGGCAACGGCAACTGGCCCAATAATCCCTGATGCCGGCGCCAACACGGCGCCGAACAGACCCGCGGCAGCGCAGCCTGCAGCGGGCAAGGACACGATGCGGGTAGCAGTGGGTGCGTTGGCGTATCTGCGCGGCGCGGTCCTATCGAGCACACCAGCGTTGCAGTGTGCGGCGTGCGGCATCGAGATCGCGCACGGTTTGCACGTCCGCCGCGGGCGTGGGTCGTGCGGCAGCGCCAGCGCTCAACAGCATCAATAGCCCCACGCCGGCACGCCGGCCGGCTTCGCTATCGCTGACGCTGTCGCCGAGCAGCGCGGAGCGCGCGAGGTCCAGATCGAGATCGCGCGCGGCCTGCAGGATCATGCCTGGCGCGGGTTTGCGGCAGGTGCAGTCGCGCCGGCATGGGCCAACGCCGAACTCGGGATGGTGCGGGCAGTGGTAGATGCCATCCAGCAGCACGCCCTGCGCGGCCATGGCGCCGCGCAGCCAGCCGCTGTAGGCGTGATATTGCGCCGCGCTGTAGTGGCCGCGCGCGATTCCGGCCTGATTGGTGATGATCACCAGCGCGCAACCCAGTGCCTGCGCGCTGCGGCACAGCTCGAAAATGCCGGGCACGAACGCGGTGTCCTCGGCGCGGTGCACGTAGCCGTGATTGACGTTGACCACGCCATCGCGATCGAGGAACAGTGCGGGGCGTGGCGCGGCAGCGGGCATCGTCATGGGCGGGGCGGGCAGGCGCGCATTCTCGCAGCTTCCACGATTACGCGCGGTTGAGCGAAACGACCGATCGGCCGCGCACGGCGGCTTTGGCTATGCTTGTGCGCGCGGGGTTTGCGCCACGGATCGAATCCGGCATCCGGCGCTTTGCGCCACCTTTCCCCGGTGGCGAGGAGCGAACTCGAGCGCCGCAAACAATTGTTGCTTCTGGAATCGAACATGCCGATGAATCTCGAGGATGTGCAAGCTGCATTTGCCGACAGCGCCGCGGTCAAGATGCGCGCGCTGGCGACGCTGGCCGAGCCCACGCTGCGCGCCGCGCGCGTACTGGCGGCGCGGCTGGGTGACGGCCACCAGGTGCTGGCCTGCGGCAACGGTGGTTCCTCGGGCGATGCGCAGCATCTGGCCTCGGAGCTGGTCAACCGCTTCGAGCGCGAGCGTGTCGGTCTGCCCGGTATCGCGCTCACGCCGGACAGCAGCGTGCTGACCGCGATCGCTAACGATTACACTTACGAGCGCGTGTTCGCGCGTCAGATCGAAGCATTGGGGCGCCCTGGCGACGTGCTGGTGGCGTTCACCACTTCGGGCAATTCGCGCAACGTGCTCGAAGCGGTGCGCTGCGCGCAGGCGCGCGGCCTGTGGGTGCTGGCGCTCACCGGCAAGGACGGCGGCGCGCTGGCGCCGCTGTTGCGCGGCGGGGACATCGAGCTGCGCGTGCCCGCAGTCAGCACCGCGCGCATCCAGGAAGTGCATCTGTTGCTGATCCACACCTTGTGCACGTATCTGGACAGCGTGTTTGCCGAGGACGCCCACCTGTCCACCGGCAAGGTGCATGCCGATGTCACGACGCTGCTGCCGCTGCTGCTTGGGCGCCAGCCGCTGGTGTTCACCAACGGCGTGTTCGATCTGCTGCATCGCGGCCACGTGCACTATCTGCAAGCCGCGCGCCGCGAAGGCGCGTGCTTGGTCGTGGGCGTCAACAGCGACGCTTCGGTGCGGCGTCTGGGCAAGGGTGATGAGCGTCCCTTGAACGCGCTGGACGATCGCATGGCGGTGCTGGCCGGGCTCGCCGCGGTCGACTACGTGCTGCCCTTCGCGGACGACACGCCGCTGGCGTTGATCGACGCCTTGCAGCCGGACGTGCTGGTCAAGGGCGGCGACTGGGCGCCGGAAACCATCGTCGGCGCCGATCGCGTGCGGGCGCGCGGCGGGCGCGTGCTGTCCATTCCCTTCGCGCACCCGCGCAGCACCACCACGCTGGTGCGGCGCATCCGCGGCGACTGAGCCGCGTTGCCTGCTCAGCGCGCGGCGGTGCGTTGTGGCCGTCCGGCTCGATGCGGTGCACACAAGACCCGTTCCGGGCGCGCTCGAAAATGGCGGTGAGCGTTTGCACCGGCGCCTTGCCGGCCTGCGGTGCTCGACGCGGGCGTAGGCAATGAAACCCTGCGGTGTCTCGCGCAGGGCGCTGTACTTGACCTCGATATCGGGCATCGGCCCAGCGACTGCTGATACGCCTGTATCTGCTCGCGCAGCGACCAGTTGGCGACGATGATGCGCACTTTTCGAAGTCGAACGCCGCCGCGAAAGTCTTTGCCAAGCGCGTGTTGCGCACCACCGCGCCGATTCCGTGAATTTGCGTCAGCGCGCGCCAGTTCCGGTTCTGCGAACCGACGAACACAATGCGGTCATCGACGATGAAGTCCTTGGCGTGCAACACGCCGCCGGCGAGTTTGTCCACCGGCAAGATGCGGATGTCGATGTTCGGCCTGCCGTGCCGGTGCTGGCGGGCGCATCCGCGCGCGCGGCGATCAGACGCACGATGCTATCCAGATCATGGGTCGGAAAAGGCGGTGCCCAATCGCCGTTGGGCTCGATCGGGCGCTGGTAGTTGTTGAGCATCAGCGCGAAGGCGAGGCGCTTGCCGTCACCGGCATCCAGATAACCGGACAGCGTGTACATGTGCGCCAGCGTGCCGGTCTTGGCCTGCACGCTGTCACCGTCGGGCAGATTTTTCAGGCGCCAGGTGAGGGTGCCGTTCTTGCCGGCGTGGGGCAGCGCATCGCTGAGCGTGGTCACCCAGGGTTGCTGCGCGATCCACGCCAGCAGCGTGGTAGTGGCGTGGGGGCTGACCATGTCCTGCCGTGACAGGCCGCTGCCTTCGCTGAAGTGCACGGCCTCGCGGTTGATGCCGATCTGCCCGAGCAACGTGCGCATCGCGCACAGCCCCCATTGTTCGGTCCAGTGCAGCACCCAGCCGCATGAGCCTTGTCCGCTGTGCTGCCACATCAGGCCCGCCTGCAGCAGCAGCGTCTGCGCGTAGAGATTGTCGGAATACTTGAGCATGTGCCGCACCAGTTGCGCCAGCGGCGGCGATTGAAGCGTGGCGATGCGCACGGTGTGCGGGTCATCCAGGGCGGCATCGGTTTGCGGCCAGCGCAGCACGCGCAGCCGGCCACTGAAGCCGATGCCGGTGCGCGCCAGCGCGTCGATGAGCTGCTGCCCGGCCATGCGCGCCGGATCGGGCGCGGCCAGCGTGTAGCTGCGCGCGCGCACGTCTTGCGGCAGGCTGCCGCTGACGTACAGCGTGTCATGGCCCAGTGGGCGATATAGCAGCAGGCTGGAGGGATCATCCGGCGTGGCGTTCACGCTGAGGTTGTCCACGCGCACGCCGGCGTTGTCCGGCTGCACGTCGATCGTGCAGCAGCGCGCGCCTTGCCGGCGCACAGTCACGTTGATCGTGCCTTCGCCGGTAGTCAGCGCGTCGACCGCGGGGGCGTAGTCCGCGAACAAATCCTCGGCGCCCCAGCCGGTGCCGAAGGGCGGGCCGCGGAACATGGTGTCGTCGGCGATCAGATCGCCCTTGACGCGCACGACACCGGCGGCGGCCAAGCGCGCGGCCAGCGCATCGGCCCAGTCGAGGCCATCGGCGGCACCGGTATCAGTGCCCAGCGCCGGATCGCCGCCGCCACGCAGGATCAGGTCGCCCCGCAGCAGGCCGTGGCCGTCGGGCCGGTCGGTGGCGTACAGCGTGGTGCTGAAGCGCGCCTCGGGTCCGAGCAGGTGCAGCGCCAGTGCGGTGGTGTAGAGCTTGGCGTTGGACGCCGGCACGAACAATTTGTTGGCATCGTGGTCATAGAGCGTCTTGCCGTCGGCCAGATTGATGACGTCGATGCCCCAGCGTGCGCTGGCAAAACGCGGCTGTGCGATGAAGGCATCAATGCGCGCTGCGAGCGTGGCCGTAGCACCGCTGGCGGCAACGGGTGCGCGGGTGGCTGGCGCCGGCTGCGCCTGTGCGCGAACCGCCAGCAAGGCCAGCGACAGCAAGGCGCCTCGGAAGAGCTTTTCGAGGAACATCGCACAGGAGGGAGGCCATGCCGCAGCCATCGTGTCAGCGCTGGGTCGTGGCTGGGGAAAGCCCGGACATGCGCCGGATTTCCTGCCCTCGATAAGCGCCGAGGCAGGGCCGTTCGAGGTTCCCGACAAGGCGATCGGCTGTATTCTCGACATGGTTCAGCGCTGGCTGCTGGATATTGCGGCAGTATCCGGCATCCGCGCCGCGCGGTGTACATCGCCCGCGCCCGCACAACTCACGCCCGCGCAAGTCGAAATCTCATGCAGCCACCCATCTCCTGTGCGTGCATCTGGCAGGGCTTGACCGCACTGATCGCCGTGCTGGGTCTGCTGCTGCTGTTCGCGCTGCTGGGCGCGGCGCTGGTGCTGCTGGATCGCAGCCTGCTGCGCCTGCATGGCGACGCGCGGCGTTAGGCCGCGGGGCATCGCATCGTCGTGCTGCATCCGCCGCCGCGATTGCGCATCACCGGGGCTGATACCTGTGATACTGCCGTGCGCAGCGGTGTCTGTTGCACGCATTGCTGCGAGAATTTCCCCGCCCTCAGGAGCGCATGTCATGAGCAAGAGTCTCAACCAGAAAAAAGACGCCAAGAAAAAGCCGCAGAAGACGTTGAAGGAAAAACGTGCCGAAAAGCACGGCAAAGCGGATGCCAAGGTCTTTCTGCCGAAGTGATGGAGCGCTGCGCTGACGAAATTGGTCGCGTGCGGCATTTGCGCTGGCACTGAGCCGCGGCGTGGACGCATTGCAGGTCGACGTCGCCATTATCGATGGCGGCGCGGCGGGGTTGATGTGCGCGCGCGTGTCGGCCTGCGCGGTCGCCGCGTGCTGCTGATCGAGCACGCCGCGCGGGTTGGCAAGAAGATCCTGATGTCCGGTGGCGGGCGCTGCAATTTCACCAACACCGGCGCCACTGCGGCCAACTTCATCTCGGCCAATCCGCACTTCTGCAAGTCGGCGCTGACCCGCTTCACGCCGAGGATTTCATCGCGCTGGCGAGCTGGCCGTTGCGTCAGTACCGCGACCGAACTGCGCGCCGTCGCGGCGCAGTTGCAATCCTGGCCGCTGGTCGCCAGCGGCACCGAGGGCTACCGCACCGCCGAGGTCACCCTGGGCGTCGTCGACACCGACGCGCTGTCATCGACCACGATGGAATCGCGCCACGTGCCGAGGCTGTACTTCATCGGCGAGGTGGTGGATGTCACCGGTCATCTCGGCGGCTACAACTTCCAGTGGGCGTGGGCTTCGGGGCATGCCGCGGGCAGCGCTGCCTGAGTCGGGCAATCCGCGTTGCACTGCTGCTGCGCGGAATACGCTGGTGGCGGGGGCGGGGCGCCGCTTGCGCACAGTGCGCGCTTGGCCGCCGGCGATAGTTGCTTGATCGCGTATTCCGCTTTCGATGCGGCGGAGCGGTCGGCATACGCGAACCGCGCCAGCAGCCGCGCCGGCGGGTGCGCACGGGTGTAGCGCGCGCCCTTGCCGCACGCGTGCGCGGCGTAGCGCGCATCCACGTTCACCGCGATGCCGGTGTACAGGCTGCCATCCACGCATTCGATCAGATAGACGAACCAGGCCATGCGTGGCGATCGATCAGGCGAGGCTGGCGGCGCCGCGACGCCAACTGGCGCGCTCGGCGCGGCAGTCGCTGTCGCCCATGGCGAAATCGCGGCAGACGCGTAGACGGCGTGCGTAAATCGTGCAGCGCAGATTGTCGCGGTCGGGCGCCGCGCGCCAGTCGTCGTCGCGCTGGCGCATTACCTCCATGGCGTGCGCATCGCGCGTCAGCAGCCACTGCGGCACGTCATCGTTGGCCATCACCAATACCTTGAGCTGGCAGCAGCAGGCCTGGCGGCGGCTGCAACTGATCGTGGCGCGGTCTTCGCTGTCGGCGGGTGCTGGCATGCCGGCAGTGTCCCACACAGGCAGTCGTGGCAGCCGCGGTCAGTCGATCATGCTCTTGGATTCGGCGGTGGCCAGCAGCTCCGGCCGCGCCTCATGACGGCCGCCGCGGGTGAGCAGCGGGTGCATGAACACCGCGGCCAGAATCACCACCACGCCCAGATAAAAGCGTGCATCCAGTACACGCTGCTCGTGCAGCAGCACGATCGCCAGCACGATCGCGTACACCGGTTCGAGGTTGGTGATCAGTTGCATGCTGAAGGCGCTGACCTGGCGCAGCGCGTGCAGCGACAGGGTGAACGGCAGCAGCGTGCAGGCCCACGCCAGCACCAGCAGCAACACGGCATCGTGCGCGTCGGGCAGTGGATAGGTCGCGCCGGCATGCGGCAGCAGCGGCGCCAGCACGGTGAGAAACGCGGCGCCGGCGCCCAGCTCCAGCGTGGTCACGGCCAGCGGATCGGCGTGCTCGACCAGACGCTTGTTGAGCGCGCTGAAGATCGCCACCAGCAGCGCCGAAACCACGCCCACGGCCACGCCCATGCGCATGGCCGCGGGCACGCCATCGACCACCAGCGCCACGCCCGGCACCACCACCAGCGCCAGCAGCAGTTCGCGCATCTCGAAGCGGCGCCGCGCCAACCACGGCTCCACCAGCGCCAGGAACAGCGGCGCGATGGCGATGCAGGTGGCCGCCACCGAGGCGTTGGCCAGCTTGATCGCGCCGTAGAACGTGAGCCAGTGCAGCGACACGATCACGCCGATGCCGGCATAGGCCAGGCGCAGCCGGGCTGGCATCGCGCGCAGCGCGCGCCATACGCGCGGCAGCAGCAGCAGCGTGGCGCTGACCAGCAGCATGCGCCACCACACCAGCGGCAGCGCGGCCAGCGTGATGAGCTTGCCGAGGATCGCGGTGAAGCCCCACAGAAACACGCAGAAATGGATCTGCAGACGGGCCTTGGCGGCGGGGGACATGGTCAGCGTGAGGCGCATGCGCGCCGCGACGCATGCCGCAGCGGGTGGCGCATCAATACGCCTCGAGGCTGGCGCGCAGCGCGACGAAATACGCCAGCGCCTGCGGGTTGGCCAGCGCGTCGGTGTTCTTCACCGGGCGGCCGTGGATGGTCTCGCGCACCGCCAGCTCGGTGAGCTTGCCGGACAGCGTGCGCGGAATATCCGCGACCTGCTCGATGCGTGCCGGCACGTGGCGCGGCGTGGTGTTGTGGCGGATCACCTCGCGGATGCGTGCGCGCAACGCATCGTCCAGCGCGAGCCCCTTGCGCAGGTGCACGAACAGCACCACGCGCTCGTCGCTCTGCCAGCGCTGGCCCACGGCGATGGATTCCAGCACCTCGGGCACCTGCTCGACCTGGCGGTAGATTTCGGCGGTGCCGATGCGCACGCCACCGGGGTTGAGCGTGGCGTCGGAGCGGCCCAGGATGATCACGCCGCCGTGCGCGGTGATCTCGACGAAATCGCCGTGCGCCCACACGCCGGGAAAGCGCTCGAAATACGCGGCGCGGTACTTGCTGCCATCGCTGTCGTTCCAGAAACCCACCGGCATCGATGGAAACGGTGCCAGGCACACCAGCTCGCCCGGCTTGCCGCGCACCGCTTGCCCGGCGTCATCGAAGGCATCGACCTTCATGCCGAGGCCGCGGCACTGCAATTCGCCGCGGTACACCGGCAGCAGCGGATTGCCCAGCGCGAAGCACGACACGATATCTGTGCCGCCCGAGATCGAGGCCAGCAGCACGCGCTCTTTCACCTCGCGGTACACGTAATCGAAACTCTCCGGTGCCAGCGGCGAGCCGGTGGAAAGAATCGTCTTGAGCGCGCCGAGCTTGTGCGTCTGCCGCGGCTTCACGCCGGCCTTCTCGGTGGCCGCGATCCATTTGGCGCTGGTGCCGAGCACGCTGATGCCGGTTTCATCGGCCAGATCCCACAGCGCGTTGCCGTCCGGGTGAAACGGCGAACCGTCGTACAGCACCAGCGTGGCGCCCACTGCGAGGCCGGATACCAGCCAGTTCCACATCATCCAGCCGCAGGTGGTGAAGTAGAAAATGCGGTCGTCGCGCTTGAGATCGGTGTGCAGCACCAGCTCCTTGAGGTGCTGCAGCAGGGTGCCGCCGGCGCCGTGCACGATGCACTTGGGCACGCCGGTGGTGCCCGAGGAATACATGATGTACTGCGGATGGTTGAACGGCATCGGCGTGAACTCGAGCGCCTCGCCGTGGCCGGCGATGAACGTGTTCCAATCCCGCGCGCCGCGCAGTCCGTCAAGGCTGGCGTGCCGGTCGCTGTAGTCCAGCACCACGGTGTGTTCGATCGCCGGAATCGCATCGAGCACGCCGCGCAGCTTGGCCAGCACGTCGTGGCTCTTGCCGTCGTAAGGGTAGGCATCGACGCTGACCAGCACCCTGGGCGCGATCTGGTCGAAGCGATCGACGATGCCGGACACGCCGAAATCCGGCGAGGTCGAGGACCAGGTGGCGCCCAGCGTCGCCGCGGCGAGCATGGCGACGATGGCCTCGGGCATGTTCGGCATCAGCCCGGCCACGCGGTCGCCGGGGCCGACACCAGCGGCGCGCAGCGCGTGACTGAAGCGCCCGACCGCGGCGGCCAGTTCGCCGTAGCTCAGCTCACGCGCGTGGCCCCATTCGTTGCGGAAGATCAGCGCCAGGTGCGCGTCACGATCGCGCAGCAGGTTCTCGGCGAAGTTGAGTCTGGCGCGCGGGAAAAAGCGCGCGCCGGGCATGGCCTCGGGATTCTCGATCACCGGCTCGAGTTCACCCGTGGCGCGCACCCCGCAAAATTCCCACACCAGCGGCCAGAAGCGCTGCGGCTCGCGCACCGAGAATTCCCACAGCGGCGCGTAACGCACCAGGTCCGGGTTGCCGGTGCGCTCGCGCACGAAGCGCAGAAAGCGCGCCATGTTGGACGCCTCGGCGCGTTCACGGCTGGGCTCCCAGATGGGTTTGTCCATCGGATGGGCTTTGTCCATGCATGCTTCCTCGTTGCAGGCCACGCATGCTAAGCACATGCACGCGCAAAACAAAACGCCGCGCGCATGGCGGGGCGTTTGCGTCAGCGGTGTATCAACCGAGTGCCTGCTGCAACTCGGGCACGAGCTTGAACAAGTCGCCGACCAGGCCGAAATCGGCCACCTCGAAGATCGGCGCCTCGGCGTCCTTGTTGATGGCCACGATGGTACCGGCGTCCTTGATGCCGGTGAGGTGCTGGATGGCGCCGGAGATGCCGATGGCCACGTACAGCGCCGGCGCGATGATCTTGCCGGTCTGGCCCACCTGCATGTCGCTGGGCACGTAGCCGGCGTCCACCGCCGCGCGCGAGGCACCCACCGCGGCGCCGAGCTTGTCGGCCAGCGCGTAGATGATCTGGAAATTCTCCGCCGAACCCAGCGCGCGTCCACCGGATACCACGCGACTGGCGCTTTGCAGATCGGGACGATCACTCTTGCCCGACTGCAGCGCGACGAAGCGCGTATGCGCGGGCAGCGCGACGTCGAGCGCGAGGTTTTCGATCGGCGCATGCGCGGCGCCAGCCTTGGCCTCGGGCCAGGACGCGGTGCGCACCGTGGCGACCACGATCTGGTCGCCGGGTGCCTGCACCGTGATCAGCGCGTTGCCGGCGTAGATCGGGCGCACGAAGCGGTGCGCGTCCTCGACCTGCATCAGATCGCTGACCTGGGCCACGCCCAGCAGCGCGGCGACGCGCGGCATGAGGTCTTTGCCGAAGGTGGTCGAGGGGGCCAGCACGTGCGTGAAGTCCGCGGCGGCGGCGATCACCTGCGGCGCCAGCACCGCGGCCAGCGCGTGTGCGTTGGCCGGGTTGGCCGCGCTGCGCACGCGCGTCACGCCATCCAGCGCAGCGGCGGCACGGGCGATGGCATCGGGCGCGGCGGCCAGCACCAGCACCTCGATCTCGCCGCCGATCTTCAGTGCGCAGCTCACGCAGCGCGCGGTGGCGGGGTTGAGTTTGCCGTCCTGGTGCTCGGCAACGATCAGGATCTTGTTCATGGTCATTCGCTCCTCGCTCACACCAGGCCTTTGTTCTTCAGCGCGGCCACCAGATCGGCCACATTCTTGACCATCACGCCCTTGCCGCGCTTGGGCGGCGGCGCGTAATGCGTGGTCTTGAGATGATCGCCGCTGCTCACGCCCAGCGAAGCCAGTTCCAACACCTCGATGGGCTTGCTCTTGGCCTTCATGATGTCCGGCAGCTTGATGAAGCGCGGCTCGTTGAGGCGCAGGTCGGTGGTGATGACGGCGGGCAGGTCGACTTCCAGCGTCTCGAGGCCGGCATCGACCTCGCGCGTCACGCGCGCCTTGTCCGCGCCGATCTCGACCTTGCTGGCGAAGGTAGCCTGCGGGCGATCCCACAACGCGGCCAGCATCTGCCCGGTCTGGTTGCTGTCATCGTCGATGGCCTGCTTGCCGACGATCACCAGCCCCGGCCGCTCCTTCTCGACCAGCTTCAGCAGCACGCGCGCGGCGGTCAGCGGCTGCACCGCGTCGCTGGTGCTGACATGGATGGCGCGGTTGGCGCCCATGGCCAGGCCATTGCGCAGATGCGCCTGCAAATCGGCCGCGCCGATCGCGACGATCACTACCTCGCTGGCCACACCCTGCTCGCGCAGACGCAGGGCTTCCTCCAGCGCGATCTCGTCGAACGGATTGGGCGAGAGTTTGACGCCCTCGCTGACCACGCCGGAGCCATCCGGCTTGACCTGGATGCGGACGTTGTAGTCCACGACGCGCTTGTAACCGACCAGGATCTTCATGCCATGTCCTTGTTCAGCGGCCCGCGCACGACGCGAACCGGGTGCGTGTTGGAGAAACAATCCGCGATTTTACCCGCAGTCGACGCCAGCGCGGGGTGAACTCAACGCGTGGCGCGCGCCAGCAGCGCGGCGGCAAGGCGCTGCGCGGCGCCGGGCGCGAAGTCCAGGAACAGCGAGGGCTCGACCAGTTCCAGTTCGATCAGGCAGGGCGCGCCGGTGTCGTCGCGCAGCAAATCCACACGCGCGTACAGCGGTGCGTCGGACGTCGACCGGAACGGCGCGGGCAGGGCAGCCAGCACGCGCTGCGCCAGCGCCAGCTCGTCGGCGCCGGGCTGGCGCGGCTGGATATGCTCGGGCGCGAACAGCGCGCGCGTCGCCGCGGCGTTGGGCACCAGCAACGGCGCCTTGCGGATGGCGTGACTGAACACGCCATCGAAAAACAGCAGCGCGGTTTCGCCGGTGCTGTCCACGCGCGCCAGATACGGCTGGATCAGCACATGCTTGCGCTGCGCCTGGACCGCGGCGAGGTGCGCGCGCATCGCCGTGCGCGCTTCGGGACTGTGGCGCATGGTGTCGCGCGAGCCGGCACTGACACTGGGCTTGATCACCAAGTCGGCGCCCGGCCACGCGGCGTGCGCGGCATCCAGCGCAGGCTCGATGGCGGCATCCGGCGCAAGAAAATGCGTCGGCACTGTCGCGATACCCGCCAGCGCCAGTTCGCCCAGATAGCGTTTGTCGCTGTTCCAGCGCAGCAGCGCGGGCGGGTTGAACAGGCGCGTGCGCGCGGCGGCGTGCTCGACCCAGCGCAGATAGTCGTCGAGGCGCCAGGTGTAGTCCCAGGTCGAGCGGATCAGCGCCACGTCAAAGCGCGCCCAGTGCACTTGCGCATCGTCCCAGCACACGATCTCCACCGTGGCGCCGGCCGCACGCAGCGCCGCTTGCAGCGGTGCGAGGTCGTCGTCGTGGTCCAGCGCGGCGCGCGCGCTGACCAGGGCAATGCGCGATGCTGTGCTCATGCGGGTTCCATGCAAAGCGCGCAGGCTAGCCGCTGCCGTGTGTATCGCCAAGCCGCGCTGGCCGCGCGCCCGCGGCGGATGCTGGACAATGCGCGCATGCATGCCGCCGCGCCCCTGCCGATGCCCGCCGCCGCCAGTCCCTGGCGCCTGTGCGTGGCGCCGATGATGGACTGGACCGATCGCCACTGCCGCGCGTTTCATCGCGTGCTGGCGCCCTCCGCGAGGCTGTACACCGAGATGCTGCATGCGCAGGCGTTGCTGCACGCCGCCGCCGAGCGCTTGCTGATGCAGGCGCCGGGCGAGCGGCCCACGGCCCTGCAACTGGGTGGCAGCGATCCGGCGGCGCTCGCCGCCGCCGCGCGCGTGGGCGAGGGTGCCGGCTACGACGAGATCAACCTCAACGTGGGCTGCCCGTCCGAGCGTGTGCAGGCCGGACGCTTCGGTGCCTGCCTGATGCTGGAGCCGGCGCTGGTGGCCGATTGCGTGCGCGCCATGCAGGATGCCGTACAGGTGCCGGTGACGGTGAAGTGCCGCATCGGCGTGGACCAGCAGGACAGCGAAGCCGATCTGGATCGCTTCGTCGAAACCCTGCTGCGGCGCACGCGCTTGCAGGTGCTGATCGTGCACGCGCGCAAAGCCTGGCTGCAGGGCCTGTCGCCGCACGAAAATCGCAGCGTACCGATGCTGGACTACGCGCGCGTGCAGCGGCTCAAGCGCCGCCATCCCGAGTTGATCGTGGTGCTCAACGGCGGTCTGGTCGATGTCGCCAGCAGCCGCGCGCAACTGGATGCCGTCGATGGCGTGATGCTGGGCCGCGCCGCCTATCACGATCCCTGGGTGCTGGCTTGCCTGGATGCCGAACTGCGCGGCGTGCAGCCGCCCGCGCGCGCCGCGGCGCTGCGCGCGTTCAAGCCCTACGTCGAGTCCGAATTGGCGCGCGGCACCCCGCTCAAGCACATCACCCGGCATGTGCTCGGCCTGTACCTCGGCCAACCTGGCGCGCGCCAGTTCCGGCGCGTGCTCAGCGAGGGCGCGACGCAGGCGCAAGCCGGCTGGGCGTTGATCGAGCAGGCCTTGGCTGTCGTTGAGAAGGCTTGAGCCGCGCGCATGGTTCAGGCGCGATTCCGGCGCGGGCGACCGGAACGGGGCAAGCTAGCTGAACAAGCTGAACTACCATATCGCCATGAAACCGTTTCGTATCCTGCTGGTTCCCGTTCTGATGCTATCGATCGGCTTGGCGCAAGCTGCCGACAAACCCGAGATCACGCTGGATCAGGCCGTGGCCCAGGTGCGGCGCGAGACTGGCGGCAAGGTGCTGGCGGCCGACAGTATGCGCGTGGGCCGGCGCGAGGTGATTTATCGCATCAAGGTGATCACGCCCGCGGGCGTGGTCAAGGTGATCCAGATCAAGACCGAACTGAAGGAGAAACGCTGATGCGCATTCTGCTGGTGGAAGACGAAGCCCCGCTGCGCGAGACGCTGGCGGCGCGCCTCAAGCGCGATGGCTACGCCGTGGACATGGCGATCGATGGCGAGGACGGCCTGTTTCAGGGACGCGAGGTGCCGTTCGATCTGGCGATCATCGATTTGGGCTTGCCCAAGCTCTCGGGCATGGAACTGGTGAAGGCCTTGCGCGAGGCCGGGCAGCGCTTTCCGATCCTGATTCTGACCGCGCGCAGTTCGTGGCAGGACAAGGTCGAGGCGCTGAAGTACGGCGCCGACGATTTCCTGGTCAAGCCCTTTCACGTCGAGGAACTGCTGGCGCGCATCAACGCGCTGGTGCGGCGTGCCAGCGGCTGGTCCAAGCCGCAGTTGCGCTGTGGCCCGGTGCGGTTGGACACCACCGCGCAAACGGTCACGGTGGCCGGCAAGCCGGCCGATCTGACCAGCTACGAGTACAAGGTGCTGGAATACCTGATGCTGCACGCCGGCGAACTGGTGTCCAAGGCCGACCTGACCGAGCACATCTACCAGCAGGATTTCGACCGCGACTCGAACGTGCTCGAAGTGTTCATCGGGCGCCTGCGCCGCAAGCTCGATGCGGATGGCACGCTCAAGCCCATCGAGACCGTGCGTGGCCGCGGTTATCGCTTCGCCATCCCGCGCAGCGAGGCCGATGAGGACTGATGCAACTCGACCGCTGTCGTTGCTTGCGCGCTCGGCGCTGGCCTCGCTGTTGGCGCTGGTCGCGTTTCTGGGAGTCACCGGGTTCGCGCTGGATCGTGCCTATTACGAGGGCACGCTGACCGCCGAGCGTGACCGCCTGCAAAGCTATTTCTACGCGTATCTGGCCGGTTTCGATGTGCGCCGCGACGGCACCCTGATTTCGCCGGATGCGCCGCCGCAGCCGGATTTCGATCGCCCCGGTTCCGGCTTGTACGCGGTGATCACCGACAGCAAGGGCGTGCGCTGGACCTCGCGCTCGGCGCGCGGACGCGAGTTGCCGTTCAACGGCGACCTCGCGCCCGGACAGGTGGATTTTCGCGGCCCGCTGTCCAGCGTGACGATCGGCCATGTGTTCGTGCTCAGCGAGGGCGTGGCCTGGGACATCCCGCACCGCGCGCCGCTGCACCTGACCCTGCACATCGCCGAATCCGATCAGGCTTTCGAGCGCCAGATCGACGCCTATCGACGCACCCTGGCGCTGTGGCTGCTGGGCCTGGGCGTGGCGCTGCTGGCCATGCAGCAGATGCTGCTGCGCTGGAGTCTGTCGCCGCTGAGTCGCGTGCGCCAGGAATTGCGCCGCGTGCAGCGCGGTGAGGCCAGCGCCTTGTCCAGCGACTACCCGCGCGAGTTGTCCGGCCTCACCCGCGGCCTCAACACGATTATCCAGAGCGAGCGCGAAACCCTGGAGCGCCAGCGCCACACGCTGTCCGACCTGGCGCACAGTTTGAAAACGCCGCTGGCGGTGATTCGCGCGCGCTTCGAATCCGACGCCGAGGATGCGCCGCCGCCGCCGGTATGCCACGACGTGCTGGAGCAGGTACGGCGCATGGACGGCATCGTCGCCTATCAACTTTCGCGCGCCGCGGCCAAGGGTCGGCAGACCTTCGCCGCGCCGGTGTCCGTGGCCGCGCACGCCGAGGCGCTGGTGCAGGGGCTGGAGAAAGTCCACGCCGCGCGGCGCATCCTGTGCGAGTTCGACATCGACCCCGACGCCCGTTTTTTCGGCCCCGAGGGCGACCTGCTGGAACTGCTCGGCAACCTCACCGAGAACGCGTTCAAGTGGGCGCGCTCGCGCGTGCTGCTCAGCGTGCACCGCCTGCAGGAAACCACGGCGCTGCGTGAAGGCCTCGAGATCATCGTCGAGGACGACGGCCCGGGCATCCCGCCCGAGCGCGTCGATCGCCTGTTGCAGCGTGGCGTGCGCGGCGACGAACGCGTGCAGGGCCACGGCATCGGTCTGGCCATCGTGGTCGATCTGGTGCACGCCTATTGCGCTGAACTCAACGTGGACCGCTCCGAAGCGCTGGGCGGCGCGCGATTCCGCTTGCGCTTTCCGCCGATTCGCTGAGCGTCGTGATGGTGTTGTTCAGTCCGCGAGCGGCAGCGGCGGCGCGCCATACAGGCCGGTGAGCAGGCGCGCCACCTCGGGCGCGGCCTGCGCGAGTTGTGCCGGCTGCGAGAAATGCATTTCGCTGGTCACCGCGAAATACTCCTCGGGATTGGTGGCGGCATAGGCATTGATCGGGCTGTGCTGGCCATTGTCGAGCTGGCGCTGCAATTGATCGAAGGCGCGCTGGAAAACATCCATCCACACGTGTCGCGACAGCCCGGCCGGCAACGCCGGCACGCCGTCCATGGCGCCGTCGAGCTGATCGAGCTTGTGCGCGATCTCGTGCACGACCACGTTGAAGCCATCATGGGGGTGCGCCAGATCGTGGCTGATGCTGGCCCACGACAGCACCACCGGGCCGCGCGCCCAGGCTTCGCCGATCAGTGTTTCGTCCTGCTCGGTGATCACGCCGGTGCTGCGATCCTGGTGCGGATGGCGCACGCGGAACTCGCCCGGATACACGATCACCTCGCGCCAGCCGTGCAGCGCGGCGAAACCCAGTTTCAGCACCGGCAGGCAAGCCTGCTGCGCGATCAGCAGGCAGCGCAGATCATCGAGCTGCGCGCCGGCCTCGGCACTGAAGCGCTTGTGCGCCAGAAACTGCGCGCACAGCGTGCGCAGGCGCGCTTGTCGCGCGGCATCCAGCGCCGCGGACAAGGGCGCGGCCGCGAGCGCGTCGCGCCAGATCGAATCGGGAATCTCGCGCGCCGAGGTCAGTCGTGCGCGCAACGCGGCGAGCCAGCCGCCCAGCGTGATGGCCCGGCTACTGGATCGAGCCGGGCAGCAGCGACTGCCAGCTCAGCACCGGCCGCGCGCGCAGCGGCTGCGCGGGCGCGCGGTTGTTCGCCTCGGGCAGACGCGCGGCGCTATCACCCGTGGCGTCACCGCCTGCGGCGCGTGTCGGCTCGGACTGCGCGGGCGCGCGACGTGCGGCGGCCGGCGCGCGCGCCGCAGCGCGCACCGGCGGCGTATTGGCGCGCGTGTCGGATACGCTCGGCGCGGCCGGCAGCAGATCCTCGCCCGTCGCCACCGGTTTGGTGTGGTCGCCGCGCAGCACGGGCAGACCATCGGCTGCCTGTACGCACACGCACGCGGCCACAGCGCTCAGCAGCAAACCAGCGAACAGGGCAACAGCCTTCATGCGTGCGCTCCGTACCAGCGTCAATTGCGGCATCCTCGCAAATAAACGCGTGGCGTGCCAGTGAAGGGCCGCATCGGCATCGAGAGGCGGTGTCGGGCCTCGCCTCGGCGAAGGCACCAAGGCGCATCGCGGCTGGATTATTCAAGTTTTCGGTCTTCGCTTTTCGCTTGCGCCATTGCTTCGGGTTCCAACTCCTCGGCGTAGCGATTCGGCCGTATGAAAACACCCCGGGCGGCAAGGAGTACGCCAGCGGCGACCAATATGCTGGCCGCGTACTACACCAGTTGCATCGAATTCTCATGTGCGGCGCGGAAGGTGGCAACGAGTCCCTCGATGGCGATCGCGACCACGATCACCACCATGAATCTGGACAGGAAGCGGCGTACGCGAGTAGAGCCACTGATATGCGCATCGCGCATCACTTCTTCTGAGCGGTTTTGCAAACCGCTCTTTGTCGGACTGGATTCGCACAAGGACTCGAACGTCGCGGCCTACTCGGTCGGGCTCGGCGAGGTCCAGAGCCTCGGCAACATCGGCGTGCGCGAGCGGGATCTGGATCGCCTGTGCACGCGGATGCAGAGCAAGGGTTCGCGGGTATGTTGTGTCTACGAAGCGGGGCCCTGCGGCTACGGGATTTACCGACATCTGACGAGGAAGGGTTTCGAGTGCATGGTATGCGCGCCGTCCTTGATCGTAAGCGTGCGGCGACCGCACCTGTTGTTTGACGGTTTGGCTGTTGCACGCTCGCGCCTGGATTTCGGAAGCGGACGTGGTGATGACGAGTCGGGCGCAGAAGCGGGTGCTGTGGCAGCAGCGGTT
>JAKAWV010000028.1 GCA_021827205.1 Pseudomonadota bacterium | reverse complement strand
AACCGCTGCTGCCACAGCACCCGCTTCTGCGCCCGACTCGTCATCACCACGTCCGCTTCCGAAATCCAGGCGCGAGCGTGCAACAGCCAAACCGTCAAACAACAGGTGCGGTCGCCGCACGCTTACGGTCAACGCTGCCTGGCGCTTGTGTTGTGCTTCAGGTTCTCGAAGGGCGATGCGTTTGACGTCGAGATCGTCGACTATCACTGAACAAGAGGTATGACCATGTTCCCCGTCCATCCGGGTGAAATTCTCAGGGGCGAGCTGGAAGCCCGCGAACTGTCGGCCAATCGCCTGGCACTGGCGCTGCGCCTGCCTTCCGGGCGAATCACCGACATCCTCGGCGGCAAGCGCGGGATCTCGCCGGACACGGCGATGCGGCTCGCGCGGTATTTCGGCAACGACGCTCGCTTCTGGATGAATCTGCAGACCGACTACGAACTCGCCGAGGCCACCCGTCGCTTCGGCAAGCAGGTTGAGGCCGAGGTGATGCCGTCCGAGGCGGCGTGATGGGAGGAACAACCAACGCGACCGAAGGGGGTCCCTTTTCGGGGCGACTGAATCGATCTCGGCGATGGTGCGGTACAGGGCGACGTAACCACGTGAGCGCGGTCTGCGACTGATCGGCGTGTACAACATGGCGAACGACCAACGGAAGTCCCCAAGGGACGACCGCGGCGGCCGCGCGGTGCAGGCCGATTTTTTTTGGTTGGGCGGGAAGGTGGTCGTGGGGAAGATTCTTCGCTGCGCTCGAGACAAGTTAGGGCGTGATCGCGGGGATTCGGATCACGTTGCGGACACGCGGCGAATGTAGCAACATGCCTACACTTTTTGGGAGACTGCGTCATGACCACCACGACCATCACCAGCCGCGAGTTCAACCAGGACACGAGCGGCGCCAAGAAAGCGGCACGCAAAGGCCCGGTCTTCATCACCGACCGCGGTCGTGCCGCGCACGTGCTGCTCACCATCGACGACTTTCAGCGGCTGCAGGGCGCGCAGGGCAGCATCGTCGAGCTGCTGGCGATGCCGGGTGTTGCGGACGTCGCGTTCGATCCGCCGCGGCAGGCCGGTGCGTTCCAGCGGCCTGCTGACCTGTCTTGATGTACCTGCTGGACACCAACGTGATTTCGGAGCTGCGCAAGGCCGGTGCCGGAAAGGCCGACTGGCGGGTGACCGCGTGGGCGACCGGCGTGCAGCCATCGGTCCTGTTCCTGTCCGCGATCACGATCCTCGAGCTGGAGATCGGAGTACTGCGAATCGAGCGGCGCGATGCCGCGCAGGGTGCCCTGCTGCGCGGTTGGCTGGCGAGTCACGTGCTGCCCGCGTTCGCCGATCGCATCCTGCCCATCGACACCGCGGTGGCGCAGCGCTGCGCGCGGCTGCATGTACCCGCGCCGCGGGCGGATCGCGATGCCCTGATCGCCGCCACCGCCCTGGTGCACGGGCTGACCGTTGTCACCCGCAACGTGGCGGACTTCGAGCCCACGGGAGTCCCGTTGCTCAACCCGTGGGAATCTTGAGAGGCCTGTTCTCATGATGCGGCCCTGCCGCGGGCGCCGCCCGCTCCGCGCATTCGACGCTTCGCCGACCTGAGGGATGAACGGATGCATCTGCTGATCCATGACTACGGCGGCCATGTCTTCATCGTGCAACTGGCGCGCGCGGCGCGGGCATCGCGTGACGCTGCTGTCGCCTCCAATCCGACCACGCCCAAGGGCAGGCTGACGCGGCGCGGCGATGATCCCGACACGCTGGTGATCGGGGGCATCGCGCTGCCGCGGCCGGTGGACAAGCGCGCGTTCGTGCGGCGCTGGCGGCTGGAGTGCCTGTATGGCCGGTGCCTGGCCGCGCGCGTCGCGGCGCTCAGGCCTGATGTGGTGATGTGCGCCAACGCGCCGCTGGATGCGGTGCGCGCGCTGGATGCGGCATGCCATGCGCAGGGCATGCCGTGGGACGCGAGCAAGCCCGATGGCACGCCGCGCAAGTTGCTGGATGTGAGCAAACTGCATGGGCGTGGCGGCGACGTACCAGTGGTATCCGCAGCACCTCGCCAGCGCCAAGGCGGTGGCGTAGGCGCGCAGCGCGGTAGGGCTGGCCTGGCAAGTGCGTAACCTCACCCTCGGTCCCTCTCCCGGCGGGAGAGGGATGCAGAGCGTTGGCCCTCCGACGTGGCGGGAGAGGGATGCAAGGCGCTGGCCATTCGACGCGGCCGTCAGGCGCGGCGGCGGCGTTGTGCCAGCAGCCACGGCAGATTCAGGCACGCCAGCAGCAGCAGGCTGAACATGCCCAGGCCGCCGCCACCGCCGGGCGCGGCGGGTGGCGCCGATACGGCGAAGGTGATCGCGGACGAAGTGCCGCCGCCGGGCGCCGGTGTCGCCGCCGTCACCGCGATGCTGCCGCCGGCGGCGAGATCGCCGGCCGGCACGCTCGCGCTCAATTGCGTGGCCGACACGTAGCTGGTGCTCAGCGCCTTGCCGTTCCAGTCGATGGTCGAGACGGGGACGAAGTTGCTGCCGGTGGCGGTGATCGTCACGCTGCTGGCGCCGCCTTGCGCCGAGGTCGGCGAGATCGCGCTGAGGATCGGTACCGGGTAATCCACCGCGAAGCTGGCGCTGGCGCTGCCGCCGCCCGGTGCCGGTGTCACCACCGATACGGTGGCGTAGCCGCCGCTGGCCAGATCCGCCGCGGGCACGCTGGCGGTCAGCGTGTTCCCCGACACGTAGCTCGTGGTCAGCGCGCTGCCGTTCCACTGCACCTTCGAGACCGACTGGAAGTTGCTGCCATTCACGGTCAGGGTGAACGCCGCGCCGCCCATGGCCGCGGCGGCCGGTGACAGCGAGCTCACTGTGGGCGGCGGATAGGCCACGGTCAGATTGGCTCCCGCCGAGATGCCGCCTCCGGGGATCGGGTTGCTCACCACCAGCGTGTGCGTGCCGGACACCGCCAGCGTCGCCGCCGGGATGGTCACTTGCAGTTGCGTCGCGGACTGGTAGGTGTCGGCCAGCGGCGCGCCATCCAGGGTCACGCTGCTGTTGCCGACAAAGCCGTTGCCATCGAGCGTGACCAGGCTGGCACTCGCGCCCAGGGTGAGCTGGTTCGGGGTCAGCGAGGTCAATGTCGGCGTCGGGTTGTAGGCCGGCGAGCCGAGCCAGGCGCCGCGCCCGTCGGTGGCGGCCAGCAGCACGGGTTGGCTGGGGTTCGAGGTATCGAACCACGCCAGTTGATTGACCGAGATGTTGGCCGGGCCCTGGCTGCTGGCGCTCCAGCTCTGGCCGCCGTCGAGGCTGGCGTACACGCCGGTCAGCGTGCCGACGTAGAGGATTTGCGGGTAGGCCGGATGCGTGACCAGCGAATACACCGGACCGGGCGGCAACCCCGCGCCGATGCCGGTCCACGTGTTGCCGCCATCGGTGCTGACGAAGACATCGTCATCGGTGCTGAGAAATCCGGCGTAGGTGACATAGACCGTGTTCGGCTGCCCCGGCTGCACCCAGAAACTGTTGACCATCAGGCTGTGCGCCGAGGTATCCGGCAGCGTGCCGCTGCCGGATTGCGTCCAGATCGGGGTGGCCGCGGTGGCATTGGTGGTATGCCAGACCTGACCGTTGTCGTAGCCCACCCACAGGTTGTTGTTGCTGGAGGGGTCGACGCCGATGGCGCTGATGTAATTGCCGCTGCTGCCCACCGGCAGGGTGACGCCGTTGAGCGCGGTCCAGGTCGGGTTGGCATTCTGGATGTTGCTGCCCAGCCACAGCGAGGCGCCGCCACCCAGCATCTGCGTGGCCGCCGTGCTGCCGTTGGGCACCAGCGCCATGGGCGCGATGAAGTTGGCGTTCTGGTTGGCGGTGTCCGGCGGCTCGGTGCTGTACTGCTGCGCGGTGCCGCCCGTGCTCGAGTAGAACAGGCTCAGGTTGGTGTATTCGCCATACAGGAAATTGCCGTCGGCCGGGTCCACCGCGGTCTGGCCGCCATCGCCGCCGAAGATCTGCTGCCAACTGTCCGGCTGCGGCGCGGCGCCGCTGACATAGCCGGTGTACAACTGCGTGCCGTTGTCCTGCGCGCCGGCCACGATCGGGGTGATCGGCGAGCCGTTGCTGCCGAGGTGGCTGGACGCGGTGGTGCCGGCGTGCCCGGCGACGGCATAGAACTGGGTCACGGCGAGGCCGCTGTTCTGCGCCAGCCAGTTGCTGGTGAACTGTCGGTAAAACCCGCCGTCGTTGCCGACATAAAACGCGTTGCTGGAGGTGCTCCATGCGAAGGCATGCTGGTCGGCGTGCAGATGGTTGGTACGGGCGTAGGCCTCGCCGGACATGGTCCAGGTGCTGCCGCCATCGGTGGAGCTGAAGATGTCGATGCCGCCGACGTAGATCGTCGGCGCGGTGCCGGAGGTGTGCGGCAGCACGTCGATGACGTTGTCGTAGCCGCCCTGGCACTCGACCGGGCTGCCGCTGAACGAGTTGTCGCACAGCGCGCCGACGGCAGTACCGCTGACCGCGTTGACGAAGGCGCCGGTGCCGGCCAGCAGGGTCCAGGTTTTGCCGCCGTCGGTGGAATGGAACACCTCGCCGCTGGGGCTGCTGTCGTTGTTGTTGTCCACCAGCGCGTAGACCGACCCGGCGACGCTGGGATCGAAGGACAGCGCGGTGCGCGCGCCGGCGGTGCCGGGCAGGCCGCTGCCCGCCGTCCAGGTCTGGCCGGCATCGGTGGAATAGACCACGCCGCCGTTCTCGTTGTCGGCCACCGCGCTGTTGGGGTTGTTGGGATCGAACACCACATCGTCGCTGGCGTTGAACGAGCCGACGGGCCACACCTGCGTCCAGGTGTTGCCGCCGTCGGTGCTGCGTGCGATGCCGCCCCAGGTCGAGGCCAGCGCCACGCCGTTGCTATTGGTGGCGATGGACAGGATCACGCTCCAGAAGTTGTTGTTCGACTGCGGCGCGGTGTCGGCGACCGGGCTCCAGGTATTGCCGCCGTCGGTGGACATGAGCATGCCGCTACCGGGCTGGAACTCGTTGAACTCATCGCCCGTGCCCGCCAGCAGGGTGCCGTTGGGCAACTGCGCGATGGCGCCAACCGCGAGCGAGCCGGGAAATTCGCTGACCGCGCTCCACGAACCGCCGCCATCGTTGCTTTGCCACAGGCCGCCGCCGGCGGCGCCGACGATCAGGTGCTGGGCGTTGGACGGATCGATCCAGATGGTGTTGATGCGTCCGCCGACGTTGCCGGGGCCGATCTCGGTCCAGTTGATCTGTCCGGGCGCCGGGCTGGCCGCGGGGTTGGCGCCGGTGGGTTTGAACGCGCTGGTCTGCGCGCGGTGTTGCGCCAGCATGCGCGCGCGTGCGCGCAGCGCGGACTGGTACAGCGCGCCGTCGTAGCCGCCGTTCGGCGCCGACAATTCACGTTGCTGCCAGGCGGCCACGGCGCGATCGCGCGCGGAGCGGTGCAGCGCGCCGGGCGCGGTCGCGGCGACGGCGGTCAGACTGGTCACGGCGAGCACGGCCCACCAAGGTATGCGTTTCATGCGGATCCTCCTGGAATGGTGACGACGGTGTGGACGGGTGCGATCAAATCGGTGCCGGCGGCGTCGCGCACGGAAACCGTCAGCGCATAACGCGCCGGCGTCGCGGCGCGCAGCACGAAGCTGCACAGCGGGATGGCCGGAAGTGGAAAGCGCGCGCCCTGGGGCGGGTGCACGACGGGGGGCGCGAGCGCCTGCAACGCGCAGACCGCCGGGCTGATGGCGAGGCGCGGGTCAGCCGCGACCACGCTGACGCGCACCGCGCCCAGTGGCTTGCGCGCGAACAGATGCACGACGAGGTTGAGGCTGTGCGGCGTCATCACCCGCGTGGCGATGCGCAGCGACAACGCCTCGCGGCGCGTGGGCGCCACTGTCGGCACTGTGTGGGCAGAAGGGCTTGTGTCTGGCGCGGCCAGCGCGCAGCCAACCAGCAGCAGCGTGCCGGCGGTGGCTGACAGCCCGCGTGCGATCCATGCGCAGCAACGTTCCAAGCCCACTCCCCCCGGTCAGCCTTCGGCGGCAGTGAAGCACGCGTGCGCACCCGCTTTCCACATACAAAATCGTAATCCGGCGCTGCTGCCCGCTGCCCGCTGCGCGCGCAGCGAGCCCGGTATCCGCATCCGCGCAATGTGAACCTGTCGCGCAGGCGACGATATTATGCTGATCTGGCCATGTTGGCTATTAAAGGCTATAGTGCCTCGACGCAGGATACATTCAGGGCATTATCCATGAAAATCAACATACTGGAATCGAAGAATCAGTTGTCGCAGTTGTTGCGGCGTGCGCAGGCGGGCGAGGACGTCATCATCGCCAATCGCGGCGTGCCGGTGGCGCGCCTGGTGCCGATCAGCGCGCAGGAGGCTGCCGCGGGTGGCGACGTGCTGGCTTGGTTGCAACAGCATCCGCTGCCCGCAGCGCTGCGACGCAGCCATGCCGAGATCGAGGCGGAGATCGGCCACGAGCGCGCGGCATGGGATTGATTTATCTCGACAGTTGTCTGGTGATCTACGCGTTCGAGGACGACGCGCGCTGGGGGCTGCCGGTCAAGGCCGCGATGGCCGCGGCTGCGCCCAGTGAGTTCGCCATTTCGCCCCTGGTTCGCTTCGAATGTCTGGTCGAACCGATGCGCAGCGGCAACCTGCAGTTGCAACGCCACTACGAGGAAGGCCTGCGCCAGTTCCGCCAGTTGGCGATGCCGGATGCGGTGTATGTGCTGGGCGCGACGCTGCGCGCGCGCCATGGCTTGAAGCCGCCGGATGCGCTGCATCTGGCCACCGCGCAGTGGCATCGCTGCGATGCGCTGTGGACGCACGACACGCGCCTGGGCCGGGCGGCCCACGGACTGGCCATGGACATTCTCCACGCAGCCATGTGATCGCGGGCGCCGCGCCGCGGCGGCGCGCGCCTCACCGCACCAGTTGGTCGAGCCTGAAAATCGGCAGCAGGATGGCCAGCACGATGATGAACACGATCAGGCCCATGAACACGATGGTCATCGGCTCGAACAGGGCCAGCGCGGTCGCGATCAGACCCTGGGCTTCGCGCTCCTGCTGTTGCGCGGCGCGCTCGAGCATGGCCTCAAGCTGGCCGCCGCCTTCGCCGCTGGCGATCAGGTACACGGCCATCGGCGGAAAATAGCCGCTGCGTTCCAGCGCGGCGGCGATGCCGGAGCCTTCGCGCACGCGCACCGTGGCCTCGCCGAGCGCCTGGCGCATGGGCAGGCTGTGCACCACCTGCTGGGCGATGCCGAGGCCTTCGAGGATTGGTACGCCGCTGGCGGTGAGGATGCTCAGCGTGCGCGCGAAGCGCGCGGTTTCCAGCCCGCGCACCAGGCGCCCGAAAAACGGCAGGCGCAGCAGGAAGCGCTGCCACGCCTGCAGCGGGCCGGGGCGGCGCAGCAGCGCGCGCACGCCCAGCACCAGCGCGATCAATGCGATCAGCAGCAACGGCCACCAGCCGCGCAGGAATCCGCTGATGCCGATCAGCACCCGCGTCAGCAGCGGCAGTTGCGCGTGCATGGTGGTGAACACCTGCACGATCTTGGGTACCACGTAGCCGAGCAGGCCGGCGAGGATGCCAAACGCCATGATCACCAGGAAGCTGGGGTAGATCAGCGCCTGCTGCACGCGCTGCTGCAGCGCCTGGCGCGATTCGGTGTAGTCGGCCAGCCGCGCCAGCACGGCATCGAGCTTGCCGGACTGCTCGCCGGCGGCCACGGTGGCGCGGAACACGTCGTCGAACACGGCCGGGAAATCGGCCATGCCCACGGCCATGCCGCGACCTTCGACCACGCGCGCGCGAATGCCGCTGATGACGCGCTGCATGCGCGGCTTGCGCGTCTGGCGCAGCGCGGTGCCCAGCGCCTCGGCCAGCGGCGCGCCGGTGATCAGCAGGGTGGCGAGCTGGCGCGTGAACAAGGCCAGTTCGTCGGCCGGCAGACGCGTGCGCCGCCGCCCGCGCGTCGGGCCGCCGAGCCCTTCGGCGACGGCCTCGACGCTGAGCGGACTGAGGCCGCTTTCGCGCAGGCTTTGCCGCACCTGGCGCGCGGTGTCGCCCTCGAGCATGCCGCGCTGGCGTTTGCCGGCGGCATCCAGGGCCACGTATTCGAACGCAGGCACGGACGGCTCAGACGCTGGCGCGGGTGACGCGCAGCAGTTCTTCCAGCGAGGTGTCGCCGCCGAGCACGCGCTTGAGGCCATCGTCGCGGATGCCGGGCGCGCGGCTGCGCGCGTAGGTTTCCATGTCGGCGTCGGAGGCGCCGTCGTGGATCATGCGCGCCAGTCGCGCGTCGATCGGACTGACCTCGTAAATGCCGCTGCGGCCGATGTAGCCACTGCCGTGGCAGCGCTCGCAGCCCGCCGGGTGACACAACGCCGGCGCCGGCGTGGCCGGCACGCCGAGCTGCGCGCATTCGCCGGGGGTGGCGGTCTCGCGGCGCTTGCAGTGCGGGCACAGCAGGCGCACCAGGCGCTGCGCGGCCACGCCGATCAGGCTGGTGGCCAGCAGGTACGGCTCCACGCCCATGTCGCGCAGGCGCGTGATCGCGCCGATCGCGGTGTTGGTGTGCAGCGTCGACAGCACCAGATGGCCGGTGAGGCTGGCCTGCACCGCGATCTCGGCGGTTTCCAGATCGCGGATCTCGCCGACCATCACCACGTCCGGATCCTGGCGCAGGATCGCGCGCAGGCCGCGCGCGAAGTCGAGATCGATTTTCGGGTTGACCTGGGTCTGGCCGATGCCGTCGAGAAAATATTCGATCGGATCCTCGACGGTGAGGATGTTGCGCTTGCGGTCGTTGAGTTCGGTCAGCAGCGCGTACAGCGATGTGGTCTTGCCCGAGCCGGTGGGGCCGGTGATCAGCAGGATGCCGTGCGGCTCGCGGATCAGCGCGGCGAAGCGCGCGCGCGTGGCCGGCTCCACGCCCAGCGCGCCCAGATCCAGGCGCCCGGCCTGGCGATCGAGCAGGCGCAGCACCACGCGCTCGCCGTAGCCCGAGGGCAGCGTGGACACGCGCACGTCCACCGGCCGCCCGGCGATGCGCAAGCTGATGCGTCCGTCCTGCGGCAGGCGTTTTTCGGCGATGTCCAGACGCGCCATGACCTTGATGCGCGACACCAGCGTGCCGGCCAGCGCGCGCGGTGGTTCGAGGATTTCACGCAGCATGCCGTCCACGCGCAGGCGCACGCTGAGGCGGGTTTCGAAAGGCTCCAGATGCACGTCCGAGGCGCCCTCGCGCACCGCCTGCGCGAGGATGGCGTTGATCAGGCGGATGATCGGCGCGTCGTCCTGGCTCTCCAGCAGGTCTTCCGGCTCGGGCAGCGACGAGGCGATGGCGGCGAGGTCGAGTCCGTCGCCGAGGTCCTCCATGGTGGCCTGCGCGCCGCCGGGGGCATTGTCGCCATACGCGGCGGCCAGCGCGCGCGCGAAGTCGGCGTCGGACAGCGCCTCGAGCTGCAGCGCGCAGCCGAGCACGCGCGCGAGTTCGCTCAGTGCCTGCGGCTCCGGCGCGCCGCGATGGCGCACGCGCGCCTGCGCGCCATCCATGCTCACCAGCATGCCGTGGCGTTTGGCCCAGGCGTAGCCGGGCAGCGCGGGTGGCGCTGCCGGCAGAGGCGCCACGGGCTGGGCGCGGGGTGTGCCGATGCGCATGGATCAGCCGCCGTGCGTGCTGCGGGCGGGTGCCGGGGCGCTGGCCGCGGCGGCCGGCGCGAGCAGCGGCGCGCTACGTGCGCCGACGCTGGCAGCGGGCGCCGGCGCCACGCTCACCGCCGTGGCCGGCGCCACGCCGCTGCTGGCCGGTGCCGGCACGAACTGGCGCAAGTGCGTCGGCAGCGGTTGCTGCTGCATCGAATTGCGGTTGTTGGCGGCGCGGGCCGACTGCTGGCGCAGGATGCGGTATTTTTCGGCGGTGTAGGCGTTCGCGGCGTTTTGCGTATCGATGATCACCGGATGCAGGAAGATCATCAGGTTCTGCTTCTGCAACTGGCGCGAGGTCGAGCTGAACAGGCGTCCGATGAACGGCAGACTGCCGAGCAGCGGCACCTTCTGCACCGAGTTGGTGTAGCTGTCCTGGATCAGCCCGCCCAGTACCACGATCGCGCCGTTGTCGGTGATCACCACGGTCTTGACCTGGCGCGTGTTGGTGATCAGATCGACCGCGCCGCTGATCGAGGGCGCGATGCTGGATACGGTGAGATCCAGCTTCAGGCGCACGCTGTCGCCCTCGTTGATCTGCGGCGTGACCTTGAGGGTGATGCCGACTTTCTTGCGCTCGATGGTCTGGAACGGACTGGTGACCGTGCCGCCGCCGCCCTGATTGAGCGTGGTGCTGTAGCTGCCGGTGACGAAGGGTACGTCCTGGCCGACCACGATCTCGGCCTGCTTGTTGTCCAGCGTCATCAGGCTGGGCGTGGACAGGATGTTGGTGGCCGAGTTGGATTGCAGCGCGTTGAGCAGCAGGCCGTAACGCGCCTGTCCGCTGCGGTTGCTGCCGAAGCCCAGGAAAACCCCGGGCGATGCGGCCAGCGCCTGACCGATGGCGCTGGCGCCGCCGGCGAGGGTCGCCAGCGGCAGCGCGCCGTTGGTGAAATTGCTCACGGCGACCGGATTTTGCGTCGAGCCGACACTGGGCAGCACCGCGATCTGCGCGCCGAGTTGCCGGGACAGGTCGCCGGAGACCTCGGCGATGATCGCGTCGATGAGCACTTCCTTGGGCCGCACATCGAGCTGGCGCACCAGTTGCTGCAGGTCGCGCACGCGATCCGGCGGCCCGGTGATGATCAGCGCGTTGTTGGTGACATCGGCCTGGATGTTGATCGGCGATTCCGGCGCGGACTTGGCCTTTTCCGAGGTTTTCTCCTGGGTCTGCACGACTTGCTGCAATAGCTTGGCCATGGCCTCGGCCTTGGCGTAGCGCAGGAAGATCACCTGCGAATTGCCGGCCGCGGGCAGCGACACATCGAGCTGCTGGATCAGCGCGCGCATGCGCGCCTGCGCCGCCGGATCACCGGCGATCAGGATGCTGTTGCTGCGCGCATCGGCGACCACAGGCACCGGCGGCATGCCGCCTTCGCCGGCAGCGCTGCTTTGCAGCGCGTTCAGCGTGCGCGCCACCTGCTCGGCCGAAGCGTGCCTGAGCTGCACGATGCTGACGCCGCCGTTGGCCGGGTTGTCCAGTTGCCGCACCAGCTTGACGATGCCATCGATGTCGGCGGCGCGGTCGGTGACGATCAGCACGTTGCCCGGCGGGTACGCCGACAGCACCGCCTGCGGCGGCAGCAGCGGGCGCAGCAGCGGCAGCAACTGCGCCACCGGCACGGTGCTGACGTGGATCACGCGGGTGATCAGCGCCTCGCCCTGACCGTGCAATTGCAGGGTCTGGCGCGCGTTGATCGAGGGCACGATCTTGACCACCGGGCCGGACGGCACCGCGGCATAGCCGTACACCTCCAGCACCGACAGGAACACCTGATACAGCGCGTCGCGGTCCATCGGCGTGGACGACACCACGGTGACGTTGCCGCGCACGCGCGGGTCGACCACGAAATTGATGCCGGTGGCCTTGGACACGGTGTCGATCAGGGTGCGGATATCGACGTTGCGCAAGTTCAGCGTGACGTCCTGCGCCGCGGCGGACGCGAGCGGCGGCGGCGGCGCATCCTGCTGCGCGATGACATTGCGCGACAGCAGCAGGCCGAGAGCAAGCAGCAGCAGGTGGGAGAGTACGGGCGGGGTGCGCTTCATGATGACTCGCGGTCGCAACGTGGATTGAACGCATCAGGCCGGCGCGTGCATGCCGCGGACGGGCGCTGTTGCGTGGGCGGTGTCGTGGTTGCGATGCGGCTCATCGCGGCTTGATCTGCGGGCTGAGGTTGATCGTCTGGCCATTGCGCTCGACGACGATTTGCGCGTTGCCCTGCTGCAGCGCCTCGCGCAACTGCACGCTGCTCAGCGCGGCGTCGCCCAGCGGCTGGCCGTTGATGCTGACCAGCACGTCGCCGGGGCGCAGCCCGAGCCTGGCGAAGGCCTGCGCGTTCGCGCCCGGACTGAGCACGTAACCGGCCAAATGGCCCTGGCGCTCGATGGGCATGCCGTTGGCGATATCGCCGACCTGCAGCGGCCCGCGCGGCAGCGGCGCGCCCGCGGGCTCCGGCATGGGCGCATGCATGCCGGGCGGCCGCGGCGCGTTGGCCAGGGTCGCCGGTTCCGGCGCGGGCGCCAGTCCCGCATCGGCGTTGTCAGCGCCGTCGGCGTGCTTGATCAAGGCCAGGCTTTGCGTGCCGGCGCTGGTATCCAGCAGCACGCCATCGCTCAGCACGCGCTGCAGGCTGGCGCCGTAGGGCAGCGCCGCGCCTTGTGCATAAACCTTGGCCGGGCTGCTGTCGGCGGCGATGATGGCATAGCCGCGCCCGCTGGCATCGGCCCACACGCCTTCGAGCTTCAGCGGCAGCGTGGTCGGCGGCGCACTGCCCAGCACCGGCGCGCCGAACAGGTGCGCGGCCAGCAAGCGCTGCCATGCTTGCTGCGGGCTCAGCGTGGGCGTCGCGCTGAATTCGGCCGCGGCCTGCGCGGCGGCGGCGCGCGTGGCGCGGATCAGCATGCCCAGACGCCACAGGTTCCAGCCCGCCAGCAGCAGCAACAGCAGCACCAGCACCCCGATGATGTGCGCCGGGCGCGGCAGGTGTGCGGCAAACCGCTGGTTATTCATCGTGCTCCCCATGCGGCGCCTTGCGCCGGCTGATCCAGCCCCAGCGGACTAGCATAAAGAGTGCGGCGCCCGTTGCACCATACAAATGCGCGATCGGCAGCACCGGACCGTCCATGCCCCAGTCCTGTGCCGCCAGCGGACCGCGCAGCACGCTCCAGCCGATCAGTGCCAGCATCCCGGCCAGCAAGAGGCCGGAATACCATGGCCGCGTGCGCAGGTTGGCCAGGCAGCCCACGGTGAAGATGCCGTAAAGAATCGCCGAGATACCCACGTACCAGTGCACCGTCGGGCTGAATGCGAACAGGCCCAGACCGATCGCCAGGCCATCCCACAACACCAGTGCGACCCACGCGCGCAGCGTCAGCGCGCGCCCGAACAGCGCCCAGATCAGCCACAGTCCCAGCAGATCGTGCGCCAGATGGCCCCAGCCCAGGTGCACGAAATTGCCGGTCAGCAGGCGCCACCACTGGCCGTGCGCGATAGCGCCGCGCTGGTAGCGCAGCAACGGTGCCGCGTGCAGCGCCTGCAGCAGCGCGCACAGCACGGTCAGCGCCAGCGGCAGCACCCACAAGCGCAGCAGTGCCAGGGTCCGCGCGCTCATGCGGCGCGCTCCAGCAGGCACAGCAGTTCAAAGTGCGCGGTGTGCGGAAACATGTCCAGCACCTGCGCACGGCGCGCGCGGAAGCCGGGCAGGGCGGCCCGATCGCGCGCCAGAGTCTCGGCGTTGCAACTCGAATAAATCAGCCAGCGCGCGCTCGATGCTTGCAGCGTGGCGCACAATTCCGCGCCCAGTCCGCGCCGTGGCGGATTGACGATGACCAGCGGCGGCAGCGCGCCCAGCGCCGCAGCGCCTCGCGCGGCATCGTGAACCTCGAAGCGCACGCGCGGCAGGCTCGCGTGCTGCGCGGCGCGTTGCGCCAATGCCACCGCCGCCGCGCTGTTTTCGATGCCCAGCACCGCGCGCCGCCCATCGGCGCAGTGCAGGGCAAAACCCCCGTTGCCGCAATACAGGTCCAGCAGCGCGGGCGGGTCGATTTCCTGCACCCACGCGCGCGCCTGCCGGTACAGCGCCGCGGCGACTTGCGTGTTGGTCTGCAGGAACGCCTGCGGACCCACGTACAGGGTCAGCGCATTGACGCGCAGCGGCAGCGCATCCGTATCGCCCAGCAGGATTTCCTCGGGGCCTTCCAGCAACGCCTGGTGCAACGGCTGCAAGTTGGCGCTGAGCACGCGCGCCTGCGGCAGCTCGGCCTGCAACTGCGGCAGATGCTTGCGCAAGCGCCCCAGCGCCTCGCGCGAGCGCAGCACGAAGCGCAGCATCAGCATGCCGGAATCCTCGGCCACGGTGACCAGCACGAACTTCAGCTCGCCGCGGCGCCCGGGCACGTGGTAGGGCGCGATGCGCGCGGCGGATATCAGCCGCCGCAGCGGCGCGAACGCGGCGCGCAACGCGGCCGGATACAGCGCGCAATCCTCCAGATCGACGCCCGCGCCGCCGGCATCCGGCAATCCCAGCACGGGCGCCTCGATGCTGCCGCCGACCACCATCTTGGCGCGGTTGCGAAAGCCGCTTTCGGCGCTGGCGACCGGGGCCAGCCAGTGCACGCCGGGGTCATCGCCCAGCGCGTTGCGCGCGGCCTGTTGCTTGGACGCCAACTGCGCCGCATAAAGCCGCGGCAGCCACGTGCAGGATCGGCAGCGGGCGGATTCAAAATACGCGCAGTGCATGCGATGCGCTCAGCCTGACAGCGCGCGTCGCTCGCGCCGCGCCTGGAGAACCGGATGGATTGCACTGCGCCGGGGTGCCGAGATCCCGCGCATGGCTCGGGATGGCCGGGCAGCAAGGTGTCATCGCGCCAGCACCGGGATGCCAGCCATCATCCCGAGGCGCAAGCCGAAGGATCTCGGCGCGGGCATGTGCCCGGTCGTGGCCGTGGGCATCGACATATCGTTCAGGCGGCGGACTTCTCGGCCTCGATGCGCTGCCCGAGACGCGCATTCAGGCGATCGAGATTCACCAGCGACAGCAAGTGCGCATAAATCCAGCCCAGCGCGCCGTTTTTCAGCAGCGCCTGCGCCTGATCCGCCGGCAGTGCCTTGAGCTTGTCCTCGTTGATCATCCACAGGCCGGTGAGCACCTGCGCCTCTTCGCCCGCGCTGACGGCGCGTTGCAGTTGCCTGGATTCGAGCAGGTCGAGACGATTCAGCTCGCCCATGAACGCCTGCGTGGCGCGGATGTGGCTCTGGTATTCCTCGAGAAAAGCCAGCGTGTGCTTGAGCGATTCGCTCTCGTTGCCCTCGCTGTCGAACAGCGGATCGCCTTCCTCGGTGTTGAAACCCGGCCAGGCCTCGTCGAGGACCACCTGGAAGCGCTCGCCATCGGCGGCCAGCGCGTAGGGATAGCGGCGCACGAAGGCGGGGATGTAGCTCTCGCTCCAGTGCCCGTCGCGCTGCACGTGCAGGTTCTCGCCGCCGCGCAGGCCGACCAGCGCCACGGGCAGGGCCAGCGCGGCGCTCTCGCCGGCGAACACGATCGGGTGGTCACGCACGGCCACGGCGAACTCGAAGCCCACCAGCGGCAGCGCATTCAGCGCGGCGACGTGCAGGAAGCGGTCATTGGCGCGCAGGCGCAGGTGACGGTGGGTCTCGCGGTTGAGGGCCACGGGACGGTCATAGATCAGCAGGGTTTTCATGCGTGGGCCGTGATGGGCGGGGTGTGTTGCGATTGTAGGCGGTTTCGCCCCGATTCCAGCCGCCGCGCCACGTCGCGGCCGGCCTTGCAGGTACACTCGCGGGCCACAACGTGTCCCTTTTCCGGATGGGCCTGGCAACGATGAATCTGGTTCCCGTATTGCTTTCCGGTGGCTCCGGCACGCGTTTGTGGCCGCTGTCGCGCGAGGCCTATCCCAAGCAGTTCCTGGCGTTGACCGGCGCGCACTCGCTGCTGCAGGAAACCTGGCTGCGTCTGGATGGACTGGACGTGGCGCCGCCGTTGGCGGTGGCCAACGAGGAACACCGCTTCATGGTCGCCGAGCAATTGCGCGAGGTTGGTTGCACGCCGGCGGCGTTGCTGCTCGAGCCGGTCGGTCGCAACACCGCGCCGGCCATCGCCGTGGCGGCGCTGGAGGCGTTGCATCAGCACGGCGGCGATGCCTTGCTGCTGGTGCTGCCTACTGATCACGTGGTGGCCGATGCGGCCGGGTTTCGTGCCGCGGTGCGGGCTGCGCTGGCGGCGGCCACGGCCGGCAGGCTGGTGACCTTCGGCGTGCTGCCGCAAACGCCGGAAACCGGCTACGGCTACATCAAGGCGGCGCCGGGCGAGGGCGTGCGCGCGGTCGCGCGTTTCGTCGAGAAACCCGATGCCGTGCACGCCGCGCAGTACCTGGCCGCGGGCGATCATTACTGGAACAGCGGCATGTTCCTGTTCGGTGCGCAGCGCTATCTGGATGAGCTGCAGCGCCAGCAGCCGGCCATGCTCGCCGCCTGCCGCGCGGCACTGGATGCGGGCAAGCGCGATAGCGATTTCCTGCGCCTGGACGCGGCCGCGTTCAAGGCCTGCCCGGCCAATTCCATCGACTACGCGGTGATGGAAAAAACCGCGCATGCCGCGGTGCTGCCGGTGGACATCGGCTGGAGCGACGTCGGTTCGTGGTCGGCGTTGTGGCAGGTGGCGGCGCGCGACGCCCAGGGCAACGCGCATCGTGGCGACGTGCTGGCGCTGGACTGTCGCGACACCTATGCGTGGAGCGACAAGCGCCTGATCGCGCTGGTCGGGCTCGACGACGTGGTGGTGGTGGACACCGACGATGCCGTGCTGGTGGCGCGCAAGGAACGCGTGCAGGAGGTCAAGGCCGTGGCGCAGCAGCTCAAGCAGAGCGCGCGTAGCGAGGCCATCTGGCACCGCAAGGTGTACCGCCCCTGGGGCGCCTACGATTCGGTCGATGCCGATGCGCGCTTCCAGGTCAAGCGCATCACCGTCAAGCCCGGCGCCACGCTGTCGCTGCAGATGCACCACCACCGCGCCGAGCACTGGATCGTGGTCAGCGGCACCGCGCGCGTGACCCGCGGCGAGGAAACCTTCCTGCTCGGCGAGAACCAGAGCACCTTCATTCCGCTGGGTACCGTGCACCGTCTGGAAAACCCCGGCAAGGTGGCACTGGAATTGATCGAGGTGCAGTCCGGCAGCTATCTGGGCGAGGACGACATCGTGCGCTTCGAAGACAAGTACGGGCGCTCCGGCTGATGGATCTGCTCGATTGGCTCGAAGCCGAGTCCGTGCACATCCTGCGCGAGACCTTGGCGTGTTTCCGCAAGCCGGTGCTGATGTATTCGATCGGCAAGGACTCCTCGGTGCTGCTGCATCTGGCGCGCAAGGCGTTCGCGCCGGCGCCGCTGCCGCTGCCGCTGCTGCATGTCGACACCGGCTGGAAATTCCGCGAGATGATCGCGTTTCGCGATCGCATCGCCGCCGCGCCCGATGTGCGCATGATCGTGCACACCAACGAGGACGGCGTGCGCCAGGGCATCGGCCCGATCAGCCATGGCGCCAGCGTGCACGTGGACGTGATGAAGGTGGCCGCGCTGCGCCAGGCCTTGGCGCAGCACGGCTTCGATGCCGCGATCGGCGGCGCGCGCCGCGACGAGGAGAAATCGCGCGCCAAGGAGCGCATCTTCTCGCACCGCAACGCGCAGCAGCGCTGGGATCCGCGCCAGCAGCGCCCGGAGCTGTGGAATGTGTACAACACCCGCCTCGCGCCGGGCGAAAGCATGCGCGTGTTCCCGCTGTCCAACTGGACCGAACTGGACGTGTGGCGCTACATCCGCCGCGAAAAGATCGAAGTGGTGCCGCTGTACTTCGCCGCCGAGCGCGCGGTGGTCGAGCGCGAGGGCGCGCTGATCATGGTCGATGATGATCGCCTGCCGCTCCATCCCGGTGAGCAGCCCATGCGCAGGCGCGTGCGCTTCCGCTCGCTGGGCTGCTATCCGCTGACGGTTGCCAGCGAATCCGATGCCGATACGCTCGATGCGATCATCGACGAGATGCAGCGCAGCCGCCGCTCCGAGCGCGCCGGGCGCGTGCTGGATGCCACCGCCGGCACCTCGCTGGAGCAGAAGAAACGCGAGGGGCATTTCTGATGGCCGCGGCAGCAACGCAAACCCTGCTGCGTCTGATCACCTGCGGCAGCGTGGACGACGGCAAAAGCACCCTGATCGGGCGCCTGCTGGCCGACACCGGCGCGCTGCCCGAGGACGTGCTCGAACAACTGGCGCGCGACAGCCGCCGCTTCGGCACGCAAGGCGAGGCGCTGGATTACGCGTTGCTGCTCGATGGCCTCGAAGCCGAGCGCGAGCAGGGCATCACCATCGACGTCGCTTACCGCTATTTCGCCACTCCGGCGCGCGCCTTCATCGTCGCCGACTGTCCCGGCCACGAGCAGTACACGCGCAACATGGCCACCGGCGCGTCCACTGCCGAGTTGGCCATCGTGCTGGTCGATGCCGGCAAGGGCCTGCTGCGGCAGACACGGCGGCACAGCTACATCTGCGCGCTGATGGGCATCCGCCAGGTGCTCCTGGCGGTCAACAAGATGGATCGCGTCGACTACGCCGAGGCACGGTTTGCCGCGATCGCGCGCGATTACGCCACGCTGGCCGCGCGTCTTGGCATCACCCAGGTCACGGCGCTGCCGTTGGCGGCGGTGCACGGCGACAACCTCGTGCAACGCAGCGCGCGCATGCCCTGGTACCGCGGTCCGAGCCTGCTCGAAGCGCTGCACGCGGCGACGCCGCAGGCCTTGTCGCCCACCGCGCCGTTGTGCCTGCCAGTGCAGTGGGTCAATCGTCCGCACGCGGATTTTCGCGGCTACTGCGGCACCCTGGCCGCGGGTCGCGTGCGTGTCGGCGATGCCGTCAGCGTGTGGCCGGCGGGACTGCGCGCCACGGTGGCGCGCGTGCTCGATGCCGGGCGCGACGTGCACCAGGCCGAGGCCGGCGCCGCGGTCACCCTGAGCCTGGTCGAGGCCTGCGACATCGCGCGCGGCGACGTGATCGCCGCCGCCAACGCGCCGCCCGAGGTCGCCGATCAGTTCGCCTGTCACCTGCTGTGGATGAGCGAGGCGCCGCTGCTGCCCGGGCGTCCCTACGAGCTGCGCCTGGGCAGCGCCCGCGCGCTGGCGCAGGTCACCGAGATCCGCCACAAGATCGATGTCGACACGCAGGACGCGCTGCCGGCGCGCACCCTGCGACTCAACGAGGTCGGTTCCTGCCAGCTCAGCCTCGATCAGGCGCTGGCTTTCGCGCCCTATGCGCACAGCCGCGCGCTGGGCGGCTTCGTGCTGATCGACCGCATCAGCCATGCCACGGTGGGCGCGGGCATGATCAATTTCGCGCTGCGCCGCGCCAGCAACATCCACTGGCAGCATGTGGATGTGAACCGCGCCGCGCGCGCCGCGCAAAACGGCCAGCGGCCGCGTTGCCTGTGGTTCACCGGTCTGTCCGGTTCGGGCAAGTCGACGCTGGCCAACGCCGTGGAAAAGCGTCTGTTCGCGCTCGGTCACCGCACCTATCTGCTGGATGGCGACAATGTGCGCCACGGCCTCAATCGCGATCTGGGCTTCACCGCCGAGGATCGCGTCGAGAACATCCGCCGCGTGGCCGAGGTGGCGCGGCTGATGGTCGATGCCGGGCTGATCGTGCTGGTGGCCTTCATCTCGCCGTTCCGCGCCGAGCGGCGCATGGCGCGCGAGCGTTTCGGCGCGGATGAGTTCGTCGAGGTGTTCGTCGATGCGCCCCTGGCGGTATGCGAGGCGCGTGACGTGAAGGGCCTGTATGCCAAGGCGCGCGCCGGCCGGCTCAGCAACTTCACCGGCGTCGATTCGCCCTACGAGCCGCCCGAGCAGCCCGAGGTGCACCTGCACAGCGATCAGGACGCGCTGGAGGCCATGATCGAAGAGGTCGTACGCCGCGTGCTGGCGGGATAAATGCGATGCGTACGTCACTGCGCGCGGCGCAAGATCGGCGACAAAGCGCACAGGGCCGTGCTTGCGCCTCGGCCCCGCCAGTTGGCGATTGCAAAGGGCAGCGTCCATGTGCGCGTTTCGCGCCGGGATGCGAGAATGCGCGCGGCTTCGACGCCGTCAGCGCATGCGATGGTCTACGGAGAGGTGGCCGAGCGGTTTAAGGCAGCAGTCTTGAAAACTGCCGTGGGCTCACGCCCACCGAGGGTTCGAATCCCTCCCTCTCCGCCAAGTTTGATGTGCGTAAGTGGCTCGTCTTGCGATGCGGTTGGATCGCAGCGATCAAGGGAGGGTGAGAACCCTCGCGGTTCGACGCAGGCGTCAGGAACGCCTGCGGATGCCGCAGGCAGCCCCGCGCTTGCGCGCGGGGTGAGGCGCAGGATGCGCCGAGCAATCCCTCCCTCTCCGCCAAGTTTGATGTGCGCAAGTGGCTCGTTCTGCGATGCGGTTGGATCGCAGCAATCAAGGGAGGGTGAGAACCCTCGCGGTTCGACGCAGGCGTCAGGAACGCCTGCGGATGCCGCAGGCAGCCCCGCGCTTGCGCGCGGGGTGAGGCGCAGGATGCGCCGAGCAATCCCTCCCTCTCCGCCAAGTTTGATGTGCGCAAGTGGCTCGTTCTGCGATGCGGTTGGATCGCAGCGATCAAGGGAGGGTGAGAACCCTCACGGTTCGCCGCAGGCCTCTGGAGCTGGGGTTTCCCCACATCTTTCCGCTGGCCATCAATGAGTTGGCTGGCTGAAGGCGGCTGCCGCGCTCATTGACCCCTGACATCAAGACATGGTTGAACCTGACTCTCACCCAATAGGGCTACGCTGCATCAAGCAATTGCGTGCTCGATACGCGACAAGCCATCCATGGCTTGGGGAAGGTCTGAACTTGTTCAGACATTCCATAGAGCGGTTTGCAAAACCGCCCCGGCACATGGATGTGCCGCCGCGACGAGCACTCAAGTGTTTGTCGCGACAAAGGTGGTGCGGCTTTGCCGCGCCCGTTTGCTTGCAAACCGCGGCAGGATGCCCGGTTTTGCAAACTGATCCATAGAAGACCTGATTAAACAGAAGAAGCAACCTCTAACGCAATAGCAAGCATGGTGTCTACACCAGTTGCACGCATGGCTGGTGGCCAATGTTCATCTACATTTATTTTATCCGTGACTGTTAACAATGCTGCTGTCGATACGTTTTTCATGTGCCCTAACCAGAACAATCCGGCAGACTCCATCTCTATTCCAAGGACATCGCTATCAAAGTCCTGCATCTCTTTGTTATCCCATTTATAAAACAAATCCGTAGAAAAAACTTTCCCTTTGTGAACACGCGATGGAGTTTTATCAGTCCTCATTTTTGCACAGGAGTAAATTTTTACAACCAACTCATGCGCCGATGGAGTGACGAGAGCGGGTGCTGGGGCTGGCAGAATACCTGAGTCTGATACCGCACTAGTTGGGACGAATAAATCACCAAGAGCTACACGCTCATTTGTCGTGCCGCATGTGCCCACCCTGATCAACGTTTTTGCACAATAGCTGTCAATTAGTTCATTTGCATAGATCAGCAGTGACGGTATACCCATGCCTGTTGCCTGTACAGAAACTTCCATTCCATTGCGGAGCATTCCTGTAAAACATGGCATTCCACGAATATTTGAAACCTTTCTTGCTGCAGAAAGCATACTCGCCATTCTCTTTGCCCGTATCGGATCTCCGAGCAAGAAAACTAACGGAGCAATATCACCGCTTGCCGCGTTCAGATGTAATGCCGTCACGGGCCTTATCCTCTAACTGTTGTTTGTTACACGGGCTGACTCATCAAAGTGAATTTAGATCAGTTTGCAAAACCGGGCATCCTGCCGCGGTTTGCAAGCAACCGGGCGCAGCAAAGCCGCGCCGCCTTTGTCGCGACCAGCACTTGCGTACTCGTCGCGGCGGCACATCCATGTGCCGGAGCGGTTTTGCAAACCGCTCTGTAGAGGAAGCTCCTTCCTTGCAAGAAATAAAACTGTAATTATTTGTTTTCAAGAACACCTTGCCCGTTTCGCGGGCTTGGGGGAACTGATTACTTGCAGGTCATAAGCGGCTAGCACGTCACCCAATTCGCCCGGGTCGTGTCCACCAGTGCGCGCAACTCGCGGATCGGATGATCGCGCTCGAGGGCACTCTACGGCATCTATGACCACAGCACACCCGTGGAACTCTCTGACAGCCCGCTAATGCTTTAAAGGTCGACAGCCTTAGTCGGGTCATTTCGCACATGCTTGTAGCGGAACAGGATCGCGAACAACACCGCCACGATCAGGGAGTAGGCGGCGAACGTCAGCCAGATGCCATGCCAATCGAGTTGGCCATCAGCTAGCGTGAAGTAACGGCTGATGAGCAGCCCGCTGATCGAGCTGCCGAGCACTGCGCCGAAGCCATTTGTCATCATCATGAACAGTCCCTGCGCGCTGGCGCGGATACTGGGATCGGCCTGTCCTTCGATGAACAGTGAACCGGAGATGTTGAAAAAATCGAAGGCCATGCCGTAGACAAGGTTGGACAAAACGATCATCCACAGCAGTCCGTCGGGGTTGCCGTAGGCGAACAGGCCAAAACGCAGCACCCAGGCAAACATGCTCATCAGCATCACGGTCTTGATGCCGAAGCGTCTGAGAAAGAAGGGGATGGTCAGGATGAACACGGTTTCCGACATCTGCGAGATCGACAGCACGATGTTCGGGTAGCGCACGGTGAGCAGGCCGCGATAGGCGGGTACGTTGGCGAAGCTGTGCAGGAAGGTATCACCATAAGCATTGGTCAGCTGCAGCGAGGCCCCCAGCGCCATGGCGAACAGGAAGAACACGGCCATGTTGTAGTTCTTCAGCAACTTGAACGCACGTAGGCCCAAGGCATCGATCAGCGAATCGCGGCGCACGTCGCGAGGCGGGCAACGCGGCAGGCTAAACGAGTACAGGCCGAGCAGCACAGCGGATGTGCCGGCCACATAGAACTGGCTGGCGCTCTTCTCAATATGCAGCAAGCTGATGGTCCACATGGCGACGATGAAACCGATCGTGCCCCACACGCGGATCGGCGGAAAATCCCGGACCACGTCCGCACCAGCGTTCTTCAGCGCGTTGTAGGACACCGTGATCGACAGGGAGATGGTCGGCATGTAGAAGCACACATTGAGTAGCATTACCCAGAACAACGTCGTGGGATTGTCGATCAGCGGCACCACGAACAGCATGCAGGCACCGAGCAGATGCAGGATCCCGTACAGGCGTTCGGCATTGATCCACTTGTCGGCGACGATGCCCATCAGCGAGGGCATGAACAGCGAGGCGATGCCCATGGTTGAGAACACTGCACCGAAATCGCTGGCTGACCAGTGTTTGGTGAGGAACCAGTACGCACCGAGGGTGGTCAGCCAGGACCCCCAGACAAAGAACTCCAGGAAATTCAGGACGATGAGGCGTAACTTGATGGTTTTCATACGCGGATCGGGCTTCCGTGGAGATTACGCCGACACGCTAAGCGCAATCGCGATGGCGCAATGATCATGATTGCATATTCCGGTAAACGGATGGCGGTGTTCCGGTTGATGTGAGGCCAGCAGGCGGCGACGCAGTCGGGTGAGGTGAATGGAGTCTAGTTTCTGTTGGCGGCGTTGCCCTCTGCAAGCGGCGCGGGGGTCATCGCCGCCGACTGCATGTGCCGCGAGTGTTGGCGGCCCCGCCAGCGTAGCCCACCTCCAAAGGAGTCAACAACCGCACTCGGCAAGGTCAAGAATGCCCTATGCTCCCGCCGCCGCCGTAGCAGATGCTAACTGCGGATGCGACTTATAGATAATTAGGATGGTTTGTGATTGCACCTCTAATAATTTTTGCCAATCGGCTAAACGCCATAGCATAAGCTTCAAGGTTTACCTCTTCGGACTCCGTTCTCTTCGCAATCACGCCGCAGAGGCATGCCGCTGAAAGCCCAAAGGCACTGCACATGGTAAACAGGGTTGCTGCTTCCATTTCGAAATTAGTGACATTTAGCTTACGCCACTCCTCAACAGAGCCTTGGAATCGGCGTAACACATAACCTGAATAGTTGTCATACCTCTCTTGTCCCGGCCAAAATGTATCCGAGGAGGCTGTAATTCCGACATGAAAGGGAATTCCCAGTTGCTTGGCAGCGTTAACTAAGGCATTCGTTAGCCACAGCGAAGCCACGGCAGGGTATTCAATGGGCGCGTAATGTGTCGATGCCCCGTCTAGCCGAACCGCCGCCAAGCTGATCACAATGTCGCCGAATTCAATATTCTTCTGAATTGATCCGGTCGTGCCAACTCTAATGAAATTCTTGACGCCAAGTTGCGCTAATTCCTCAACCGCAATCGCGGTAGACGGACCACCAATGCCAGTTGAACACACCAAAACCGGGACACTGTCTATGACCGCCACCCACGAATTGTATTCCCGATGCATGTGAATTGCTCTGGCATTCTTGTCAAGCGCCTTGGCAAGTTCCGGAACCCGGCCGGGATCGCCCGGTAGTATGGCAAACTCGGCATTGCCGATCTGAGAACGTGTGAGACCTGTATGATATTGCTTCTTGTCATCAACAATCATTTCTTTTCATCTCGAAGAATTTATCTAAATCATGGGCTGTCATACCCAAATGAACCGCCGCCAACTTGCCGATTTCTGTGAATGATGCAAACCGGCCCAGGCAACGATTGACAAACCCATTGCCGGCCACTAGAACAGGGACGTGTTCCCGGGTATGATCAGTGCCCTTATGCGTCGGATCACAGCCATGGTCGCCCGTTATGATTAGAATATCATTCTTGCCTAATGCACTGATGATTTCAGGCAGGCGCTTGTCGAAACGCTCTAATTCAGTGGCATAACCAATAACGTCGCGGCGATGACCGTATTTAGAATCGAAATCGGTCAGATTGGCAAATATTAGTGATGTATCGTGCACCCGGCTCAAGTTCTCTATAACCGCATCCACCACCAAATCCAAGTCCGTGGAATCTATTGAATTACTTATACCTTGCCCCGCAAAAAGATCCGATATCTTGCCGATGCCGATCACTTGCACACCGCTCATGGATAAAACATCGAGCAACGTCTCATCGTTTGGCGGCATTGAGAAATCTCTTCGATTATGAGTTCTACTGAAACCTTCAGCTAAAGTACCAACGAAAGGTCGCGCAATAACACGTGCTATCTGGTATCTGTCAACCAGCTTGCGGGCGATTCCGCACAATTCATATAACCGAGCCAAGCCAAAAGCATCTTCATGCGCAGCTATTTGGAAAACACTATCTGCCGAAGTATATGCAATTGGTTTGCCGGTTTTGATGTGTTCCTCACCAAACTGCTTGATTACCTCGGTCCCGGAAGCGTGGCCGCATTCGATCAGCCCAGGCAACCCGCCTTGTTCAATCAGTGCTTCAGTCAGAGCTTTGGGGAATGTTTTTTCTCCTTGCGTACATAGATAACCCCAATCGACGAGCGTTGGCAATCCAGCAATCTCCCAATGGCCCGCAGTGCTGTCCTTGGGCACGCTCCGCGGTACCGCATAACCATACGCTCCGATCAGCTTTTTTTCCGAGCTCAGGGGTGACGCTAAACAGCGTTCACCGCGACTCAGGCATGCTGCCTTTGATAGACCCATGGAGTCGAGACAAGGCAGCCTGAGGTCTCCGTGGCGGCCATTCATCGATCCTTCCGCATGTCCCGCATGAGCGCGTTCAACGATGTGGCCCAACGTATCGGCCCCTTCGTCGCCGTATCGAAACGCATCTTCGGTAGCGCCGATGCCAAAGGAATCCATCACCATGATCACTGCTTTCTTGGCACACATGAACTCGACACTTATTATTAGATAGTTGAAAACCAGACGATTAGCTTCGAATATGATAACGCAGCAGCGTGCCCTGATGCGGATCGCACACATAGATCGCGCCGGTCGTCGGGGCCACGGCAACGCAATGTGAGCCGTGTTCGGCTGGCCCGCGGGCCAGCACGGTGAGATGGTCATCCGCACCGAGGCCGAGTATGGTCAGGTTTGCACTGCCCCAAGCTGGAACAGCCAACTGTGCAAGCACGGGGTTCCAGGCGATGATGTCCACACCCCGTCCGGTCGGCGCACTGGCCACGATCTTGCCTTGGTGATCCAGATCCAGGGCAACGACCCGGCCTTCCTTGCAGCCGACAAACAGCAGCCCCCGTTTCGCCGCCAGTGCCAAGCCACTGGCGCCATGGCAGGTGTTGGCATATTGGGCCACGATGCGGCCCGATCGCAGGTTGATTGCAACCGTCTTCCCGCGCCACTGATTGGTGTAGGCGCGGTTGTTGGCGGCATCGATGACCAGGGATTCGGGGCCTTTGGGAACGGCGACCATGCCGGCCGGCGACAGGGTCAGCGTATGCGGGCCGGTGTGTATGGCGAATCGCTGAATCTGAGCGGCGCGCGGTTCACTGACCCAGATTTCGTGCAGCGGCGCCACATTGCGGACATAGTCCGGGCCTGCAGCCAGCGACACTCGATCGACGACGGCGCCAGTGCGCGCGTCGGCCACGACCAGTTGCTGGTCCTGGTGGTCGCTGGCAATGAAGTAGCCGTCGGCGTAGGCCACCGAGGTGGTGCCGAGGTCGCCACTGCCTGGATGCGCGGCGACCGCTTTGAGCACGGGGATTACCCGCTGCCTGCCGTTGGCCGGATTGATCAGCACCAGTTTGCCGGTGCGTCCGGCGGGCACCACGATCCGCTGCAGTTGCGAAAGGTAGCGGATGTCGTCGAAGCCAATCGGTCCGTGCACGCCAACGAGTTTGACCGTGGTCGGATGCAGGCTTTGCACCTTGAGCGGAGCCGTTGTAGCCCCCGCGGGATGGGCCGCAACGAAAAGCAGCAGCGCGATCAAGCCCAGAACGGGGCCGAAGCGTGGAGTCATGATGATTCACCTGTGTGGACGAACCGGGAAAATTGCCGCCGGCCGACCCGCGCACGAGTCGGCCGGCATGCCGGGGGCCAGTTCAGAAGTCGAACGTGGCCGAGGCGAAGTAGGCGCGCGGCTCCTCCATCAGCACGCTCGAGTACGGCATGCCGGTGAAGGTGGTGTATTCAAAGCCGGTCACGTCGTAATGCCGGTTGAACACGTTGTCGATGTGCAGCGCGATTTTGACGTTCTTCAGCATACCCATGCCCAGATCCAGGGTGTCACGGATGCCGAGGTTCGTCACCGCGTAACCGGGGATCGTGACAGCGCTCGCCAAGCCGGAGGTGAGCTGGTTCAGGTATTGCGAACTCGCGTAGTGCAGATTGATATTCGCGCGCCAACTT
>JAKAWV010000009.1 GCA_021827205.1 Pseudomonadota bacterium | reverse complement strand
GAGCTGCACACGGCGGGTGCGACGATCTGCATGGTCACCCACGACGCCGGCCTGGCCGCGCGCGCCCAGCGCATCGTGCACATGCTGGACGGCCGCGTGCAGACGGCGGTGCAGCAGGCCGCGTGAGCGTCGCCCGCGTCGCAGCGGCGGCGTTCAGCGCAGCGAAACCACGCGCACGACGGTTTCCAGGTGATCGCGAAAGCCCATGCGCTGGTACAGCGCGCGGGCATGGATGTTCGCACGCATCACGTGCAGGAAGGACAGCTCGCCGCGCTGCATCTGTCGCCGTATCAGCTTGAGCATCAGCCGGCGCGCCAGGCCGCGTCCCTGGAAATCGGGGTGCGTGCACACGCCGCTGATCTCGCGCAGCGTGCCGGCCTGGAAACGCTCGCCGGCCATCGCCACCAGCCGTTCGCCTTCAAAGTAGCCGAAGTAGTCGCCCAGCTCCGGCGTGCGCGGGCCGAACGGTCCCGGCTGCGTCAGCTCGGCCAAGGCCAGGGCTTGTCCGGCATGCTCGGGGCATAGCGGCAGGGCGTCGGCTGCGGCGTCTTGAGTGGGCATCGGCGCATCCCAGACCATTTTGAACATGGTGGACTCGGCGTCGATCTGCCAGCCAGGCGGCGCCTTGCCCGACCAGCGATCGCAGTACAAGCGCTCGCCGGCCGCGCAAAACGGCGCCAGCGCGTCGAAGTCGGGGGACTCGGCCGCGGCGAAGCCGACGATGGGCGAGAAGCCGCGCGCGTAGCGACGCGCATGCGCCATGCCTGCGGCGAACCTGGCATGGGGGCCGGACAGCGTGTTCCAGATGATGTTGTCGAGCAGGTGCAGGTCGGACATGGGGATGAATTCGCGGGAAGAGGATGCAAGCGGCCTGCGCGCAAGCCTCCTGCACGCTGTGCCGTGGCGGGTGTATCAGTGCAGGGCGAAGGCCGCGTTGCCTTCAAGCGCGAGCAGCGCGCGCTTGACCTCGAGTCCGCCGCCGAAGCCGACCAGGCTGCCGTCGCGGCCGATGACGCGGTGGCAGGGCACCACGATCGGCAGCGGGTTGCGGCCATTGGCGGCGCCCACCGCGCGCCGCGCGGCCGGGTTGCCGATGCGCGCGGCCAGTTCCGCATAGCTGATCGTGGTGCCATAGGCGATGCCGCGCAGTGCGTTCCACACTTGCAGTTGGAACGGCGTGCCGAGCGGGTGCAGCGGTAGATCGAACTCACGCCGCGCGCCGTCGAAGAATTGCTGCAACTGCGTGCGCGCCGCTGCCAGCCGCGCGGCATCCTGCCGGCCCGCGCCATCCTCCGTGCGCGGATGCCGATCGTGCTCGAAGCAGATGCGGCGCAGTCCGATGTCGTCCGCGATCAGGCGCAGGTGCCCGACGGGCGTCGGCATGACGTCGAAGCACAGCGTGGCGAGGTTCGGCGTGGCGTGATTCATGTGGACCTCCCGGATCGTGTGGCGTTGCGCCAGAGATGCATGGCCGCATAAGCGCGCCATGGTCGCCAGGCTTCGGCGCGCGCGCCCATGGCTTTCGCGCTGAGCGCGCGCGCATCGTCAGCGGCCGCGCGGCGCAGGATCAGATCATTGGCCGGAAACGCATCCGGATGCGACAGCGCGCGCAACGCGATGTAGTGCGCGGTCCACGCGCCGATGCCGGGCAGCGCGACCCAGCGGGTCTCCCATGCGTCGAGGGTGCGCGTCGGCGCGAAATCGATCGCGCCGTCGCGTACCGCGCAGGCCAGCGCGTGCAGCGTCGCGGCGCGCATGCGGGTCACGCCCAGCGTGGCGGGATCGATGTCCGCCAAAGCTGCGGCGCTCGGAAACAGGCGCTCGAGCGCGGGTGCGTCGACGAGGGCGACACGCGGCCCATGCGCATGCAGCAAACGTTGCGCCAGCGTGCGCGCCGCAGCCACGCTGACTTGCTGCCCGAGCACCGCGCGCGCCGCCAGCTCAAATCCATCCCACGCCCCCGGCAGGCGCAAACCCGGATGGCGTCGCAGCAGCGGCCGCAGCGTGCGATCCCGCACCAGCACCGCGGCGATCGCGTGCGGGTCCGCATCCAGATCGAACATGCGCCGCGCGCGCGTGACCACGTCCTGCAGATCGGCCGGCGCCACGCCGTGCAGCGCCAGACGCAGTGCGTGATCGCCGTCGCCGCAGGCATTCACGCGCAGCCACGCGGGCCGTTCGGCGCTGCCGATCACGCGCGCATAAGACATGTCATCGACATGCTCCAGCCCGGGCAACGCGCGTGCGCGCAGGAAATCCAGCAGCGCCGCGAAATCATACGGCGGGCGGTAGCCGAGCCGCAGCAGCAGCACCTTGTCCGCGCCCGCGCCGGGGCGCTTGCGCAGCGTGCGCGGCGCGAACTGATAAGCCGACTGGAACGCGGCATTGAAACGCCGCAGGCTGCGGAAGCCCGAGGCCAGCGCGATCTGCGTGATCGGCAGCGCGGTTTCGCCGAGCAGTTGCTTGGCGAACAGCAAACGCCGCGTGCTGTGCACCTGCATCGGCGTGGCGCCGAGGCGCGCGACGAACAGGCGCCGCAATTGGCGGTCGCTCAGCGCCAGATGTCGCGCCATGTCCGCCAGCGAGTGTTCGTCCAGCATGCCGGCGTCGATCATCCGCAGCGCTCGCGCGACGCTGCTGTCACCGCGGCGCAGTACGTCGTTGCGCGGCGCCAGTTCGGGTCGACAGCGCAGACAGGGGCGGAAGCCCGCTGCCTCGGCCGCCGCCGCGTTCGCGTAGTAGCTGATGTTTTCGCGGCGCGGCGGCGGTGCGGGACATACCGGTCGGCAATAGATTCCGGTGCTGGTGACGGCGGTGAAAAACAGGCCGTCGAAGCGCGCATCGCGGCTCAGCCGCGCCTGCTCGCAAGTCTGCAAGTCGGGCAGTTCGGTCGTGGTCGGATCGCGCATCATGCTGCGCACGCTAGCACTGGCGTCGTTGCGTGACTGGCCATTTTCGGACGGCAGTGTCGCAGACATCGTTGGCGCCGCCGATGCCGCGCCGCGCATCGATGAATGCGCGCCGACACCACGCGGCAAAGCGAACGCCACCGAGGCCCGCAGGGTGCGCGTCCTGCGCAATGTGGGGATGGGCCGGGCCAGGGTGGCGCTCAGACCATCAACGCGCGGCGCGCACTGCGGTTGACCCGTGCGCGACACGCAGCGGGGAATCGCTGCCAAAAGTTACGCGAGACTTGGCGATGACCTCAGAATGCCCCGCGGTGCGGTGGTGCAGCGCTTCCCGCCCGCGCCGCCTCGTGATAGCGCGCCACGCGCAGCGCCAACGCGCGCGGCGGCTCGGCGTGCACGCGCGCGGCCAGTGCCTGGGCATCGCGCGGCAACACCGCGCGGGCGTGGCGCAGACGCTGCAACAAACTGTCGCGACTGAGGCGGCCGAGATGCGTGCTGCGCAGGCGGCGCACGTGCGCTTGCAGGCCGCCGAGGTCGCGCCAGTGGCCGAGCATGCGCGCGAGGCGCTTGCGTTCGGCCACCTCGCCGGCCAGCACCAGCGGCCACGCACCGCTGAGCAACTCCAGTTGCAGCGCGTGATCGCGCATGCGCCGGCGCCAGCGGTGCAGGGCTGCTTCGTCGGCGTGTTCGTGGGCGGAATGGGTGGCACGCGCGGCGCGCAGAGCGCCGCGACGCAGGCCGCGCCAGAGCTGCGCATGGGTGACCTCGGGCCGCCACGCAGCCAGCGTCGTGACCAGGGTCTGCAGGGCCACGGTGGCGGCGAGCACGCCACCGACATGCTTGCGTTCGCCGGCGCGTACCTGGCGCGCCAGCCGTTGCAGCAGCGCGGGATGGGCGCTGCCCAGCAACGCGGGTTGCTGCTGTTGCAATTGCGCGAGGGTTTCCAGCAGCGCCTGCGCGTCGCGCAGCGGTGACAGCGCGCGTCCGGCGGCGCGCAACGGCTGCACCAGCGTGTCGATGGCGAGATCGGGTGGCAGCAGCCGCAGCGCCGCGCGGCAGCGGCGCAAGGCGCGGCGCGCGTCGTGGATGCCGGCGCGGAACGCGCCGGCATCGCGCGGCGTCACCGCGAGCAGGCGCAGCGCGTCGTCCACCTCGGCGCGCAGCACGCGCGCCAGTTCGGCGCCGGGGTCGCGGTCGAGTCTGAGCACGAAGGCCATGCGCTTTGCGATTCCCGGCCAGGCAATCGTGCCAGCGTAGCGCAAGGCCGCGAGGCGCGGCGACGGCGCATAATGTCGCGTCTTTTCATCAGCCGGAGCATGCGATGAGCACCTTCACGCGCCGCGATCCCAGCCGTCACGTCCGCGCGCCGCGCGGGCCGCAGAAAACCTGCAAGAACTGGGTCATCGAGGCCGCCTACCGCATGATCCAGAACAACCTCGACGCCGAGGTGGCCGAGAACCCGGCCGAGCTGGTGGTCTATGGCGGCATCGGCCGCGCCGCGCGCAACTGGGAATGCTTCGACGCCATTCTCGAATCGCTGCGCGAATTGAACGACGACGAAACCCTGTTGATCCAGTCCGGCAAGCCGGTGGGCGTATTCCGCACGCACGCCGACGCGCCACGCGTGCTGATCGCCAACACCAACCTGGTACCGCATTGGGCGACCTGGGAGCACTTCCACGAACTCGACCGCAAGGGCCTGATGATGTTCGGGCAGATGACTGCGGGCTCGTGGATCTACATTGCCTCGCAGGGCATCGTGCAGGGCACTTACGAAACCTTCGTCGAACTGGGCAACCGGCACTACGCCGGCAGCCTCGAGGGCAAGTGGATCCTCAGCGCCGGCCTCGGCGGCATGGGCGCCGCGCAGCCGCTGGCGGCGAGCATGGCCGGCGCCTGCAGTCTCACCATCGAGTGCCAGCAGTCGCGCATCGACTTCCGCCTGAAGACGCGCTACGTCGACGAGCAGGCGAAAGACCTCGACGACGCGCTGGCGCGCATCGCGAAATACACCAAGGCCGGCGCGGCCAAGTCCATCGCGTTGCTGGGCAACGCCGCCGAGATGCTGCCGGAGATGGTGCGCCGGGGCGTGAAGCCCGATGCCGTCACCGACCAGACCAGCGCGCACGATCCGCTCAACGGCTACCTGCCGATTGGCTGGACGCTGGAACAGTGGGCCGAACGCCGCGCCGCCGATCCCGAGGGTGTGCGCGACGCGGCCAGGAAATCCATGCGCGTGCACGTCGAGGCCATGCTGGCGTTCAAGGATGCCGGCGTGCCGACCTTCGACTACGGCAACAACATCCGGCAGATGGCGCTGGACGAAGGCTGTGCGCGCGCCTTCGATTTTCCCGGCTTCGTGCCGGCCTACATGCGTCATCTGTTCTGTCGCGGCAAGGGGCCGTTTCGCTGGGTGGCGTTGTCGGGCGATCCCGAGGACATCCTCAAGACCGACCGCAAGGTCAGGGAATTGCTGCCCGACGATGCGCACCTGCACCACTGGCTGGATATGGCCGAACAGCGCATCGCGTTTCAGGGCTTGCCGGCGCGCATCTGCTGGGTGGGCCTGGGCGATCGTCACCGCCTGGGCCTGGCGTTCAATGAAATGGTGCGCACGGGTGAATTGAAAGCACCGATCGTGATCGGCCGCGATCATCTGGATTCCGGCAGCGTGGCCAGCCCCAACCGCGAGACCGAAGCCATGCGCGACGGCAGCGATGCGGTGTCCGACTGGCCGCTCCTCAACTGCCTGCTCAATGCCGTCAGCGGCGCCAGTTGGGTGAGCTTCCATCATGGCGGCGGCGTCGGCATGGGCTATGCGCAGCATGCCGGCGTGGTGATCGTCTGCGACGGCAGCGCGGCCGCCGATGCGCGCATCGCGCGCGTGCTGTGGAACGACCCCGGCAGCGGCGTGATGCGCCACGCCGATGCCGGCTACCCCGACGCCATCGCCTGCGCCAGGGAGCAGGGACTGAAGTTGCCGATGCTGTGAGCGCCGAGCAGGCGCTGCTGCACAAGCTCTCGGCCGTGTTCGCCGATGAGCGCGGCCGCGCGGCGGGACAGTTGGTGCTTGCCGGCGTGGAGGCGCAGGTGGTCTGCGATCTGGTGTTTGGCGAGACTGGCCTGGCGGGTGCGTGGCCTTGCCCAGATCGTCGCTGCGTTGGCGGGCGAGGCTAGGTAGCGCCCCGAGCTGATGCAACTGCTGGGCGTGGCGGGCCCGTAGGCACGTCGACGCGCGATCCTGCGCCGCGCCGTTGCTGTATCGGCCGCGCAACACCGGTCTGCGCGAGCGTGCGTGGCATGGCGCGATGTCCTAGTTTCATGTTCGCGCCGCGCTACGGCGGCGGGAGAACGCACCATGCGCAAACTCACCGGGTCTCGATCGTTGACCGCCACGCTTGCCGCGCTCGTCGCGTTGACTGTTGCATCGTTCGGCACGGCGGCCGACACCCCGCCCGCAGCCAGCGCCGCGCAGCAGGCCGCGATGCAGGCGTGGCAGCGCGCGGCGGCCGTCGGGCCGCAACACCAGCGGCTCGAATGGTTCCAGGGACGCTGGAAGGAACGTGTGCAGATGTGGATGGAACCCGGCCAGCCGCCACGGATCGAGCAGGGCGTGGCCGAGGTGCGGCCGGTGCTGGGCGGGCGCTTCATGGAGATGCGCCACCGCGGCCACCTCATGGGCAAGCCGATGCAGGGCCTCGGCTACAGCGGCTATGACAACGTCAGCGGCCGCTATACCAGCATCTGGATGGACGATGGCTCGACCGCGATTTTCGTCAGCCACGGCGACTACGACGCCGCCGGCAAGACCTGGACCTACCACGGGCAGATGCAGGATCCGCTGCAGCCCGGCACGACGATTCCGGTGCGCGAGGTGGTGCGCATCACCGGCCCGCGCAGCTACGTGTTCGAGTGGCACGAGACGCGCGACGGGCGCGAGCGCAAGGCCATGCAGATCGACTACACGCGGCTGTGAACTTCATTCAAGCGGAGATGCATGCCATGAACAAGCAACGTCCAATCATGCACGCGATCGTGCTGACCGCGCTGGTGATGATCCCGGTCCTGTTGATCGCCGCGCCGTCGCCAACGGGCAAACCCGGCAGCATCGAGCGCGGGCGCTATGTGGTGAAGATCTCCGGCTGCAACGATTGCCACACGCCGGCCTATGCCCAGCGCGATGGTCAGGTACCCGAGCGCGACTGGCTGACCGGCGACGGCACCGGCTGGAGCGGCCCCTGGGGCACCACCTACGCCAGCAATCTGCGCCTGAAACTGGCCGCGCTGAGCGAGGCGCAGTGGCTGCAACTGGCGCGCACCGCGCAATATCGTCCGCCGATGCCGTGGTTCAACCTGCGTGCCATGAGCGATGGCGACCTGCGCGCGGTGTATCGCTATGTGCGCCACCTCGGGCCAGCCGGCGTGGCGGCGCCGGCCTACGTGCCGCCCGGCGGCGCGGTGGCGACGGCCGTGGTGCGGTTTCCCGGGCCGCCGCCCGCGCAGTAGGCAGCGCCCGCTTGCGCCAACCCAGTGGCGCATGTCCGGGTCATGCCAGCGGCTCTCGTCGTCCGGTGCACGCGAGAGGAAATTCGTGAAGTGCACGACATCGGCTGGCCTTTCACGCTGAAGTCCGGTTGGTTTCCATGACATGTCTGTAAACCGCCGCGCGCTGACGCCACGCGGCGCAGGCGTTACCCTCGCGCATTGCTCCCCAGGCCTGCGCGCATGAAGTTCGATTTTCCTCCCGTCACCGGCGCGCTGATCGTCTCGTGCGTGGTGATTTTCCTGCTGCAGCATTACGGCGGCTACAACGACAGCTTGATCGCGCACTTCGCGCTGTGGCCGTTCGGCCACGAGCAGGCGCGGATGGCCAGCGGGCGCATCGTCACCGTGGGCTTCGAGCCGTGGCAACTGATCACCTTCGCGTTTCTGCACGGCGGCTGGCTGCATATCCTGTTCAACATGTGGGCGTTGTTCCTGTTCGGGCCGCCCATTGAGCGCCTGTTCGGCGCCAGCAAGTACCTGCTGTACTACACCGTGTGCACGGTGCTGGCGGCGCTGGCGCAGTTGCTGGTGGTGAAGTTTTTCACCGGCGGTTTTTATCCGACCATCGGCGCTTCCGGCGGCATCTTCGGTGTGCTGCTGGCCTTCGGCATGCTGTATCCGCACGTGCGCATCATGCTGCTGTTTCCGCCCATCCCGATGCCGGCGTGGCTGTTCGTGATCGGCTATGGCGCGTTGGAGCTGGTGCTGGGCGTGACCGGCACCGAGGCGGGCGTGGCGCATTTCGCGCATCTGGGTGGCATGTTCGGCGGCTTGTTGCTGATCCAGTACTGGCGCGGGCGCCTGCCGCTGAAGCCGCAGCAACGTCTACTGCGTTGAGCGACGCGCGCGGCATGGTCCGGTCGTGTCGCGCGGGTTCTCATGGTTCCGTGCCAATGCCGAGGGGGACTGAAGATCAAGCGCAGGCTCGCAACATTCGCGCTGTTGACGTTGCCTAATGACGTTGGCCGCGTTGGCCGCGTTGGCCGGCGCCGAGCGCCACATCGGGCGCGGGCGCAAGGTGCCCGGCGTGCGGCGCAGAACGCTTACTTCAAGGTCAGAAAATCCAGGCTGACCACGAAGCGCGTGGCATCCAGGCGCAGGCGCGAGCTCTCCAGCGCGGTGGCGAGCGCGTCGCGCTGCGCGCGCAGGCCGTCCAGTTCATCCGCGCGCACCGACGGGTTGATCCGGCGCAGGGCTTGCAGTCGCGTGATCTCGGCATCGAGACTGGCGGTCATGCGCGCATGCGCGGCCGCGGCAAGCGCATCCGCCTGCGCGCGCGCGAGTTGCTGCGCGCGCTCCAGCATCGGCGGCACCAGACGGCCGAGAAACTTGCGATAGCGCGCGACGTCCAGCGGTTTCTCGCTGGCGCAGCGCAGCGCGTTGGCGGCAGGTTCGAAGGCATCGCGCTCGGTCAGCTTGCTGTCGATGCTGATCACCAGCGGCGTCGGCGGCAGGAAACGATCGACGTCGAGCGCGCGTGCGGCCACGCATTCGAGTACGAACACCGCTTGCAGCACGGCGCTGCGCGCGGGCAGGGTGTCGTCGACCAGAAAACTGGCGTTACCCGACTCGCTGCCCAGCAGCAGATCGAGCGCGCCCTGCAGCAACGGATGATCCAGGCGCAGCAGCGCCAGCTCCTCGCGCGCCAGCGCGACGTCACGCTGGAACGTGGCGCGCAGTGGGCCGTCCTTGAGCTCGGGCAGGGCATCGGTGGTCAGGTATTCGGGATCGAGCAGCACGCTGCCGTCCTCGAATGCATCGTGATGCACGCCGTATTGCTCGAGCAGGCGCAGCGCGAAATCGGCTTGCGCGGTATCGGCGTCCTCGGTTTGCAACGCGCGCAGCAAGGCTTGCGCGGGCGCGGCGCGCTGCGCGGCGAGTTCGAGCAGACGATCACGCCCGTGCTCGATGGCGGCGCACAATTCAACGTGCGCGGCGCGTGTTTCGGCGATCAGCACATCGAGCTCGAGATCGGCGTCCTCGGCGCCACGCGCATGCGCCAGCGCAAGTTCGCGCAGCGGCGCGCCGAAGCGGCGCAGCAGCGCGCGGCCATCGGCGGGGCTGCTGCGAAATGCATCGCAGCCTTCGTCGTACCAGCGCGCCAGTGCGTGCTGGGCACTGCCGTGCAACGCGTGGTGATGAATCTGGATGGCGTGGGTCTGGCCGATGCGATCGAGCCGACCGATGCGCTGTTCGAGCAGGTCCGGATCCAGCGGCAGATCCCACAGCACGAGGTGGTGCGCGAACTGGAAGTTGCGGCCCTCCGAGCCGATCTCGGAGCACAGCAGCAGGCGTGCGCCATCGGGCGCGGCGAACCACGCCGCGGCACGGTCGCGCTGCAGCAGTCCGAGGCTTTCGTGGAAGCGCGCCACGCCGGCACCGCTGCGCAGGCGCAGCGCGGCTTCCAGCGCCAGCACTTTGGCCTCGCTGTGGCACAGCAGCAGGAATTTCTCGCCGACATGAGCATCAAGCAGTTGCAGCAACCAGTCGAGGCGCGCATCGCGCGTGTAGTCGAACTCCAGTACCGCGGGCGGCTGCTGCGCGTCGGCGCTGAATTCGGCGAACAGACGCTGGCGCGCGTCGTCGTCGTCGTCCGCGACCAGTACGAGTCGCGGCTGGCGCGGCGCGAAGCCACCGATGCTGGCGCGGCGATGACGAAACATCACACGGCCGGTGCCGTGGCGATCGATCAGTGCGTCGAGCAGATACGGCGCGGTTTGCGCTTCGGGGTAGGCATGCAACGCGGCGAGCAGCTCGGGTTCGGCAGCGAACAGCGCGGCCAGCTCGGCGCGCTGCGCGGCGCTGAGATCGGCGCCGGCTTCGAGGCGCAGCGCCAGCGCCGAGCGCGCCGGGTAGTCGGCGGTTTCGGCGAGGTAGGCATCGAGGCTGGCGTAGCGTGCCGGATCGAGCAGGCGCAGGCGCGCGAAGTGGCCCTCGCGGCCCAATTGCTCGGGCGTGGCGGTGAGCAGCAGCAGGCCGGGCGTGACCGTGGCGAGGCGCTCGACCAGCGCGTAGCGCGCGCTGACCCGCGTCGGCGTCCATTCGAGGTGGTGCGCCTCATCGACCACCAGCATGTCCCAGCCGGCCGCGAGCACTTGCTCCTGGCGCTGCGGATGCGCCTCCAGCCATGCCAGCGAGGCGAGGACATGCTGCTCGTCCGCGAACGGATTACGCGCATCGCCGGCGGATTCAATCGCTTCACAGCGCTCCTCGTCGTACAGCGCGAAGCTCAGGTTGAAGCGCCGCAGCAGTTCGACGAACCACTGCGACAGCAGGGTTTCGGGCAGCAACACCAGCACGCGCGCAGCGCGCCCGCTGGCCAGCAAACGCGCCACGATCATGCCGGCTTCGATGGTCTTGCCGAGGCCGGCTTCATCCGCCAGCAGCAGGCGTGGCGCGTGACGCGCGTCGGCCGCCTCGGCCACGCGCAACTGGTGCGGCAACGCGGCGATGCGCGCGCTGGCCAGGCCCCAGCAGGCACTGGCGCGAGCATGCTGGCGGCGCTGCAGGGCTTCGAGGCGCAGCGTGAAGGCGCGCGGCGCATCCACGCGTCCGGCCATCAGGCGCTCGTCGGCTTGCGACACCGGCTGTTCGTCATCCAGTTCGCCCTCGTGCATTTCCATGCCGTCGCCGGAATACACCAGCAGGCCGTCGCGTATCTCCACGCGCTCGATCACCAGGTTGCGGCCCTTGCCGGCGATGCGCTGGCCGACGCGAAACTCGGCGCGCAGGAATGGCGCGCTTTCGCGCGCGTACTGGCGCAGCACGCCGCTCCTGGCGAACAGCATTTGTACGCTGCGCGCATCGACGCGCAGCACGGTGGCCAAGCCGAGTTCGGGTTCGGCGGAGGAAATCCAGCGTTGGCCGGGGGTGAGTTCCATGGGAGCACGTGGAGAGGGGAGCGCGATTATCCGCGCGCGGTGCCACGTGGCGCCAGCGCGGCAAGCATGGCGTTGCACGCGTGATGTAAACAAAGCGTAGTCGCGCGGCGCTGGCGCCGGGGTTCGCGGCGCGCGAGGATATCGACCGGGCCGAGACATATCAAAGTGCATTCAACAAGACAAGATTCTTCGAGCGAACGGCCAGGTCTTTGGGCTCTTTCTCCCCGCGCGGGCTGGCTCGTCATCCCCACGCAGGTTGGTTCGCCATCCCCGCGCAGGTTGGCTCGTCATCCCCGCGCAGGTTGGCTCGTCATCCCCGCGCAGGCGGGGATCCAGTGATTTTCAGCAGTGCACAACGAAGGCACTGGATTCCCGCCCCGCCCCCGCCTTCGCGGGGGCAGGCTCTGCGCGGGGATGACAGCCTGATCATTCTCGACATTGGACCGCGATTTCGCATCAGACCCCGCAGCATCAGTGCACAAGGAGCGCCGCCATGACGACTGACCTGATCTACGCAGCCGTGATCGCCCTGATCGGTTTTCGCCTGTATCGACGCAGCAAAAGTCTGCTCGGCGAGCAGCCCTTCGTGCGTAAACGCATGGTGCGGCGCCTGTGGGTGCTGGCGGCGGTGCTCGCACTGATTCTGCTCAACGATACGCAGCAGGTGCAACTTGGCCTCGCGCATCCGGCGCACGCGCTGCTGCTGGCGCTGGTCGCCAGTCTGGCCGGCATCGTCGGTGGCGTGGCACTGGGTGTGTGGTCGGTGCGGCTGGCCGAGCTGCGCTGGGATGCGGGTGTGCTGAAGCTGCGCGCGCACGTCTTCATCGGCCCGGCGATTCTGCTGCTGTATGTGCTGCGCGTGATCTACAAGTTCTGGCTGATGCAGCATCTGGGCGTGCTCAGCGACCTGGCGTCGGCCGCGCCGGCGGTGCAGCACGCTCTGGCGCAGTACGACATCGACCCGCTGGGCGCGTTCCTGCGCATGCTGGTGTTCGCCTACTACTTCAGCTACTACCCGCTGCTGTTGCGCAAGGCCAGCGAGATGCCGGCGCCGGCGCTGGTTCAGCCGTAGCTGAGCGCCACGATCGGATCGAGGCTGGCCGCGCGCGCGGCCGGCGCGATGCCGAACACCACGCCGACGGCCGCGGAGAAACCGATCGCCAGAAACGCCGCCCAGATCGGCACGCTGGCACCGCCGAAGGCCGGCACGAAGTGCAGTACCAGCAAGCCGACGCCGTAGCCCAGGATCAGCCCGATCAGCCCACCCAGCAGCGACAGCGTCGCCGCCTCGATGAGGAACTGCAGCAGGATGTCGCCGCGCGTGGCGCCGAGGCTTTTCAGGATGCCGATCTCGCGCGTGCGCTCGGTCACCGACACCAGCATGATGTTCATGATGCCGATGCCGCCGACCAGCAGCGAGATGCCGACGATGGCGCCGGCGATCAGGGTGATGTTGGTGAAGATGGCGTTGAAGCTGGCCAGCAGTTGCGCCGCGGTGCCGACCTTGAAGTTGTCGGCCTGGCCTGGCTTGAGATGGTGCAGGCGGCGCAGCAGGGTTTCGATGCGACCCTTGACGGCATCGAGATCGGCGCCTTTGGCCAGCTTGATCTCGATGGCGATATTGGGCACGGCGCTATTGCCCAGCAGCGCCAGGCCGGTGCCGTAGGGAATGATGATCTGGTTGTCGCGGTCCTGCCCCAACATCGTGCCGAGCTTGTGCTGTTCGCCGACGATGCGGAACCAACTGCCGTCGAGCTGGATGAACTGGCCGACCGGATCGCCGTGCAGGTGCAGGTGCTCCAGCACGGTGCGTCCGATCACGGCCACGTGGCGGTGCCGCAGTGTGTCGTCGCGGGTGATGAAGCGTCCGCGGCTGGGCCAGAAGCCGAACGACTCGGCCAGCACCGCGGTGCCCGCGAGCACCGAGGCGCTGGTGCTCTGGCCGTGACGCGTCACCGTCAGGTTCAGCGGCAGGATCGGCGAGATGCTGGCAATACCCGGAATCTGCGCCGCGATCGCGCGCATGTCGGATGGCGTGACCTTGGCCACCTTGCCTTCCATCTGCTCCTGCAGCGGCAGGTAGGACTGCACGATCAGCGTGTCGCTGCCCAGTCCGGCGAACTGGGTGTTGATCGCCTGGGTGAAGCCCTGCAGCAGCGCCACCACCGTGACCACCGCCGCCACCCCCAGCACGATGCCGAGCGTGGTCAGCACGCTGCGCAGCTTGTTGGCGCGGATCGCGGTGAGGGCCGAGCGCAGGCTTTCGGTGAGCAGATACATGGCGGTCACTCGTAGCGCAGCGCGTCGATGGGATCGAGCGCGGCGGCCTTGGCCGCCGGCGCGATGCCGAACACAAGGCCCACCGTCGCGGTGAAGCCCAGCGCCAGCACGACGACCCAGCCCGGCACCACCGCGCCGGACAGCGCCGGCACCAGGTGCGCCACCAGCAGGGCCAGGCCCCAGCCCAGCAACAGACCGATCAGCGCGCCCAGCACCGACAGCAGCAGCGCCTCGAGGATGAATTGCAGCAGGATGTCGCCGCGCGTGGCGCCGAGCGATTTCTGGATGCCGATCTCGCGCGTGCGCTCGGTCACCGACACCAACAGCACGTTCATGATGCCGACGCCGCCGACCAGCAGAGCGATGCCGACGATGCCGGCGACCACCAGGGTGATGATGTCGAACACCTTGGTCAGCGCCTTGATCAGCTCGCCCGAGGACTGGATCTTGAAGTCGTTCTCCTGCGCCGGCAGCAGGTGGTGCTGGCGGCGCAGCACTTGCGTGATCCGCGCCTCGACCTGGGCCAGGTTCTGCGCGCGCGCGACTTGCAACTGGATGATGATCTCCGGCGGCGTGCTGCGTCCGCTCAGGCTCACACCGGTCTGGAACGGTATGTAGATCTGGTTGTCCTGGTCGATCACGCCGAGCAGCGTGCCGAGCTTGTTGAGTACGCCGACCACCTTGAACCAGCCGCCGAACATCTGGATGTAGTGGCCCTCGGGATGCGCGGGCAGCCCCAGGTTCTTGATCACCGCAGCACCGATCACCGCCACCGGCCGCCGCGTGGCGTCATCGCCCGGCACGATGAAGCGTCCCTGCGCCGGGTACTGCACGCCGCCTTGCGCGAAGGCCGGCGTGGTGGCGGTGATGCTGCTGGCGGTGCTGCGGTTGCCGTAGCGCACTTCGCCGCTGAATCGCGCCATCGGCAGCACCGGCACCACATCGCGGATATCGCGCACCTGCTGGCGGATGGCGATCAGGTCGTCCGGCGTCAACCGCGCCTGACGTCCGGCCAGCGCGGCTTCGCGCGACTGGTAGGGCATGATGATCAGGCCGTTGCTGCCGAGGCTCTTGAACTGCGCGGTGATGGTGTGGGCGAAACCCTGCAGCACCGCCACCACCACGATCACCGCGGCCACGCCGATGACCATGCCGAGCACGGTGAGCGCGGCGCGCAGCAGGTGCGCGCGGATCGCGCCCCAGGCCGCGCGCAGGGCTTCCAGCAGGCGCGTCATGCCGCAGCCGGCACGGCGCGGCGCGTATCGCTGATCACGCGGCCGTCGCGCAGCGTGACGGTGCGGTGCGCGTGCGCGGCGACCTCGGCATCGTGCGTCACCAGCACCACGGTATTGCCGGCCTCATGCAGCGCCGCGAACATCGCCATGATCTCGCGCGCGGTGCTGGAATCGAGATTGCCGGTGGGCTCGTCGGCCAGCAGGATCGAGGGCGAGCCGACCAGCGCGCGCGCGATCGCCACGCGCTGGCGCTGGCCGCCGGAGAGCTGGTTGGGCAGGTGATCGAGGCGGTTGCCCAGGCCCACGCGGTCCAGCGCTGCGCTGGCCATGCGGCGCCGCTCGCGCAGCGGCGTGCCGCGGTACACCAACGGCTGCATCACGTTGTGCAGGGCATCGGCGCGGCCGAGCAGATTGAAGTTCTGGAACACGAAACCGATCTCGCGGTTGCGGATGCGCGCCAGTTGCGTGTCGTCCAGTTCCTCGACGTTCTTGCCGTTGAGAAAATAGGTGCCGGCGCTGGGCCGGTCCAGGCAGCCGACGATGTTCATCAGCGTGGTCTTGCCCGAACCCGAGGGGCCGATGAAAGCCACGTACTCGTTGCGCACGATGCTCAGGTCGACATCCTGCAGCGCGTGCACGACGGCGTCGCCCATGCGGTAGCGCTTGTTGATGCCGCGCAGTTCCAGCAGCGGCGCCGTGTCCATGGCCGGCACGGCGCTCATGACGCGCGGATGGTGACGCTGCCGGAGTCCTTCGGCTTGACCGCCGCGGGCTTGGGCTTCTCGATCTGCACCGCTTCGCCCGCGCTCAATGCGTGCAGGGTTTGGTAGGGGCCGCTGACCACTTCGTCGCCGGCCAGCAGCCCCTTGCTGATCGCCTGCCAGGTGTCGCTGGACAAACCCGTGGTCACCGGTGCCTTCTGTACCTTGCCGTTTTTGACCACGAACACATAGGCGCCGCTGTCGGCATCCAGGTTCTTGGTGCCGGCCTTGTCCGCGTACAGCACCGCCTGCACCGGCACCGCCAGCGCGTTGGGTGCGCTGCGCGTGAAGATTTCCGCGCGGCAGCTCATGCCCGGCAGGATATGCGGCAGGTTCTTGCCCTGCAGCGCGATCTTGACCTCGAAGTTGCGTCCCGCCGTGACGGTGCTCAAAGTTTGCGTGACCGAGGAGGCGATGAAAATCACCCTGCCGACCAGCTTGGCGTGCGGAAACGACACCGCGTGCAGGTCGGCCTCGGTGCCCGGCTTCACGTGCGCGATGTCGGCTTCGTCCACCTGCACGTCGGCGATGATCTGCGCCGGGTTGGCGATGCTCATCATGGTGGAACCGGGGATGTTGGTGCCGGCGATCACCGTCTCGCCCACCTTCACCGGCAGGCTCGTGACCACGCCGTTGATGGGCGTGCGGATCACCGTCTTGGCCAGCGTCTCCCGCGCCTGACTGAGCTGCGCCTGCGCGATGCTCAGCGATTCGCGTTGCGACTGCAGTTGCACGCGCGCGATGGCCAGCGTGTTCCGCAGGTTGTCGAAACTGTTGGCATCCACCAGGCCGCGCTTGAACAGCGCGCGCTGCCGCGCCACCTGCTGCTCGAGGTTGACCATGGTCAGGCGCTGGCTTTCGATCGCGGTCTGCGCCTGCTGCACACTGGCCTGCGCCTGCTGCACGGCGGCCTCGTACACGCGCGGATCGAGGCGCAACACCACCTCGCCGGCAGTGACGCGCTGGCCCTCGGCCACCGGGATCGCGATGATGCGCCCGATCACCTGCGGTTTCAGCTCCACCGGATCGAGGTAATTCATCACCCCGCCGGCGAGGATCGAGCTGCGCACCGTGCGCGGCTCGACCTTGCTGACCTCGACCTTGGGGCCGGCGTCGCGATGTCCCGCGACGCCGATCAGCACCAGGATCACGCCGGCGGCGAGGATGCCCGCCGCGATCAGTCCCTTGCGTTTGCCGGTCATATCAGAAGAACACCTTGAAGGCGGCCATCAGGCCGTAAAAAATCACCAGCGGCGCCAGCACCACCAGCGCGGCATGGCCGGCGCCGCGCTTGGTCCAGCGCGTCAGGCCGAAGATCGACAGCGCGATGACCCAGATCGTGAATGGAGTGACTTGCGAAACCAGGCTGTACCACTTGCTGGTCATCGGCAGGTGCAGCAGCAGCGCATTGAAACTGAGCACGTCGATGTCTTGAAAGCTCGTCGCCGCATGGCCACGCATCAGGAATACCGCGATCGAGATCAGCGGCACCAGAACGGTCGGAAAGCTGCTCCACACCGCGAAGCTGAACCAGCTCGAGTAACGCTGCTCGTTCCAGCCCGCCAACTTGCCGATCAGCATGTAATACAGCGCGATGATCAGGTACACGATGATCGTGCCGAAAATGGCCGCACCGACACTGGTTCCAATCAGAAACGCAGGCGTCTGGAACTTGGCTGCGGCTTGCATTTGTTCCGGCGTCAATTGCGCATGGCTGGCCGCCATCTGCTGCGCGAACATGGCCGCGGTATCGGCATGGCTGAAAAACACGACGCTTACCGCGATTCCGGCGATGATCATCAGGCTCAACGGCCACCACAGCCAATGGTTGTGGCCGCGGATGTCGTCGTAGGCCTTGGCCGGATCGACGAAGATGTTGCCCAGGGTGGCGAATGGCGATGCGTTGCTGCTGCTCATGACGACTCCTTGTGGTGGTGGTTGCGACAAACCGGTGCAGGCACCGCGCGCAGCGCCCATTGCGGGCGCATCCGGCCATGCCGGAACGCAGTGCGACGATGCAGGCAAGCTGTTTGAATGGCGCTCTCTCCCTGTGCCTTCACCCTGGTGGCGATCATGCGCACGCCGTGCGCATCGCGCCCACTACACAGGCAGACCGCGCCGCGCGGCAAAGATTCCCTTGCATTGGCCTTGCGGCGAAAGTGACAGGTGTCATGCAACGGCCCTCAGCGCTGCACGAACGGATGCGGGCGACGCTGGAAGCGGCGCCAGTCCAGAGCGAGGCGCGCCAGCAACGCAGGGATGGCGAGCGCCCAGCCGATGGCCAGCACCACGAGGGTCGCGCGATAGAGGCCGATGCCCATGCCGGCGGGACTGGCGATCACGACAACGGTGATGGGCCCGACCAGCTGGATCAGCGCGAACCCGCCGAACACCAGCAACACACGCCGCAGGGTGGAGGACGCGGGACGCAGCGCCCAGGCCCCAAGCACGAGGGCGAGGTTGCCGACCCAGACCAACACGACGAGGGCCAGCATCATCGCCAACAGCATCGCCGGCGCACCCAGCACAATGGCCAGCAGCATCGCCGCCAGCGCCATCAGCGTGTAGCGGTGGTGCTGGCCGCGCGCCAGCATGGCCTGCAACACATGTCGGCGTGCCTCCGCGGCGCTGCCCAGGCCCGGCAGCAGCGCCAGCTCGGTCAGGAAATCGGGATAGGCCTTCAGGCGCAGGCTCAGCGCAGCGGCAGTGACCGGCAGCGGCAGCATCATCATCGCCATGCCGCCCAGCGCCAGCACCATGCCGGACGTGCTCCAGTGCAGCAGCCACCCGCCGAGCGCGCCACCCAGCCCGAACAGCAGGAGCATCACAACGGTCGCGTACAGGTCGCGACGGCTGACGAAGCGATAGGGCGGGCCCAGGAAACAAAGAATCACGCTGGCGGACTCGCGGCCATCCGGCGGCAACATGCGGTGTCCCTTCGTGCTGCGGGTATCGCGCCTCTGCAGCATGCGCCGGCCGGCGGCGGCGGATGCCAGGTCGCCGAATCCGGGCAGATCGCCCAAGCGCATCACCCAGGGCACCGAAAGCATGGGGTAATCGGCCGGATCGCGGTCCAGCCACGCACGCCACAGCCACGACACATAGCCAGCGAGCACCAGCGCCAGCGCGAGCAGCACCAGTCCTTGGGTGTGTTGTGAAACGTGCAGCCACGCCAGCGTCGGCAGCGGCGACAATAGACTTGCCGCTGCAGGCATCAATACGACGGTGAGTACGACCCACATGGGCCCGAGTGCCCACAACAGGCCGGCTACGTTCGACAGCAGCAGCACCGCCAGGGATACCAGCGTCAACTGGTGCAGGATGGCCAGCACCAGCGCCGGCAACGCAATGGTCGGCACGGCCAGCAGCGCCAGCGCGATGCCGACACTGCGGCGGCTTTCGGGTACCCGAGTCTGCCGCAACGTGCGTTGCACCAGCAGCAGGCGCGAGCCGACCACCGCCCAGCAGGCCGCGGCGAAAATTCCAAATGCAAACGCATGCGGATGATGCGGCGGCGTGACCAGCATGATGCCTGCCATCAGCGCCAGCGACACCATGCAGGGGTACAGCACCCACGGCCGCAGCGCATGCACCATGCGCGCACTGCGAGCCAGACTGGCGTAGGCATTCATGTCGGCGTGCTCCGTGGGTTCGCCATCTCAGCGCTGCAAGAAAGGATGCGGACGGCGCTGGAAAGCGCGGCCATTGCGGCGCAACGCGGCCAGCATCCAGGCGAAGGCGCCCGCCCAGCCCAGCGCCACCAGGACACGCACGATCGGCATGATTGCGGAATCAGGGCCTGGCTTGCGGGCCAGGGCCGCCATGGTCGGCAGCAGCAGCCAGCCGCTGGCCACGAGCACCGCGCACAGGAGAACCATCAGCAATGCCAGCCGTGCGATGACCGCGGGTTTCAGACCCTGAATCGAGCGCCCGCTCAGCGCGGCCAGCGTCCAAGTCGTCGCGGCCAGCGCATAGAACAGCATCATCACGGCCAATATCGGCGCAGCGGCGGGCGCCCCGACCAGCAGCCACCAAAGCGCCAGCAGCAGGCCACCCGCTACCAGCATGCGGCCGGCTGTCACGCGCAACGTCACGCGCAGCAGCGCCGACCTGCAGACCTGCGGCGTGCCGAGCCCGGGCAGATGCGCCAGCAACGCGAGGTCTGCGGCCTGTCCACGTGCGAACAACGCCGTGAGTCGCATCCCGCCGAACTGCAGCACGAACAGCCAGCCCATCAGCGCAGTCCAGGCCAGGGCAACAGCGTTGAGCAGGCGCGGCAGCGGCTGCGGTAGTGCCCACCACAGCAAGGCTTCCAGCGCCACGGCGATGGCGAGGCCGGCTAGCCAGGCACGCAGGCGCGCGTTGCGTCCGTGCGGCGCGAACGGCGGTCCCAGGAACACGCGCAGCACTGCGGACAGGTCCAGCTTGCGGACAGGCTGCGACGGATCGGCCCCCCGCAAGGCGTGCAGACCCGCGACGGATAGCGTGCCGCTGGATGCGGACCAAGCGCAGGCCGAGGGCGCCAGCAGACCCTGCTGACCGCGCAGCAGGAAGACCATCGGCACGCTCCAGCGGCCGAATGCGGTCTCCTCGATGTGCATCAGCGCGCGCCAGCGCAGGGCGACGATGCACAAACCCAGAGCCGCCAGCTGTGCGCCCAGCAGGGCGAATCCCGGATCGGTGGGCGCGGGCCAGCCCGCCGGATCGGCGAGAAGTATCAGCGCCGTCGGAACCAAGCTCAGCGGGGGCACCAGCCAGCGCGGCGCCAGCCCCCACAGCAGGACCAGGACCGACAATGCCAGCAGCATCATCAGTGACGCGGCCGCGGGAAGTCCCAGAAGCACCAGCAGCAGAGTAGGCAGCAGCAGGGTTTGCGTCGCCAGGCTGGCCAGCGCCAGGATGATGCGCCGCCGTGCACGCGGCAGCCGCAGCGCGTGCGTATCCCGCGTCACCAGCAGCCATCGCTGGCCGATGGACATCCACGCGAAAGCGCTTGCGGCGGCCACCGGCATCAGTGTCATCAGAAGTCCGCCATCGCCTGGCGTCACCAGCCAACGCGCAAGCAGCGCACCCATAATCAGCAGCGCCTGGATGATCAGCGTGAAGCGGCGCAGCACGCGCTCGCTGGAGTACCAGGGCAGCGCCAGCCAGCGCCACAGCGCTTTCACTCCGCGATCTCCACGAACAAATCCTCCAGCCCCAGCGCCTCGATGCGCGCGCCGGGTTGTTGTGCTTCGGCGGGCCAGCGACCGTCGCGCTGCTCGACCACCAGCGACCAGCCGCCGAAAGCCTGCTGTGGACGCCGCGAAATCTCCCCCGCCACCTTGGCCGGCGGGGCATTGCCCGGCAGCCACAGGCGCGCGTAGCGTTCCTTCAGGTCGTCGAGCGGCGCCTGCAGCAGCATGCGGCCCTCGTGCAAAAAAGCCACGTGCGAGGCCACGCGCTCCAAGTCGCTGACGATATGCGTGGAGAACAGCACCGAGGTGCCCGATTCGCCGGCGCGCAGCGCGATCTCGCGCAGCAGTTCGCGGCGCGCCACCGGATCGAGCGCGGCGGCCGGCTCGTCCAGCACCAGCAGGCTGGGCCGCACCGCCAGCGCGCGGATCAGCGCCACCTGCTGACGCTCGCCCGGCGAGAGCTTGGCCAGGGCGCGGTCGCGCGGCAGGCGCGTGCGATCGAGCTGACTATCGACGAAGCCCTGGTCCCAGCGCGGGTAGAACGGCCGCAGCAGCGCGAACATCTCGTCGATGCGCAACCAGCCGAGCGCATCGGGCTGCTGCGGCACGTAGCCCAGTTGTTCCTTGACGCGATCGCCCATGGCCAGCGCCGGTTCGCCCAGCACCGTGGCGCTGCCGGCATCGACCTCGATCAGGCCCATCAGCGCGCGGATCAGCGTGGACTTGCCGGCCCCGTTGCGCCCGATCAGGCCCAGCACCGCGCCCTCGGGCAGGGTGAGGTCCACGGCATCCAGCACCGGCCTGCCGTCGTAACGTTTGCTGATGCCGTGGGCCTGCAGCGGCGCGTTGTCGATGTGTGGCTTGAGCATGGCGTTCATTCCCCGTCCTCCAGCAGTTGATCGAACCGGCGCCGCACGCGGCTGGCCGGCAGTTCCAGCTCGCGTGCGGCGCGCGCGAGGTCTTGCAAACGCGGTTCGAGCAGGCTCATGCGCTCGGCTTCGGGGCGCGCGCGGCGCGCGCTTTTGGCGACCGCCATGCCGGTGCCGCGCAGGCGCTCCAGTAGACCCTCGCTTTCCAGCAGGCTGTAGGCGCGCGACACGGTCATCGGGTTGATGGCGTGGAAGCCGGCCACCTCGCGCACGGACGGCAGCAACTCGCCCGAGGGCAGTTGCCCGCCGGCGATCATGCGGCGCACCTGCTCGACGATCTGGCGGTAGATCGGCTCGGGCGCGCCGGGGGCGATGGTCAGCAGCGAGGCATCCATGTGTATCAATACAACAATACACATGGGCGGTTGTCAAGTGTCCGTGGGGCAGCGGATTGCCGGGCCTGTCCGCGGCAGCGCGCGCCCGCAGCCTGCGCACGGCCCTTTGTGGTTGCGAGGGCGATTCTTGGCGCGCCCTATCTGCACGGCGTCGCACACCCTGCGATGCGAGTGACTATCCTTGCGCGTATCCCTTCGGAAGATTCCGCGCATGGCCGTCGCCACCGATCCCCTCGCCACGTCGCTCCTGCGGTTTCTGCCCGCCGATGGCGGCAGTCTGGGCAACGAAGCCCTGCGCCGGCTGCTTTCCGAACGCCTGGGCCGTGTCGTCGATGCGGCCGAGTACGAGCGCGCACGCGATGCACTGGCCGCCGCCGGCGTGGTGGAAAAAGGTCGTGGCCGCGGCGGCTCGCTGCGTCTCGCCTCGGCCACGCTCGCCGATCTGCCGCGCGTGGCCGATTCCCCGGCTGCGTATCGCGGTGACTCGCAGCAGGCGCCAGTCCCAGCGCTCGCCGCGCGCGATGCCAGCATTGCCCCGCGTCGCGGCCGCGCCGCGCGCAACGCCGACGGCGGCGCCACCGTCGGCTTCGAGGCCCAGCTGTGGGCCACCGCCGATGCGCTGCGCAACAACATGGACGCCGCCGAGTACAAGCACGTCGTCCTCGGCCTGATCTTCCTCAAGTACATCTCCGACGCCTTCGCGGAGCGCCACGTCCAGCTCGAGGCCGAGCGCGCGCAGGGCGCCGATCCCGAGGATCCCGACGAGTACCGCCGCGATGCCATCTTCTGGGTGCCGCCGGAAGCGCGCTGGCCGCACCTCGAGGCGCAGGCTCGGCAGCCCAGCATCGGCCAGCTGGTCGACAACGCCATGGCCGGCATCGAGCGCGACAACCCCGCACTCAAGGGCGTGCTGCCCAAGGACTACGCGCGGCCCGCGCTGGACAAGGCGCGCCTCGGCCAGTTGATCGATCTGATCAGCAACATCAAGGTCGGGGATGAGGCCAGCCGCGCCAAGGATGTGCTGGGCCGCGTGTACGAATACTTCCTGTCGCAGTTCGCCGGTGCCGAGGGCAAGAAGGGCGGCGAGTTCTACACCCCGCGCTGCGTGGTCAAGCTGCTGGTCGAGATGATCGAGCCCTGGCACGGCCGCGTCTACGACCCCTGCTGCGGATCGTCCGGCATGTTCGTGCAGTCGGTTGAGTTCATCCGCGCACATGCCAACGGCAACGGCAACCCTTCGACAGGCTCAGGGCTGGTTCGCAAGGCCAAAGCCGACATCAGCATCTACGGCCAGGAGAGCAACTACACCACCTGGCGGCTGGCGCAGATGAACCTCGCCATCCGCGGCATCGACGGCCAGATCGCGCAGGGCGACACCTTCCACAGCGATCGCTTCCCCGACCTCAAGGCCGACTTCATCCTCGCCAATCCACCCTTCAACATCTCCGACTGGGGCGGCGAGCGCCTGCGCGACGATCCGCGCTGGCGCTACGGCACGCCGCCCGCGGGCAACGCCAACTTCGCCTGGGTGCAGCACATGGTTCACCACCTGGCCCCCGCGGGCGTGGCGGGCTTCGTGCTGGCCAACGGCTCGATGAGCTCGAATCAGTCCGGCGAGGGCGAGATCCGCAAGGCCCTGGTCGAGGCCGATCTGGTCGACTGCATGATCGCCCTGCCGGGGCAGTTGTTCTATTCGACACAGATTCCGGCCTGCCTGTGGTTCCTGCGCCGCGACAAATCAAAACTCCCCTCTCCCGCCGGGAGACGACCAACGGAAGTCCCCAAGGGAGGGGCTGGGGGTGAGGGTTCGGCCCCGCGCGGGGCCACCGACCGCCGCGGCCAGATCCTTTTCATCGACGCGCGCAAGCTGGGCCGCATGGCCGATCGCACCCACCGCGAGCTGACCGACGCCGACATCGCGCGCATCGCCGGCACTTACCACCTCTGGAGAGGCGAGGCCATTGAACCCCTCTCCCCCGGGGAGAGGGGCAGGGGTGAGGGTCCGTGCTTGCCCGGGCACTACGCAGACATCCCCGGCTACTGCAAATCCGCCACGCTGGACGACATCCGCAAGCACGGCCACGTGCTCACCCCGGGCCGTTACGTCGGCGCCGAGGCCCGGGAGGACGACGGCGAACTGTTCGCGGAGAAGATGCAGCGCCTCGCCGCGCAGTTGCGCGAGCAGCAGGCCGAAGCGGCCCGGCTCGATGCCGCCATTGCCGCCAATCTGGCTGGGCTGGGCTTCGGGGCATGAGCGGCATGCAAGCCTTATTCAAGAAATTTGAACAGGTCGTCATGACGTGTATAGTTAAATCAACTTTCGTATACACATACAGCCCATGACCCATGCGGCCGCCACGCTGCGCCCCTTGCACGAACTGGTGCCGGCGCGTTTCGACACCCCGGCGATCCTCAAGCGCCTGAACGCCGCCAGCCGCAGCCTCGCCGAGCTCAAGGGGGTCGCGGCCAGCATTCCCAACCAGGGCATCCTGATCAACACCCTGGCATTGCAGGAAGCCAAGGACAGCTCGGCCATCGAGAACATCGTCACCACTCACGACCAGCTTTACCGCGAGGGTGCTGCCGATGCCGGCAAGGCCAACGCCGCCACCAAGGAAGTTCTGCGTTATCGCCAGGCCCTGCAAACCGGTTTCGAGCGCGTGCGCGCCACCGAGCTGCTCACGCTCAACACCATCCTCGACATCCAGGCCGAGCTGGAACACAACCGCGCCGGCCTGCGCAAACTGCCGGGCACGGCGCTGGTCGATGGCGCGAAGCGCACGATTTACGAGCCGCCGCAGGATGCGCGCGAAGTGCAGCGCCTGATGGGCGAACTGGAACGGTTCATCCATGCCGAGCCGGCCTTCGATACCGACCCGCTGATCCGCATGGCGCTGATCCATCACCAGTTCGAGAGCATCCACCCGTTCTACGACGGCAACGGCCGCACCGGGCGCATCGTCAACGTGCTGTATCTGGTCAAGGAAGGCCTGCTCGACATTCCGGTGCTGTACCTCAGCCGGCACATCGTGCGCACCAAGCCGGACTACTACCGGCTGCTGCAGGCCGTGCGCACGGACGATGCCTGGGAGGACTGGGTGGAGTACATGCTCACCGCGGTCGAGCACACCGCGCGCGCGACCATCGCCACCATCCAGGCCATCAAGCTGCTGCTGCAAGACGCCAAGCAGCGCATCCGCGCGCAGTACAAGTTCTACAGCCAGGATCTGATCAACAACCTGTTCAAGCACCCCTACACCAAGATCGAGTTCGTGCAGCAGGACCTGGGCGTGTCGCGCCTCACCGCGACGAAGTATCTCGATGCGCTGGTCGCCGGCGGCTTTCTGCGCAAACGCAGGATCGGCCGCAGCAACTATTACATCAACCAGCCCCTGTACGCGGTGCTGATCGGCGCCGAGCGCGAGGCCGGCGATGTCTGAGCACATGCTCGACACCATCGCCTGCCTGCGCCGGCCACGCCGCGGCAAGAGGACTGCTGCGAAACCCGGGGGAATTGGGTATGGCGGGTGAGTGGACTTTGATAAACCTCGACGACGTGTGTAGCAAGATCGGGAGTGGCGCGACGCCGCGTGGGGGTAGCGACGTTTATCTGGAAAGCGGCCCGTATGCACTGATACGCAGCCAGAACGTCTACAACGATGGCTTTCACCACGATGGCTTGGCCTACATCGACGAGAAGCACGCCGCGGAGTTGGACGGAGTCGAAGTCCTGAAGGGCGACGTTCTACTGAACATCACCGGAGACTCTGTCGCGCGGGCATGCCAGGTCGATCCCAGTGTGCTGCCGGCGCGAGTGAACCAGCACGTGGCGATTATCCGTCCCGATTCAGACAAGCTCGACCCGCGGTTTCTCCGCTACTTCCTTGTCTCGCCCGAGATGCAGGTCAAGCTCTTGTCGTGGGCCGGCTCAGGGGGTACACGGAACGCTCTGACCAAGGGCATGATTGAGTCGGTCGGCGTGCTCGCACCAGAAGACATAACCGAGCAACGCGCCATCGCCCACATCCTCGGCACGCTGGACGACAAGATCGAACTCAACCGGCGCATGAGCGAGACGCTCGAAGCCATGGCGCGCACGCTGTTCAAGGCGTGGTTCGTGGACTTCGAGCCCGTGCGCGCCAAGCATGCCCGGAGCAAGGTCGAAGGGATGGAGGGACGCTGGCAGCGCGGTTCCCCGCTCCATTCCCCTCTCCCTGCGGGAGAGGGGTCAGGGGTGAGGGCCGCTCTCACCGACCGGGCAGCCGTCACCGTCAGCCTTCCCGCCGACCTGCGCGATTTCGCCCGCGAACTGCGCCGCCGCACCACGGACGCCGAGGCGCTGCTCTGGCGTCTGCTGCGCAACCGCCACATGGCCGGAGCCAAGTTCCGCCGCCAGCATCCCCTGTCGCCCTACGTGCTGGATTTCTACTGCCACGACGCGGGGCTGGCGGTGGAACTGGACGGTGGCCAGCACAACGAAGCCGCCGGCCGCCGCCACGATGCGCGCCGCGATGCGTTTCTCGCCCAAAAGGGCATCCGGGTGCTGCGCTTCTGGAACCACGAAGTGCTGAACCAGACCGAGGCGGTGCTCGAAGCCATCTACGCAGCCGTGGGTCAGGCCTCGTCGCGGGTTGAGCCCTCACCCCCGGCCCCTCTCCCCGCGGGAGAGGGGAGTTTCCACCTGCCCGCCCACCTCTACGACCTCTTCCCCGACCGCCTCGTCGATTCCGAACTCGGTGAGATTCCGGAGGGGTGGGAGGTGCGTAGCCTCGACCAGATTGCACGCTTCCTCAACGGGCTCGCACTGCAGAAATTTCCGCCAAACGGCGAACACTCGCTGCCTGTCATCAAGATTGCGCAACTGCGCGCGGGCAACACGATCGGAGCCGATAGGGCCAGTTCAAATCTTGAATGCGACTACATCATCCAAGACGGGGACATTCTGTTTTCGTGGTCCGGCTCGCTGGAATGCGTGCTGTGGGCGGGTGGTCCGGGAGCGCTGAATCAGCATCTCTTCAAGGTCGCCTCGGAAACCTACCCGAAGTGGTTCTGTTACCTCGGCATCCACCTGCATCTCGACGACTTCCGCCGCATCGCTGCTGGCAAGGCAACGACGATGGGCCACATTCAACGGCATCATCTGACCGATGCGAAACTCGTGGTTCCACCGACGGCGTTGCTGCGCGCCGCGGATGTCGTGATGGCTCCAATCATCGGCGACATCTGGCGGTTGAGTGTGCAGTCCCGCACGCTCGCCGCCCTGCGCGACACCCTGCTGCCGAAGCTGATCTCTGGTGAACTGCGGGCGCAGAATGCGGGTTGTTTCACAAGGAGGGGTGTTTGATGGCCGACATGAACCTCACGCAAGCGGAAGCGGACGCACTCATCGCCATGGATAAGTATCGCGCCAACGAAGCTCGGAGCGACTTTCCAATGGCTGGTCAGTCTCTGATCTTGCCTCTCTTGTCTCAAGATAGGCGGGAGCATTTCCTGCTCGATGTAAGTCGGGGTCGAATCGACTTGCTCAAAGTCAAGATGCAGAACCGTGCGCGGCAGGTCGTCGTGCTTGTTCGCCTCGATCTGGGTGGCGCTCCTCATCGCAATCCGGACGATCAAGAAATACCGGCCCCGCACCTGCACGTGTATCGCGAAGGCTACGGCGACAAATGGGCCATCCCGGTCCCCGCAGATAGATTTACCGCAACCGCAGATCTTTGGAAAACGCTTGAAGAGTTCATGCGATTCTGCAACATCACGCAGCCGCCGCACATCGAACGGGGGCTTTTCACATGATCCAGGACATTCAGCGTCTGTTGGACGCCTATCACGCATGGCTGAAGGACAAAACCGCACTGAGGCAAGTCGATGATTGGATCGAGATCACGACGCCTTACCTAGACCGCCACAACGACTACGTCCAGATTTACGCAAAAAGATCCAATGGAGGGTATGTCCTGACCGATGACGGCTACACGATTGACGATCTCGAGGGCAGCGGCTGCAAGCTCCAGAGTCCGAAGCGGCAGGAACTGCTCAAGCTCACACTCAATGGCTTCGGCGTGCAACTTCAAGAAAATCGCTTGGAGGTGCATGCATCGCCGGAGAATTTCTCACTCCGTAAACACAATCTTGTGCAAGCGATGCTGGCCGTGAACGACATGTTCTACTTGGCCGCCCCCATGGTGGCAAGCGTGTTTTACGAGGATGTGGTGACGTGGCTCGATGTGCATGACATTCGATACACACCGAAGGTCAAGTTCACGGGTAAGACTGGCTACGATCACCTCTTTGATTTCGTTGTGCCCAAATCCAGGCGGCAGCCGGAGCGCATCATTCAGACAATCAACCGCCCCAATCGAGAGACGGCGCAGGCCGTGGTGCTGTCTTGGATCGACACCAAAGAGATACGGTCTGCTGATTCTCGAGCCTATGCGTTGCTGAATGACACCGAGCAAACCGTGTCCCCGAATGTTGTCGATGCGCTCAGGAGCTACGACGTACAGCCCGTGTCATGGAGCCAACGCGAAAGCGTCAGAGAAGAGCTTGCAGCATGAGCATGCCCTGCTTGATCGAGTCCCGCGGTCATGGGCGCGGGGCCTACTGGAGGCTGCGACATCAATGACTTGCGCGACCGCCCGTCACCTCCAATTCGCTCCAATTCGACTCCTATTCGGCTCCAATTCTCGCGATTGCGCCGATCCGGCAGGTGAGTTTGCGGTCACCGCGGCGCGGCACAAGGCTCGCCGGATCTGTCCAGGACTTGCAATCAGCCGAACCCCAACCTTGCGATCAGCCGCGTTGCATTGCTCGGCGTCGTGAGTAAAATTACTCAACGTATTGAGTAATTCGTCGATGGCCTACCAGCGCCCGCAAGCTGCCGCGCTCGCCGAACGCCTCACGGAACCGCGGCGGTTCCTGCAGGTGGTGGCGGGACCGCGCCAGGTCGGCAAGACCACGCTGGTGCAGGCGGTGGTCGAGGACGCGGGCCTGGCGCATCGCTTTGCCAGCGCCGACGAGCCGACGCTGCGCGGCCATGAGTGGATCGCCCAGCAGTGGGACGCGGCGCGACGGCTCGCCGCCGATGCCGGCAAGGCCGGCGCGGTGCTGGTACTGGACGAGATCCAGAAGATCCCCGGCTGGTCCGAGGCGGTCAAGCGCCTGTGGGATGAGGACACGCGCAAGCGGCGCCCGCTGCGCGTGGTGCTGCTGGGCTCGGCGCCGCTGCTGATCGCGCAGGGCCTGACCGAGAGCCTGGCCGGGCGCTTCGAGCTGTTGCACCTGCCGCACTGGTCGTATGCCGAGATGCGCGATGCGTTCGGCTGGTCGCTGGACCAGTACCTGTTTTACGGTGGCTATCCGGGCGCGGCGCCCCTGATCCGGCAGCCGCAGCGCTGGGCCCGCTACATCGTGGACGCGCTGATCGAAACCTCGATTGCGCGCGACGTGCTGCTGCTCAGCCGCGTGGACAAGCCGGCGCTGCTGCGGCGCCTGTTCGAACTGGCCTGCCGCTACTCCGGGCAGATCCTGTCGTACACCAAGATGCTGGGGCAGTTGCAGGACGCCGGCAACGCCACCACGCTGGCGCATTACCTCGATCTGCTGGCGGGTGCGGGCATGGTCTGCGGCTTGCAGAAATACGCGGGCGATGCGGCGCGCCAGCGCGGCTCCAGCCCCAAGCTGCAGGTGTTCAACACCGCGCTGCTGACCGCGACTTCGGGACTATCCTTGGCCGAGGCTCGCGCCGATCCCGAGTTCTGGGGACGGCTGGTGGAATCGGCGGTGGGTGCGCATCTGGCCAATGCCGCGGCGGGCGGCGGGATCGCGCTGTATTACTGGCGCGAGCGCAACCAGGAGGTGGACTTCGTGGTGACCGCGGGGCGCAGGCTGATCGCCATCGAGGCCAAGAGCGGGCGCGCACCGACACGCCATGCCGGCAGCGCGGCGTTTGCGGCGGCATTCAAGCCGCGGCGCAGCCTGCTGGTGGGCGGCGACGGCATCGCTTTGGAGGATTTCCTCGTCCGGCCCGTCAGCCACTGGACCGCGGCATGACCCGCGGCCTTAGCGAAGCAGACGTCGAGAACACCGCGCTGGACTGGCTGCGCGGCCTCGGCTGGCAGGTGAAGTACGGTCCCGATCTCGCCTTTGGCATGCCCGAGGCGGAGCGCAGTGATCCCGGCTACCGCGACGTGATCCTGGAAGGCCGCCTGCGTGATGCGCTGGCGCGGCTCAATCCTGCACTGCCGGCCGAGGCGCTGGCGGATGCGCTGCGCAAGCTGCTGCGCCTCGATGCGCCCTCGCTGATCGAGCGCAACCACGCCATGCACCGGTTGCTGGTGGACGGCGTCACCGTCGAGTACCGCGGCGCGGACGGCGGCATCCGCGGCGCGCAGGCGCGGGTGATCGATTTCGACGCGGCCGCGAACAACGACTTCCTCGCGGTCAACCAGTTCACCGTGGTCGAGCAGCGCATCGAGCGCCGCGCCGACGTGGTGTTGTTCGTCAACGGCCTGCCGCTGGTGGTGGTCGAGCTGAAGAATCCCACCGATGCCCAGGCGACACTCGATCATGCGTTTCGCCAGTTGCAGACCTACCAGAAGCAGATCCCCGCGCTGTTCACCACCAATGCCGCGCTGGTGATCGCGACCGGCCTGCAGGCGCGGCTGGGCGCACTGGGTGCCGGGCGGGAGTGGTTCAAGCCCTGGCGCACCATCAGCGGCGAGGCGGATGCGCCGGCGACCCAAGCCGAACTGGAGGTGCTGCTGGCCGGGGTCTGCGCGCCGCAGCGCCTGCTGCCGTTGCTGCGCCACTTCATCGTCTTCGAGACCGGCAACGGCCCGCCGGTCAAAAAGCTGGCGGGCTACCACCAGTTCCACGCTGTCAACGTGGCGATCGAGCAGACCCTGCGTGCCGCGCGCTTGCAGATCGCCGACACGCCGGGGCGCTACAGCGCCGGTGAACAACCCGGTGGCGATCCCGGCGATCGCCGCATCGGCGTGGTCTGGCACACGCAGGGTTCCGGCAAGAGCCTGACCATGGCCTTCTATGCCGGCCGCGTGATCCTGCACCCGGCGCTGCAGAACCCCACCGTGGTCGTGCTCACCGACCGCAACGATCTGGACCAGCAGCTGTTCGGCACCTTCGCCCGCTGCCAGGACCTGCTGCGCCAGCCGCCGGTGCAGGCCGAGAGCCGCGCCCAGTTGCGCGAGCTGCTCGATGTCGCGGCCGGCGGCGTGGTGTTCACCACCCTGCAGAAGTTCCTGCCCGACACCCGGGGCGAGGCGCACCCGGTGCTGAGCGGGCGCCGCAACATCGTGGTGATCGCCGACGAGGCGCACCGCAGCCAGTACGACTTCATCGACGGCTTTGCCCGGCATCTGCGCGATGCGTTGCCCAAGGCCTCGTTCATCGGTTTCACCGGCACGCCGATCGAGCGCGCCGACGCCAGCACCCGCGCAGTGTTCGGCGACACCATCAGCATCTACGATATCGAGCGCGCGGTGGCCGACGGCGCGACGGTACCGATCTACTACGAGAGCCGGTTGGCCAAGTTGGCGCTGAAAGACAGCGAGCGCCCGCAGCTCGACGCCGGTTTCGACGAAGTGACCGAAGGCGAGGAAGTCGAGCGCCGCGAGCAACTGAAGTCGCGCTGGGCGCAGCTCGAGGCCGTGGTCGGCGCCGAGAGTCGGGTGCAATCGATCGCCCGCGATCTGGTCACCCACTTCGAGCTGCGCCGCGAAATCTTCCCGGAAGGCAAGGCCATGCTGGTGTGCATGAGCCGGCGCATCGCGGTGGAGATGTACCAGGCCATCACCGCGCTGCGTCCCGGCTGGGCCAGCGACGATGACGCGCAGGGCGAGATCAAGGTGGTGATGACCGGCGCGGCCTCCGATCCGCTGGACTGGCAGCCGCACATCCGCAACAAACCGCGCCGCGAGGACCTGGCCGAGCGCTTCCGCGATCCCGCGGACCCGTTCAAGCTGGTGATCGTGCGCGACATGTGGCTGACCGGCTTCGACTGCCCCAGCCTGACCACGCTGTACATCGACAAGCCGATGCGCGGTCACGGTCTGATGCAGGCCATCGCGCGGGTCAACCGGGTGTTCAAGGACAAGCCCGGCGGCCTGGTGGTCGATTACCTCGGCCTGGCCGACGAGCTCAAGCAGGCGCTGGCCACCTACACCGAAGCCGGCGGCAGCGGACGCACCGCCATCGACCAGAGCGAGGCCGTCACGCTGGTGCGCGAGAAAGTCGAGATCTGCCGCGGGCTGTTTCATCCATTCGACTACCGGCGCTGGCTCGATCCCAAAGCCAGCGGCCGGGAGCGTCTGGCCCTGCTGCCCTATGCCCAGGAGCACATCCTGGCGCTGGAGGAGGGCAAGCCGCGCCTGTTGCGCGCAGTCGCCGATCTGACCAAGGCGTTTGCGCTGGCGGTGCCGCATCCCGACGCCTTGGCGCTGCGCGACGAGGTGGGATTCTTCCAGGCCGTGCGCACGGCGCTGGCCAACCGCGAGCCGGACGCGGGCTACCGCAGCGAGGCCGATCTCGATCACGCCATCCGCCAGATCGTCTCCCAGGCCGTGGCCACGGACCGGATCGTCGACGTCTTCGCGGCGGCGGGGCTGAAGAAGCCGGATCTCTCCATCCTCTCCGACGACTTCCTCGCCGAGGTGCGCGACATGCCGCAGCGCAACCTCGCCGTCGAGCTGCTGCAGAAACTGCTCAAGGGCGAGATCCGCAGCCGCGCCAAGCGCAACGTGGTGCAGGGCCGGTCGTTCACCGAGATGCTGGAGCAGACGCTGCGCCGCTACCACAACCGCGCGATCGAGACGGCCCGGGTGATCGAGGAGCTGATCGCGATCGCCAAGGAGGTCCGTGCCGCGGGTCAGCGCGGCGAGCAACTGGGCCTGACCGAGGACGAAGTCGCCTTCTACGACGCGCTGGAAACCAACGACAGCGCGGTCAAGGTGCTCGGCGACGACAACCTGCGCCTGATCGCGCGGGAACTGGTCAAGACCCTGCGCGCCAACGTCACCATCGACTGGACCCGGCGCGAGACCGTGCGCGCCAACCTGCGCGTGCTGGTCAAGCGCATCCTGCGCCAGTACGGCTATCCGCCGGACAAGCAGGAGCGCGCCACGCAAACTGTGCTGGAACAGGCCGAACAACTGACGGGGCTGTGGATCGCATCGGCCGGATAAGCATGCTGCCGCTGCGACAAAAAGGGGCGCCGCAGCGCCCCTCGGGTGTCGCGCGATCGGCCCGCTTACCAGATGACCACCTGTCTGGCGCCGGCGCGCACCATCGGCTGGCCGGGCTTGCAGTGGAACGCCTGCCAGAACGCCGGCATGTTGGACGGCGCGCCGATGGCGCGGAATTGCGCCGGCGAGTGCGGATCGACGTTGAGCAGCACTTCCTCGCGCGCCGGGCGCACCGATCCGCGCCACACGCGCGCCCAGCTCATGAAGTAGCGCTGGTCCTCGCTGTAGCCGTCGATCTTTTCGCTGGCCAGCTTGGGATCTTTCCTCATGGCGTTCTGCAGGGCGGTGTAGGCGATGTTGAGCCCGCCCAGGTCGGCGATGTTCTCGCCCAGCGTCAGCTTGCCGTTGATGTGCTTGCCCGGCAGCGGCGAGTAGCCGTCGAACTGCTTGACCAGCTTTCCGGTGCGCGCCTCGAAGGCGACGCGGTCGGCCTTGGTCCACCAGTTGACGTTGTTGCCGTAGGCATCGAACTGGCTGCCTTCGTCGTCATAGCCATGGGTCATCTCATGGCCGATCACCGCGCCGATGCCGCCGTAGTTGATGCCGTCGTCGCCGTTGGCATAGAAGAACGGCGGCTGCAGGATCGCGGCCGGAAAGTTGATGGTGTTGTTGGTGGGGTCGTAATAGGCGTTGACCGTTTGCGGCGTCATCGCCCATTCGTAGCGGTCGGTGGGCTTGCCGATCTTGGCGAGGTCGTAGCGGTAGTTGAAGGCGCTGGCGCGCTCGACGTTGGCGAAGTAGTCACCCGGCGTCACCGTCAGGCCGCTCCAGTCGCGCCACTTGTCGGGATAGCCGATCTTGGGCAGCAGCGTCTGCCACTTCTCCATGGCCTTGGCCTTGGTGGCCGGACCCATCCAGCCCACCGCCTCGATGTGCTGGCGCAACGCCTCGCGCAGGTTGTTGACCATGGCCAGCGCGCGCGCCTTGGCCTCGGGCGTGAAGGTCTTGGCCACGTACAGCTCGCCCAGCGCCATGCCCATCTCATGGTTGACCGCGGCCAGCACGCGTTTCCAGCGCGGCTCGATCTGCGGCTGGCCGCCAAGCGTCTTGTTGTAGAAATCGAAGCGCGCATCCACGAACGGTTGGGACAGGTAGGGTGCCGCGCTGGAAATCGCGTGGAAGCGCAGATAGGCGCGCCAGGTGGCGATTGGCTCCGCGCCGATCATGCGGCCGACCTCGGCGAAGAACTTCGGCTGCGACAGCGAGAAGCCCCGCACGTCGACGCCCTGCGCGGCGAAGAACTTCTGCCAGGAAAAGTTGGGCGTGACCCGGTCGGCCTGGGCGACGCTGACGAAGTGGTACTGGTTGGCCGGATTGCGTAGCGCCACCGGGTTCAGCGAGGCTTTTGCCAGCCGCGTCTCGAAGGCCATCACGACTTGCGCATCGTGCGCGGCGCGCTCGGCCGGCTCGCCGCCCAGTTGCAGCATCTTGCCGATGTAGGCCAGGTACTGCGCGCGTTTCTCGGCGAACTCGGGCTTGGTGTAGTAGTCGGGCGTGGGCAGGCCCAGGCCACCCTGGAAGGCGTAGCCGATCTGCATCTTGGCGTTCTTGAAGTCGGCGCCGGAGCCGAACGCGAACAGCTCGCCCCGGCCCTTGGCGAAACTGGCATCGAGATAGTCGACCAGTTGCGGCTGCGTGATGATCTGGCTGATCGCAAGCAGGTCGGGTTGCAGCGGCTTGATGCCGGCGGCATCGATGGCGGCCTGATCCATGCCGCTCTCGTAGAAATAGCCGATCTTCTGTTCGATCGATCCGGGCTTGGCCGCAGCCGCGTTCTTGGCCGCCTGCTGCACGATCTCGTGCTGGATATCCAGCGATTTCTCGGCCAGTTCGTCGAAGGCGCCCCAGCGCGTCTTGTCGGCGGGAATGGGATGCGCGGCGACCCATTTGGCATTGACGAAAGTGTTGAGGTTGCTGCAGGCGCTGACCTGGGTGTCCAGCTCATTGACGTTGAACACGCTGCTGTCGCGGGCGGCGGCAACGCAGGACAACGCCAGACCGATGGCCAGGGCGACGGGCTTGATGCGCGAAGGTTGCATGGGATGGGAACTCCTTGACGAACGGGGCGCAGCGACGGATTGCGGCGCGGAGGGCGATGCTCGCGGACGCGGGCGCTGAGGCCCGCAGGCAAAGTGCAGCAAAGCTAGATTGCCTTGCGGAAATATCACAGTGCCGTGAGTCATGCGGCGGCGGAAGTCGTTCGCGGAATCATGCGCCGGTCTGTGCCGCAGCCATGCGCGCCGGGATCAGTGGCGCAGCAACAGCAAACCGCCCTTGCCCAGAATCTGGCCGCGCGTCAGGGCGCGCTGCACATAGGCCACGGCCAGTTGCGCGGCGCGGCGTGGGCTGTGGCCCTTGGCCAGTTCAGCGGCGAGCGCCGCGGCCAGGGCGCAGCCGGTGCCGTGTGCCTCCCCCGGCTTGCGCGCGTGCACGATGGCGAGGCTGCCCTGCGCATCGCGAAAAAGATCGGTGACGGCATGTCCGCGCGCGTGGCCGCCTTTCAGCAACACCGCGTCCGGCCCCAACGCCAGCAGGGCATCGAGCATGCGCGGGCGCAGGCGCGCGTCGTGCGCATCCAGCCCGGTCAGCGCCGCGGCTTCGGGCAGGTTCGGCGTCAGCACCGTGGCCAGCGGCAGCAGTTCGTCGATCAGCACCGCGATGGCGCGTGCATCGAGCAGGCGCGCGCCGCTGGTGGCGATCAGCACCGGATCGAGCACCAGCGGCACGCCCGGGTGCTCGCGCAGCGCCCGCGCCACCGCGCGAATGGTCGCGGCATCGGCGAGCATGCCGGTCTTGATCGCGGCGACGGGGAAATCAGCGAACACGGCCTCGATCTGCGCGCGCACCTCGCGCGGCGGCAGTACGTGCACCGAGCGCACGCCGCGCGTGTTCTGCGCGGTGACGGCGGTGATCGCGCTGGTGCCGTGCACGCCGCGCGCCATGAAGGTCTTGAGATCGGCCTGGATGCCGGCGCCGCCGCCCGAATCGGAGCCGGCGATGGTGAGGACGACCGGGACCGCCGGGACTCGGGACTCAACATCCGGGACTGGGGGCTCGGGACTCGGAACCCGGGGGAAAGCGCCATGTGTTTCGGATGGCGTACGCGTTCGATGTTTCATGGGACCGCGCCTCGCGTTCGTCCTGAGACCGCGCCATCGCGCTCGCCGCGACCCAAGCCGAGTCCCGAGTCCCCAGTCCCGAGTCCCGGCTCTATCACAGCGCCTCCGACGCGAAATCCGCCAGCCGCGAGCGCTCGCCGCGGCGCAGGGTGATGTGCGCCGAATGCTGCCAGGCCTTGAAGCGATCCACGGCGTAGGTCAGGCCCGAGTTGGTCTCGGTCAGATACGGCGTGTCGATCTGCTCGACGTTGCCCAGCGCCACGATCTTGGTGCCGGGGCCGGCGCGCGTGACCAGGGTTTTCATCTGCTTCGGCGTCAGGTTCTGCGCTTCGTCGAGGATCAGATAGCGATTGAGAAACGTGCGCCCGCGCATGAAGCTCAGCGAGCGCACCTTGACCCGCGAGGTGATCAGATCGTTGGTCGCCGCGCGGCCCCAACTGCCGCCTTCCTCGGGGTTGGTGAGCACCTCGAGATTGTCGGTGAGCGCGCCCATCCACGGCGTCATTTTTTCTTCCTCGGTGCCGGGCAGAAAGCCGATCTCGTCGCCTACCGACACCGTGGCGCGGGTCATGATGATCTCGCGGTAGCGCTGCTGGTCCATCACCTGCGCCAGGCCCGCGGCCAGCGCCAGCAGGGTCTTGCCGGTGCCGGCGGTGCCCAGCAGGGTGACGAAGTCCACCTCCGGGTCCATCAGCACGTTGAGCGCGAAGTTCTGCTCGCGGTTGCGTGCGGCGATGCCCCACACGGCATGGTTGGCGTGGCCGTGGTCATCCAGCAGCACCAGCCGCGCCTTGCCTTCGTGGATGCCGAGCACGCGCAGCTCGACGCTGTTTTCACCGGGCAGGTACAGGCACTGTTGCGGGTACCACTGCTCGTGCTTGCGCGGCGTCAGTTCGTAGTAGGTGCGCCCGCGCTCGGCCCAGGAGCGCAGCTCGGGATGGCTGGGCCAGAAGTTATCGGGCAGCTCGGCGTGACCGGCGAACAGCAGCGCGAAGTCGTCCAGCGCGCGGTCGTTCTCGTAATCCTCGGCGGACAAACCCTGGATGCCGGCCTTGATACGCAGGTTGATGTCCTTGCTGACCAGCACCACCGGCGTGTCCGGCTGCGCCTCGCGCAGCGCCAGCACGGCGCCGAGAATCTGGTTGTCGGGCGAGCCATTGCCGTTGCCCGGCTTGCTCTGGAACCACAGCTTGCCGCGCGCGTCCGAGCGCCCCAGCGAAACGCCGCCCGGATTGCGCAGCGGCAAGCCGCCGTTGATGCCGCCACGCCCGGCGCCTTCGATCAGTTCGTTGAAAAAACGACTGGCCTGACGCGCGTTGCGCGCCAGCTCCGAGCTGCCGTTTTTCTTTTCGTCGAGTTCCTCCAGCACCTTCATGGGAATGAACACGTCGTGTTCCTCGAAACGAAACAGCGCGGTCGGATCGTGCAGCAGCACGTTGGTATCGAGGGCGTAGATGCGCTTGCCGCGGCTCATGGGCGGGTGTCCTCGTGGCGGGGGAAAAGACATGCGAAAGCGCGCCCGTCGCGGTGCAAGCCGCCGGGTGCGCGCTGGGGGAAACGGGGGGTCACTTGGCGGGGATCGCGTCCAGGACCGCTTGCGCGTGGCCGGGCACCTTCACTCCACGCCACGCCCGCGCGACGCTGCCATCCGGCGCGATCAGAAACGTGCTGCGCTCGATGCCCAGCACCTGCTTGCCGTACATGTTCTTCAGCTTGATCACGCCGAAGGCCTGGCACAAGGCCTCGTCGGCGTCGCTGACCAGATCGAACCTGAAGTCTTGCCTGGCGCGGAAGTTCTGGTGCGATTTGAGCGAATCGCGCGACACGCCCAATACCACTGCCTTGCGGCGCTTGAATTTGTCGAGCAGGGCGTTGAACTCGATGCCCTCGGTGGTGCAGCCGGGGGTGCTGTCCTTGGGGTAGAAATACAGCACCAGCCAGTGGCCGGCGTAATCCCTGAGTTGCGTGGTGGTTCCGCTGGACAGCGCCAGCGGCAGGTCGGGAATGGGTGCACCAACATCGATCATGCGGCAGCCTCCGCGATCAGTCGCGCATTCAGTATTTCACCGGCTCCATGACAGCATCGAGATTCAAGCCGTCGCAGAGTTCAAGAAACTCGTCGCGCAGCGCGGCGATGTGCAGCTCGGCCGGAATGCCCAGGGTGATTTGCGCGGAAAACATCTCGGCACCGGTTTGCATGGCCTGATAGCGCTGCGAGCTGAGCTGCTCGATGCTGATCTGGCGCTCGGCGAAGAAATCCAGCACCTCGGTCAGCACACCCTGGCGATCGGCGGCGATGACCTCGATCAGATAGGGCAACAGGTGTTGTTGCGGCTGGCGCGGGCCGCTGCGATAGCTGACCAGATGCAGATCGGGATCGCGCGCCATGCGCGTCAACGCGGTTTCGAGTTTCGCCACGGCGTCCCACGCGCCCTGCGCCAGCAGGGTGACCGAGACATCGGCGCCGAGCGTGTTGACGCGCGCGTCGCCCAGCGCGCAACCCGAGTCGGCGACGCGGCGCGCCAGCGCGAGCAGTGGGGATTGTGCGGTCGGGGTGAGCGTCTGGATGAGCAGGAAATGTTCGCTGCCGCTACGCGGTGCAGTGGTGTTCAAGAGCGGTTCCCGGGCGTGATCGCGGCTGCGCATGCAGGTTTCAGCTTACTTGCCCGCGCGCGCGCGCCGCAAGTAACATCGCTGCGTCTTTTCACCTTGTGGATTGCGCCGTGCAGCTTTCCGGCAGCATCTGCGCGCTGGCTACGCCATTCACGGCGGACGGCGCGCTTGATCTCGAAGCCTGTGCCCGTCTCATCGACTACCAGTTGGCTGGTGGCACGCAAGCATTGGTCGTTGCCGGCTCCACCGGCGAGGCACACATGCTCGAGGCAGCCGAGTGGGAACGCCTGCTCGCCTTCGCGCTTGAGCATGTGCGCGGCCGCGTGCCGGTGCTGGCCGGCACCGGCGCCGCCGCCACCGCCGCCACCGTGCAGCAGACGCGGCGCGCGCAGGTGCTGGGCGCCGACGCCGCGCTGGTGGTCACGCCTTATTACGTGCGGCCCACGCAGCAGGGTTTGCTGCGCCACTTCACCGAAGTGGCCGAGCACGGCGGTTTGCCCATCGTGTTGTACAACGTGCCCAGCCGCACCGGTTGCGATCTGCTGCCGGAAACCACGGCGCAGTTGGCGCGCCACGCCAACATCATCGGCCTCAAGGAAGCCCGCGGCGATGCCGCGCGCATCGCTGCCGTCGTGTCACTCGTCCAGCCCGGTTTCGCGGTGTTCTCCGGCGATGACGCCAGCGCGCATACGGCCATGCTGGCCGGCATGCAGGGCGTGATCTCGGTGGTCAACAATCTGGTGCCGGTGGCGATGCGCGCGCTGTGCGATGCGGGCCTGCGCGGCGACCGCGTGGCCACCGAGCAGCACGCCGCACGTCTTGCGCCGCTGATCCAGGCGCTGGAGTGCGCGCCCAATCCGATCGCGGTCAAGGCAGGTCTGGCTGCGCTCGGCATCTGTCGCGCGGGCTTGCGTCTGCCGCTGATCGAGCTCGAACCCGGCGCGGCGCGCGCGCGACTCGTACACTCACTTACCGCGCTGACCCCGGTTGCCAGCGCGGCCTGATTGATTCACGCAATTCACCCACGGAACCCCACGCATGAAAAAGCTTCCCCTGATCGCACTGCTCGCGCTTGCCGCACTTGGCGGCGGCTGCAGCTGGTTCCACTCCAACACACGCGACCAGCAATGGCATGCGGCGGTGCAGGAACGTCCGCTGGAAGTTCCGCCGGATCTGGAGAAGCCCGCCAACGCCGCGGCCCTGAGCATTCCCACGCTGCCCGGCGTACCTGCCGCCAGCGGCATGCCCGAGGTCGCGCCTCCGGGCACACTGGCCGCCGTCGGTGCCGTGCAAGGCAGCGCCAGCCTGCTGCTGAACGATACCGTCGACAGCGTCTACAATCGCGTCGGCGTGGCGCTCAAGAAAGGCGGCATCGGCAACGTGCAGAATGCGGATGCCGCGACCCACGCTTATCGCGTCGAAGTGAATACCACGGTGACCGAGAAGCCCAAGGGTTTCTTCTCGCGCATTTTCTCCAGCGCCAAGACGCACGTGGTTCGCAGCCTCGTCGAGGTCAGCGTGGTCGCCGATGGCGACAAGGCGCGCGTCGAGTTGCAGGGTTCCGAGGCCGCGGTAAAGCAGTTGCAGGCGGCGTTGCAGCAACGCCTGGGGTGAGGCGGCGCGTTGATGATCCGCCGCGGGCGGATCATGCGCAGCCGAACGCCCGAGCGCTGCGCGCGAGGGCCGGGACAGGGCGGCGCGTTGATGATCCGCCGCGGGCGGATCATGCGCAGCCGAACGCCCGAGCGCTGCGCGCGAGGAGAGGCGCTTGCCGCTAGGCTGTTCGCGTCAGCGCTGCAACAGCGGCAGCTTGCCGGGCTTGCCATCCCACTCGGCGGCATCGTCGGGGGCGTCCTTGCGCTCGGTCAGCACGGGCCAGCCCTTGGCCAGTTCGGCATTGAGCGCGACGAAGCCTTCCTGGCCGGCCGGCACGTCGTCCTCGGGATAAATCGCCTTGGCCGGACATTCCGGTTCGCACAGGGTGCAATCGATGCACTCATCGGGATCGATGGCGAGAAAATTCGGGCCTTCGTGAAAGCAGTCCACCGGGCAGACTTCGACGCAATCGGTGTACTTGCATTTGATGCAGTTGTCGGTGACGACGAAGGCCATGGCTGGCACCGGCGCGGAGTGGAAGTGGTACTCCCAACGAGAATCGAACTCGTGTTTTCGCCTTGAGAGGGCGACGTCCTGGACCGCTAGACGATGGGAGCGCGGCCGTGCAAAGAGGCGCTAGTATAGCGAGATGCTTTCCATCGGCAATGCCTTCTCGCGCCTGCTGCGGCGCACTCCGACGAACGTCCAGGAACCGCTCCGTTTGAACCCGGAAAACCGGAATTTCCCGACCCCCGAACTGCGCATCGTGCCACGCGCCGCGCACACGCTTTCGCGCAAGCACATCAGTTCCGGCGCGCTGCGCGTGCTATATCGCCTGCATGAATCGGGCTATGCCGCGTATCTGGTCGGAGGCGCGGTGCGCGATCTGCTGCTGGGCGGGCATCCCAAGGATTTCGATATCGCCACCGATGCCACACCCGAGCAGGTGCGGCAATTGTTTCGCAATTGCCGGCTGATCGGGCGGCGCTTTCGCCTGGCGCATGTGGTGTTCGGGCGCGAGATCGTCGAGGTGGCCACGCTGCGCGGCCAGGATGGCGAGGGCGAGCGTCAGGTGCACGACGACGGCCGCATTCTGCGCGACAACATCTGGGGCAGCATCGAGGAGGATGCGCTGCGCCGCGACTTCCGTGTCAACGCGCTGTACTACGACATCAGCGATTACAGCGTGCGCGATTACGTCGGCGGGCTGGAAGATCTTGAGCAGCGCGAGTTGCACCTGATCGGCGAGCCGGAACAGCGCTATCGCGAGGATCCGGTGCGCATGCTGCGCGCGGCGCGATTGTCGGCCAAGCTGGGTTTCGAGATCGCCGATGCCAGCGCCGCGCCCATTGCGGAACTGGCGCCATTGCTGGCGGACGTCGCGCCGGCGCGCTTGTTCGACGAAGCGCTGAAGCTGTTCATGACCGGACACGGGCTGGCCAGTTTCCACCAGTTGGAGCGCTACGGCTTGTTGCGCTGGCTGCTGCCGGCGCTGGCTGCCGCGCTGACCCGCGATCGCGACGGCACGCTGCGGCGCATGACCGAACGCGCGCTGATCAACACCGATGCGCGCGTGCGCGAGGACAAGCCGGTGACGCCGGCGTTCACTTTCGCGGTGCTGCTGTGGAGCGAGGTGCAGCCCGAGGCCGCACGTCTGCTGGAGTCCGGCGTCGAGGCCAGCGCCGCATGGCACCGCGCCGGGCAGATGGCGATCGCGGAGCAGGCGCAGCGCGTTGCCATTCCGCGCCGCTTCGGCGTGGTGATGGAAGAAATCTGGGCGCTGCAACCGCGCTTCGCGGTGCGCAGTGCGCGCGGTCGCGTGCAGCGCCTGCTGGCGCATCCGCGTTTTCGCGCGGCTTACGACTTCCTGCTGCTGCGCGTCGAGCAGGAGCCGGCCTTGGCCGAACTCGCGGCGTGGTGGACGGCCGCGCAGGAACAGCCAGGCACCGCGTTGCCCGCGCATGCCGCTTCGGCCGAGCAAGCGGAATCCGATGCGGGCGAGGGCGCCGCGCCCACGGCCACGCGCCGCCGCCGACGCGGTGGCCAGCGCAAGCGCAAATCCGGTGGCGGTAGCGACGCGTGACCTTGGTCTACATCGGCCTTGGCGCCAATCTCGGACAGCCCGAAGCGCAATTGCGATCGGCATTCAGCGCGCTTGATGCGCTCGCGCGCACGCACCTGCAGGCACGCTCGCGGCTGTGGCGCACGCCGGCCTGGGGGCCACAGCCGCAACCGGATTACTGCAACGCCGCGGCTTGCTTGGAAACGACGCTGACGCCGCGCGCGCTGCTGATTGAACTGATGGGCATCGAGCGTGCGCATGGCCGTGTGCGCGATGTCGTGCGCTACGGGCCGCGCACGCTGGATCTGGATTTGCTGCTGTATGGCGATGCGTGCATCGACGAAGCCGGTTTGCAGGTGCCGCACCCGCGCCTGGCCGAGCGCGCCTTCGTGCTGCTGCCGCTGGCGGAAATCGCGCCGCAGTTGACCGTGCCGGGTGCCAACGTCAGCGTGAGCGAACTGTTGGCGCGCGTCGACGCCGGCGCGTGTCAGCCGTTGCCTGGGCAGGTTTGAGCATGCCCGCGACGCGCGCATAATCGCGACTTGCCGGAGAATTCCATGTACGTCGAAGCCGCCGCGCCTGCGCGCAAGGCCGTCACCATTCCCATGTTGCGCGCGATGAAGGCGCGTGGTGAAAAAATCGCCATGCTCACCTGTTACGACGCCAGCTTCGCGACGCTGATTGAAACGGCGGGCGTGGATGTGGCGCTGGTCGGCGATTCACTGGGCATGGTGGTGCAGGGTCGCAACAGCACGCTGCCGGTCACGCTGGATGACATGGCCTATCACACCCGCCTGGTCGCGCGCGGGCTTTCCGCCACGCTGCTGGTGACCGACCTGCCGTACATGAGTTATCGCGACACCGCGCATGCGCGCGAAGCCGCCGCGCGTCTGCTCGGCGAGTGCGGCGCGGCCATGCTCAAGCTGGAAGGCGCCGGCTGGGTGTGCGAGATCATCGCTGACCTGGTTGCGCGCGAGGCACCGGTGTGCGCGCATCTGGGCCTGACCCCGCAGGCGGTGCATCGCCTTGGCGGCTACAAGGTGCAGGGCCGCGAGTCGGACGCCGCCGAGCGGCTGTTCAACGACGCGCAGGCGGTGCAGGCGGCCGGCGCCGAGTTGCTGGTACTCGAGGCCGTGCCCGCGCCGCTGGCCATGCGCATCACCCAGGCGCTGCAGATTCCCGTCATCGGCATTGGCGCCGGTGTCGATTGCGATGGTCAGGTGCTGGTGCTGTACGACATGCTGGGCATCACGCCCGGCAAGCGGCCCAGATTCACCAAGGATTTTCTGGGCGATGCCGGCAGCGTGGCGAACGCGATCAAGGCTTATGTCGCGGCGGTGCGTGGCCGGGAATTTCCCGGCGCCGAGCACGTCTACTGAAGCCATGTCGCACGCTGCCCGGCGCGCGTTTTGAATCGCGAGGAATACATGCAGACCGTGCACGATCTGGCCAGCCTGCGCGCTGCGTTGCGCGCCTGGCGCCAACAGGACCAGCGCATTGCGTTGGTGCCGACCATGGGCAGCTTGCATGCCGGTCATTACGCGCTGTTGCGGCGCGCGCAGCAGTGCGCACCGCGCGTGGTTGCCAGCGTGTTCGTCAATCCTACCCAGTTCGGCCCGAACGAGGATTACACGCGCTACCCGCGCACGCTGGCGCAGGATCAGGCCGGTCTCGCCGCGCTCGACTGCGATTTGCTGTTCGCGCCCACGGTCGAGGTGATGTATCCCTGCGGATCAGAGGACGCGCTGAGCATCCACGTGCCCGGGATCACCGAGGTGTTGGAGGGCGTGCATCGCCCCGGGCATTTCGACGGCGTGGCCACGGTGGTGGCCAAGCTGTTCGCCATGGTGCAGCCGGATTACGCGGTGTTCGGCGAGAAGGACTGGCAGCAACTGCAAGTGGTGCGGCGACTGCAGCGCGATCTCGGCATGGCGCTGGAGATCATCGCTCTGCCCACGGTGCGCGAAGCCGACGGCCTGGCGCTGAGTTCGCGCAATCAGTATCTCGATGCCGCGCAGCGCGCGCGCGCGCCGCTGATTCACGCCACGCTCCTGTGGATGCGCAGCGCCGCGCAGCAAGGCCACAACCACGCGGTCATCGAACACGCCGCTGCGCAGCGTCTGCAGCGCGCCGGCTTCGCGCCGGACTACTGCGTGATCCGCGTGGCCGACACGCTGCGGCCGGCATCAGGCGATGCGCCTTTTGCGCAGTTGATCGCGCTGATCGCGGCGCGCCTGGGCAGCATGCGCTTGATAGACAATCTGCCGTTTGCCGCGTCCTGAAAACTGTTCACGCGCGCTTTGCGCTGCGCGCTGCATCGCAACAAGCAGCGCGCGACGCGTGCGACCCGGGCGCTTGCTGAGTTCAGCGCCTGGTGCGCAGTCATTCGTGGTCGGGATTGGGGCGCTCGCGAACCGGATGCTTGGCCAACTTGCGCTGCAGGGTGCGTCGGTGCATGCCCAGACGTCGTGCGGCTTCCGAGATATTGCCCCCGGTCTCGCCGAGGATGCGCTGGATGTGCTCCCACTCCAGACGCTTCAGTGGCGGCGGCGCATCCGCCGGTGGCGCGGCCATGGTGGACTGACGCGGCGCATGGGCGGCCAGCGCGCGCGCGATCTGATCGGCATCGGCGGGCTTGGCCAGATAATCGTGCGCGCCGCGCTTGATGGCCTCCACCGCGGTGGCGATCGAGGCATAGCCGGTCAGCAGCAAGATGCGCATGCCTGGCGCGGCCTGCAGCAGTTCAGGAATCAGCTTGAGTCCGTTGGACTCGCCCAGCTTCAGGTCCAGCACGCAGTAGGCCGGGCGCGACTGCGCCGCGAGCTGCAAGGCCGTCGCGGCGCTATTCGCGACGCCGCAAATATAGCCGCGTACGTTCATGGCGCGCGCCAATACGCTGGTAAAGGCCACGTCGTCATCGACGATGAGCAGGGATTGAGGCGTGGATTTCGGTGCGCTCTCGCTCATGGGGTTTCCTCGGGAATGCAGTGCATGGCAGTCGGCACCGGCTTGCCATCTCGCTCCGGCAGCAGGGCCAGCAGTGGCAGACGCAGGCGAATTTCGGCGCCGCCGCCAGCCGCGTTACTGGCATCGAGATCGCCACCCAGGCGATCAGCGGTGGCCTCGGCCAGCGCCAGTCCTATGCCCAGACCGTGATCCTTGCCGCTGACGCCAAGACTATCAGGCGAGCGTGATGGATCAGCAAAGCCGGGGCCGTGATCGCGCACGCGGAACTCCAGACAGCGCACGCCACTGCGCGCGCTGAGTGCGACCTGGGTGGAACCAAGTTGCGCCGAGGCATCAAGCGCGTTGTTCAGCAGATTGATCAGCGCGTGCTGCAGCCCGGCCGGAATACGCACCGGCAAATCGGCATCCTCTGCGCGCAGTTGCAGATCGGTATCGGCCTCCGGGCGCAGCAATTGGAAACGATCCGTGCAGCGCCGCACGAATGCGCCGAGACCCAGGGTTTCGCAATCGCCATCCAGTTGCGCGCGGCCCACCGCCACCAACTCGCGCAGGATCTCGCTGCAGCGATCGACCTGTTGCGCCATCAGCTTGAGATCCTCGCGCAGTGGTTCACAGGTGGACGGCGCCGGAATCAACTCGTGCAGCAGCATGCGCAGCGTGGCCAGCGGCGTGTTGAGTTCATGCGCGGCACCTGCCGATTGCGTGGCCATGGCCAGGATGCCCTCGTCACGCAGCGCGCGCTCGTGCAAGCGCTGCAGGCGCATCTGCTCGCCGCGCAGCGCACCGGCAAGGCGCGCGATGAACACCCCCAGCAGCAGCGCGGCAATGGCGAAGTTGATGGCCATGCCGATGATGTGCAGGCTGAAATCAGCTCCATGCCCGCTGGCCATGGCCGGCAGTGGCTGATACCAGCGCAGCAGAAGACCGTAGATCGCACCGCTCAGCACCGCCACCGCGGCGATGCCGGCGCGCGAAAGCGCGGCAGCCGCCAGCGCGATCGGCACCAGCAGCAGGGTGACGAAGGGATTGCTGGCGCCGCCGCTCAGGTACAGCAAGTAGCCCAGCACCAGCACGTCCACGGCGATGTGACCGATGGCTTCGAGTTCGCTGACCGGCCAGCCCAGGCGCAGGCGCATCACGGTGGCGATCTCGAACAGCAGCAGCACGCCGATGCCGGCCAGCAGTGCGTGCACCGGAATCGCCAGCGGCACGGCGTAAGCCACGAACAGCACCGCCAGGGTCTGACCGGTGATCGCGGTCAGGCGCAGCCAAGCCAGGGTGATCGCCAGCGCGCGCGGGCCGAGGCGGAACAGGCCGTTGCCGCCGCGATTCGCCGCGGCGCCGCGCGCAAGCGCCGGATCAGTGCCCGCTGGTGCCGTTCTGCGTGGCATGGCTGTTGTGTGTTGCCGACAGGCGACGCATCAGCGGCAGCACCGCCAATGCGATCAGGGTGCAGACCAGCGCCGCCCAACCCAGCTTGTTGAACAGCGCGGTGTAGACCGGCAGGGTTTTCAGCGGATCGACCAGATTGCGCGGCACGCTGGCGAAGTTGGCGACCACGCCGCCCAGATACATCGAGATGCCCACCGCCACGAAGTACGCGCCCATCATGAAACCGCCCATGCGTGCCGGCACGTAGCGCGCGATCATGGCCAGACCGAGACCGCTGACCAGCAACTCGCCCAGCGAATAGAAGCCATAGCCCCAGATCATCACCCACGACGAGGTCTTGCCGTCGACCCCGGCGTAATGGCCTGCGGCGCCGTAGATGAAGAACCCCAGCGCCACCATCACGAAGCCCAGCACGAATTTGGCCGCGATCGACAAATCCTTGCCGCGCTTGCCGGCCGAGGTGTAGATCCACGCCAGCGGTGGACTGAGCACGAAGATCCAGAGTGGATTCAGCGCCTGGTACTGCGCCGGATTCCAGGTGAACAAGTGCCAGCCGAACAGGTTCTGGTTCCAATCCACATTGCGTAGCGCGAACAGCGTCAGCGAGCTGGACATCTGTTGATAGAAGATGAAGAAGAAAATGGTCTGCACCACCAGCACCAGCGCCGCGATCAAACCGGAGCGCTCACTGCGGTCGCTGCTTCTGATCAGATGGGCAAAAATGCCCAGCAACACCACGCCAGCGCCGTACACGAAAATCTCGGCCAGCGTCTCGTAGTTCAGCACCACCGCCGCGCCCACGGCCAGCAGCGCGCCGGCCAGCAGTACCAGCAGAAGATGGCCGAGGTGCAACGGACGTTCATCCGGCTGCGAACCGATATGGCGCATGGTCGAGCGCATCAGGCCGTAGTTGGCCAGGCCAATCACCAATCCGAACGCACAGACCAGAAATGCCGCATGCCAGCCGAAATGGTTGCCATAGTGCCGGTCCACGTAATCCTTGATCCAGGGCGTCAACAGCATCGAGAAGGTCGAGCCGATGTTGACCGCCATGTAGTAGATGGTGAAGGCGCTGTCGATCTTGGAGTCGTCGCCCTCGTAGATCTTGCGCACCAGGTTGCCCGAGTTGGGCTTGAACAAGCCATTGCCGACGGTGATCACGCTGAGCGCGCCGAACAGCGCCCAGGTGTTGTCGGTGGGCATGCCCATCAGCGCGTAGCCCAGGCCCAGCACGATCGCGCCCAGCAGCATGGTGCGGCGCGTGCCCAGAACCTTGTCGCCGACCCAGCCGCCGATCGCCGGCGCCACGTAGATCAATGCGGTGGCCGCGCCCCAGACCAGATTGGCGCGAGTATCGTCAAAGCCGAGGCGCTGCACCATGTACAAAACAATCAGCGCCTGCATGCCGTAGAAGCCGAAGCGCTCCCACATCTCGATCAGGAAGATCGTCACGAACGAGCGTGTCTGCGAAGGTGCCGGCAGCGAAGGATCGAGGGTGGTCGCCATGGCGGCTCCGTGAGTGTGGGCGTGGGAGGCGTGGCCGCAGCCATGCCACAAAGTCGGCGAAGGTTAGCGCATGCGGCTGGGTGATGGGCGGCGGTGCCGAGTCTCGGCTGCGCGCGCTGTCACCAGGGTCGGAGCGTGTCAGCCGTTGTGGCACAATTCGCGCTTGGTATCTCCCGGATGGCCCGCTCCATGCTGATCTTCGAGCACTCGCGTCCCGGCCGCAGCGCGGCCGCCCAGATGCCTCCCGCCTGCGCGCTGCCCGACGACCTGCCGGCCGCCTTGCGCCGCGCCACGCCGATTGGCCTGCCGGAAGTGTCCGAGATGGACGTGGTGCGCCACTACACCAGTCTCAGCCAGAAGAACTTCTCCATCGACACGAACTTCTACCCGCTGGGTTCGTGCACGATGAAATACAACCCGCGCGCGTGCAATTCGCTGGCGATGCTCGATGGCTTTCTGAGCCGTCATCCCTACGCGCCGGAATCGCTCAGTCAGGGTTTTCTGGCGTGCATGTACGAGCTGCAGGAAATCCTCGCCGATGTCACCGGCATGCAGGGCGGCGTATCGCTCACGCCCATGGCCGGCGCGCAGGGTGAGTTCGCCGGCGTCGCCATGATCATGGCCTACCACCGCCACCGCGATGATCTGGCGCGCACCGAAATCATCGTGCCGGATGCCGCGCACGGCACCAATCCCGCCACCGCCACCATGTGCGGCGCCGGCGTACGCGAGATCCCCACGTTGGCCGATGGCGACATCGACATCGAGGCGCTGCGGTCCGTGCTCGGCCCCGCCACTGCCGGCATCATGCTGACCAACCCCAGCACCATCGGCGTGTTCGAGCGCCGCATCCGGGAAATCGCGCATCTGGTGCATGCCGCCGGCGGGTTGCTGTATTACGACGGCGCCAACCTCAACGCCATCCTCGGCAAGGTGCGGCCCGGCGACATGGGCTTCGACGCCATCCACATGAACCTGCACAAGACCTTCTCCACGCCGCACGGCGGCGGCGGTCCCGGCGCGGGCGCGGTGGGCGTATCCGAGCGGCTCAAGCCGTTCCTGCCCATTCCCATCGTGGAGAAGCGCGCCGATGGCCGCTATGGCTACGCGCGCAAGAAGGATCGCCCGCTGACCATCGGACGTTTGTCGGCCTTCGCCGGCAACGCCGGCGTGCTGCTGCGCGCCTACATCTACGCGCGCTTGTTGGGTCGCGAAGGCATGCGCCGCGTGGCCGAATACGCCACGCTCAACGCCAACTATCTGGCGGTCGAGCTGCGCAAGGCCGGTTTTACCCTGGCCTATCCGGCGCGCCGCGCCAGCCATGAGTTCATCGTCACCGTGGCGCCGCAGAAAAAACGCAGCGGCGTCACCGCGCTGGACTTCAGCAAGGCGCTGCTCGACCACGGCATCCATGCGCCGACCAATTATTTTCCGCTGCTGGTGCCCGAGTGCCTGCTGATCGAGCCGACCGAGACCGAGAGCAAGGACACGCTGGATCGGTTCGTTGCGGTCATGGCGAGTCTGCTGGCGCAGGCCAAGGACGACCCCGAGGCGCTGCAGCAGGCGCCGCGCACCACGCCGGTGCGCCGGCTGGATGACGTCAAGGCGGTGAAGGAACTTGACGTCGCCTGGCGTGGCCCGGCTGCCGCCTGAGCACGCGCGGCATGCCTGATCTGCGTTCGGGCGCGAGCCTGCTGCCGCGCGGTCCGCGTGGCATGTGGCGTGCGCTGCGCTGGTCGCTGCAAGGGCTGGCCATCACCTGGAAAGTGGAAAGCTCGTTCCGGCTCGAGGTGTATCTGTTCGTGGTGCTGGCGCCGCTGGCGCTGTGGCTGGGGCAGGGTGGCGTGCAGAAGGCGCTGCTGCTTGGCTGTCTGTTGCTGGTGCTGGCCGCCGAACTGCTGAATTCCGCGATCGAGGCCGTGATCGAGCGCTACGGCGCCGAACACCACGAACTGGCCGGTCGCGCCAAGGACATGGGTTCGGCCGCGGTGTTCGTGCTGATGCTCAACGTCATCGCCACCTGGGCGCTGATCCTCGGGCCGCGCCTGCTGGTGCGGTGAGGCCTATGTGGCGCTGAACGCCGCGACCAACTCTTCGGGGCGCGTCATTGGCGCGTGGCAAGTGAACCCTTCGCACAGGTAGGCCACGCCGCCGCGCAGAGCCGCGCGCGCGGCGAGCACGGGCGGTAGTGCGGTGGCATCCGCGGGGATGACGTACGCATGCAGGGATGCCGGCAGGCGCGCCAGTGCCGCGTTCCAGGCGCGCTGTTCCTGGCTCGAAGCGCGCACGATCAACTGTGTCTCGGGTTGCTGCCACGCGCGCCATGCGCGCAGCAGGCTGGGCGCGGCGGCGGGATATTCGGCCAGCGCCGCGTGCCCGGCGTGGATCGCGCGCGCGGCGGCATCGACCCAGCGCGACTCGCCACACAGATGGCCCAGGCGCAGCAGCGCGAAAGCAGCGATGGCATTGCCGCTGGGCTGGCTGGAATCCTCGAAGCCGCGTTCGCGCCCCAGCGGCGTGGCGTGCTCGGCCTTGCTGAAGAAAAAACCACCGCGCGCGTGATCCTCGAACGCGGCGCACAAAGTCGCGGCCAACGCCTGCGCCCAGATGAAATCCTGCGCGCTCCAGCGCCACGCCAGCAGCTCCAGCAGCGCATCGAGCAGGTAGGCGTGGTCGTCGAGAAAACCCGGCACGCTGGTTGCGCTGCCGGCCTGCGCGTACAGCACGCCGTCGCGCCAGGCACCGCCGCGTAGCGCGGCCAGCGCGTCCGCGGCGGGCTGCACGAGTTCGGGGGCGCGCAACGCACGCGCGGCGCGGCACAGGCCGGCGCTGGCCAGCGCGTTCCACGCAGTCAGCGCCTTGTCGTCGCGCGCCGGGGGCGGGCGCCGCTGACGTGCGGCCAACAGCGCGTTGCGCATGGTGCTGCCGTCGGCATCCTCACGCATCAGGGCGCTATCCGTTGCCAGGCGCAGATGCCATGCATGGCCCTCGAAATTGGGCGCGCGATCCAGGCCGAAATCGTGTTCGGCCTGCGTGCGCAGCGTGGCATCCGGCAGTGCCGCGGCCAACGTCTCGCGCGTCCACACGTAACAGGCGCCTTCGCCGCCGGGACTGTCGGCATCCAGCGCGCTGGCCCAGGTGCCGCCTGGCAGGCGCAGTTCGCGCTGCATCCATGCCAGGCATAGCCGGGCGACGCGCGCATAGTCCGGGCGCTGCAGCAACGCGGCTGCACGCGCATACACGGGCAGCAGTTGCGCGTTGTCGTACAGCATTTTCTCGAAGTGCGGGATGCCCCAGTCGGCATCGACGCAGTAGCGGAAGAATCCGCCGCCGATGTGGTCGTGCAGACCGCCACGCGCCATGCCATCGAGCGTGGTGACGAGCATGCGCCGCGCCGCTTCCGATTCGGGCCGATCGGCCTCGGCGAGATCCAGCAGCAGCTCCAGCTCGCTGGCCTGCGGAAACTTGGGCGCGCCGCGGTGGCCGCCGTGCTCGACATCGAAGCGCGATTCGATTTGCGCCAGAGCGTGCGCCACGGGATCGGATGCTTTAGTGCCGGCCGGGGCCGGGATGGTCTCGGCGGCGGCCAGCCACTCGTGCCACTGCACACCCTGCCGGGTGATGTCTTCGCGCTGCTCGCGCCACGCCGTGGCGATGCCGTCCAGCACCTGGCGGAACGCCGGCAGGCCGTGGCGCGGTGTCGGCGGGAAATAGGTGCCGGCGAAGATCGGCAGCAGCGTATGCGGATCGATGAACACGGTCAGCGGCCAGCCGCCGGGGCGGCCGTTGAGCGCCTGCTGGGCGCGCTGGTAGGCGCGATCCAGGTCCGGGCGCTGTTCGCGGTCGAGCTTGATGCACACGTAGGCGGCATTCATCGCCGCCGCGGTGTCGCTGTGCTCGAAGCTCTCGTGCGCCATGACATGGCACCAGTGGCAGGCGGCGTAGCCGATGGACAGCAGGATCGGACAATCGCGCCGTCGCGCCTCGGCCAGCGCCGCATCGCACCAGGGCCACCAGTCCACCGGGTTGTCGGCATGCTGGCGCAGATACAGGCTGTCGGAGTGCGCGAGTTGATTCATGCCCCAAGCCTCGCACAGTTGGCGTGAGGTAAAAAGCAAAACGCCCGGCGCGCGGCCGGGCGTTATTGGGCGCGACTGGAAGCGAACCTCAGGGTGAGCTGGCAGCCGCGGGCTCCGCGCTGGCGCCGCCGCCGAGATAGCGCCCGAGGAAGGCCTCCATTTTCTGGTACAGCGCCTCGCGGTGTTCCTCGGTGTAGAAGCCGTGGCCTTCCTTGGGATACACCAGCCACTCGTAGGGCTTGCCCATTTTTTCCAGCTTGTCGCGCAACACATCGGCGTTCTGGATCGGCACACGCGGGTCGGAGCCGCCGTGCACGATCAGCACCGGCACATTGAACTTGTCCAGCAGGGTGATGGGTGACTGCGCGCGCGCCTCGGTCTCGTTGCCGATGGCTTGCGCATAGAAGATGCGCCCACCCTTGGTGCGGCGCGTGTCGGCGCGGTCGAACTCGATGGTCCAGTCCGAAACGCCGACGTAATCGATGGCCGCCTTGTACAGATCGGGCGCCAGGATCGGTTGCATCAGCGCGGAGTAGCCGCCGAAGCTGCCGCCATACACACCGATGCGATTCGGGTCCACGTAGCCCTGCGCGATGGTCCACTTCACGCCGTCGATCAGATCGTCCTGGATGCCGCTGGCGAACTGGCCGTAACCGGAGTGCAGGAAGTTGAAACCGCGCCCACCGGAGCCACGGTAATTGATCTGCAGCACCGCGTAGCCGCGATTGGCCAGGAACGCGGCGTCGGAATCGTAGGTCCACGCATCGCTGGGGCCTAGCGGGCCGCCGTGCGGGATCAGCACCAGCGGCAGGTTCTTCGCCGTCCCGCCCCGCGGCAGGGTGAGATAACCGGCCAACTCGGTGCCGCCGCGATTCTTGAAGCGGATCGGCTTGCGCTCGCCAATGTCCATGGCCTTGATCCACGGCAGGGTCTGAAACAGCGGCGTCAGCCTCATGCTGGCGGTATCCAGCAGCGCCCAGGTGCCCGGATCGCGCCCGCTGTAGGCATGCACCAGCACCACGCTGCCGTCGCGGCTCATGCCGGCGAAGTCGATGAAGAAATCCGGGAACTGGCGCATCAATTGCTGGTGCATCCGCGTCCAGCGGCTGTCGTCGAGATAGGTGACAGCCGGGCGCTGGCCATCGAACACATCGGTAAACGCCACCGCAAAAGGCTGACGCGCATTGCGTGGCGTGGATAACACACCGTCGACCGAGCCGAAGTCGTTGCCGGCCAGCAGCTTGCGATGGGCGCCGCTGAGATCGGTTTCGACCAGCTGCACGGGCCCACCCTGCGCGCTGTACATGGCGTACAGATGGGTGTCGTCCGGAGCCACGTCCAGCGGGCGGAATTCCTTGCCGAACTGCGTGGAATCGAGCTGGGTCCAGCCGCCCTGGGCATCGCGCGCGTAGATCAGGGGGTTGAATTCGTCATCAGCGCCATAGGCGAATAACGCGCGATCCCTGTGCACCAGAAAACTCATGTCGCCGCGATCGATCCGGGCGACCTTGGTCGGCTTGCCGGTGGCGGTATCCACATCGTACAGCTCGGTGCGCACGGCGTCATGGGACTGGCCGTTGGTGTTCTCGGGCATGATCGAGAACGACAGGAACACGTGCCCGTTGAGTTCGCGCGGCAGTCCGGCGATGTCCGGGTAGGCGCGTGGTAGCGCCAGGATGTTCATCTGCGCGCGGATCGACTTGCCGCGATCCAGAAAACTGTAGATCACGCGCTGGTTCTTGCCGTCGGCGTCGATGGCCACCAGCTCGCCGATCAAACCCGGCGCATCCAGCGAGCCGGACTCGCGCGCCTCGGACACCAGCAGGCGCTTGTCGCCGACCCACACCATCTGCCCGGCCAGCGTGTGCGCGGCGAAACCGAGGCGCGCGGTGATGCGCAGGCTGGGCAACTGCATGATCGCCAGTTCGTGGCGGACGGCATCGCTCTTGCCTTCGTCCACGGTCAACGACACGGCCAGGTGCTTGCCGTCCGGCGAGATCACCGGATTGCGGATCGGCGGATGGCGCGCGAAATCCATGGCCGGCAGCAGCCCGGCGGCGCTGGCGGCAAAGCCGGCGCACATCAGAATGACGCCCAGCAGCAGGCGGTAATGGCGCAGCATGACGATCTCCCCTTGCGAGTTTCCCTGGGCCTTGCGGCCCGCCATGGCAGACAACGGTCCCCGCCGTCGCCTGCATCAGGAAATCAGTCTAGGTGTCGCCCGCGGGCGCGGCCCGGGTCGAAAGTCATGCGTCCTGCGCGGCGGCGCGCATCGCCGCCGCGCAAAGCATCGGCTCAGTGCGTGGTAGTGCCTGCGCCGGGGCCGAGGTAACGCGCGAGGAAAGCTTGCACCTTGTTGAACATGGCCACGAGATGCGGCTCGGTCTGGAAGCCGTGGTACTCGTTGCCGAACCACAGCCATTCGTAGGGCTTGTGCATGGCTTCGAGTTTGTCGCGCAAGCGTTCGGCATTCTGTGGCGGCACGATATTGTCGGCGCCGCCCTGCATGATCAGCACCGGGACATTGAAGCGATCGAGCATGAATAGCGGCGAGATCGCCTTGGCGTCGGCGCGATCGCCGACGTACTGCGCGAAGGACGTGTTGCCGCTGCGCAGATGCGAGTACACGCTGCGATCCATCTCGATGCGCCAGTCGGATACACCGGCATAATCGATGGCGCACTTGTAGAGCTTTGGCGCCACGATGGGCTGCATCAGCGAGGAATAACCGCCGAAACTGGCGCCGAACACACAGATGCGGTGCGGATCGACATAGCCTTTGGCGATGGCCCACTTCACGCCGTCGACCAGGTCGCTTTGTATGCCGGTGGCGAATTGCCGCCAGCCCAGGCGCGCGAAGTTCTGCCCGCGCCCGCCCGAGCCGCGATAGTTGACCTGCAGCACCGCATAACCGCGATTGGCCAGAAATCCGGCCAGTTGCTCGGCATCATCGAGATAGGCCCAGCGATCGCGGATACCGATGGGTCCGCCATGGGGCAGCAGCACCAGCGGCAGGTTCTTGTGCGGCACACCGACTGGAAAGCTGAGATAGCCGTCCAACTCCATGCCGACGCTGTTTTTGAAGCGGATCGGTTCGCGCGCCGCCAACTGTCCGGGCTTGAACCATGGCATCACTTGCATCAGCGGCTGCACGTGCATGGTCTTGCTGTCGAACAGCGCATACTCGCCGGGGTCGCTGTTGCTGAAGGCGAACAGCAGGATCGTGTTGCCATGCGTGCTCATGCCGGCGAAGTCGATGTATTCGCCGGGAAAGGCTTGCATCAGCGCCCGGTGGATCTGCGCCCAGCGATCGTTGCTGAGGTAGTCCACCGCCGGTACGCCGCCCTTGAAGGTGGCGGTGAAGGTCACGCCGATCGGCACGCGGTGATCGCGTGGACTCCACAGGATGCGGTTGACCGAGCCGTAGGCATCGCCGGCCAACACCTGCTTGTCGCTACCATCGAGCTTGCAGCGGATCAGCTCGTTCGGCCCGCCATCGGCGCTGTACTGCGCATACACGCCGCGACCGCCAGGCGTAACCCAGAGCGGATCGAACACTTTTCCGAAGACACCGGCGGGCGCCGGCTTCCAGCCGCCGTGGCCATTCGGCAGATACACCACTTCCCGTAGCCGCCGGTCATGGCCCAGTGCGTAGATCGGCTGGTCGCCGTGCATGAAGAACTGTGCCTGACCATGGCCGATTTCGGCTACCTGCCTGGGATAGCCGCTAATACTGTCGACGTCATAGAGAATGGTGCGGTGCGCGCTCTCGTTGCGCGTGCTGACGTTCATCGGGAACGGATGCAGTTCGATGAACACATGTCCGTTCATCCCGTGCGTGGGACCGACCACGGTCGGGTTGCCGTCGACCATGTCCATCATGTTGAATGAAGCCCCCGGGGTGCCGCGCGCGGCGATGCTGTACAGCGTGCGTTGCTGCGAACCGTCGGCGTTCAACGCGATGATGTCCCCGGTTGGCTGTTCCGCCGCCAGCGAACCTGTCACCTTGTTCTCGGACACGACCAGCCGCGTGGAGCCGACCCAGGTGATCAGTCCGGGCATGTGCCATGGCGCAAAGTTCAGGCGCGCCGTGACCTTGAGACTGGGCAAGGCAAATACGATCAACTGGAACTTGCTGTTGGTGCCAGCGGTTTGATCCACTTCGTACGATCCAGCCAGGTACTTGCCATCCGGCGACATCACCACGTCGCGCAGTAACGGGAACCGGGCGAAATCATTGACGGGCAGTTGCGGTACCGGTGCCACGACCGGTGCGTCGGCGGCCAGACTCGGCGCAATCGTACCCAAGCACATGGCGAGGCCCATACCCAGGGCGAAAAGGGTGGAATGATGTGTCTTCATGGCGACTTTGCGCTCCGTGCAGCCCCCTCGGGCCGTCCATGCATAGACCGCACGCGGTCTTCTTCGTTTCTTACCTTTGCGTAATATCAAGCTCTTTGAAACGACCGTCATGGCGGATTGGCGATCACGGTGCCGTGTGCCGCACCTGTTACGCTCGAGCGTACATGGGAATTCGTATTGCCGATGCAGCCTGCCAGTGACGATACCACCTTGCCGCCGCTTTATCTCAAGCGCGGCGAGGATGCGCGCCTGCGCGCCGGGCACCTGTGGGTGTTCTCCAACGAGGTGGATACCAAGCGCAGTCCGCTGACTGCGTTCGAGCCGGGCGTGCCCTGCGTGATCGTTGATGCCGCGGATCGCGCGCTGGGTGTGGGCTACGCCAATCCAGCCTCATTGATCACGGCGCGACTGATGGTGCGTGGCAGCGCGCATGCGCTCGATCGATCTCTGCTGGTGCACCGGCTCAATGTGGCGCTGGCTTTGCGCCAGCGCCTGTATGCCGAGCCGTTTTATCGGCTGCTGTATGGCGAGAGCGACGGTGTGCCGGGGCTCACGCTGGATCGTTTCGATGACGTGATCGTGGCGCAGGCCACCACGGCCGGCATCGAGCGACTGAAGCCCGAGGTCGAGGCCGCGGTGCAAAAAGTGCTCAAGCCGCGCGCCATGATCTGGAAAAACGACGCCGGCATCCGCGTGCTGGAGAATCTGCCCCTGTACGCCGACATTGCTTTCGGCGACCTGCAGGCGCCGGTGATCGCGCGCGAGGGCGAGCTGCGTTTCGAGCTCGATGTGCTGGGCGGGCAGAAGACCGGCTGGTTTTACGATCAACATGCCAACCGCGATCGCTTCGTGCATTACGTGGCCGGCAAGCGCGTGCTCGATGTGTTCAGTTATCTCGGTGCCTGGGGTCTGCGCGCGGCGGCCAGCGGCGCGCGCGAAGTGCTGTGCGTGGATGCATCGCAGGCGGCATTGCACAGGCTCGATGCGGCGGCCGCCGCGAATGGCCTGGCCCAGCGCATGCACAGCGCGCACGGCGATGCGTTCGATGTGCTCAAGGCGCTGCGCGCCGCGCGCGAGCGCTTTGATGTGGTGGTGGTCGATCCGCCGGCCTTCGTCAAGCGCAAGAAAGACCTCGCGCAAGGCCGGCTGGCCTACCGCCGCATCAACATGGCGGCGATGCAGTTGCTGGCGCCCGATGGCATTCTGGTGAGTTGTTCGTGCTCGCATCACCTTGCGCGCGGCGAATTGCTGGGCGCGATCCAGGCCGGGGCGCGCGAACTGGAGCGCCAGGTGCAGGTGCTGGAAGTGCTGCAGCAAGGGCCGGACCATCCGATCCACCCGGCCATCCCCGAGACCGATTACCTCAAGGGTTACCTGTGCCGGGTGCTGCCGGCTTGAGCGCCTGTCAACTGGTAACCGGTAGTGGGTAACCGACCCGCGACTGGATCACCAGCTTCGCTGTTGTGAAGCACTCCCCGCCCGCGCCTTCGCGGGGGCAGGCTTTGCGCGGCAATGACGACAAGAAGAGCGGCGTGCTCGGAATGACAGCGCCAGGATCGCTCGCCTTGCGACACCGACTTCAAACGCCCAACTTCCGTTACCGATTACCCGCTCCCGGCATCTCTGCGGCACTTTCGGCCGTCGCCGTGGTCCGATTCCCTGATTCCCTTCCTGACCCAGCCCGTATCCATGCACTTGCCCTATTTCGACGCGTTCGACGCCATCGCCTTCCACATCGGCCCGATCCCGGTGCACTGGTATGGGCTGATGTATCTGGGCGGGTTCATCGCTGCCTGGTTGCTGGGCGAGCATCGGCGCAAGCAGGGCCGGCTGCCGGTCAGTCGCGACGGCTTCGCCGACCTGCTGTTCTTCGGCATGCTCGGTGTGATCCTGGGCGGACGCATCGGCTACATCGTGTTTTACAACCTGCCGCTGTACATGGCGCATCCGCTGCAGATGTTCGCGCTGTGGGACGGCGGCATGAGCTTTCACGGCGGCTTGCTGGGCGTGCTGGCCGGCGGACTGTACTGGTCGCACAAATACCGCGTGCCATTTTTTGACGCGGTGGATTTCATCGCGCCGCTGGTGCCGATCGGCCTCGGTCTGGGGCGCATCGGCAACTTCATCAACGGTGAGCTGTGGGGACACTTGACCGACAAGCCCTGGGGCATGATTTTTCCGCGCGCGTTGCGCGAGGCCTCGCAATGCGCGGCGATGAGTCCGCGGCAGATCGCCAAGAACTGGGTGTGCGCGCACTACACGCCGGCGCAGTTGCACGAGGCGGGGCAGTTCGCCGGGTTCAGCGATGCCCAGTTTCGCGCGCTATGGCGCACCGGCGCGCTCAACAGTTTCGCGCGCGAGCCCTCGCAGTTGATGGAGTGCTTTCTCGAAGGTTTCGTGTTGTTCGTGTTTTTGTGGATCTACTCGCGCAAGCCGCGCAAGCGCTATGCGATCTCGGGCTGGTTCGCGCTGTTGTACGGCGTGTTCCGTTTCAGCGTCGAGTTCATCCGCGATCCCGACCCGCAGCTTGGTTATCTGCTGGGCACCGGCTGGATGACCATGGGTCAACTGCTGTCGATGCCGCTGATCGTGGCGGGTCTGTTCCTGCTGTGGCTGTCGCGGCGGCAACCGGCGCCACCGGTTCCGGTTCCGGTTTTGGCGAGCGTGCCGGTGACGGAGGCCTGAGCGCACTGCGCGAGCATGACACCAAGGCGGACCCGAGCCCGGTCGATAGGCGATAATCGACGCATGCAGGCCTACCTCGAATTGCTCGATCAGGTGCTGACGCGCGGCACGCGCAAGCACGACCGCACCGGCACCGGAACACTCAGCCTGTTCGGCTGGCAGATGCGTTTCGATCTGGACGCCGGGTTCCCGCTGGTCACCACCAAACGCGTGCACTGGAAATCGGTGCTGCACGAGTTGCTGTGGTTCCTGCGCGGCGATACCAACATTGCCTACTTGCAGCAGCACGGCGTGAGCATCTGGAATGAGTGGGCCGACGCCACCGGCGAGCTGGGTCCGGTGTATGGCAAGCAGTGGCGTGCATGGGGCTGCGCCGAGGGTGGCGTGGTCGATCAGATCGCCGGCGTGGTGCAGGAAATTCGCCGCAATCCCGATTCGCGTCGGCTCCTGGTCAGTGCCTGGAACGTGGGCGAGCTGCCGCAAATGGCGCTGGCGCCCTGTCACGCGTTGTTCCAGTTTTATGTGGCCGAGGGCAAGCTGTCGTGCCAGCTTTATCAGCGTTCGGGCGATGTGTTTCTCGGCGTGCCCTTCAACATCGCCAGCTACGCGTTGCTCACGCATTTGATCGCGCAGGTCACTGGCTTGCGACCGGGCACCTTCGTGCACACGCTGGGCGACGCGCACCTGTACCTCAATCATCTCGATCAGGCGCGCGAGCAACTCACACGCACGCCCAGGCCGCTGCCGCGTCTGGCGTTGAATCCCGATGTGCGCGATCTGTTTGCGTTCAGCGCCGAGGACATCGTGCTGCACGATTACGCGCCGCATCCCGCGATCAGGGCGTCGGTGGCGGTATGAGCGCGCCGGTGTTGAGTGCGCTGGGGCTGAGCGTGATCGCGGCCTACGACCGCAGACGCGCGATCGGGCGTGGTGACACATTGCCCTGGCATCTGCCGGATGACCTCAAACGCTTCAAGGCGCTGACCCTGGGCCGCCCGCTGCTGATGGGTTACCGCACCGCGTTGTCCATCGGCCGCGCGTTGCCGGGGCGGCGCAATCTGGTACTGAGCCGCATGCACGACGCGCCGTTCGCCGGGCAGGAGATCGTGCGCGATTTCGATGCCGTGTGCGCCGCCGAGCGCGATCTGTGCGTGATCGGTGGCGGCGAGGTATTTGCGCTGGCGCTGCCGCATGCGCGCGTCCTGCATCTGACCGAGATCGACACCGAGATCGAAGGTGCCGATGCGCACTTTCCCGCGCTTGCGCACGGGGACTGGATCGAGGTGGGCCGCATCGCGCACGCGCCGGATGCGCGTCATCGCTGGGCTTTCAGTTTTGTCGATTGCATGCGATGCGGGGCATGAGCGCGGCGCTTGAAGTCGTCGCCGGCGTGCTGCGCAATCCCCAGGGTCAGGTACTGCTGGCGCAGCGCAGGCCGGGCGGCGATCTGGCCGGTCTGTGGGAGTTTCCCGGCGGCAAGCGCGAGGCTGATGAATCCGCCGAGTCGGCGTTGGTGCGCGAGCTGCGCGAGGAATTGGGTGTCGGCGCGCGGGAATGCTCGCCGTTGATCCGCGTGTCTTGGCAATACGCGCACAAGGCGGTGCGGCTCGATGTGTACACGGTTGAGCGCTGGCAAGGCACGGTACAGGCGCAGGAGGGCCAGGCGCTGCGCTGGTCGCCGCTGGCGGCGCTGACGCGCGACAGCATGCCGGCGGCCGACTGGTCGGCGGTGCGCGCCTTGCGCCTGCCGCCGCGATTGCTGATCACGCCCGACAGCAGCGATCTGCGCGCGTTGGCCGACGCCGCGCAGCGCGCGCTGGCCGGGCCACGCTGCCTGTTGCGCCTGCGCCTGCCGCGACTGCCGCAGGTCGAGTCGCGTGCGCTCGCAGCGCAGTTGCTGGCACGCGCGCAGGCCCGCCATGGCGACGTGTTGCTGGGCGGCGATATCGACGGCGCGCAGCGGCTCGGTTGCGGGCTGCAATTGAGCGCACGGCAACTGGCGACGCTGAGCGCGCGGCCGCTGCCGGAATCACAATTGTGCGGGGCGTCGTGTCACAACGCGCAGGATCTGGCGCGTGCCACGGTGCTGGACTGCGACTTCGCCGTGCTGGGTCCGGTGCTGCCGACGCCGAGCCATCCGGGCGCCCCGGCGCTGGGCTGGCCGCGCTTTGCCGCGCTGTGCGCCACGGCCGCGTTGCCGGTGTACGCCCTCGGTGGCCTGACACCCGCCGATCACGAGCGCGTGCGCGCGCTCGGGGCGCAGGGCGTGGCCGGGATTCGCGGTTTCTGGCCAGGCATGGCTGCGGCCTGATTGCGGCGTGGCTTGCGCATTTCGGCAAATACCCCGCGCATACGAAATCGCGGCCGCCGAGGATGCGCGCATCCTCGCGCCATGGCGCCGCGGATACCCTGGGGCGCGCGTGAAACTCGTCGCGATTGCCCAGCACCAGCAGCGGTGTATCGGGCAGCGCATGAATGGCGAGCAAGGCCAGGCACATGGTTCAGCGCGCGGCGGCGCGGTGCAGGTAGTCGACGTGCAGCGCGGCCACGCGCGCCCGCAAGTCCGCGCGCGTGCCGCGGTTATCGAGCACGTCGTGGGCCAGCGCCAGGCGCGTGCTGCGATCGGCTTGGGCGGCCAGCATGGCCTCGGCCAGCGCCGCGTCGATGCCGTCGCGCAGCAGCAGCCGTGCGCGTTGCAGCGCCTCGGGCGCATCCACCACCAGCACGCGGTCCAGCCAGTCATAAGCAGGCCAGGTCTCGCGCAGCAGCGGGATCGCCAGCAGCGCGTACGGCGCATCGACGGCCCGCAGATGTTCATGCAGCCAGATGCGCACGCGCGGATGCACGATGGCTTCCAGCGCGCGCCGCGCTTCGGCATCGGCGAACACCTGGCGGCGCAACGCGGCGCGGTCGAGGCTGCCGTCGCCGCGCAGCACGTCAGCGCCGAAGCGCTCGATGACGGCGTCAAGGCCGGCGCTGCCCGGCGTCAGTACCTCGCGCGCGGCGTGATCGGCATCCAGCACCGGCACGTCCAGCGCGGCGAAGGCCGCCGCCACGGTGCTCTTGCCCGCGGCGACGCCCCCGGTCAGGCCCACGGCCCAGGGACGTGAAGCCGCCAGCGCGCTGCGTTCAACCATGCATGAAAAAGCCCAGATACCAGTGCGTGAGCATGGTGCCGGCCAGCAGCCAGATCCAGCCGGCGATGGCCAGATACGGACCGAACGGAATCGGCACGCCATGGCCTTTGCGGCTGAGCGCCAGATACAGCGAGCCGATCAGCGCGCCAACGATGGACGAGATCAGCACGATCGGCAGCAGCGCCCATGCACCCATCCACGCGCCCAGCGCGGCGAGCAGCTTGAAATCGCCGTAGCCCATGCCTTCCTTGCCGGTGAGCAGCTTGAACGCCCAGTACACACCCCACAGCGCCAGATAACCCAGCGCCGCGCCGAGGATCGCCTGCTCAGGTGCCACGAACACCGGCGCCAGCGCCAGCAGCAGGCCCAGCCACAGCAACGGCAGGGTGAGCTGATCGGGCAGCAACTGCGTGCGCAGGTCGATGCCGGACGCCGCGATCAGCACCCAGGTGAACACCACCGCGGCCGCGCCCTGTGCATTGGCGCCGAAATGCCACAGAGTCACGGCGCTGAGCACGCCGGTGAGCAATTCGACCAGCGGATACTGAATGGAGATCGGCGCCTTGCAGTAACGGCAACGCCCGCGCAGCAGCAGCCAGGACAGCAGCGGGATGTTGTCCCGCGCGGCGAGGCGATGCTTGCACTGCGGGCAATGCGAGGGCTCACGCACGATGCCGGGCGGCCTGTCGGCGGCGGGTTCCGGCGCCGCCGGCGACTCGGTTTCGCCGCGCGCTTCGGCGAGGATCGCCTCGGCCTCGCGGCGCCAGCCGTGCAGCAGTCGTTCGGGCAGGCGCAGGATCACCACATTGAGGAAACTGCCGACCAGCAGTCCGAGCACGCCGGCAGCGACAATCCAGTCAACGGTGGGCAGGGCATCGAGCGAGGTCATGCATGCGCTCCAAAAGCGCGGGCCCGCGCGCGGCGGGCCCGGAAAGGTTGAGCGAGGCGGCGAATCAGAACGTGCCGGCCAGCTTGAAGATGGGCAGGTACAAGCCGATCACCATGCCGCCGACGAGGATGCCGATGACCACCATGATCAGCGGTTCCAGCAGCGTGCTCAGGGTATCGACGGCGTTGTTCACCTCTTCCTCGTAGAACTCGGCGATCTTGTACAGCATGGTGTCCAGCGCGCCGGATTCCTCACCGATGGCGGTCATCTGCACCACCATGTTGGGGAACAGGTCGGTCTGGCGCATGGCCAGTTCCAGCTTGTGGCCCACCGAGATGTCCTCGCGCATTTTCCTGACCGCGTTGCCGTACACCACGCTGCCGGTGGCGCCGGCCACGGCATCCAGCGCCTCGACCAGCGGCACGCCGGCCTTGAAGGTGACGCCGAGCGTGCGCGCGAAGCGCGCGATGGCCGATTCGCGCAGGATGTTGCCGATGATCGGGAGCTTCAGCGACAGGCGATCCAGGTTTTGCGCGAAGGCCGTCGAACGCTTGTACAGCATCACCAGTCCGACAATGGTCGCGACCAGGACCAGCAGGATGAAGATGCCGTTGTTTTTCACGAAATCCGAGGCGTTGATGATCATCTGCGTGAACGCCGGCATGGCCGCGCCGGCGTCCTTGAACACCTTCGAGAACACCGGCACCACGAAGATCAGCAGCACCAGGCTGACGATGATCGCCACCGAGAACACCATGGCCGGATAAAACAGGGCTTTCTTGATCTTGGACTTCATCGCCTCCATGCGTTCCTTGTAGGTGGCGACCGTATCCAGCACGGTATCGAGCACGCCGGCCGCCTCGCCGGCCTTGACCAGATTGCAATACAGTTCGTCGAACTGCACTGGATGTCGCGCCAGTGCCTCGTGCAGCGAAATGCCGCCTTCGAGCGAGGTCTTGATGTCGATCAGCAGGTTTTTCATGCGCACGTTGCGCTGGCCGCCGGCGATGATCTCGAAGGCCTGCACCATGGGCACGCCCGATTTCATCATCGTCGCGATCTGGCGGCTGAAGATGGAGATGTCGCGCGGCTTGATGCTGCTGCCGGCGGCGCCGAACAGCGGCTTGGCTTTTTCCTTCACCTTCTGCGGGTTCATGCCCTGACGGCGCAACTCGGCCTTGACCAGGCTGGCGTTCTTGGACGGCATCTCGCCGCGCATCTTCTGGCCGCGCTTGTCCAGCGCTTCCCATGAGTAGGTGGTCAGGCGCGAGATTTCGGCGCGCGCGGCACCCATGTCCGGGCGTTTTTTTGCGGTTGCTGCGGTGGCCATCGGTGTTCCCCTCAGTCCTTGGTCACGCGGTTGATTTCGGCGAGGCTGGTGATCCCGTTGATGACTTTCAGCAGGGCCGAGCCGCGCAGATCGCGCACGCCGCTGGCCTTGGCCGTGGCGGCGATCTGCAGCGCGTTGCCGCCTTCCAGCACGATGCGCTGGATTTCCTCGGTCATCGGCATCACTTGATAAATGCCAGTGCGGCCCTTGTAGCCTTCATTGCAGTGTGGACAGCCCGCGGCGTCGTACAGGGTGACACGTCCGGCCTCGATGTCGGCGATTTGCGCGTCGCTGAAACCCTCGGCCTTGAGCGCGCCCGACGGCAGCGGCGCCATCGGCTTCTTGCAATCGTGCAGGCGTCGCGCCAGGCGCTGCGCGATCACCAGCAGCACCGCCGAGGTGATGTTGTAGGGCGCGATGCCCATGTTCATCAGGCGCGCGACGGTCAGCGGCGCGTCGTTGGTGTGCACGGTCGAGAGCACCAGGTGACCGGTCTGCGCCGCCTTGATGCCGATCTCGGCGGTCTCGGTGTCGCGAATCTCGCCGACCATGATCACGTCGGGATCCTGGCGCAGGAACGAGCGCAAGGCCTTGGCGAAGGTCATGCCCTTCTTTTCGTTCACCTGCACTTGATTGATACCCGGCAGGCGGATTTCCACCGGATCCTCGGCCGCCGAGATGTTGCGCCCCTCGGTGTTGAGGATGTTGAGCGCGGTATACAGCGATACGGTCTTGCCCGAGCCGGTGGGGCCGGTCACCAGCACCATGCCATGGGGTTTGTGTATAGCGGCGAGAAACAGTTGCCGCTGGTCGTCCTCGTAGCCCAGCTTTTCGATGCCCATCTTGACCGCGCCGCCATCGAGGATACGCAGCACGATTTTTTCGCCGGCCAGGATCGGCAGCGAGCTGACGCGGAAGTCCATCGAGCGGCCCTTGCCGATGCTCAGTTTCATGCGTCCGTCCTGTGGCACGCGGCGCTCGGCGATGTCGAGCTGCGCCATCACCTTGAGGCGCGCCGAGATGCGCGGCGTGAGCTGCACCGGCGGGTTGGATACGGTGCGCAGCACGCCGTCGATGCGGTAGCGCACGCGATAAAACTTCTCGTAGGGCTCGAAGTGGATGTCCGAGGCGCCGCGACGAATCGCATCGAGCAGGATCTTGTTGACGTACTTGACGATCGGCGCTTCGTCGCCGGGCGTGCCGTTGGCCGCGGCATCGTCCTGCGCCGCGCCGCCCTCGCTTTCCAGCGACAGCGCATCGAGATCGTCATCGCCTTCCAGGCCGCTGATGGTGGTGGCGGCGCTTTGCAGGGCCGCGTCGATGGCGGCTTCCAGCGCGGCATCGTTGACCAGCACCGCCTCGACGATCATGTTCGAGTGGAACTTGATCTCGTCCATGGCGTGCGAGTTGGCCGGATCGCCGGTGCCCAGCGTGAGGCGGTTGCCGCGCTTGAACAGCGGCAGCACGCGGTGCTTGCGCAACAGATCCTCGCTGACCAGTTTGATCGGTACCTGGGCGAGGTCGATGGCTTCCAGATCCAGCACCGGCACGCCGAACTCGGCGGACAGCGCGTGCATCACCCGCTGCGTGTCCACCAAGGCGTTTTGCACCAGATGCCGCGCCAACGGCGTGCGTGCGCCGGCGGCTTCTTGCACCGCGCCGCGTGCATCGGCCTCGCTCAACGCGCCATCGGCCACCAACCGGCGCGCCAGTCCGGTCAGGCCCGCCAAGGGCGGTGCGTTCATCTGAGTCGCCATAAGAATCCGGTCTAACCCCCCGTCGTTGCTGCGAATCTACCGCAAAACGCAGGCCACTGGGGCATCCCGCACCCCCGACTTTTTCCAAGATCGCCGCGCAAGCATGATGCGCGTCACCTTATGCAACGCGAATCACGCCCTGATTCGTCATCCATGGGCGGCGTGGTCTTGTCACTCGTCATCCCGGACGGCGCGCAGCGCCGAGCCGGGATGCAGACGGGCCTCACTCGTGTGCGATGACGTGCACGTTTTGCCGATGAGGCGATCCCCGCCCCCGCCTTCGCGGGGACAGGCTCTGCGCGGGAATCCAGCGCTTGCTGAAGTCACTGGAGCCCCGCTTTCGCGGGGATGACGAGTCAACCCTGCCTTCGCGGGGGCAGGCTCTGCGCGGGGATGACGGCAAGCGCCGTCCGCGCGCGCGGCACCGGTTCGCAGGCTGGCGGCGACGCTTGCGTGCGCCGATCCGGGCGGTCATCGCGTATCATCGCCGCGCCTGCCACCGGGGATCGTCTTGCTCAGCATCATCCTGCCCGCCAAGAACGAGGCGCCGGCGCTCGCCGACTTGTTGCCGCGCCTGCGCGCGGCGCAGCCCGCGGCCGAAATCCTGGTCATCGACGACGGCTCCACCGACGCTACCCGCGCGCTGTGCGCACAGCACGGCGTGACTTGCCTCAGTTCGCCCTACTCGATGGGCAACGGCGCCGCGATCAAGCGCGGCGCGCGCGCGGCGCGCGGCGACCTGCTGGTGTTCATGGACGGCGATGGCCAGCACGATCCCGCCGACATCGCGCGCCTGCTCGCGCGTCTCGACGCAGGCTACGACATGGTCGTGGGCGCGCGCGCCTGGTCCGGTCAGGCCGGGGTCGGGCGCGGCCTGGCTAACGGCTTCTACAACCGCATGGCCAGTTGGATGACCGGGCACAAGGTGCTGGACCTGACCAGCGGATTCCGTGCCGTGCGCGCGGACAAGTTTCGCGAGTTCCTGCACCTGCTGCCGAATGGATTTTCGTACCCGACCACCAGCACCATGGCGTTTTTTCGCAGCGCTTACGCCGTGGCCTACGAGCCGATCGCGGTCGCCAGGCGCGTCGGCAAAAGCCACATCAAACCGCTGCGCGACGGCGTGCGCTTCCTGCTGATCATCTTCAAGATCGCCACGCTGTACTCGCCGCTGAAGCTGTTCCTGCCGGTCAGCGCGCTGTTTTTCGTGCTCGGCCTGATCAACTACCTGCACACCTACATCGACACCGGCCGCCTGACCAACATGAGTACGCTGCTGTGGAGCGCCGCGGTCATCGTGTTCCTGATCGGGCTGATCTCCGAGCAGATCACCAACCTCACGTACAAGCGCGATGGCTGACACCTGCCCCCCTACGCGCTAGACTTAGCCAAGCAATTTAGCCAAGACAATGCCATGTCGCAGATCGTCAACGTCCACGACGCCAAAACCCATCTGTCGCGCCTGATCGATCAGGCTCACGCGGGTGAAGAAATCATTCTCGCCAAGGCGGGCAAGCCCTATGCGCGGCTCATGCCGCTGGCGGCTCCCGCAAAGCGCCGCCTGGGCATCCTCCCGGGACATGTGGACGACAGCTTCTTCGATCCCTTGCCGGAAGCAGAACTCAAGGCATGGGAGGCATGAGGCTGCTGCTCGACACGCACATCCTGCTCTGGGCCGCCCTGGAGCCCGCACGACTGCGCCCGCATCTGCGCGACATGCTCGAAAATGCCGACAACACCCTGCTGACCAGCGCGGCGTCGGCCTTCGAAATTGCCACCAAACACCGCCTGGGCAAGCTCCCCGGTGCCGCGCAGTTGTTGAAGCAGTACGCCTTCGTCCTGGGAGAGCTCGGCGTCTGCGAACTCCCCATCACCGCCGCGCATGCGCTCAAAGCCGGGAGCTGGGCCATCACGCACCGCGACCCGTTCGACCGCCTGCTTGCAGCACAAGCCAGCGTCGAGCGCGTGCCGCTCATCAGCGTCGATGCCGTCATGCCCGAATTCGGGATCGAGGTTCTGGCATAGAACGCTGCGGCTGATCGCGCCGGAAGATGCATGAGAGCAGGCAAGGCGATCTTTCACCCTGGCCACGGAGCGAGTTGGTGGCTCCGCGCCGGGTGACACATTACGCTTGCGGCGGCGCCCTGCCGAATTGACTTGCGCGCTGCTCGCCCCACCGATCGGATTCCGATGCGCCTGAACCCGCAACACGTCGCCGCGATCAAGCAACTGGCCGCCGAGCAATTCGGCGCCGACGTGCGGGTACGGCTGTTCGGTTCGCGCGTGGATGACGCCGCGCGCGGCGGCGACGTGGATCTGCTGGTCGAGCTTGATGCGCCGGTGGCCGAGCCTGGCGTGGCCAGTGCAAGGTTTTCAGTGCGCGTGAGCCGCGCGATGAACGGGCGCAAGGTCGACGTGCTGCTGGCTGCGCCCAACCTGCGCACGCAATCGATCCATGAGGTCGCTCGGCGCGAAGGGGTGCTGCTGTGAATGTGCCCGGCAATCTGGAACGCCTGCGATTCCTGGTGAAAATCGTGCAACGCGAGTCCCTGCACCTGCGCGCCACCGACGAGCGGCTTTTTGCCTCGCCGCTGACGCCGGAGCGCCTGCAGTCGATGGATAGCGATCCTGCGCAGGCAGAGCAGATGGATGCATTCGTGGCACGCTTTGCACGCCTGCAGGACACGTTGGGCGACAAGCTCGTGCCGGCGCTGCTGCAAGCCTTGCAGGAGCCCGTCGGGGCAGTGATCGACAACCTGGACCGCGCAGAGCGCCTGGGCTGGGTCATATCCGCAGACGCATGGATCGAAGCACGCCGCTTGCGCAACCAGATGATTCACGAATACGTCGACGATCTGCATGTGCTGGCCGGCAATCTCCAAGCTGGGCATCGTTATGTCCCGGTGCTGCTTGAAACGGCCCAGCGTCTCCTTGACGAGGCTGGGCGCCGGGGTTGGGCGTAAACCGGGTGGCACAGCACGCCACCGACGTCTCCAGGCCATGAGCCGCAAGGTCGCCCATAACGCCCTGTGGAACGTCGGCGGGCAACTGGTGTCGCTGGGCGTGGGGCTGGTGGCGTTGCCCATCCTGCTGCACGCGCTGGGCGCGGCGCGGCTGGGCGTGTTCACCCTGGCGCTGGGGTTGATCGGATTTTCCGGGCTGTTCGATCTGGGCCTCAGCCGTGCGCTCACGCAAACCGTCTCCAGCAGCCTGGGAATGGGGCGCTCGCGTGCCCAGATGGCGGCGCTGGTGTGGCGCGTCATCGGTCTACTCGCGGGCTTTGGCGTGTTTTGGCTGGTCGCGCTGTGGTGGGCGGCGCCGTTCCTGGTGGACCGGCTGTTTTCGCTCAGTGGCGAGATGGCGCGCGAAACCATCTTCGGTTTGCGCGCGCTGGCGCTGTCCATTCCGTTCGCGCTGGCCGCCACCGGGGCCATGGGCACGCTGGAAGGCTTGCAGCAATTCCGCCTGCTCAGCCTGTGGCGCATGCCGATGAGCGTGCTGCAGTTCGGCCTGCCGGTACTGGTGGCGCTGATTCGCCCCGATGTGGGCTGGGTAATCGCGGCGCTGGCCGTCACGCGCGTGGTGTGGATGCTGCTGTGGCTCACGCAATTGCACCGCCTGTTGCCGCGCGAGCCGGGCGTAACGTCCAGCCGCGCGGACCTGCGCCATGCGTTGCACTTCGGCGGCTGGCTGTCGGTGAGCAACCTGATCGGCCCGCTGATGGTCTACGCCGACCGTTTTTATCTGGCCAGTCTGTTTCCGCCGGCGATGGTGGCGTATTACACGGTGCCGTTCGATACCTCGTTTCGCGCCACGTCGCTGCCGCAAACCGCGATGAACGCGTTGTTCCCGGCGCTGGCGGAAACACAGGCACGGTCCGACGACTCTGCTCGGCTGCTGGCGCTGGCCATGCGCGCCGTGGTCGTGCTGGTGTTGCCGGCGGTGCTCGTGGTGGCGGTATTCGCACACCCCCTGCTGGCCTTGTGGCTGAACGTGCATTTCGCAGGTCCCGCCGCCCCCGTGCTGCAACTGCTGCTGATCGGCATTTTCCTCAACAGCGCAGCACATCTGCCCTATGCCCTGCTGCAAGCGCATGGCCGTTCGGACCTGACCGCCAAACTGCACCTGCTGGAATTGCCGGTGTTCGCTGCGCTGCTGGTCGCTGGCGTGCACTGGTTCGGCATCACCGGTGCAGCGCTGGCGTGGACGCTGCGCGTGGCACTGGATACCGCGCTGCTGTACTTCACCGCGTGGTGGCTGCATCGCCCACAGCGCGCGGTGCTGGCGAGAGGCGCGGGGTTGCTGTGCCTGGCGACGACAATTCTATTATTTGCAATTTATGTACTTCACGGAATAGTGCAAATTGCGCTAGTGTGCCTAGTTGTTATTTATTCCGCCGCTACATTTCTACGCGTTTTATTAGTTGTTTTTCGCAAGTCTGGAACTGGCTGAGTCATATGGGCATATATAAACGATTGAGAGGCTTCAGCGCCGAAAATGGTGCATTAATGACTCTTATACGCGCCAAGGAGATATTCGCCGAGTCATTGAGATCAGCAATTTACTCCAAAGTTTTTGCTTCGGATAATATTTCCATCGGCAGGAAATCCAAAATCAGGGGCGTTAAGTTTATCAGTTTGGGGCGTAATTTTAGAGCTGGCGATGATTTTTGGATAGAAGCGATTTCCGCGTATGGGCGTATAATATACAACCCTCAAATAGTGATCGGCAGCAACGTAATTTTCATGAACCGCGTTCACATTGCAGCAATCAACAATATTGAAATTGCGGACGATGTCTTGATTGGCAGTAATGTTCTGATAACCGATCATTTCCACGGGAAACCAGGTTTTGATGAGCCACAAGCCAAAGATACACATCCTGCATTGCGCGACTTGAATTCTCACGGTAGGGTCACCATCGGAGAAAGGGTTTGGATAGGCGATGGCGTTTGTATCATGCCTGGAGTATCCATCGGCGTTGGGGCAGTAATTGGAGCGAACGCTGTAGTTACAAAAAGCGTTGAGTCGGGCGCTGTTGTCGCCGGCAATCCAGCACGTGTGGTTTCAAGGTAATCATTGCCATGCCACGTGTATTTCCAGTCGTCGTTTCGTATCAACCCGACACCGAGGTGTTGCGCGCACTGCTCGATGCGCTGCTTGCGCAAACCGCGGGGGTGCTCGTGGTGGACAACACACCAGCGGACGACCGGCGCGTGGAGACGTTGTGCGCGGCATTCCCCCAAGATGCGCTGCGCTTGATCCGTCTGGGAGAAAACCTTGGTATCGCCCATGCATTGAACGTGGGCATCGACGCGGCCTTGGCCGCGGAGGCCACGCATGTGCTGCTGAGCGATCAGGACAGCCTGCCCGCGCCCGACATGGTGGCCGAATTACTGCGCGCGCAGGATGCGCTGACGCGTGCGGGGCGGCGCGTTGGTGCCGTCGGCCCCACCTACACCGACCGCCATACCGGTATCACCTTTCCCTTCCAGACCGAGGTGCAGGGCAAGTTTTTCTACGGCCACCGGCGACCCGATGCGACGCATCCCACCATCGAGGCATTGACGTTGATCACTTCCGGCACCCTGATTCCCGCGTCGGTGCTGCGCGAAGTCGGACCCATGCGCGAGGATTTTTTCATCGACCACGTGGACATCGAATGGAGTCACCGCGCCCGTGCGGCGGGTTTTTCACTGTTCGGCGTGGGCGCGGCGGTGATGTTTCACAGCATGGGCGAGCACGCGCTGCGGGTGTGGTATTTCGGCTGGCGGCAGGAGAGCGCGTACAGCCCGGTGCGCGTTTACTACCGCATTCGCAACTTCGTGGCGCTGTGCCGCCTGCCATCCATCCGTTGGCGCTGGAAGTTGCGCAATGGCTGGTACATCGTTGGCGTTGTCTACACGCAAACCGTGTTCGGCCAGCAGCGCCTGGCGGCCTTGCGCATGGCCGCGCGCGGTCTTTGGGACGGCCTGCGCGGTCGCATGGGGCCGTGGCGGGGGTGAGGCCAGCTCGATCTACAGCAACAACCGCAGTGGCCGCTCGGCCTAAGCCGCCTCGGCGTGAAGTTTGACCCCCAGCGCGCGTGCCACCTTGAGTACGGTCGCGAAGCTCGGATTGCCGTCGGCGCTGAGTGCCCGATACAGACTTTCGCGACTGAGCCCGGCATCCTTGGCGACTTGGGTCATTCCTTTTGCACGCGCGATGTCGCCAAGGGCCCGGGCAATCCCGGCGGCATCATCAGGTGCCTCGTTCAGCCAGGCATCGAGATAGGCGGCCATTTCTTCGGCGGTGCGAAGTTGTTGCGCAACATCGTAGGGCATGGTTCTGGTTTTCATGGGTTTCTTCGTTACAGTCTTGGGCATGAAGTGCTACTCCTGAAAATTCCTGGCCAAATCGATCGCCATCTCGATGTCGCTCTGCTGCGTTGACTTGTCTCCGCCAGCAAGCAATAGCAGGAGTCGGGATCCTCGCTGTGTGTAGTACACGCGGTATCCAGGCCCAAAGTCGATTTTCAGTTCCGATACGCCGCCTGTCAGGGCGCGATGTTGGCCTGGGTTTCCGTGGATCAAACGGTCCACACGAACCTGGATTCTGGCTCTGCCCGCGCGATCCTTGAGCGCATTGATCCATTCGCGGTAGGTTTCTGTCTCGTCGACGCGCATGCGGCAAGTGTAGCCCACAAGCTACGCTTGTCAAGCGGCGTGATCACGCCAGCGTCACGCCGCTGCAAGCCGGGTGAACTGGTTGCGCGGCAATAGATGTTTGAAGTCGGCGTCAAAGCTGACCAGATGCTCGCCCTGATGCACGACGGCAGCCGCCAGCCAGGCATCGGGCACGTCGTTGGCGCTGAGGGTCTTGTCGGCGCACAGTTTGCGCAGCGCCTGCCATTCGCCGCCCAAAGTGGACTGCTGCACGCCGGGCGCGGCGAGCAGAGCATCGATGAAGCGCAGGGCATCAAGCATCGGGGTCGGTTGCACGAACACTTTCGGATGCGTCACCAGCCGCAGGAAGCTTGCGATCACCATGGGTTGCAGCGTCAGCACGACCCCATGCGTGGCGTTGGCGACTGCCCGCTCGAGCCAGGACCGGGCCACGTCGTAATGCGGATGGTCGCTGCGCGAGGCGGCGACCAGCACGTTGACGTCAGGCGTCACGGTCCGCGGCATCCAGCAGGGCCTTGTTGCTCAGTCCGTCGAGCCCCGGAGTCAACCCGCCTTTGCCGCGATAGACCGGGATGCGGATGGCCTTGGCCTTGGTCGGAGCCCGATCCTCGCGCAAACGCAATTGCAGCCCCTCCTCGATCAAGCGCGTTAGACTGGTGCGCTGCTGCGCCGCCAGCGTCTTGGCCTGCGTCAGCAGGGCATCTTTCAAATTGAGTGTGGTTTTCATCGGCCTGCCAGCAGCATACAGATTTCTGTATGTTATGGACGAAACCGCCCCGTTTCAACCGCAGTGGCCGGATTCAGTTTGAAAGAATCCGTGGATGAAGGCTGAGCGACCCGCGGATTCAGCGGATTTCCGGCGTGCCGTGACGCAGCAGCATGTCGAGCTTGCGCAGGCGGAAAGCCGATGCCATGACGATCACAGCGCGGCCTCCGTGTCGTGTAGGCAACCATACCGCCCAACATAGCTATACTGAGCATATTAGCCAATTCATGTGGGAGCCTTGCCATGATCACCGTCACTTCGGTCGAAGCCCAGAGCCGCTTTGGGCAGTTGCTGGATACCGTGCAGCGCGAGCCGGTGGTCATCACCCGGCACGGGCGTGCAGCGGCGTTCATCGTGTCGCCGCAAGACATGCAGGATTTGCAGGCGCTGCAGGTAGCGCGGCGCAAGCGCAGCGCTGCGGTGGCGGAGTTCGAGGCCGCATTCGCCAAGAGCGATGCCCAGATCACACCCGCCGCGCGGTCGTTGACCGATGAAGACGTGCTGCGCCTGGTCAAAAAATCGCGGTGAGCGACCGGCAACGGGTCGTCATCGATACCAGCACACTGATTGGCGCCCTCCTGCGCCCTGACTCGCTGCCGCGGCAGGCGCTGCTGACTGCGCTCAGCAGCTACGAACTTTGTGCTTGCGTTGCCACCTTGGAGGAGCTGCGCGAGGTTTTGCAGCGCCCCAAGTTCGACAACTACGCGCCTTTGCAAGCCCGGCTGGATTTTTTGGCTTTGATCTCAAGGCACTCGCGCCTTGTAGAAGTTGATGCAGCGAGCGAGCAGACCGCTTCTGGCGCGTGTCGAGACGCCAAGGATGCCAAGTTTCTGGCACTTGCGCTGGCGTGTCAGGCCGTGGCCTTGATGACCAGCGATGCCGATCTGCTCGTCTTGCACCCCTGGCACGGTGTGCCCATTTTGACGCCCGCCGCGTTTTTGCAAACCATGGACGAGTGAGGCTGCATCAGCGGATGTCCGGCGCACCGTGGCGCAGCAGCATGTCGAGCTTGCGCAGGCGTAGGACAAAACCGCTGAAATAGCGGCGGGGCAATGGATGCGGCGCCGACTGAACGGCGTGGCGCTGCGTGTGGAGTTGCTTTCGCTGCGCCCACGAAGCCCGCCATACACCCGCATAGACCTCGCGCCACAGGCGTGCATCGCGGCGCAGCAGGCTGAGCACGAAGCCCTCCAGGGTGAGTGCGAGCAAGTGCAGCGGCAGCAGCAGCCAGAGTGCCGCGCCGGGCGTACAGATGGCCATGGCGAAGGTCTTGTTGCGCTCGCTCAGGCGACGGCGGCGATACGTGGTGGATAGCCCGCGAGCATCGGCGCGGTTGCCGCCGAAACTGGCGCCCTGGCGATGGCGGTAGCCGCTGGCGGCGGGCACTTGCACCGGGTAGCCCGCCAATCGCGCGCGGCAGCACAGGTACAGGTCTTCGCCGATGGACTCGAACCACTCGGGAAAACCGCCGAGTTCGTGCCACAGGACGCGCGGTATCCACAGGCAGGCGCCGATGACCATGGCCACGTCACGCCGCTGCGGGTCGGTGTTGGGCACGGGGTTGTAGAACGGATCGAGCAGGCAGCCGCGATCGACCAGTGCGCTGCTTTCCCAGTCGTACTGGGGCAGGGCGAGAATGCCTTGCGGTTGCTGCTGACCGGCTTCGCGCAGCAGGGTGGCGAGTGCGTCGGGCGCGAGCGCGGCGTCGTTGTTGAGCAGCAGCACGAACTCGCCTTGCGCCTGCGCCACCATGCGGTTGTTGGCGATACAGAAGCCGACGTTGGCACTGCTGGCGATGAGCGCGACTTGCGGATAACGCTCGTGCAGCAGTTGCAGCGAGCCATCGGTGGAGGCGTCGTCGTGCACGATGATTTCGACGGGCGCATCCGTCGTTTGCGCCAGCACCGAATCGATGCAATCGCCAAGCACGTTCACGCCGTTGTAGTTGGCGATGCACACGGAAATGCGCGGCGGCAGGTCGGGGTTCAAGGCTGGGCCGCGTTGAGCCATCGCCAGGTGCGTTGCAAACCATCATGCAGGCTGGTGCGCGGCGCCCAGCCCAGTGCCTCCCGGATGCGTGTGCCATCGAGCAGTACGCGGCGCAGATCCACCGCGCGCGCCGGGCGCTGGTCGCGCTGCAGGGTGCGACCGGCGACTTGTTCGATGAGCGCGAGCAACTGCCGGAGGCTGGTGGCCTGCCCGCTGCAGACGTTGAACACGCGCAGGCCTTGGGGTGACGGCCGCTGCAGCACAGCCATGCAGGCGGCGATGAAGTCGTCGATGTAGAGATAGTCGCGCAAGCTTTCGCCATCGCCCCACAGGGTCATGGGTTTGCCGTCACGCAGACAGGCCATCGCCGCCGGAATGACGCCGAAGCCGCCGTGCAGCGTTTGCCCCGGCCCGTATACGTTGGACGGGCGCAGCACCGTGGCGGTGCCGGAATGTTGCTGGCACCAGGCTTCGATGAAATGCTCCGCTGCCGCCTTGCCCGCGGCGTAGTACGAGCGCGGGTGCGCGGCCAGCGACTCCGATGCCGGTCGATCCACATCGCCATACAGCGTGCCGCCGGAGGACACATACAGCAGATGGCAATCGGGCCGCGATTGCAGGGTATGCAACAGCTTGAGCAGGGGAGCGAGGTTGCTGCGCAGTTCCAGCAGCGGGTCGGACGCCGAGCCCGCTGGCGTGGTGCCGGACGCCAACCACGCCACCGCATCGCAGCCCTGCAGCAGCGTCTCCGCGGCAGTGTCGGCGATGACGGTTTGCACGCCGGGACCGAAGTCGCCCTGCCGCTGGTGAACCTGCGCGATCACGCTCACTCCGCCAGCCGCGAGCGCGCGCACCAGATGCTGGCCGATGAACCCCGCCGCACCCACCACGAGCACTTTGCGCATCACTTTGCCGCCTCCGCGACGAGTTTGCGATACAGCGTGACATAGCGCGTGGCGCAATCGTCCCAGGTACCGATGCTTGCGCGCACCCAGGCACGCGCGGCGGCACCGATGCGCTTGTTCTGGTCGAGGTTTTCCAGCCGTTCGATGCAGGCTTGGAAGGTCGTTGGACTGTCGCACAGCAAGCCGGTGTTCTCGTGCGAGATCAGATCGGCGTGGGCGGGCAGTTGCGAGGCGATGATGGGCAGCCCGGCGGCCATGGACTCGAGCATCACCTGCGGGCGGCCTTCGCTGTGACGGCTGAGCGTGATGAGGCCGTGCGCCAGCGGAAACCAGGTTTCGCAAAGCTCCGCGGGAGTAGCGGGGCCGTGGTAGCGCACCCAGGGCGGCAGGTCGATCTGTTCCTGCATGGGGCCGAACAGGTGCAGTTCGCGCAATTGATCCTTGAACAGCGGCTCGCCCCATTCCAGCAGCGAGCCGAGCTTGTCGCGGGTCAGCCGCGACACCACCAGCCAGCGCGAGGCCGCTGTGAAATCGACGCGGCGCTGCAGATTGAACCACGCCGCATCGATGCCGAAGGGCACGGTTTGCACGCGCGCCACCTTGCCGAACAGCGTGCGCAGCGGCGCCTCCATCCAGTCGGCATTGGGGCAGATGGCAACCGGTCTCGCGCGCATGGCCCAGCGCAGCAAGGCGGGCATCAGCGGCAGCTTGAGCAACTGCATGTCGGTGCCCAGTACCGTGACCAGCACCGGCAGCTTGCGCGGTGCCGGCAGCATGGTCTGCAGCCAGTTGCAGTGCAGCAGGTCGAGTTGTCCGGCGTGGCGTTTGCAGGCCCGGCGCAAATGCCGCAGCAGCCTCAGCGCCAGCCAGCCACCGCGCAGACGGTTGCTGCGCAGGACATGGGCAATGCCCCCGGACTGCATCAAATCGCCCAGCCAGCGCGATTCATCCGGCGTGGCGGCATCGGTCACCGCGGCAGTGCGCTCGCCCGGTGGTGCCCACAAAGCCACGCGCAGATCACGGCGCCGCCCCAGCGCGTCGGCCAGATGGCGGATGAACAACCCGCGCCAGTCGCCGAGGTTCGCGGGATAGGAGGTGGCAACCATCAGGACGGAGAGTCGCCGCGTGGCAGCGCTGGTCTCCGTCACGCGGTTTGCCTCAGTTGGCATTGGCGCAGCCCGCGCCGTTTTGTTCCGGCGCCAGGCAGCGTTCGAGCTGGTGCACGGTGCTGGGGCCGAGCATCAGGCGCTGATCGGAGCGAATCTTGCCGAACTCGCTGCGCGCGGCATCGAGGTGTCCGGTGACGGCCAGCAGACGCACCAGGGTCACGCGGTAAATCGGTTCGCCGGGCGATACCCGCACCGCGCGCCGGAACAACGCCAGTGCTGCGGGCGTGTCGCGCAACACGTTGAGGGTGTAATCGCCATAAACCTCCAAGATGCGCCCGGACTGGCGGTGGTGGTTGAGCGCGGCGTTGAACGCGGCCACCATCTCATGTTTGGGTAGGTCGCACAGGCTCTGGCGCGCGCACGTCGTAAGCGCCTGCAGCGAGCTTTCCTCCTGCACGCCGGGGGTGTGATCGGTAAGATGCGTGATCATGCGCGTCCACCATTCCTGCCGGATCGGGCGGTGCAGGCGCGCGTTGAAAAAGATCAGCGCCTGCTCGGGCAGGATCGACGAATCCGGCAGGCGCATGGCGCGTTCCAGCGGCGCGTAGGCCAGCGGCGTGTAGGGCGAGTCGGGGTTGTAGTTGGACATCACGATGTAGGTGCGGCCCAGTTCGTACTGGGCGCGCGGTGAATCCGGCGCGCGCAGCACCAGTTGTTGCGCGAGGCGCAGCGGATTGCCCCAGGCCCAGGATGTGAGCGCGGTCATGCCGATCCACAGCGCGAACAGCGCGCCCAGCAGGGCGCCGCGCGCCAGCGGCAGCGGCGCACCGCGCGCGGCCAGCAGCGGCACGATGGCCAGCAGCACGGCGAAGCTGGCGAAGTAGTTGCGCTGCTCGAACACCAGTTCCAGCGGAATCACCGTGCCGGTCATCAACTGCGCGCCGAAAAACAGCGCGATGCCCAGCGCGAGCAGCGGCAGGCGCTTGCGCACCGCCAACGCGAAGGCGATCAGCGCGGCGATGCCGGCCATCGACGCCAGCGTGGTCCACGGGCTGAGCAGTCCGGCCGAGATGTGGATGTCGTCGTGGTAGAAGCTCAGTCCGTGCGGCGTCGGCACGATGATCCAGCCGATGTAATCCATGACGATGCGCGCTTCGGTCATCAGGCGCTGGCTGAGGGTGAAATCGCGCGTGGCCCAGGTCACCGGGTCCATGATCCCGGGCAGCAGCCAGGCCAGGCCGATCACGCCGGGCAGCACCAGCACGACCACGAATAGCCAGTCCACGCGGTGATCGCGGCGCTGGTCCGTGAAACTGCGGCCGTGGAACAACAGCCATTCGATCAGCAGCGCGTAGAACGGCGCCATCGCCGCGTCTTCCTTGGCGGTGAAACCGATCGCGGTGAACACCGCCAGCGCGATCGCCGCGCCCCAGAAGCCGCGTCCGTCGCGCTGCATGCGCATGCGCCCGCGCACATAACCCAGCAACGCGGCCAGCACGAACAGGTTGCCTAGGCTCTCCATGCGCTGCACCACGTACAGCACCGCGGTGAGGTTGATCGGCAGCAGCAGCCAGCCGCCGGCGATCAGCGCCGCCACCCACATCTCATGCAGTGGTTCGATGCTGGGCCTGGCCGCGCGCAGCAGACGCCGCGTCAGCCAGAACAGCAGCACGCCGTTGCCGAGGTGGATCAGCACGTTGGTCAGCTTGAACCAGAACGGGTCCATGCCGGTCAGCAGCCAATTGGCGGTAAAGGTCAGCGAGGACAGCGGACGCTTGAACTGGCTGGATGGCGAGGACAACGCCGCCGCCAGCAGGGATTTGAAGTCCACATGCGCCGGACGCAGCGCGCTGTTGTCGACGATATTGGGGTAGTCGTCGAAGGTGTAGCCGCCGTACAAACCCGGCCAGTACACCGCCAGCGTCAGCAGCATGAACAGCGGAAACAGGAACGGGGTCAGGCGCTGGCGCAGGCTGTTGTGCGAACTCAAGGCGGGGCTCCGAAGACCGGTACGCGCGCAGGCGTGTGTGGACTCAAGTGTGCCATGCGGCACGCGCCGATCGCGAGCGCTTGCGCTGCCATCGGACACATGGCCGTGTCGCTTTCGTCATTCCCGCGCAGAGCCTGCCCCCGCGCAGGCGGGGGATGAATCTCATTGGGTTGAATGCACATCGACATCGGGCCGTGCGGCAGCGGCTGCAAGCGCCGCGCGCAGGTGCGCCAGTTCGCGTGGCCAGTAGTCCTGCTCGCGCAGCACCCAGGCGTGGATCATGCCCATGCCGAGGCCGGGCGCAGGCGCTTGCGCGGCGACTCGCCGGTAGCGATCGAGCAGCGCCAGCGCACGGCGCGGATGACCCGCCGAGCCCAGTTGCGCGGCGGCCTCGGCGGCGAATCCGGGGCGCACGTCGAAGCCCAGCGCACGCTCGAAATCGCCCTGCGCCGCGGCGGCGGCACCGCGCGCCAGCGCGATCTGGCCGTCGATGTAATAGAGATCCTGCTGGCGCCCCGGATTGCCGCGCAGCCGCGTGTTGCCCAGGCCGGCATCCACCAGGCTTTGCAACAGCGGCACATCAAAACCCGGACAGTGCGCGGCCTGCGCCACGCCCAGCGCGCGCCCGAACCAACTGGTCAGCAGCGTGCCGGGGTTGCGCATGGTGGCCATCGCCGTGCGCGCGCTCTGCGCGGCGGCGGCGGTCACGCCACCCAGTTGGCACTGCACGTTGAGCAGGTTGAACGCCAGTTGCACTTGATCGGGATGCGCGGCCAGCAGCGGCAGCAGACGCCGCTGCGCATCCGCGGGCTGGCCGTTGCCGGCCTCGAACTGCGCGGCGTAAGCCTGCGCGCGCGCGGAAGCAGGATTGATTTTCGCCCACAACATGGCCTGCTGGTCGGCGTGGCCCCACAACGTGGCGCGCTGCAGGGTCAGCAGCGCCAGCAGCACAGGCAACGCCAGGGTCAGCGTGGCCTTGAAGCCGCGCAGGCGGCGCAGATCGCTGAGCCACCACGCCAGCGGCCAGAACATCGGCAGTGCCGGCAGGTAATTGCGGTGTTCGAAGTACAACTCCAGCGGAATCGTGGTCGATTCCATGGCCATGCCGGTGAAATAGAACAGGATGGCCAGCGCCAGCAGCGGATGGGTGATGCGCCAGCGCCAGCCGAGCACGATCAGCGCGATGATGCCGAGCAGCGCGGGCAGCGTATCCGCCGGATGCCACAGATTGCGCGAGACCACGAAGGCATCGTTGAACAGCCCGGTCGTGAACGGCCGCGGCAGCCACAGCAGCTTCAGATAATCGAACAGCGCGCGCGGCTCGGTGAGCAGGCGCTGCAGCTCGGTCCAGCGGCGCACCTCGGGGTGATGCAAGGTGGCCTGCACGCCGGTCCACAGCAGATAAGCCAGCAGCAGCAGCGCCGGCAGCGCCGCGAAAATCCACAGCATCAGGCGCCAGTCGCGGCGTTGCGTGCCGATCATCGGCGCGCGGGTGAACAGGGTCGCTTCCAGCACCAGCGCCAGCGCCGGCAGCAGCGCGCCGTTGGCCTTGGAAAACGTCGCCAGAAACGTGCAGCCCACCAGCCCGAGCAGTGCCCAGGCGATGCCGCGTTTGTTGCGCCCGGCGAGCATCAGACGCCGCCCGCGCGTGTAGGCCAGCAGGCCCAGCAGGACGAAAAACGCCGCCAGCATGGCCTCGCGCTGCACCACGTACAACGTGGTTGAAACCAGTAGCGGATGCAGCAGCCACAGCGCCGCGCCCAGTACCGCCGCGCGCACCGCGCGCGTACCCTGCGGCTCGATCACGCGACCCAACCTCCACAACAGCGTCGCCAGCAGCGTGCCGTTGATCAGTTGCAGCAGCAGGTTGGTGAACTTGAACGGCCACGGCGCGGCCGGCCAGTTGCGCGCGTCGATGAGAAAACTCAGCAACGCGATCGGCCGCCCGGTGGGATCACCGCCGCCGGAGGTGAGATAGCGCCAGAAAATGGCCCAGGTATGCACCGGGCCGAATTCGCCCAGCGCGGGCAGGGTGCCGAAATCATCGAACAGAAACGGCCCCTTGAGGCCCGGCCAGTAGGCCCACAGCGCGATCAGCAGCACCGCGAGCAGACCCAGCGGCGCCCACCAGCGTTCGGGCAGCAGCGGCTTTTCAGGCGGCAGGCTGGACATGGTCGCTCCTCGATGCAGGCGGCGCATGATGGCATGCGTTTGCATGCCCCGGCTTTGCGATCCTGTCAGCGCGCCGTGATGGGACGTCGAGGCGCGGACGGCACCGCCGGTAGCCGGGACTTGTGATGCGTGACTCGTGGCGAGCCCGTGGCGATCGATTACGCCGCATCGTCATTCGCGGACGTGCTTGCGCGAACCGGGGATCCGGTGTTCTGTGGGGGCAGGCTCTGCGCGGGCATGACGATGATGCGCGCGCGCATGGCGATGCGGGTGTGCGCGGGGCTCGGTCAATTCGATTGCAATTGCGCCGCGGCCTGCGCGCGGATTTTCTTCAGCATCGCCGCCAGGCCATTGGCGCGCGTGGGTGACAGCGCCTTGGCCAGACCGATCGCGCGGATGAACTCGGGTTCGGTGTTCATGATTTCGCGCGCGCAGCGCCCCGAATACACGCGCAGCAGCAGCGCGATCAGGCCGGAGACGATGGCTGAATCGCTGATCGCCTCGAAGTCCAGGCGCGTGGCATCGCCGTGGCCCTGCATCCACACCAGCGACTGGCAGCCCTGCACGCGGTGCTCCTCGGTCTTCAGCTCCGCGGGCAAGTCCGGCAGTTTCTTGCCAAGGTCGATCAGGTACTGATAGCGCTCGGACCAGTCGCCGAACAGGGCGAACTCCTCGACGATGGCTTGCGCGGCGGCTGCTGCGGTGGATTCTTGCGGGGCGGGTGGTGTCGGCGATGTCATGGTAGGCAGGGGTTCCGAGCAAGGAAATCAGGACGCGGTCACTTTCCAGCGCGTGCCTTGCGGGCCGTCCTCGATGGCGATGCCCAGCGCGGCCAACTCGCCGCGCACGGCATCGGCGCGGGCAAAGTCGCGCGCGGCGCGGGCGGTGTTGCGTTGTGCGATCAGCGCCTCGATGCGCGCCGCATCCAGCGTGCTGCCCGGCGCGGCCTGCTTGAACCAGGTTTCCGGGTCTTGCTGCAGAAAACCCAGCAGACGGCCGGCAGCGAGCAGCGGGGCTTTCGCCGCGCGTCGGTGTTCGGTCGTGGCGGAGACGGCCCAACGTGCGTTGCTGGCGAGGTTCGCCATGGCGACGAACGCCTCGGGCGTATTGAGGTCGTCGCACAGCGCGGCGTAGAGGCGGGCAAGCCCATCGTGATCCGTCCACAGCGCGTCGGCATCGCCGATCTCGGCTGCGTCCACATCGCCAAGATCGCGCAGCACGCCATACCAGCCATCCAGCGTGGCGCGCGCCTGCTGCACGGCGGCGTCGGACCAGTCCAGCGGCTGCCGGTAATGCGCCTTGAGCAGCACCAGGCGCAGCACCTCGGGCGGGTGTTGTTGCAGCAGATCATGCAACACCAGCACATTGCCCAGCGATTTGGACATCTTGCGCCCGTCGAGGGTGAGCATGCCGTTGTGCAGCCAGTAGCGCGCCAGGGGCTTGCCTTTGCCGGGATGCTCCGGGTCGGGATGCGCGCAGGTGCTCTGCGCGATCTCGTTCTCGTGGTGCGGAAACTGCAGGTCGATGCCGCCGGCATGGATGTCGATGGTCTCGCCCAAATGTGTTTCGGCCATGGCCGAGCACTCGATGTGCCATCCCGGGCGACCGCGGCCCCAGGGGCTGTCCCAGCCCGGCAGTTCGGGCGGGGACGGCTTCCACAACACGAAGTCGGCGGGGTTGCGTTTGTACGGCGCCACCTCGACGCGCGCGCCGGCGATCAGCTCGTCCACGCTGCGCCCGGCCAACTTGCCGTAATCGGTGAAACTGGCGACATCGAACAGCACGTGGCCCGCGGCCGCATAGGCATGACCGCTGCCGATCAGGCGCTGGCACATGGCGATGATCGGCACGATATGCGCGGTGGCACAGGGTTCAATGTCCGGCGCGGCCACGCCCAGGCGCGCGATGTCCGCGCGCCAAGCCTCGGCGTAGCGTGTGGTGATCGTGGCGATGGGCACGCCGGCGGCCTGCGCGGCGGCGTTGATCTTGTCGTCGACGTCGGTGATGTTGCGCGCGAACAGCACCTGTGGGTACTGCCGGCGCAGCAGCCTCGCCAGCAGGTCGAACACCACCGCCGGGCGCGCGTTGCCGATGTGCACGTAGCTGTAAACGGTGGGTCCGCACAGATACATGCTGACGCGCGCCGGGTCCAGCGGCACGAAGGGTTCGCTGCGACGGGTGAGGCTGTTGTGCAGATGCAAGGCCATGGAACGCGTGCAAGTCCGGGGTTTTCGAGTTTATCAGCGGTGTTCCTTTACGCCGCGATTCAGCCGCGCTTTGCTTAAATCCGTGTATAGAGGCCGCAGCAGTGGCCCATGCCCCGAGAGGTTGTCATGCGCAAATCAATGCTTCCGGTTCTTCTGCTCAGTCTGTTGACGACCACGGCCTTCGCCCAGAATGGCGGCTATTACCGCGACACACCGCCGCCCGAGCGCGGTAACGTGCATTACGCATGGGCCGACGTGCTGCGCGTCGACCCGATCTACGACGTGGTGCGGAACAGCTACCCGCAGCAGCGTTGCTACCAGCAGCAAGTCGTGCAGCAGAGCGGCGGCAGCACGGCCGGCACCTTGTTGGGCGCCGTCATCGGCGGCGCGCTGGGCCACCAGATCGGGCAGGGGCGCGGCAATGCCGCGGCCACCATCGGTGGCGCGGTGGTCGGCGGCCTGGTTGGCAACAACGCCAGTTCCGGTGAACGCACGGTCGATCAGACGCGCTGCGAGCAGGTCGGCGAGCGCGTGTCCGAGCAGCGTCGCATTGCCGGCTACACCGTCGAATACCGCTACCACGGCGACGTGTACGTGTCGCGCCTGAACTACGATCCGGGCGATCGCCTGCGTATCCGCATCAGCATCAACCCCGCCGAGTAAGCGGGACAACACGTCGCGCCGCGCGCGTGTTGCGGGGCACAATCGTGCCGTGCCATGATCCGCCCGGTCGCCCCACGCTCTAGCCCATGTCCTCGCATGCATGCACCGCCGATGTCCTGACCAGCGCCCGCATGGCGGCTGGCATGACCTCCCGCGCGCGCCGACCGGAATCCGCATTCCCGGCCGGCTAGTGCCCGCGTTGCCACACGACGCAAGCAGCATCAAGCCCGGCCCCGCGCCGGGCTTTTGCGTTTCACCGCTGCACGAATTCCGGCAGGACGCCGATTCCCTTCCACTCGCGCCGGTCACGCCGGCACCCACCGAGGCAACGCCATGAGCCTGCGCCATTTTCTGAGCACCCAGGACTGGAGCCGCGCGGAACTCGATGACCTGCTGCTGCAGGCCGAGGCCTGCAAGCGCCAGCGTCTGGGCCACGAATTGCGCGGCAAGTCGATCGCGCTGCTGTTTTTCAACAACTCGATGCGCACCCGCACCAGCTTCGAACTGGGCGCGCAGCAGATGGGCGGGCTCGCCATCGTGCTCAGTCCCGGGCGCGACGCCTGGCCGATCGAGTTCGACGTCGGCACGGTGATGGACGGCGAGGCCGAGGAGCACATCGCCGAGGTCGCGCGCGTGCTCAGCCGCTACGTGAACCTGATCGGCGTGCGCGCGTTCCCGAAGTTTCAGGATTGGAACGTGGACCGTCAGGACCGCGTGCTGCAGGGCTTCGCCAAGCACGCCAGCGTGCCGGTGATCAACCTGGAGACGATCACGCACCCCTGCCAGGAACTGGCGCATGCCATGGCCATGCGCGAGCGCCTGGGCGAACTGCGCGGGCGCAAGTACGTGCTCACCTGGACTTATCACCCCAGGGCGCTGAACACCGCCGTGGCCAACTCGGCCCTGCTGATCGCCACGCGCATGGGCATGGACGTGACCCTGCTGTGTCCCACGCCCGAGTATGTGCTGGACCCGCGTTACATGGACGCTGCGCGCCAGAACGCCGCCGCGAACGGCGGCTCGCTGCAGGTCTCGCACGACATCGAATCCGCCTACCGCGGCGCGCAGGTGGTGTATGCCAAGAGCTGGGGCGCGCTGCCGTATTTCGGCCGCTGGGAGCAGGAAAAGCCCATCCGCGACGCGCACCGGCACTTCATCGTCGATGAAGCCAAGATGGCGCTGACCGACCACGGTCTGTTCAGCCACTGCCTGCCGCTGCGGCGCAACGTCAAGGCCACCGACGCGGTCATGGACGCACCGTATTGCATGGCCATCGACGAAGCCGAAAATCGCCTGCACGTGCAAAAAGCAGTGATGGCCAGGCTGGTCGCGCAGGCCTGAGCGGAGCGCCCTGATGTATCTGCCGAAAGCATTTGCCGAGAATCGACGCGACGTGCTCGATGCCTTGTTGCGCGCCTATCCGTTGGCGACGGTGTTGCTGGGTGGCGCGGACGGGGTCGTGGCCAACTGGGTGCCGTTCGAGCTGGATGGAGCGCAACGATTGTTCGGCCATGTCGCGCGCGGCAACGAACTGGCTCGAGCCGACGGTGCCGATGTGCTGCTGCTGTTCCACGGCCCGCAAGGCTATGTCAGCCCCAACTGGTACCCCGGCAAACACGCCAGCGGACGCGAGGTGCCGACCTGGAATTACGCCGTGGTCGAGGTGCGCGGCCGCCTGCGCGTGATCGATGACGCGACCTGGCTGCGTCGCCTGCTGGAAACTTTGACCGATCGCCATGAAGCGGGCCAGCCGCAGCCGTGGAAGATCGGCGATGCGCCGGAAGACCACATCGAGAAGTCGCTGCGCGCGATCGTCGGCCTCGAAGTCTCGATCGATCGCATCGAGGGCAAGTTCAAGCTGAGCCAGAACCATCCCGAAGCCAATCGCCTGGGCGTGATTCACGGCCTGCGGCAGCGCGATGCCGACGGCGACGCGGAACTGGCCGCATGGATGACTCAGCAAGAGGCATCGAAAGCGTGAACCATCGGCATCGCTATCGCGTCGACGTGGAATGGACCGGCAATCTCGGCGGCGGCACGGACGGCTATCGCAACTACAGCCGCGACCACGTGATCCGCATCGACGGCAAGCCGGTGATCGCCGGTTCCTCCGACCCCACGTTCCGCGGTGATGCCGCGAAGCACAATCCCGAGGACATGCTGGTGGCCGCCCTGTCGACCTGCCACATGCTGTCGTATCTGCACATGGCCACCGTGGCCGGCGTCGTGGTGACGGCGTACATCGATGCCGCCGAAGGCACGATGGCCACCGAAGGCGATGGCGGCCGCTTCGTCGAAGTGGTGCTGCGTCCCACGGTGACGGTCAGCGCCGCCAGCGACCCGGCCAAGGCCGAAACCGCGCACGAGGCGGCGCATCACGCCTGCTTCATCGCCAACTCCGTGAATTTCCCGGTGCGCTGCCACCCGCGCATCGTGGTTGCCCCCGTTTGACGCTTCTTTTCCCCGCAGGATTTCAACAGCCATGAGCCAAGACATCGTCCTCGCCTTCTCCGGTGGCCTCGACACCAGTTTCTGCGTGCCGTATCTGCGCGAGCAGGGTTATGCGGTGCATACCGTGTTCGCCGATACCGGCGGCGTGGATGCCGCCGAGCGCGCCACCATCGAGGCGCGCGCGCGGGAGCTGGGCGTGGCCAGCCACGTCACCATCGACGGTGGACCGGCGCTATGGGAGGGCTTCGTCAAGCCGTTCGTGTGGGCCGGCGAAGGCTATCAAGGTCAGTACCCGCTGCTGGTATCCGATCGCTATCTGATTGTCGCCGCGACGTTGCGTCGCGCGCGGGAATTGGGCGCGCGCGCCATCGCGCACGGCTGCACCGGCATGGGCAACGATCAAGTGCGCTTCGATCTGACGGTGAAGGCGCTGTCCGATCTGACCATCGTGGCGCCGATTCGTGAAATCCAGAAGGAGCACACGCAGACGCGCGCTTGGGAGCAGGCCTATCTGGAGCAGCGCGGCTACGCCGTGCGCGCCAAACAAAAGCAGTACACCATCAACGAGAACCTGCTCGGCCTGACCATGTCCGGCGCCGAGATCGACCGCTGGGAAGCGCCGGGCGCGGAAGCGCGCGGATGGTGCGCGCCGCGCGCGGAATGGCCGCCGCGACCGCTGCGCGCGACGCTGCGTTTCGTCCATGGCGAAACGGTGGCGCTCGATGGCGAGGTCATGCCTGGCCACACGCTGCTAGCCAGGCTCAACAGGCTGTTCGCGGCGTATGGCGTGGGCCGTGGCATGTACACCGGTGACACCACCATCGGCCTCAAGGGCCGCATCGTGTTCGAGGCGCCGGGGCTGACCGCGCTGCTGGCCGCGCACCGCGCGCTGGAAGAGGCCGTGCTGAGCAAGGCGCAAAACCGTTTCAAGCCCGAAGCCGCGCGCAAGTGGGTGGAGCTGGTCTACGAAGGCTTCTTCCACGATCCCTTGAAGACCGATCTTGAAGCGTTTTTGGCCAGCAGCCAGCGCATGGTCAACGGCGAGGTCGTGCTGGAAACCCACGGTGGCAGCGTGCAGGCGGTGGCGGTGCGCTCGCCGCATCTGCTCAACGCCAAGGGCGCCACCTACGCGCAGTCGGCCGACTGGGGCGTGGCCGAAGCCGAAGGTTTCATCCGCCTGTACGGCATGAGCAGCACGCTGTGGGCGGAAGTGAATCGGGAAGCGGGGAAAGCCGGGACTCGGGGCTCGACAACATCGGGACTCGGGACTCGGGACTCGGGACTCGGCTGAAGGCAAAGGGCGAAAGGGAAAGGATATGGCCGCATTTCACACGTCGTCCGGCTGCCGTCTGGCCTTGTCGATATGACCCACCAAGAAACACCCGCGCACGGAGGGGGCTCTTCCCGAGTCCCGAGTCCCGAGTCCCGAGTCCCGGCATTGCTCGCCGCGACCCTCGGTCACCTGCGCGCCCTGGTCGCTTTCGACACGCGCAATCCGCCGCGCGCGATCGACGGTGGCGGCATCTTCGCCTACCTGCAGGCGCAACTACCAGGATTCGATTGCACGCTGACCGACCATGGCGCCGGCGCGGTCAGCCTGCTGGCGGTGCGCGGCGCGCCGCGGCTGCTGTTCAACGTGCATCTGGATACCGTGCCCGATTCGCCGCAGTGGAGCGCCAGCCCATTTGCATTGCGCGTGACCGGCGACCGCGCCATCGGCCTCGGCGCCTGCGACATCAAGGGCGCTGCGGCGGCGCTGCTGGCCGCGGCGGCACACAGCGACGGCGCCTGCGCGTTCCTGTTCAGCAGCGATGAGGAAGCCAACGATGCGCGCTGCGTGCCCGCGTTCCTGCGCGCTTGTTCCCCCCGCCCACCGGGAGAGGAGCCCGTCCTGAGCTCGTCGAAGGATGCGCGCAGGGCGGGCGAGGGTTCGGGGACGCCGCAAGCTTCCATCCATGGAGCAGACACCAGTCGGCATCCTACCTCCTGCTCGGTCGCTGCACGCGATGCCACTCAAGGCATCGCGTCAGCACAGCAACCTCGACCCTCACCCCAACCCATCTCCCGGCGGGAGAGGGGCTTTGCAGCAATCATCGTGGCCGAGCCCACGCGCGGCGAAGTGGTGCTGGCGCATCGCGGCATCAGCTCGGTGCTGCTGCGTTTCGCCGGCGTGGCCGGTCACGCCGCGGGCGTGCAACAGGCATCCAGCAGCGCGCTGCATCAGGCCTTGCGCTGGGGATCGCGCGCGCTGGATTGGGTAGACACGCAAGCCCATCAGCGCTTCGCCGGGCTCACCGGGCTGCGCTTCAACATCGGCCGCGTCGAGGGTGGCATCAAGGCCAACGTGATCGCGCCCAGCACCGAGCTACGCTTCGGCTTGCGCCCGCTGCCATCGATGGATAGCGATGCGATCCTGGCGCAGTTGCGCGCGCTGGCCGATCCGGCGCCGGCGCAGTTCGAGGAAACCTTCCGCGGCGCGCCGCTGCCGGCTGGCGATATCGCCGACGCCGAGGCGCGACGCCTGGCCGCGCGCGATCTCGCCGACGAGCTGGATCTTCCGGTGGGCAACGCGGTGGATTTCTGGACCGAGGCCGCGCTGTTTTCGCAGGCCGGTTACACCAGCTTCGTGTTCGGACCCGGCGACATCGCCCAGGCGCACGGCGCCGACGAATGGGTGGCGCTGGAGCAGCTCGCGGCCTATGCCGCCCACGTACAGCGCATCATCGCGCGAGGACTGGCCTGATGGACGCGCACAAGAATCTGCGCCAGACCATCGTGCGCCTGCTCTCGAACATGGCCAGCGCCAAGGAGATCCAGCAGTACCTCAAGCGCTTCAGCCAGCTCGACGCCAAGCGCTTCGCCGTGGTCAAGGTCGGCGGTGCGGTGCTGCGCGACGATCTCGAGGCACTGACCAGCTCGCTGGCGTTTCTGCAGCAGGTCGGGCTGACCCCGATCGTGGTGCACGGCGCCGGGCCGCAGCTCGATGTCGAACTGGGCGCCGCCGGCATCGTCAAGAAAACCGTCAAGGGTTTGCGCGTGACCTCGCCGGCAGCGCTGGCCATCGTGCGCCGCGTGACGCAGGGCGAGAACCTGCGCCTGGTCGAGGCACTGCAGCAGTTCGGCGCACGCGCCACCTCGGTGCTGTCCGGCGTGTTCGAGTCCGATTTCCTTGGCCGCCGCAGCTATGGTCTGGTCGGCAAGGTGACGCGCGTGAACCTGGCGCCGATCGAGGCCAGCCTCAACGCCGAGTCGATTCCGGTGATCGCCTCGCTGGGCGAAACCGCGGGCGGGCAGATCCTCAACGTCAATGCCGATTTCGCCGCCAACGAGCTGGTGCAGGCGCTGCAGCCGTACAAGATCATTTTCCTCACCGGCACCGGCGGGCTGCTGGACGATGGCGGGCACGTGATCGACTCGATCAACCTCGGCACCGATTACGCCAACCTCATGGCGCAGCCGTGGCTGCACTCGGGCATGCGCGTCAAGATCGAGCAGATCAAGGCACTGCTGGATCGCCTGCCGTTGACTTCCTCGGTTTCGATCACCAAGCCCGCCGAGCTGGCCAAGGAGCTGTTCACGCATCGCGGTTCGGGCACGCTGGTGCGCCGCGGCGAGCGCGTGCGCCGGGTGACGCGCTGGAGCCAGATCGATACGCCGCGCCTGCGCGCGCTGATCGAATCCAGCTTCGGCCGCAAGTTGCTGCCGGATTATTTCGAGCGCACGCGTCTGTATCGCGCCTACCTCAGCACCAACTACCGCGCCGCGCTGATTCTCACCCAGGAAAATGGCGTGCCGTATCTGGACAAATTCGCGGTGGCCGAGGACGCGCAGGGCGAGGGCCTCGGCCGCGCCGCGTGGCAGGTGATGCGCGCCGACAATCCGCGCCTGTTCTGGCGCTCGCGCCACGGCAATCCGGTCAACAACGAGTTTTACTTCGCCGAGGCCGATGGCTGTTTCAAGGAATCGCGCTGGACCGCGTTCTGGTATGGCATCGAAGGCTGGGAGGCGATCGCGGCCTGCGTCGAGCACTGCCGCACGCGACCGGCGACGCTGAAAAGCTAGGCAGGAACTCGGGACTCGGGAGTGTTGCTGTTACTGGGCATGGCGAAGGATCGGCGCTACCCACCAGTGCAGCGCGGTTTGCAGCACATGGCGTCAGCATGGCGCCGAGATCCATCGCTGCGCTCGGGATGACAACTGAAAGACCGGTTTTGTGCAGGGCGTTATGACGAGCAACGACAGCATGAGTGAACCACGGACACGCAAGCGCATCGGCCTCATCGGCGCGCGCGGTTACACGGGGGCGGAGCTGATCCGCTTGCTCGCCGCGCATCCGCGCCTGCAGCTGGCGTTCGTGTCCTCGCGCGAACTGGGCGGTCAGCGCGTAGCCGAGCACGTGCCGGAATTCGCCGGCGCGCTGCGCTACGAAAATCTCGATGCCGCGGCGACGGCCGCGCGTGGTGCCGACGCGGTGATTCTGGCCTTGCCCAACGGCAAGGCCGCGCCGTATGTCGCGGCGATCGATGCGCAGGCGCCGCGGACCGTGATCGTCGATCTCAGCGCCGACCATCGCTTCGACGACGCCTGGTATTACGGCCTGCCCGAGTTGACCCGCGCGCGCTACGCCGGGCAGCGCCGCATCAGCAACCCCGGCTGCTACGCCACAGCGATGCAACTGGCGCTGGCGCCGCTGCGCGAGCATCTGGCCGGCATGCCGGTGTGCTTCGGCGTGTCGGGCTATTCCGGTGCCGGCACCACGCCCTCGGACAAGAACGACGCGGACAAGTTGCGCGACAATCTGATGCCGTATCAGCTCACCGGACACGTGCACGAGCGCGAGGCCAGCCATCAGTTAGGGCTGCCGGTGGCGCTCATGCCGCACGTCGCGGCGTACTTTCGCGGCATCACCCTGACCGCGCACGTGTCGCTGGCGCGGGCGCTGGCGGATGTGGAAACGCTGCGCGCGCTGTATCGAGCGCGCTATGCGCGCGAGCCACTGTTGCACGTGCTGGATGCGGCGCCATGGGTCAGCCGCATCGCCGGCCGGCATCACGTCGAGATCGGCGGCTTCGCGCTGGGCGCCGATGGACGCCGCGCGGTGCTGGTGGTGATACTGGACAATCTGCTCAAGGGCGCCGCCACGCAGGCGCTGCAGAATCTCAATCTGGCGCTGGGGTTGGCGGAGTTCGATGGAATTCCGCCGTTGGCTGAGACGTGAGCAGGGAGCGGGCGATATGACTTCCGCGCTACGTTGTCGCTGGGCGCAGCGACGGATCTCGCTTGAACAAGCAGCAACGAACTCCATCACCGGCAGGACCGAACCATGAGCGATGTTTTGTGGAGCAAGGATGGCGCGCAGATCGATGCGCGCATCATGCAGTTCACCGCCGGCGACGACGTGCTGCTGGACCGCGAGTTTTTTCTGTACGACATCACCGCCAGCAAGGCGCACGTCGAGGGCTTGGCGCGCATCGGTTTGCTGGGTGATGACGAATGCGTCGCGCTGCTGCGCGAGCTGGACGCACTGGCCGCGGATTTCCGCAGCGGCGCCTTCGTGCTCGATGCGCGTCACGAGGACGGCCACAGCGCCATCGAGGCGCGTCTCACCGAGCGCTTGGGTGATGCCGGGCGCAAGGTGCACACCGGGCGCAGCCGCAACGACCAGATCCTCGTCGCCACGCGCCTGTGGCTGAAGCAGCGCCTGGCCGAGCTGGCCGCGCATGGTCATGCCATCGCCGCGGTGTGCCTGGCGCGCGCCGGTCGCGAAGCGTTGCCGATGCCCGGCTACACGCACTTGCAGCGCGCGGTGGTGTCCTCCACCGCGATGTGGTGGGCAGGCTATGCCGAGGCCTTCATCGACGACGCGCAACGCGCGCTGGACACGCGCATCTGGATCGACGCCAACCCGCTGGGCAGCGCCGCCGGCTACGGCGTCAATCTGCCGCTGGATCGCGAGCACACCACGCGTGCGCTGGGCTTCGCGCGGCTGCAGGTCGCGGTCACCTACGCGCAGCTCTCGCGCGGCAAGTTCGAGCTGGCGGCGCTGGAGGCGCTGGCTTCGGCCATGCTCGACCTGCGCCGCCTGGCCTGGGATCTCAGTCTGTTCACCACCGCCGAGTTCGGCTTCGTCACGCTGCCCGTGGAGTACACCACCGGCAGCTCGATCATGCCCAACAAGCGCAACCCGGACGTGATCGAACTGATGCGCGCGCGCTACGCCAGCGTGGCCGCGGCGCGCACCGAGATCGAGCAACTGCTGTCCTTGCCATCGGGCTACCAGCGCGATCTGCAGATCAGCAAGGGCGCGCTGTTCCACGGCTTCGGCCAGGGCCTGCCGGCGCTGGCGCTGCTGCCCGATTTGCTGGCGCGGCTCGAGTGGAACGCGGCGCGCATGCGCGCCGCGATCGAGCCGTCGATGCATGCCACCGATGTCGCCATCGAGGCCGCCGCCAGCGGCGTGCCATTCCGCGATGCTTATCGCAAGGCCGCGCGGGACGCCGCCGGCGCCGGCGCCGGACGCACGCCCGAGCAAAGCCTCGCCGCACGCGTCTCGCCGGGCGCGGCGGGCGATCTGCGCCTGGATGAATTGCAGCAGCGCCTCGCGCAACTGGCCAGTCGTCGCGCGTCATGAAACCGCACCTTTCGCCCTCGTCATGCCCGCGCAGGCGGGCATCCAGAATCCGCAATGCGCTGGATGCCCGCCTGCGCGGGCATGGCGGCCAGGCGATGGGTGATGGCTGCGCGTGCGTGTGGCGCGATCAGCATGTGCCGAGGCGACGATGAACGTCCGCGAGTCTGTGCCATGAGCCACGTGGAGCGTAATCCGTTGCGCGACTTCCCCGCGCAGCCGCTGCCGCCGTGGCGGCGCGCCGTGCTGAAAGTAGGCAGCAGCCTGCTGGCGGGTTTTGCCGATGGCGATGGCGGTCTAGACGCGCACCACGCGCGTGATCTTGCGCATTTCGTGCAGGCCGCGCGCGCGGCCGGGCGCGAAGTGGTGCTGGTGTCCTCGGGCGCGGTCGCGGCCGGGCGCGCGCGCGTCGCCTCCGCAGGTGAAGGTCTGGTGTTGCGTCAAGCGCTGGCTGCGCTGGGCCAGACGCAGTTGATCGGGTTCTGGCAGGCGTTGCTGAGCGTGCCGGTGGCGCAGGTGCTGCTCAGTCACGACGACCTGCGCGATCGCCGTCGCTATCTCAACGCGCGCGCCACGTTGCGCGAGCTGCTGCGCCTGGGCGCGCTGCCGCTGATCAACGAAAACGACACCGTGGCGGTGGACGAACTCAAGCTGGGCGACAACGACAACCTTGCCGCCGCCACAGCCTCGCTGGTCGATGCCGACCTGCTGTTGATCGCCACCGACATCGGCGGCTTGTACAGCGCCGATCCGGCGCGCGACGCGCGGGCCGCGCCGCAGCCGCGCATCGCGCACATCACGCCGCACTTGCTGGCCGCGGCCGGCGCTGCCGGGCGCATCGGTACCGGCGGCATGCGCACCAAGCTCGAAGCTGCGGCCAAGGCGGCCACGGCCGGCATCGCCACCGCGCTGTTCTGTGGCCGCGATGCCGAGGTCGTGGCGGCGCTGCGCGCAGATCGCCTGCATGGCACGCTGATCGAGCGCGCCGACAACACGCTCAGCGCGCGCAAGCAATGGTTGCGGCACGCACCCGCGACGGGGCAACTGACGGTGGATGCCGGTGCGGCTGCCGCGCTGTGCGCGCAAGGCGCCTCGCTGTTGCCCGGTGGCGTGGTTGCGGTCGCGGGCGAGTTCCACCGCGGTGATGTGATCGAGGTGCGTGCTTCCGCGCATCCAGCGCAGCCGCTGGCGCGCGGCCTCGCCCAGTACAACGCCGCCGAACTGCGGCGCATCGCCGGACGCAAGAGCGGTGACATCGAGAGCATCCTCGGCTTCCGCTACGGCGAGGCGGTGATCCATCGCGACGATCTGGTGTTGCTGGTGCACGGACCGATGCCATGAGCGCCGCTCCGGTGCGCGCGCTGGCGTTGGCCGCGCGCGCGGCGCAGCCGGCCATTGCCGCGCTCACGCCCGTCGCGCGGCGCGACTTGCTCGAGGCCATGGCCGCGCAACTGCGCGCCAGTGTCGCGGCGGTGCTGACGGCCAACCGCGAGGATCTTGCGCGTGCTGATGCGACGGGATTGTCCGCGGTCGCGCGTGACCGCTTGCGCCTCGATGCCGCGCGCGTCGAGGCCGTTGCGCGCGCACTGGACGCGATCGCCGCGCAGCCCGATCCGCTGGGTCAGATCACGCGCCGCGAGACGCGGCCCAACGGTCTGGTCGTCGAACGCCAGCGCATTGCTCTGGGTTTGGTGGCGATGATCTACGAGGCGCGTCCCAACGTCACCGCCGATGCCGCCGCGCTGTGCCTCAAGGCTGGCAACGCGGTGTTGTTGCGTGGTGGCAGTGAGGCGCGCGCCAGCAATGCCGCCATCGCCGCCTGCCTGCACGCGGCATTGCGCGGGGCTGGTTTGCCCGAGGCGGCGGTGAGCGTGATCGGCGACCCCGCGCGCGAGCACGTGCTGGAATTGCTGCAGCTCAGCGATTTGATCGATCTGGCCATTCCGCGTGGTGGCGAGAGCCTGATCCGCTTCGTCGCCGAACATGCGCGCGTGCCGGTGATCAAGCACTACCAGGGCGTGTGTCATCTGTACGTGGACCGCGCCGCCGATCCGGCGCGGGCGCTGGCGCTGCTGCTGGATGGCAAGACCTCGCGCCCCGGCGTGTGCAACGCCATCGAAACGTTGCTGGTGCACGCCGACATCGCGCCGCGGTTCCTGCCCGCGGCATTGACCGCGCTTGCCGCGCATGGCGTGGAAGTGCGCGGTTGCGCGCGCACCCGTGCCTATGCCGACGCGGTGCGCGCCGCCGGCGACGACGACTACGCCGCCGAGTTTCTCGATCTGATCCTCGCCGTGCGCGTGGTCGATGACCTCGATGCCGCGTTGGCGCATATCGCGCAGTACGGCTCGGACCACACCGAGGTCATCGTCACGGCCGATGCCGCCGCCGCCGAGCGTTTCGTGCAGGGCACGCGCAGCGCGGCGGTGATGGTCAATGCCTCGTCGCGCTTCAATGATGGCGGCGAGCTGGGCCTGGGCGCGGAGATCGGCATTTCCACCACGCGCCTGCACGCCTACGGCCCGATGGGTGCCGAGGCGCTGACCATCGAGCGCTACGTGGTGCGCGGCACCGGTCAGGTGCGACCGCGCGGCTGAGCAGTATCGAGTCAGCCGATGTGATGCAACTGCCGCAGGCGCGCGAGCAGCGCGTCGTCGCCGGCGGTGAGCGTTTCGCTGTGGCTGGGGCGCGCGAGCAGCGCGGCCAGCGGCTTGGGTATGGCGGCGGCGTGTCCGAATTCGGGCTCGACGACCTCGGCAAACTTGGCCGCATGCGCGGTGGCGACGATCGCGAACGGCTGCGTGTCGCCGGCGGCGCGCAGCCGTTGCAGCACGTGCAGCGCGGTGGCGGTATGCGGACAAGGCAGCAAGCCGTGGCGCGCGTGCGCGGTGCGCAGCGTGGCGCGGATGTCGGCATCGCTGACCGCGTGCGCGGTGAGATCCGCGCGCAGCGCTGCATCGTCGGCATACAACGCGCGCAGGCGTTCGAAATTGCTCGGCGCGCCCACGTCCATGGCGTTGGCCAGGGTGCGGCGGCTGGGCTGCGCGGCATAGGGTTCGCCGGCGAAATAGCGCGGCAAGGTGTCGTTGGCGTTGCAGGCCAGCACGATGCGGCCGATGGGCAGGCCCATGCGCCGCGCGATGACGCAGGCCAACGCGTTGCCGAGATTGCCGGTGGGCACGATGAAGGACAGCGCGCGCGCGTGCTGGCGCCAGTATTGCAGCGCGGCCCAGGCGTAATAGCCGGCCTGCGGCAGCAGCCGGCCAAGGCTGATGCTGTTGGCCGAAGCCAGCGGTAGCGCCGCGCGCAGCGCCGCATCGCCCAGCGCGCGCTTGGCCATGCGCTGGCAGTCGTCGAAGCTGCCGGCGACGCGCAGCGTGAGCACGTTGTCGCCGAAGGCGCCGAGCTGGTGCGCCTGGCGCGCGGACACGCCGTCCCGCGGATACAGGATCACCACGCGAAAGCCGCTGCGGTGATGGAAGGCCGCGGCCACGGCGGCGCCGGTGTCGCCCGAGGTGGCCACGAGAATGGTCAGCGGCGGCGTGCCGGGTGCGCGCAAGCGCTGCAGGGCGGCGGCCAGAAAGCGCGCGCCGATGTCCTTGAACGCTGCGGTCGGTCCGTGAAACAACTCCAGCACGTAGTCATCCGCAGCGGCCAGCGCGCGTAGCGGCAGCACCTGTGCATAGGCTTCGCCACACAGCGCGGGCAGATCAGTTGCGAGAGGGCTGTCGGCGAAAAAGGGTCGCAGCAATTCGGCGCAGACCGCGGCCGGCGTGGGCGCGGCGGCCAGCGTCGCGAGGTCGATGCGCGGCAGCGTTGCGGGCAGATACAGACCGCCATCGGGCGCCAGCCCGACCGCCAGCGCGTGCACGAGATCGGCTGCCGGCGCCGCGCCGCGCGTGCTCAGGAACCGCATTCGACAACCTCCGCGCAGGGGCCGTCGACCGGTGCCACCCAGCCCTCGCTGTCGATGCCGTGGCCGGCGAAGGCGGCGCGCATGGCCGCCAGCACCGTGTGCGCCGAGGCGGTATCGCGGCACCAGGCGAACACGCTGGGGCCGGCGCCGGACAGACTGCCGCCGAGCGCGCCGGCATCGAGCAGCGCCGCGCGCACGCTGGCAAAGCCCGGGATCAGCGCGGCGCGGCGCGGCTCGACCAGCACATCGTGCAGGCCCTCGCGCAGCAGCTCGATCTCGCCGCGATAACAAGCCGCCAGCAGCAGCGCCAGATAAGTGCTTTGCGCGACGAAGTCATGCAGCGCATATGGCGCGGCCAGCACCGCGCGCGCGGCGCGCGTTTCCAGCACGCACCGCGGATGCACCACCGCGCAGTGCAGGCCAGTGGGCACCGGCACGCGCAGCAAGCGCTCGGCGCTGGCCAGCACCAGTCCGCCCAGCAGCATCGGACCGACGTTGTCACCGTGGCGCGCGCCGCTGGCGACCGCCTCGCCGCTAACCGCGTGCGGATACAACCGCTGCGGCGTCAGTGGCGCGGGCAGCAGCGCATTGGCGGCGACCACGGCGGCCACGCTCGATGCCGCCGAGCCGCCCAGACCCGCGGCGTAGGCGATGCCCTTGTGGATCTCGATCTCGAAACCGAAATCCAGGTGCAAGGCCGTGCCCAACGCCAGCAGCGCGGCGCCCGCGGTATTGCGCGCGGCGTCGCGCGGCAGCGGCGCCGCGCTGCCGTGGATCGCGTGGATGCGCACGCCCGGCGTCGGCACGCGCCGCACCAGAACTTCGTCGGCGGGTCCGGCGAAAGTGTGGCCGAGCAGGTCGAAGCCTGCGGCGACGTTGCCGACGCTGGCCGGCGCGCGCGCGCGCGCCCAGGTATTCATCGAGGCCGCTCCGTTCATGGGCTGCTCCGCAGATTGCCCGCCACGCGCAGCAAATCGGCGAAGACCCCGGCTGCGGTCACTTCAGGTCCGGCGCCGGGGCCTTGCACGATCAGCGGATTGTCGCAGTAGCGGCGCGTGCTGAACTGCACGAGATTGTCGGTGGCGCGCAGGTGCGCCGCGGCGTGCGTTTCCGCGACCTCCAGCAAGCTCACCGTCGCCGCGCCGTGCGCGTCGAGGCGCGCCAGATAGCGCAGCCGGCAGGCGTTGCGCCGCGCCTGCGCATGGCGCGCGGCCATGGCCGCGTCGAGCTCATCGAGTCGCGCCATGAACTGCGCGCGCTCAAGGTCCATCAGTGCCGCGGGCACCAGACTTTCGACCGCGACCTGCTCGACTTCCAGTGTCAGTCCGGCCTCGCGCGCGAGGATCACCAGTTTGCGCGCCACATCCATGCCGGCAAGGTCGTCGCGCGGATCGGGCTCGGTATAGCCCAGCGCGTGCGCCTCGCGCAGCAGCGCGGAAAACGGTCGGCTGCCGTCATAGTGGTTGAACAGCCACGACAGCGTGCCGGAGAGAATGCCTTCGATGGCGAGCAACGCATCGCCGGTGTCGATCAGATCGCGCAGGGTCTGCACCACCGGCAGACCGGCGCCGACGCTGGCTTCGTAGCGCAGTTGCGCGCCGCTGGCCGCCGCCGCGGCGCGAATGTTCAGCCAGCGCGCGACTGGTCCTGAGGCGGCGCGCTTGCTCGGGGTGATCACGTGGATGCCGGCGCGCAGCCAACCGGGGTAAGCATCGGCCAGCGCATCGCTGGCGCTGCAGTCGATGATCACGGCATGCGGCAGGTGGCCGGGATGCACGTGCGCGGCGAAGGCGGCAAGGTCCGTGGCCGCGCCTTCATGCACGCGCAGGCGCCAGTCGGCGGGCAGTTCCGTGCCCGCGTCCAGCCACTGCCGGCGACTGTCGGCGATGGCGCGCACGCGCAGGTCGATGCGGTGCGCGCAGCGCAGGCGCGGCTGCGCTGCGCGCAGTTGCTCCAGCAACGCGGCGCCGATCTGTCCGGGGCCGATGATGCCGATGCTGAGGGTTTGCTCGGAGAGCAGAAACGCCGCGTGCGCGGCGCGCAACGCGCGCGTGGTTTCGTCGGCGCCGATCGCGACCGAGATGCTGCGTTCGCTGGCGCCCTGCGCGATGGCGCGCACGCTGACCTGCGCGCGCGCGATGCCGGACAGCAGGCGCGCGGCCACGCCGGGCCGGCCGATCATGCCGTCGCCGACCGCGGCGAGCACGCCGATGTCGCGGGTCAGCGCCACGCCCTGGATGCTGCCAGCGGCGATTTCGGTGGCGAAGGCCTGGGTCAGGGCATGCTGCGCGCGCGCGGCGTCGGCGTCGCGGATCACGCAGCAGATCGAATGCTCGGACGAGCCTTGCGAGATCATGCTTACTGAAACACCCGCTGCGCGCAGCGCGCCGAACACGCGCTCGGCGGTGCCGGGCACGCCGAGCATGCCGGCGCCCTCGAGATTGACAAGCGCCATGCCGAGCATCGCGCTCAAGCCCTTGACCGCGACCTCGCGCTGGCTGCTCTGGTCGATGCGTGTGCCCGGATGCGCGGGCTTGAAGCTGTTGCGGATGCGGATCGGCAGCGCGCGCTGCATCGCCGGGATCATGGTTTGCGGGTGAATGACCTGGGCGCCGAAATAGGCCAGCTCGCAGGCTTCGGCGTAGCTGAGTCGCGGCAACGACACGGCTTCGTCCACCAGGCGCGGATCGGCGCTGAGCACGCCATCGGTGTCGCCCCACAGGGTGAGTTCGCGCGCGCCGGACAGTGCGGCGAAGATCGCCGCGGAGTAATCGCTGCCGTTGCGGCCGAGCGTGGTGTCGGCGCCACTTGCATCGCGAGCGATGAAGCCGGTGACCACGACATGCACCTGTGCGTGTTGCCCGCGCCATGCCGCCCACGCCGCCTGGCTGCGCGGCCAGTCGACCTGCGCGCCAAGGTCGTGCTGACGCACCGTAAGCACCGCGCGCGCATCGAGCAGGGCGCAATCGCGGCCATCATGGCGCAGGCGCGAGTGCAGACAGCGCGCGCTCCACAGCTCGCCGCGGCCATGGATCTGCGCACGCGTCGCCGCGCTCCAGCCCGCGGCACGCGCCAGCGCCAATTGCGTCGCGCAGGCGCCGAAGTCCAGTTCCAGCCAGGCGTGCAACTCGGCGTCGCCGATCGCTGCAGCCAGCGCGAGATGGCGCTGGAGCAAGGCCGCGAGCGCTGGGCTGGGGTCGTCGATGCTATCCGTCAGTGCCACCAGCGCGTTGGTCACGCCCTGCAGCGCGGACACCACGATGAGCTGCGCCGGCTCGGCCGCCTCGCCCAGGATGCGGCTGACGCGCGCCAGGCAGGCGGCATCGGCAAGGCTTGATCCGCCGAATTTGTGTACGCAGGGACTGCCTTGCGGCAGCGATGCCGGGAACGTCGAGGACATGATGGATCTCCGCAGAGACCCCGCCGCTGCGCCGCGGCGCCGAACCCCGCTGCGCAGATCGGCGGGGTCGGGGGCATGGTTCAGTTCAACTCAAGGCATGCACCAGCGACCGCCGCGGTTCACGGTAGTCATCGTGGTGGTCGTGGTGGTGCGGTTGTGGAGCGTCGCCGCGCCACTGTGCGGCAAGCCCGCGACACGAACTTTTCGGCTGGATTTGGACGGGGCGGTGCGCATGGGCATGGCCGCAGTCAAGCGGTGTCGGCTTGACTTGTCAAGCCTGCGCGCGCATGTGGCGCTAAACGCGAGGGCAACAGACGTACCGGGCGCGGCTGTTCAGAGGGCGCGTGCTGTCCGATAATCGACCCGTCCGGGCACGGCGCAGGTCCAGCCTTGGGCAATTGTTCAAGACCCGCAAGCCACCGGCGAAGCGTTGACCTTGCCGGCGCGGTCCAATGCGTACTTATACCAAGCGATACTCCATGAATCAGCGCATCAGGCGCCGCCGCGCGCAGTTTGCTTACGCCGTGCTCGGCGTGCTGGCTCTGCTGGCGTTGCGTCTGGCCTCGGCCTGGTCGCTGCGCGTGGACTCGGATGAGCCGCAGCACTTGCATGTGGTGTGGGCGTGGACGCAGGGTTTGCTGCCTTACCGCAACGTGTTCGACAACCATACGCCGCTGTTCCAGTTGCTGATGTCGCCGCTGCTGGCGCTGCTGGGCGCGCGCGCCGATATCGTGCCGTGCATGCGCACCGCGACGATTCCGATCTGGGCGCTGGGTCTAGCGCTGACCTGGTGGCTGGGACGGCGGCTGTGGAACGTCCGCGTGGCGTGGACCGCGATGGTGCTGACGGCACTGTTTCCGCTGACCTATCTGTCCAGCGTGCAGTTCCGCACCGACGATCTGTGGTGGGTGATGTGGGTGGCGGGTGTCGCGGTCGCGGTGCTGGGAGCGCCGGATCGCCGCCGGCTGGCCGCGGCAGGGATGCTGATGGGACTGAGCTTCGCGGTATCGATGAAGACCACGCCGCTGCTCATCACCCAGTTGCTGGCGTTGGCCATGCTGGCGTTGTTCTGGCGATTGCAGGGTCGCGCCATCGCCTGGCGTGTGTGGTTGCGCGCCACGCCGGGCTGGCTTCTGGGTCTGATCCTGCCACTGGGCGCTTTCGCGGTGTTCTTCGCGTTGCACGATGCGCTGCCCCAGGCGTGGTACTTCTGGGTGACGTACAACATCGTGCCGGGGATGGGGCCATGGACCGGCAGCCGTTTGCAATATCTGCTGTTTCCGACGGTGTCCGCGCTGGTGGCGATGGTGTCCTGGCGGCGGCTGCGCGCCAGCACCGATGCCGCGTTGACGTTGCGCCGGTTGGCGATGTTCGATGGCGCGGCGTTGTACCTCGCGGCGCTGCTCAGCTATTGGCCGCTACTGACCCTGCAGGATCTGCTGCCGGTAGTGCCGTTGCTGATGCTCGGAGCGAGCGGCACGCGGCTTGTCCACACGCGGCGTATCGGATGGGGCTTTGCGCTGGCATTGGCGCTGGAACTGCTGACGATCCTGGCGACGCGTCCCCCTTGGCGCGACCTGCTGTTGCAGCGGCAGGAGCGCGAACTGGCGCTGGTGCTGCGCCTAACGCGTCCGGATGATTTCGTGATGGACGCCAAGGGCGCGGCCATCTTCCGCAAGCGTCCGGTGTTCTGGGTATTCGAGGACATCGCCGAGTTCCGCATCGCGCATGGGCTGCTGCACCCGCGGGTACGTGCCCATCTTGAGCGCACCGGCACGTCCATGGTGATCGACCACCGCATGCCGGACAGCGCCGAACCATTCATCGCGCGCAACTATCTGCCGCTGCTGGGCAACGTGCGCGTGCTGGGCCAACGCTTCACGGTGGCGCGGGCGCGGCAGCCGGTGCTGCTGCCGATCGCGATCCCGCAGCGTTACGTGCTGCTGGATGCACAGGGCCGCAGCGTCGCCGCGCGCATCGATGGGCGCGCCGTCGCTGGCGCGGTGGCCTTGACGCGTGGTTGCCACACGCTGGAAGTGCCACAGGCCGGCCCGTATCTGCTGCTGTGGGCGCCGGCGATCCAGCGTGGTCTGGATCCGGCGGCGCTGCTGGCTCTGCCGGCGCAGCGGCAGGCGGCGCCGGCCGCAACGGTTGCGGCGGCGCTCCAGTGCCGCCAGCAAGGCGCCGTCGGATTGCCGGATTAGCGCGTCAACCAGCCCTGCGTGCGCGCGGTGAGCAACGCGTAGGGGAAAATCCAGAACAGCGCGAATGCGGAGAAATACGAGTAGCCGATGCCGTAGACGAAATCCCATGAGCGCTCGCCGCGCAGGTAGTACAGCATGTTGAACGCGGACACCAGCATCAGCACGGAGCAGAATCTCAGCAGCAGATCCGGGTGGCCCGGCAGCATGACCACGAGCAGCGTCAGAACCGCCCAGCCGACGGGATAGCGCAGGTTGGTGATGACCAGATCCAGCAGCGCGATCAGCCGTGCCCGCAGCGGCCGCTTCCAGACGATATGGCGCGCGAAACGCAGTTCCTCGCGCACGTAGCTGCGGTCCCAGCGCAAAAACATCTTGCATAACTGGCGATAGCGCGTCGGCACCAGGGTATGCACGATGGCGGCGCGCTGATAGACGCAGTCGTGGCCCTGTTCGAGGATGGCGTTGGTCAGCGCGCGATCCTCGCCGAAGGTGCAGGCGCGGCCGAGAAAGCGCTGCCCGATCCAGGCATCGAGCACGCGATGCACCACCGCGGCGCGATAGGCCGCGAGCGCGCCCGGGCAGCAATAGACGGTGCCGTAGGTGCTTTGCACCGCGCGCAGGAAATCGAACGACAGCGCGTAGCGCACCTTGAGCATGCGCGGGATCAGGCCTTGTTCGCGGTTGTACACGCTGACCTTGCCGGCGACCGCGCCGATGCGCGGATCACGGAACGGACCGGCCATGGCCAGCAAGGTGCCCGGCTCGATCACGCTGTCGGAATCGATCGTCACCAGCACCTCGCCGCGGGCGCGGCGGAATCCGGCTTCCAGCGCGGCGCGTTTGCCCCGGTTGCGCTCGAAACGCAGCGTGGTGACCAGGCCCGGGTACAGTGCCGCGGTCTGTTCGATGTGCAACCAGGTGTCGTCATTGCTGCCATCGTCGACGACGATGATTTCCAGCCGTTCACGCGGGTAATGAGCCTGCGCCACCGAATGGATCGAACGCGCCACCATCGGCCCCTCGTTGTAGGCGGGGATGATCACGGTCAACGGCGGCGCCTGTTGCATATCCGCGCTAGGTGGTGTGCGGTAGCGATACCAGAGCAGGGTGCGAAACAGCAGCATCAGCGAGCCCATCGCCGCCCACAGTATCGCCGGGCGCACGATGAGCGAGGCCCAGCCGTACTCGCGCGCCATGTGGATCACGCCGTGGAAGACCTGCAGATGCCAACTCGCCAGGATCAGCAGCCCCAGGCCCAGCAATATCGCCAGCCGGTAGTAGCGATCGCCCGGCATGGCGTGATAGTCGTGTGAGTCGGCACGAGTCAACCGATCAACCGCCGTGGCCTGGGTGCTCATTGGGCTGAAGTGTCCAGAGGAGAGCGGCCGTTATACGCATCTTGTCGCAGCGAAGCATGAACACTTGGCGACTGCCCCGCACCATCCGGGGTATGACCGCACTGTCATTAAAAACTCATGAAATAGCCGCCGTTCACGGGCAGGTTGGCGCCGGTGATGTAGCCATTGTCATCGGCGGCCAGAAACGCCACGGCGCGGCCGATGTCGTCCGGTGCGCCGAGGCGCCCGACCGGGATCTGCGCGACGATCTTTTCGCGGATGACCTCCGGTACCGCCATCACCAACTCGGTCTGACAATAGCCCGGCGACACGGTATTGACGGTGATGCCCTTGGCCGCGACTTCGCGCGCCAGCGCCATGCTGAAGCCGTGCACGCCGGCCTTGGCCGCCGAGTAGTTGGTCTGCCCGAACTGGCCGGTCTGGCCGTTGACCGAGCTGATGTTGACGATGCGTCCGAAACCGCGCGCCAGCATGCCCTCGATCACCGCGCGGCTCATGTGGAAGATGCCGTCCAGATTGACCGCCATCAACTGGTCCCACTGCGCTTTTTCCATCTTGCGCAGGCTGGCATCGCGGGTGATGCCGGCGACGTTGATCAGGATGTCGACGCGGTCGTGGCTGGCTTCGGTTTCGGCGATGAGGTGCTTGCAGGACTCGAAATCGGTGACATCGAGCGTGCTGAAAGAGACGCGCTCGCCGAACTCGGCCATTTCCTGACGGAAGGCGGCCAGACGCTCGCTGCGGTTGGGCAGATCGGCGGCGATCACGCGCGCGCCCTGGCGGGCCAACTGGCGGCAGATGGCGCTGCCGAGGCCGCCGATACCGCCGGTGACGATGGCGATGCGTTCACTCATGGCTGACTCCTGGACAAGACGCGGGCACACACGCGCCGCGCGGGCGGTGAGAAAAGATCAAACGGAGGAACAAACTCAGCGCGGGGATTTGCCGCCGGACTTCGCGCCGACCGGACGCGGCGGGGCGCCGCCGTGCGCGTGACCCGCACCGCTGTTGCCGGCGGCGGCGTTGCCATCGGGCGCCGGCTTGGCGGCGGTGCGCGCGTTGGCGCTTTCCACCAGACTGCGCTGCAGGTTCTGCCACAGGTCCATGTTGCGCGTGGTCAGATCGTTGAGCATGGCCCAGGGCGTTTGCCCGACCACGCTGGTGAGCTGTTTGCGGAACTGCTGCTGCTGTTCCAGGAACACCTGCATGCTGCGCTCGAGGTAAGGCCCCATCAGGCCCTGCAGGGCATCGCCGTAGAAGCGGATGATCTGCGTCAGCAACGGCACCGAGAACATCGGCGCGCCCTGCTGCTCATGTTCGGCGATGATCTGCAAGAGCACGCTGCGCGTGAGGTCGTCGTTGGTCTTGGCGTCGCGCACCTCGAAGATCTCGCCGTCGAGTACCAGCTGGCGTACCTCTTCCAGCGTGATGTAACTGGAGATCTCGGTGTCGTACAGACGCCGGTTGGGGTATTTCTTGATGATGCGATTGGATGTTGCCATGCGGCAAACTTAGCAGATTGTTTTGCGATGCACCACTTACGATGCTGCGCAGCAATGCGCGCGAATCCATGCCTGTCGAGCGAACCTCTATCCCGGCAGCGCCGCGCGACATGCCATTCATGGCATGTCGCATGCGCGGCCCGGAGGGTTGGGCAAGCAGCCGTCCTTGGAACGCGGCCCGTTCGGCATCCATGCCTCACCTGGTAACGCGCATTGAAGCTGCCACTGGCAGCTTCAGGGCATGCGTCCACGGAGGGTGGTGCAAGCAGCCGTCCCTGGGGCGCGGCCCGTTCGGCATCCTGCCTCACCTGGTGAACGCCGCGCGACATGCCATTCATGGCATGTCGCATGCGCGGCCCGGAGGGTTGGGCAAGCAGCCGTCCTTGGAACGCGGCCCGTTCGGCATCCATGCCTCACCTGGTAACGCGCATTGAAGCTGCCACTGGCAGCTTCAGGGCATGCGCATTACCAACCCATGTAGTGGCCGCCGTTGATGGCGAGGTTGGCACCGGTGATCCAGGCGGCTTCCTCGCTGAGGAAGAAGTTCACCGCATAGGCGATTTCCTCCGGCTTGCCGAGGCGTCCCAGCGGAATCTGCGCGACGATCTTGGCGCGCACGTCCTCGGGCACGGCCATCACCATGTCGGTGCCCACGTAGCCGGGCGATACGGTATTGACGGTGATGCCGAAGCGCGCGTTTTCCTGCGCCAGCGAAATGGTGAAGCCGTGCATGCCGGCCTTGGCCGCGGCGTAGTTGGCCTGGCCATACTGGCCCTTCTGGCCGTTGATCGAGCTGATCTGCACGATGCGCCCCCACTTGCGTTCGCGCATCGATTCGATCACCGGGCGGGTGACGTTGAAGCACGCATTGAGATTGGTGTTCACCACGTCCATCCACTGCTGGTAGGTCATCTTGTGGAAAGTGGTGTCGCGGGTGATGCCGGCATTGTTGACCAGAATGTCGACATGGCCGAGTGCCTTCTCGATCGCACGCACCATGTCCGCGGCGGTCTCGGGATTGCTGACATCGCCGGGTACCAGGGTCACCGGACAACCGGCGGCGATCATTTTCTGGCGCCACGCCTCGGCCTTGTCGGCGTCGCGGTAATTGGTGGCGACGCGGTGTCCTTCACGCACCAGACGCTGCACGATGGCGGTCCCGATGCCGCCGGTTCCGCCGGTGACCAGGGCAATGCGTGCAGTCATGTTGCGCTCCTCGTGGAATGATCGTCGGCGAGTGTACGCGGGGCACCCGCGTCAGCGGATTGCGGCGCAGCAATCGCACGGCTGCGCGGCAACAGATCGGCGCGGTAGTGGGTGAGCGCGTGCTCCAGCAAGTGCGTGGTGCTGCGTGCGGGACGCGCGGCCGACTCGCGTTGCCCCAGCAGCGTCAGCGCCTGACGCAGCGCGTCCAGCGCGTCGGATGGCAGCGCCGCGGAGCCGCGCGCTTTGGACAGCTTCAGACCCGCGGTGTCGACGACCACCGGCAGATGCAGATAACGCGGCGTGGGCAACATCAGCAAGCGCTGCAGCATGATTTGCCGCGGCGTGGAGTCGAGCAGATCGGCGCCGCGCACCACGTCGCTGACGCCTTGCGCGGCGTCATCCACCACCACCGCGAGCTGGTAGGCCCACAGGCCGTCGGCGCGGCGCAGCACGAAGTCGCCGACCTCGGCGTGTACGTCCTGCTGCCGTGGTCCCTGCAGACGATCTGCGAATGCGATCACGCCGCGCGGCACGCGCAGACGCCAGGCGTGCGCGCCATCCGCGCGCGCCGGACGCACGCAGCGCGGCGGATGGATGCCACCGTGCGCCTCCAGATCGGCGCGCGTGCAGGCACAGGGATAGGCGTGACCGGCAGCGGCCAGTTGCCGCAGCGCAACCGCGTAAGCAGCCGCGCGTGCGCTTTGCCGCCAGGGATCGGCATCGGGCAGCAGCCCGAATCGCCGCAGGGTTTGCAACTGCGCGCGCGCCGCGCCGCGGACTGCGCGTGGCGGGTCGATGTCCTCGATGCGCAGCAGCCAGCATCCGCCGGCCGCACGCGCATCCAGCCAACTGCCCAGCGCCGCCAGCAGCGAGCCGAGATGCAGGGCGCCGGTGGGCGAAGGCGCGAAACGGCCGACATAAACCATGGCTTCATCATGCCATTGGTCACTCTTGAAACCGGCCATGGCATCCCGAGAATCAGCCAGCGGCATGTGCCGTTTTGCGGGAACCCATCTGCATGAAGCGCGTCTTGCTGTTTGTTGCCACCAATCTCGCGGTCCTGGTGTTGTTCACCCTCATCGCCCGGATCTTCGGCATCGATCAATACGCCGCGGCCAATGGCGTCAGTTTCGGCGGCCTGCTGGTGTTTGCCGCGGTGTTCGGCATGGGTGGCGCGTTCATTTCCCTGGCCTTGTCCAAGACCATCGCCAAGTGGCAGACCCATGCCAGGATCATCGCCGAGCCGCAGAGCGAGGCCGAACGCTGGTTGCTGGCGACCGTGGCCGAGCACGCGCGCGCGGCCGGCATCGGCATGCCCGAGGTGGCCATTTACGAAGGTCCGGAAATGAACGCCTTCGCCACCGGCATGAATCGCAACCACGCGCTGGTTGCGGTCAGCACCGGGTTGCTGCAGGACATGGACCGTGAGCAGGTGCGCGCGGTGCTGGGCCACGAGATCGGCCACGTCGCCAATGGCGACATGGTCACGCTGACCCTGATCCAGGGCGTGCTCAACACCTTCGTCATCGTGGCCGCGCGCATCGTCGGGCGTATCGTCGATTCGTGGATGTCGGGCGGGCGCGAGCGCGAAAACAGTGGCGTCGGCATCGGTTATTTCGTCACCGTGCTGGTGCTGGAGATCGTGTTCGGCATCTTTGCCTCGATGATCGTGATGGCGTTCTCGCGCTGGCGCGAATTCCGCGCCGATGCCGCCGGCGCCCGGCTGGCCGGCCGCGGCGCGATGATCTCGGCGCTGCAGCGGCTCAGCGCCACTTATGGCGAATCGACCCTGCCCAAGACCATCCAGGCTTTCGGCATCTCCGGGCGCGTGGCGCACGGCTTGAAGCGCCTGTTCATGAGCCACCCACCGATCGAGGAGCGCATCGCGGCCTTGCGTGTCGCCGGCTGAGCCCCCACTTGCCAGTCACCTTGCATGATGCCGCGCGCAAGCGCGGCTTTCTTTTTGGAGCCCGAGCATGACCGACACCGCCACCGAAACCCGCAGTTTTGAAGCCGAAGTCAGCCAGGTGCTGCACCTGGTCACGCACGCGCTGTACTCGCACAAGGAAGTATTCCTGCGCGAGTTGATCTCCAATGCCTCGGACGCCTGCGACAAGCTGCGCTTCGAGGCCATCGCCAAGCCCGAACTGATGGGCGAGGGCGGCGAGCTGGGCATCGAGATTCGCTGGGATGCCGACGCGCGCACGCTGCGCATCAGCGACAACGGCATCGGCATGAGCCGCGATGAGGTGATCGAGAACATCGGCACCATCGCGCGTTCGGGGACGCGCAAGTTTCTCGAGGCGCTGTCCGGCGATGCGCGCCAGGATTCGCGCCTGATCGGCCAGTTCGGCGTGGGCTTCTACTCGGCCTTCGTGGTGGCCGATCGCGTCACCCTGGAAACTCGCCGCGCCAGCGCGCCTGCCGCGGAGGGCGTGCGCTGGGTTTCGGACGGCAGCAGCGCGTACACGCTGGAAAGCACCGAACGCGCCGCGCGCGGCACCACCCTGACGCTGCACCTCAAGCCCGATGAAGACGAATTCGTCGAGCCCTGGCACCTGCGCGAGCTGGTCAAGAAATACTCCGAGCACATCGGCTTTCCGATCCGCATGCCGAGGCTCGTTGATGGCAAGCCCGGCGACGAGCTGGAAACGGTCAACCACGCCAGCGCGTTGTGGACGCAGCCGAAGAGCGAGCTGCAGGACGAGGATTACCAGAACTTCTACAAGACCCTCACCCACGACTTCAACGCGCCGCTGGCGTGGACGCACAACCGCGTCGAGGGCAAGCAGAGCTACACGCTGCTGCTGTACGTGCCGGAGAAGCCGCCGTTCGAGGCCATGTTCAGCGGCCGCGACGAGCGCAAGGGACTCAAGCTGTATATCCGTCGCGTGTTCATCATGGACGCCAGCGAGCAACTGCTGCCGGCCTACCTGCGCTTCGTGCGCGGCGTGGTCGATTCCGACGACCTGCCGCTGAATGTCAGTCGCGAGATCCTGCAGGAGAACCGCCTGGTCAGCCAGATCCGCGCCGCCTGCAGCAAGCGCACGCTGGATTTGCTGGGCAAGCTGGCCAGCGACGAGGCGCCGCGCTACGCCGGGTTCTACCAATCCTTCGGCAACGTGCTCAAGGAAGGCATCGTCGAGGACAACGACAATCGCGAGCGCATCGCCGGGCTGTTGCGCTTCGCCTCCACGCATCACAGCGACGCCACGCAGAACGTGTCGCTGGATGACTACATCGGTCGCATGCAGGTCGGGCAGGAGTCCATTTACTACCTCACCGCCGAATCCTGGGTGGCGGCGCGCCACAGCGCGCAGATCGAGGCGCTGGCCGCGCGCGGCATCGAGGTGCTGCTGATGAGCGAACGCATCGACGAGTGGATGATGGGTTACCTCAGCGAATACCAGGGCAAGACCTTCCGCCACGCCGGCAAGGGCGAACTGGACCTGCCGCTGGACGCCGCCGAGAAGGAACGCCGCGAGGCCGCCGAAAAAGACGCCGCACCGCTGCTGGACAAGCTCAAGCAGGCGCTGGGCGAGCGCGTGTCGGCGGTGCGCCTCAGCCATCGTCTGACCGAGTCGCCGGCCTGTCTGGTGCTGGAAGCGCACGACATGGCCTTGCATACCCGACGGCTGATGGCCGAGGCCGGGCACGCCATGCCGACGGCCAAGCCGGTGCTGGAGATCAACGCCGCGCATCCGTTGCTGCAGCGCTATGCGGCGGAAACCGACAGCGCGCGCGGCGCGGATCTGGCGCTGCTGCTGCTGGAACAGGCCGAGGTAGCCGAAGGCGCGCAACTCGATGATCCGGCTGCCTTCATCAAGCGCGTGAACCGGCTGCTGCTGGGCACGACCGCATAAACATGGACACCGCGCCGCCCGGTGTGCGCGCCGACATCTGGCTGTGGGCGGCGCGGTTCTTCAAAACCCGTGCACTGGCCAAGCGGGCGCTGGGTGCCGGCAAGATCACCTGTGCCGGCGTGGCCTGCAAGCCGGCGCGCACGCTGCGCGCGGGCGAGATGTTGCACATCGCGCGTGGCGATGAACGTTTCGAGATCGAGGTGCTGGCGCTGGACAACACGCGCGGCCCTGCCGCCGTGGCGCAAACGCTGTATCGCGAAACCGAAGCCAGCCTCGCCGCGCGTGCCGCGCAGCGCGAGCAGCGGCGCCTGCAGCAAGCCGGCACGCCGCGGCCGCCGCCCGCGCGTCCCGGCAAGCGCGATCGGCGCCGCATCCACGCCTTCAAGCAGATCCTCGGTGAGGACTGACGCCGTGCTTCGGCCCGGCGTCGCGTCGAAAGTTTCAGAGTGCGCGTGCTGTCGCCGTACTCAACTGGCGGGGATGTAGCTGAGTTCCTTGCTGGCGCGCCAGACGCCGTCCCACTGTTCGGCGATGGCGTCCATGAATTGCTTGCGAATGGCCGCCGCCTGCGCCTTGCCGTAGACCTTTTCCATCATCGCCTTCAGCGACGGATTGGGCTCCTTGCCGATCTCGGCCCAGGACGCGTTGGGCCAGATGATGCTGAAGTCGGACATGCCGCGTCCGCCGCCGCTGTTCTGGCGCACGAACCACTGCCCCTGCCACTTGCTGCTACGCGCGGCGCTGGCGTATTTCTCCATGGCTTGCATCAGCGCCGGGCCGTATCCGGGCTTGATGCGCACGTAGTATACGTACGCGAAAGCGGGAACGGCCTCGCCATCCGCGGCCATGTGACTGAGCTTGGGCATGCGTTCGGCGACCCAACTGGTCCACTTGCCGGTATGCGGCAGGACGCTGGCATTGAACACGGGATCGCAGCCCTTGTCGGCCGGGTCCATGAAGTCGAGGCCGGCCCAGGTCTTGGCGTCGACCACAAAGGCATAGCGACCGACATCGCCGGTCTGCGCGCTCCAGGCCCACACGGTTTGCCTGGCACCGTGCTGATGCAGGCACTGCGCGTAGGTCTTGATGCCTTCGCGGAAGGCCTGATCCTGCGCTGGCGTCACCTCGGCCAGCCACATCCGCGATACCGCTCCGCTGTCCTCGGCGTGCACGGCGCCGGCCGCCGCCGCCATTGCCAAACCCACCACGACGAGCCATCGACGCACTGCATTGTTCTTGTTCATGGTGCGACTCCCCACACACGCGGCGCGCCCGGGCGCGGAATTGCGGTCGGATCAGCCGTCGCGAATGTGAACAGCTACTCCGGCCATGTTCGGCCCGCAAAAAATGTCGCTGATTTCGGGGTTGTGTCGCCAAAACGAAACAATGCGCGCCGCGGTCCGGGCAGCGGCGCAGGGGTATGAGGGGCACGGCGCATCGGCGCCCGTGCTGGCAAGCACGACCGGCACGCGCATCAAGCACTGCGTCGCGGCAGGGCGCGGATCATCCATCCGATCGATCGAGTCGACTGCTGTGCGGAGTCTTCCGACATCGGGAGGGAGATCCCAGCGGCCACTGGCGCCGCATTCTCCGGAGTGGCACAGTGCGGCCCGAAGCCGGCACTGGCGTCGACATTGATGTTTTTCGGAACGCGCCCGGCGTGATGGCCGGGGGAGATAGACTGCAACGGTAATCATGCGGCACGTTTGACTCCAAGGGGGGGAAGTCATGTCGGAAGCACCGCAGTCAGATAGTGGTTCGGGTGCGCCGGTCGCCTACTCAGGTGCCTGGCGTCGGCTGGGTGCGTTTTGCATCGATGGCCT
>JAKAWV010000042.1 GCA_021827205.1 Pseudomonadota bacterium | reverse complement strand
ATTCATGGCGGACTCCTCCTTGCGGCTGATGTTTGTGATGGCTGGGCCGTATGACGATGCGGCCCGCTCCTCTCACTCTGGCACTTTGATGCCGTCCTGGCAGGGAGGAGTCCATCCCATCAGTTCAGATCGCAGCGCGCCGAGATCTCCCCGCGAGATCTTTCGCTGCGCCCAGCAAAGGCGGGCGGGGGGAAGATTCTTCCGAATCGCCCGGATGCAGAGCCGCCAGGCTGCTAGGCCGCCAGTCGCACTTCGGGCCGCAGCCCCGCGCGTTCGGCGAGCCGCACCAGCAGATCGAGGCTGAAGCGCTCGATCTTGCCGCGCTTGATGTCGCTGATGCGTGCCTGGGTGGTCCCCAGCGTGGCCGCGGCCCGGGTCTGGGTGATTCCGCTTGCCCCGAGCCATGCTTGCAGACCGCGCAGCAGGGTGGCGCGCATGGCAAGCTCCGCGGCCTGCTCCGCGGGGAACAGGTCGTAGAACACGCCGCGCGCATCGCCCTTGGTCGCCCCGGCTTGCGCGGGCCGGTTCTTGCGCTTGGCCGCGCCTTGCGGGCTTCGGCGGGTCGTCCCTTGGGGACTTCTCCTCTGGACTTCCTCCGGTCGTCCCGAAAAGGGACTCCCTTTGGTCGTCTCGGAAAGGGACTTCCTACGGGGCGCGTTGGTCGTCCCTCGGGGACTTCCGTTGGTCGTCTTCTTCATGGCATTACCTCTCTGAGCCGTTGCCGTGCCAGTTGCAGATCCTTGAGCGAAGTCCTCTCTCGGTCTTTTTTTGGAAGCAGTGGAGTACATGCAGCGTCTGGCCGATCTGTGCGACGTAGATGACGCGGAAGGCTCCGGCCGCCTCGCGGATGCGGATTTCCCGCACTCCGGACCCGATGGTCGGCATCGGCTTCCAGTCGTCCGGATCTTCGCCGCGCTGCACCTTGTCGAGTTGGAAACCCGACTGGCTGCGCGCGGACGCGGGAAAGCGCCGGAGATCATCCTTGCTGTTGCCCACCCACACGATCGGCCTCATGGTCGGATTATGCACTTTCTGGCATGGATGGGCGCGGCGGGCCGTCCGGGATGACATCAAGAAGAAGGGCGGGCCGTCCGGGCCGATTTCCTGTTTGCTCGCCACGGCCTGAGGACGTGAGGATGCGGGCGGGCACCTGATTCGCGCTGAAGTTCAACTGGGTTGCAAACGGCGAATAATGTATTACTATGTAGTACATGCAACGGCAATTCAAGGACATTGACATGGCTGCTCAGCGCCGCACTTCCACATCATCAGCCTCGCCTGCCTTCAGTGTCCGGCTTGATCCGAACGTTCGTCGCCGGGCTGAGGTCGCGCTTGATGCCATGGGTTTGAGTTTGGGCGGCTATCTCAATATGGCGGTCGCTGCCGCCGCCCGGGGCGATGTGAATCCCATGGACTTCATGAGTCCCGGCCCCAAGACGCTTGCCGCGATCAAGGAGCTGCAGGAAGGTGGCGGCAAGAGCTTCGCCAGCGTTGACGAACTGATGGCGGACCTGAATGCGGACGATTAAGCGTTCGTCCCAGTTCAAGGCTGACTACAAGCGCGAGCTGAAGAGTTCCCACGCAAAGACGATCGATGCTGACCTGCGCGCGGTGATCGCGCTTCTGGCAAACGACAGCCGGCTGCCTGAGCGATATCAGGATCATGCGCTGGCAGGGAACTGGGGCGATGCTCGGGACATCCACATACACCCTGACCTGGTGCTGATCTACGCGAAGCCAGTCGACAAAGGAAAAGGCAACAAGGATCTGCAGATCCTGCGCCTGGAACGCATCGGCTCGCACTCCGAGCTGAAGCTCTGACTAATTTGCCGGCGGCTGGCTTGAGTCTGGAAACGGGACGGGTTTGAGAGTGTTCCGTGTGGCCGGAAGTGAAGAGCGTCATTCTTCGTTGCGCTCAGCAATGGCGCCGCGCCTTGATGCGCGCGCGGTTAAGCTTGCAACTCGTTGCGCGATGGAGACCGGAATGCATTTGCTGATCCATGACTACGGCGGCCACGCCTTCATTGTGCAACTGGCGCGCGCGCTGGCGCGGCGCGGGCAGCGGGTGACGCTGCTGTACAACGCTTCCAATCCGACCACGCCCAAGGGCGGGCTGGCGCGGCGCGGCGATGATCCGGATGAACTGCTGATCGAGGGCATCGCGTTGCCGCGGCCGGTGGACAAGCGCGCGTTCGTGCGGCGCTGGCGGCTGAAGCGCTTGTACGGCCGGCGCCTGGCCGCGCGCGTCGCGGCGCTCAAGCCTGATGTGGTGATGTGCGCCAACGCGCCGTTGGATGCGGTGCGCGCGCTGGATGCGGCGTGCCATGCGCAGGGCATTCCTTGGGTGTTCTGGTTGCAGGATCTGGTCGGCGAGGCCACCGACCGCGTGCTGCGCGCGCGCCTGCCGGTGGCGGGTGGCTGGATCGGCATGCACTACAAGCGCGTGGAAGCCGGCCTGCTGGCACGCAGCGCGGCGGTGGTGGGTATCACCGAGGACTTCCGCGCGCCGGCGCTGGCGGCGGGCGTGCCGGCGCAGCGCTACGTGACCATCCCCAACTGGGCGCCGCTGGACGAGGTGCGCCCGCGCGCCAAGGACAATCTGTGGGCGCAGGCAGCGGGGCTGGAGCGCAAGATGGTGTTCCTGTACTCGGGCACGTTGGGCTTCAAGCACAATCCGGATCTGCTGCTGGCGCTGGCCAAGGCTTTTGCCGATGATCACGACGTGGAAGTCGTGGTCAATTCGCAGGGCGCGCCGGCCGACTGGCTGCGCGCGCAGGCGCGGGTCGCCGGCTTGCACAACCTGCGCGTGAATCCGTTTCAGCCCTACGAGGCGATGTCCGATGTGCTGGCCAGCGCCGATGTGCTGGTGAGCATTCTCGAACCCGATGCCGGGGTGTATTCGGTGCCGTCCAAGGTGCTGAGTTACCACTGCGCCGGGCGCGCGATGCTGCTGGCGGTGCCGGCCGACAATCTGGCCGCGCGCATCGTCACGGATGAGGGCACCGGGCTGGTGGCCGACCCGCGCGACGAGGGTGCCTTCATCGCCGCCGCGCGCCGGCTGCGCGAGGACCACGCCGCGCGCATGGCCATGGCCGCGCGCGCGCGCGCCTACGCCGAGCGCAGCTTCGATCTGGATGCCATCACCGATCGCTTCGAGGCGGTGCTGCGCGGCAGCGCGGGGTGATGACGGGCTGCGGGTTGCCGGATGCCATCAACCGATGTACTTTTATAGGTACACAACAGGATGTTGCCGATTTTATCCGTGCAGTTCTATGCAACCGCTTCCGGTAAGGAGCCCGTGCGGGATTGGCTACGTGGCTTCGGGCCGGAGATAAAGCGCCGCATCGGTGAGGATCTGAAAGCAGTGCAGTTCGGGTGGCCGATCGGGATGCCGCTGGTCCGGAAGATGGAGCCCGGACTGTGGGAACTGCGCAGCTCTATTCCCGGCGGCATCGCCCGCGTACTGTTTACCGTCGTGGGCGCACATATCGTGTTGCTTCATGGCTTCGTGAAAAAACAGCAGCGCACATCGCGTCAGGATCTGGATCTGGCATTGCGGCGCAGAGACGAGGTGCATCATGACCGTGCGTAACCGGCACATTGGTTCCAGTCTGGATAATTTTCTGGCTGAGGAGGGCCTGCTTGAGGAAGTCAGCGCCGTGGCCATCAAGCGTGTGGTCGCCTGGCAGATCAGCGAGGCTATGAAATCGCGCGGCCTCAGCAAGAAAGCCATGGCCGAACGCATGGGCACCAGCCGTTCGCACCTCGATCGCCTGCTGGACGTGAACGATACCGGCCTTACCCTGGAAACCCTGACGAAGGCGGCCAACGCGCTCGGAAGGCAGTTGCGCATCGAACTGGCCGCGTAGCGCGGCAGAAGCCGCACGCGCTGCCGCACGCGTCCGCTGCCCGCGCCGGGCTTGGACAGCCGTGCACGACCGGGATCACAATGCCTGTCCGTGGATCGGAAGGGGGAGCAACCCATGCAGAAGCGCGACCGGATCTTCGTGGCTGGCCATCGCGGCCTGGTGGGCTCGGCGGTGGTACGCGCCTTGCGCGCGCAGGGCTTCGACAACCTGCTGCTGCGCACGCGCGCCGAGCTGGATCTGACCGATCAGGCGGCGGTGTACGGCTTCTTCGAGGCGCAGCGTCCGGACTATGTGTTTCTGGTGGCGGGCAAGGTCGGCGGCATCCTGGCCAACAGCAGCTACCCGGCCGATTTCATCCGCGACAATTTGATGATCCAGTCCAACGTGATCGATGCCGCGCACCGCCATGGCGCGCGCAAGCTGCTGGATCTGGGTTCCTCGTGCATTTATCCCAAGCACGCGCCGCAGCCGATGACCGAGGATTGCCTGCTTTCCGGCGCGCTGGAGCCCACCAACGAGTGGTACGCGGTGGCCAAGATCGCCGGCCTGAAGATGTGCCAGGCGTACCGTCGCCAGCACGGTTTCGACGCCATCAGTCTGATGCCGACCAACCTGTACGGGCCGGGCGACAATTTCGACCTCGACAGCTCGCACGTGCTGCCGGCGATGCTGCGCAAGTTCCACGACGCCAAGTCGCGCGGCGATGATCACGTGACGCTGTGGGGCACGGGCACGCCGCGCCGCGAGTTTCTGCACGTGGACGATCTGGCGCGTGCCTGCCTGTACGTGATGGAGCATTACGAGGGCGAGGCGTTTCTCAATGTCGGCGTGGGCGAGGACGTGAGCATCCGCGAGCTGGCCGCGATGGTGCGGGAAGTCGTGGGCTTCAACGGCCGCATCGACTGGGACGCGAGCAAGCCCGACGGCACCCCGCGCAAGCTGCTGGACGTGAGCAAGCTGCATGCGCTGGGCTGGCAGGCGAGCATTCCGTTGCGCGAGGGCGTGGCGGCGACGTACCAGTGGTATCTGCAGCACCTCGCTAGCGCCAAGGCGGTGGCGTAGGCGCGCAGCGCGGCGTGGGCCATGCCCGGCACAGGTCGAACCGAACCCTCGGTCCCTCCCTCAGGAGCAGGTTGCGCCTGCGCTGGCGCTGCTGCGGACCAGATCCCTGGTCAACGGTAAGCGTGCGGCCACGCCACCTTGCGCGGTGGCGAGATGCGCGTGGTGCGATCAGGTCGCCGGCTGCCAGGTCGTGGGCAGCAGGGTGCCGATGTCCCGATCGCGCGTGGTCGGCAGGCGCGT
>JAKAWV010000041.1 GCA_021827205.1 Pseudomonadota bacterium | reverse complement strand
CTGTATCACGCGCTGGCCAGCCGGCATGTCCCGGTGCGGTTCATCGGCATTCCCGGCGCGCATCACATGCCGCAGGATCCCGTGCACCGCGAGCTTTACTACCGCGCGATCGAGGACTGGGTGGTCGCCAACATGCAGCCGTCAAATCGGGCCGGCTTGCCTGCGGCTGCGGTCGCACGGGCCGACACTCGACGCTCCGCTCACTGATCCGGAGCGATAATGCGAAGGCAAGTTCTCACTCACTCGGAGTATGTCGCCATGAACAAGCGTTGGATCGGTACTTTGATGGCTGGTGCGATGGCCGCATGGGTTGCGCTTCCGGCGCTGGCGGCCCCGGCGCCCAAGACGATGCTGGAAGCAGGCGTCATGGCGCCTGATTTCACGCTGCCTGCCACGCTTGCGGGACACGATTACACCTTCGCGCTGAAGCAGGCGCTCGCCAAGGGCCCGGTCGTGCTGTACTTCTTCCCGGCTGCCTACACCAGCGGCTGTGACCTGGAAGCGCACACCTTCTCGACGCACGCAGCCCAGTTCGCCAAGGCCGGGGCGACCATCATCGGCGTATCGGAAAATTCGATCGCGATGCTCAACAAGTTCGAAGTCGATCCGAAATTCTGCGCCGGCAAATTCCCGATCGCCTCCGACCCCAGCGGCAGCGTTGGCGCCATGTACGGGGTCAAGCTGTATCCCCCGCAGAAAGGGGCCAAGACCATCCACGGTCAAACCATCACGCACGGCTTTTTCGCGCGCACGACCTTCGTGATCGCACCCGACGGCAAGGTCGTGGCGTCGATGTCCAGCGAAAAGGACGGCATCTCGCCGGTCCAGCACGTGACGCGTTCCCTGGCTATCGTGCAGCGCCTGCAGGAGCACAAGACGCCCTGATCGGCGGCGCTTGGGCGTAATCGACGCCCGCCTCGCGGCGGGCGCTCTTGCGGTCATGCGTTGATCATGGCGGGCCGCCGTCAGCTGCGCTCGTGCGGCCCGCCATTTCCAAAACAGGGTTGCACTTTTCGAAACTGCACTCCTGTTTTCGAACTATGCCCCGGCGCGGTGGTGCTGGAGAGGATCAATGGAGGGGTTGCGGTGAGGGTAGCGTTGATTTCAAGGCTATGGAGACAAAGTGCACTCTGACCCTCGATTTCTTGTGCTCGTGTCACGCCCCTATTCGGCAAGCATATTGCGGACGGCGTCCTGCAGAGGCGGCAGATGTTGCTGCACGACAGCTTGCACGGTTTGAGCGTCGATCTCGCCCAGATAGTTGTGCACGAGAATGTTGCGGAACCCGCTGATCTGTTGCCAGGGAATGCCCGGCTAGGTCTGTTTGAGCGCGTCGGGCAAGCGTTGGGTCGCCTCGGACAAGGTCTGCAGATTGCGCAGGACGGCGTCGTAGAGCACTTCGTCTTGCGTCAGGTCGCCACGTTGCTGGATACGCCGGATTTTCTCGATGGCATCGAGAATATGCCGAGCGTAGACCTGCCACGCCTTGCTCACAGCTCGATGGCTTCTTTCAGCACAGCATCGCGCAGATGACGGCTGAGTTCGTGTTCGGGAATCAGGTCGAGCCGGCGACCGGTGATCTGGGCCAGGCGCTCGGCCAGCGGCAGGCGCTGGGCGAACAGGTCATAGCCGCGCGGAAAATCCACCAGGAAGTCGATGTCGCTGTCGGGCCGCTCCTCGCCGCGCGCGACCGAGCCGAACACGCGGATACGACGGGCGCCATACTCGCGGCACGCGGCGTGGATGGCGTCTCTTCGTGCATGCAAGATGTCAAGCAGCATGGTCATGGCCTCACGACAGAATGATGCTTCGCTGATCGGAGCAACCCTCACTCCCAGTGTATCCGTGACATCGAGTGGCGGGCCAATGAAACTGGTTCGGGTCGCACTTTCCGCAGCTATGCAACCACCCGCGCAATGCGTGCCACCGCGGAGCCCAGCGCGCGACGCGCTTCCTCGAGATCGTAGTCGGCCTGCAGGCCCAGCCAGAAGCGCTCGCTGGTGCCGAAGGCAGCCGCCAGCCGCAGCGCGGTGTCGGCGCTGATCCCGCGTTTGCCGAGAACGATCTCGTTGATGCGGCGCGGCGGCACGTCGGTCGCGCGCGCCAACGCATTCTGGCTGAGCGCCATCGGCTCGAGAAACTCCTTCAGCAGTACGTCGCCGGGGTGGATGTTGGGCAGTTTGTTCATGGTCAGTCCCGCAATTTCAGTGGTAGTCGACGATCTGCACGTCGTGAGCGTCGCCGTCCGCCCAGCGGAAGCAGATGCGCCACTGGTCGTTGATGCGGATGCTGTACTGGCCTCTGCGGTCGCCTTTCAGGGCTTCGAGCCGGTTGGCCGGCGGCACCCGCAGATCGTTCAGGTTCTCGGCGTTGTTGAGCATGCGCAGCTTGCGGCGCGCGATGCTCTGCAGGTCGGCGGGCAAGCGCCGCGACGGGGTTCCGTCCCAGATCTTTTCCGCTTCCTTGTCGGCGAAGTTCCTGATCACGACAAAACCATAACGCTATGCGTCATATGACGCAAGGCGTCATGATCACGCAACCCTGGAATCCCTTGCCGGTCGGTTGGGGATTGGATCGGATACCGACGTCGCAACTGAAAATAGTGAAAATAGGGGTCAGGTTGGACTTTCCTGAAACTGCACCCTGACCCCCGGGGTTTCCCATGAGGTCGCGCAGGACCAGCACCAACCCAAGCCCGATGAATCATCAGCGGCGGCCCAGTAGCGCGACGAAGAGACCACTGGACGGATGGTGGAGGAACTCGACAAGACGTTGTTCCACGCGCTGCTGGAAGAGATCGAGCGTGCGCTGAAAGCAACCTGGTAAAGAAGCCGACGCACCACCCGATGACGCTGCTCAATCCATGTGTCCATGCGTGGATTGGTGTCGCCGCCAGGCTGCGGGTGGCGTGCCGAATTCACGGCGGAAGGCCCGGCTGAAAGCGGTGTCGGTCTGGTAACCCACGTCTTCTGCGATGCGCGCCAGCGGGGAGTTGCTGCGGCACAGGAGGTTGGCGGCAAGCAGCATGCGCCATTGGGTGAGGTACTGCATCGGCGTGGCGCCGACGAGGTGACGGAAGCGTTCGGCCAGCACCGAGCGCGAGGTGGCGGCGGCGCCCGCCAGTTCTTCCAAGGTCCATGCATGGGCCGGGCGGTGGTGCAGCGCGTTCAGGGCGGGGCCGACGACGGAATCGCCCAAGCCCGCCAGCCAGCCGGTGCGGCTGGCCTGCTGTTCGTTCATGTACAGGCGCAACACCTCGATGAACAGCACCTCGGCCAGCTTGGCCAGTACGCCGGCACCGCCAGGCCGGGGCGAGCGCGCCTCGGCCAGCGCATAGCGCACAGAAGCCTCGAGCCACACGCCGGCATTCGATCCGCGCACGTTCACTCGTACCAGCGGCGGCAGCCCGGCGAGCAGCATTCGCGCGAGGCGGACATCGCAGGCGAGGTAGCCGCAGACGATGCACGTGGTAGGGCCGCCGCCACCGTAAGCGAGCTGGCGCGGCCGTCGCGACAGCACCGCTTCCAGGCGCGCGCTTTGCGCAGGTGCCAGGCCGGGAGCGGAAGCCATGAGGTGGGCATCGCCGCGCGGGAACAGCACCACGTCACCTGCGCACAGCCGCACCGGCGGTTGCCCGGCCAGATCGACGAAGCACTCGCCTTCGGTGACCAGATGGAAGATCACCACGCGTTCGGCGCCCGGTTCGAGCAGCGGTGCCGCGGTGTCGGCGCTGGGCGACTGATAGCACCACGGCGCGGTGAACCGGGCGTGGATGAAGATGGCTCCGACCAGGCGCACCACGCGAAGGATTTCCGATAGCGCGTCCATGGTCGGAGACGGCTCAGCTGGCGTCGATGTCGATGCGCAGGTCCACCGGCACCGCGTGCTCCACTGCCGCGGGGATTGGCGAATGGCGATGGCTGTCTTCGACCAGGGTCCGCAGTCGTTGTGGCGGGACGCCGGGGGCGGCGATGCGCACGCGCAGCTGCACGTCGCTGGGCTCTGCGGACACGGGTGCGCCGGCGGCGTCGGTCATGCCGAGCAGGCCGCGGGTATCCGAGCGGCTGCTGGCGAGCACTTCAAGCCTGCCCAGTTCGATGCCTTCGGCGGCGGCGCCCATGGCGATGCGGGTGGCCAGGCAGGAGGCGAGACTCGCGCGGAACAGCCAGCCCGGAGTGACCTGGTCGCCGCCGCCGCCGAGTTCGCCCGGCATGTCGGTCAGCACCTGCGTGCCGTTGGCATGGCTCGCCACGACGCGCGTGCCGGCCTGCCAGTGCGCCGTCGCCGGCGCGTCGTCGTGGATGCCCGTTGCAGGGCGGCGCTGCAGCACCCTTGCCGCCCGTTGCATTGCTGTCGCCAGGTCGCTGGTCGCCATGTCGGTGCTCCGCGTGTGAGCCGCGGTCAATTGTGTTCCTCCCGCCGCACCAGGCCAAGATCCCGTGGCGTCGATAGGAGCCGGCCGGACGATCGGGCAGGACTCGCAGACGCCCGGGCAGGAACCCGCAATCATGCGTCGACGCAGGGACGCCCGGGCAGGACGCCATGCGGGATCGTGCGCCATCTTGCATCCGGCGTCGGGCCGGTCAGCGGGTAGCCGCCTTTGCCGACCCGTCTCTGCCGACCCGTCTCTGCCGACCCGTCTCTGCCGACCCGTCTCTGCCGACCCGTCTCTGCCGACCCGTCTCTGCCGACCCGTCTCTGCCGACCCGCACCTTGCCGGAGTGAAGAAGCATGCATGCCATCCTCGATTTCAGCGCGCCGGAAAATCGGCAGCATCGGCGCTGAGCATGCAGCCGCGACTGCAACGGCGCGTGCAGCGCCACGGATGGGACCTGGCCGCGGCGGATTACGAACCGCTATGGCAAACGCAACTGGCCGTCGCGCACGACGAGCTGATTGCGCGCGCGGCGCTGACGACGGGTGAGCGCGTACTCGACGTGGCCTGTGGCAGCGGGCTGATCGCGTTCCGCGCCGCCGGGGCGGTGGGTCCACGCGGACGGGTGGTCGGTGTCGACCTGTCCGGCAAGATGGTCGACACCGCTTGGCAGCGTGCCGCGCAGCACAAGGTGCGGAACGTGCGTTTCGAGCGCATGGACGCGGAGCAGCTGTCGCTGCCCGATGCGAGTTTCGACGTCGCACTGTGCGCGCTCGGCTTGATGTACCTGCCGGATCCGGAGCAGGCCGTGCGCGAGATGCGGCGGATACTGCGACCGGGCGGACGGCTGGTTATCGCAGTGTGGGGCGAGCGGGCGCGCTGCGCGTGGTCGGCGTTGTTTCCGATCGTCGACGCCGAGGTCGCCAGCGACGTATGTCCGTTGTTCTTTCGCCTGGGACAGGGCGAGACGCTGGCGCACGCGTGTGCTGACGCGCAGTTCGAGGCGATCGAGCTGCGCCGCGTGGCGACGACGCTGACCTGGGCCAACGCCGATGCGGCATGTCGCGCGGCCTTCGCCGGCGGGCCGGTCGCATTGGCCTGGTCGCACTTCGACGAGGTCACGCGGGCACGGGTTCGCCAGCGCTATGTCGAGACGATTGCGGCGTGGTGGTGCGACCGCGGTTACCGGCTCCCGGGCGAGTTCGTCATCGTGACCGCCACCGTACCGGGTGATGGGCAGGCAATCACAGCAACGAACCCGGGTGAGTCGCCCGGGCAACTCAAACAGCGAACAGGAGAACCAGCATGCCATTCCTCAACGTCAAACTGATCGAGGGCGTTTTCACGCCGGCACAGAAGCAGGAGATGATCCGCAAGCTCACCGACACGATGGTCTCGATCGAAGGCGAGAACATGCGGCCGGTGACCTGGGTCGTGGTCGAAGAGGTCAACAGCGGCGATTGGGGCATTGGCGGCAATCCGCTG
>JAKAWV010000027.1 GCA_021827205.1 Pseudomonadota bacterium | reverse complement strand
CAACTGCGTTCAGCGGGTCGGTTGCGCAATTGCAGTCGCGTCAGGCGCGGCAGGATCGGGCGCGGCGCCGCGATGCGGCGGCCCAGCTCCTGCGGATCGATACTGGCCTGCGGCGCAGAGTTCTTGGCGCGTGCGCGACGAGTGGACAAGCCATTTGCATAGGGTGTAAGGAATCCGGCGCGAGCCGCGACCAAGGCTCGGCGGCGCATTCCTTCAGCAAACGCCACGCCGAGCCACAGCGGTCACCTGGCCGCTTTCAACCTACCCAACTTTCATCTCTCCAATTGAGGACATCCAGCATGAACAAGCATCAAATTCTCAGCATCGCCGCGGCCACCATGATTGCCACCGGCGCCCTGGCCGCGGCGCCGGCATCGCACGCCACCACTTTGGAGAAATGCTTTGGCGTCGCCACCGCCCATCACAACGATTGCGCTGGCATCTCCGGACTGCATTCATGCAAGGGGCAGGCCACGATCAACTACGACCCCGGCGATTTCCGCGTGGTGCCCACTGGCACCTGCGGAAAAATGGGTGGTTTGGACATGACGCAGGCCAAGGCGATTCTGAAGAACCCGGCCAAGATCAAGGCGTTCGAGGCCAAGATGGAAGAAAAGGCCAAAGGCTGACCAGCGTCGCCCCGGCTGCGCGCGCCATCACCCGCGACGATGCGCGCATCGCTGGTGGCGATGCGGTCGCGCACCTGGTCCCAGTGCGCACTCAGATCGCGCAGCAGTTCCTGCATCTCCGCCGGCAGCGCGGTGTCCTGATCCAGATCGGCCAGTGCCCGACGCAGCGCCGCATCGCTGTTGGCGATGACGATGCCGAACTCGGCCAACAGACCGCGCAAGCGGTTGCCGATCGCCAGCGCCTCGGCCTTGTAGCCCTCGCGCACCCAATGCCATGCCAGCCGCGCCTGTTGCTCGACATCCTTCACCGGCACAAAGCGCATGTTGCCCTGCCGTGCCGCCGTGGCGATCGCCTCGGCGTCGTTGCGGTCGTTCTTGCTCGTGCGATTCTTGCGGAACGGCGTCACGAACTGCGCCGCCATCAGGCGCGGCTGCAGGCCGACCTCCAGACAGCGCCGCGCCCAGTGGTGCGCACCGCTGCAGGCTTCCATCGCCACCACGGTGCCCGCCGGTACCTGCGCCAGCCACAGCGCAAACGCCTCACGCCCGAGATCCTGCCGCCGCTGCACGTGTCCGGCGTCATCCACCGCACACACCGAAAACACGCTCTTCGCCAAATCCACGCCGATGGTTATAGTGCTCATGGAGACTTCCTCTTCTGCTGACGGTTGTAGTAACCATCATGGCCCTCGAGGCCGTTGGAAGCGGGAAGTCTCTTTTTACTCCATAGATAACATCGGGATTCATCTGCGAATTGACACTTGCCAAGTACCTGCTGCGGCGCACCAAGGCGCTGGACACCCAAGAATCATGGGGAATCCCCGGCTTCCGGATGCCGTATGGGCACTTTGAACATCGTCTGGCTGATCATCGGTTTCAGCGGTCAGGCCATCTTTTCCACACGATTCCTGCTGCAATGGCTTTACAGCGAGTACAAGCGTCGCAGCGCATTCCCCATGGCCTTCTGGTATGCCAGCATCGTCGGCGGCGCGATCCTGCTTGCTTACGCGATCTACGAACGGGATCCGGTGTTCATTGTCGGCCAGGCAGGCGGATTGCTCATCTACTTGCGCAACCTGCAGTTGCGCCTGCGCGAACGCAGAAGCCGCACCGAAACGGACTGAGATCTCGTGCACCACGTATCGGAACCCGGGCATCCGCCTCCTGGCACGCCCCGTTCCGCGGTCGTGTCGAGCGGGATGCCGATGACCGGATGCCGAATGACGCGAGCCTGTTGTTCGGCTTGTGAAACCCTTTTTGCCCCGTTATGGTCGAATCTGCATGACCGTTCCGGTGCAAGCCCTGTCCGCCCTGCCTTGGGCGGGTTCGTCTACGCCGTCGGAAGGACAAACCCGTAATGAGGTGTTTGCAGTGAACGCGACAACAGCAGGCAGCACATGCCGCGACTCACACCAGATCCGACGACCCCGGTTCGCAACGGCGGGCGCCGTGCGGCGAGCGAGCTCGCGATCGTTGCCAGGCGTGGCAATACAATCCCGTCCGGATCCTGATGCACACGGCACTCGTGACGATTCGGCCAGCGGCAGGCATTGCGGCAAGAGCCATCACGGAGAGACCGTATGCAGCCGGTTTCCTCACCCAACATGACCCTGATGCCGGGAGATCCGTCGCTCACTGGCCAGACACTCTGGCTGGCTGCCGGATTCGCCGGACAGGCTCTCTTCGGCATGCGTTTTCTGGTGCAATGGCTCTACAGCGAAAAGCATGGCAGGAGTGTCATTCCCAAGGCGTTCTGGTACCTCAGCGTCGCCGGCGGAATGATCCTCCTGTCATATGCCATCCATCGCGACGAGCCGGTGTTCATCGTCGGCGAAGCCTTGACCCTGTTGGTGTTCCTCAGAAATCTGCATCTGATTCGCCGGAAACCGAAAAGGGACTGATACCCCTGCCACGCGCGCCGTCATCTTCCGAAACTGAGGTCTGAACGCACACATGTCCAAAACTGCATCGGACGATCCGGTACACGGGAACGCTTCCGCGCCGAAGCTGGGTTCGGCACTGCTCTGGCTCGCCATTCTCGTGCTGGTGCTCGGTTTCGCTTTTCAGGGCACGCGGGCACTGTGGAGCCCGGACGAGGGCCGCTATACCAATGCCGCGCTGCAGATGGTCGACTCCGGCAATTATCTGGTGCCGACCTACAGCCCCGACCAGGCGAATTTTTCCAAGCCTCCGGTCACTTATTGGACCATCGCCGCCTCGGTCAAAACCTTCGGCCGCAATACCTGGGCGATACGTGCGCCCTATGCACTGGCGTTCGTGCTTACCGTGTTGCTGCTCTACGCGATGGGCAGGCGCTGCATCCCCGACAAGCCATGGTTGCCCGGCCTGATATACGGCACCGCGTTGTGGCCGTTTCTTGCCACCAATATCGTCAGCACCGATGTGCTGCTGACGTTCTTCGAAGCCTTGGCAATGCTCGGCTTCATTCGCGCGGCATTCCCCCGAACCCAATCTCCGGGACGGCTTGACATCGGGCTGATGTGGCTGGGATTCGGGCTGGCATTCCTGACCAAGGGTCCGCCCGGCCTGCTGCCGTTGCTCGGGGTGATTCCCTTCATCGTCCGGCGCGACGGCTGGCGTGCCATGGCACGCTATTTCGCGCCGGTTGGCTTGGCCATTTTCTTCATCTCGGGGCTGCTCTGGTATGCCGTCGTGATGCTGCGTTACCCGTGGCTCACGCACTATTTCTTTCACCGGGAAATCTACGACCGCCTGTTCACGCCGATCCAGCACCGCAACTCGCAGTGGTACGGCTGGATCGCGGTCTACCTGCCGGTGCTGACCCTGGGGGCCTTGCCTTGGTGGCCGGCACTGGCGCGCGGGCTGCGCGCGGTCACGCGACCGGACCGTTGGCGGCAATGGTGGCGGCAGCCGTCGATCAAACTCTTCCTGCTGCTGTGGTTTCTGGTTCCGCTGGCCATATTCTGTCTGGCCCGCTCCCGGCTTCCGCTCTACGTGCTGCCACTGTTCCTGCCCCTGTCTCTGATGCTGGCGCTGGATCTGCAGGCACGGATCGATCTCCAGGCAACCCGACAACGAATCATGCTGGGGTTCTGGGTGCTGGCCTTGCTCGTCATAAAAGGCGGCATCGGCTATTTCGCCCACCCCGCGGCGGACAACCGCCTCGCCGCGCAACAGTTGAATGCGGCGAGCCAAGGCACCGCCTACGGCGCGGTGGCGTTTATCGAGGACACCGGATCAAGCTATGCCATCGAAGAAAGCACGCCCTGGGGAATCCGCCTGTATCTCAACAAGCCGGTCTATGGCGTCGCCTGGAAAAAGCCAGGCGCCGCAGAACAGCCCTGCCGGGTTCTGCGGGCACACCATGCCGCCTTGTTCGTGGTGGACAACACCATCAAAACGGCTGCCATTTCATCGGCGCTGACGCGTTGTACCGGTCAGACGGCCATTCGTCTTGGCACCTGGCGGCACAGTTATCTGGAACGGGTCCAAAACTGACCTTTGCCCTGTTCGACAGGGCCTGACGAGCTGAACGTCTGCAGTTATGTGTGGAATATGCGGCGCACTCACCCTTGACCCTCATGCCGACACGCGAGGGTTCGGCCCCACGGTCCGCGACATGCTGGCCGCCATGGCCCACCGTGGTCCGAACGGCGGCGAGATTCTCGCGCGTGGTCAGGCGGTCATGGGGGCCAATCGTCTCGCCATTCGTGGTCTGGGCGACACACACCCCCCGCTCATCGAGGATGACTCCGGCATCATCGTGTCCTGCAACGGGGAAATCGACAATCACCGTGAATTGCGCAGTTGGCTGGAGCAACGCGGACACGTCATCGACCGCAGCACGGATGTCGCCGTGATTCCCGCTTTGTATCGGGAGCAGGGCTTGGCTTTCGTGGAGTCCCTGCAAGGAGTCTTCGCCCTGGCGATCTGGGATCCGCGTCAACAGTGGCTGATCCTGGCTCGGGACCGCGCCGGTGAACGCCATCTCTATTACACGATCGCCGATGGCGTCATCCGCTATGCCTCGGAATTGGCCGCTCTGAACGCGAACTCGCGACATATCCCGCAGCTTGATGCGGATGCACTCGCCGGGTATCTCGGCAGCGGGTTCTGTTCCGCGCCGCAAAGCCCTTTTGTCGGGCAGTACAAGCTGCGCCCCGCAGAACTGGTCATCATCGACCGGAACGGCGTGACCCAGCGCCGCTACTGGCAATGTCCGCTGGGCCGCACCCGGCAGGTCGCGCCGCGCCGCGAACAGTTCGACACGGTCTTTCGCAACGCCGTCTTCCGGCAGAGCGACATCGATGTCGATTACGGCGTGTTGCTGAGCGGCGGCGTCGACTCCGCGCTGATCACGGCGGTAGCCCGCAGCGTCCGTCCGCACACGCCACTCACCGCCTACTGCATCCGGTTTTCAGAGACTTCCTTCGATGAGGGTGAGCCAGCCGCCCGAATCGCCCGTCAACTCGGCTGCGCGTTCGTACCAGTCCTTGTTGCCGCGCAGGATCTTCCCGCCACCCTCAGCGACCTCATCGAAACAACCGGAGAGCTACTCGCCGATCCCGCCTGGATACCCTTGGCGTTGGTCACCCGGCGAGCCGCGCAGGACGTACGGGTTCTGCTTTCCGGCGAGGGCGCCGACGAACTGTTCGGCGGATATCCCACCTACCTCGGGGCACACTGGGCCACCCTCTACGCCGCGCTGCCCGAAGCGGTTCGGGCAACCTTTCGCGGCATCGTCCAGCGACTGCCGGTCAGCGACCGGAAGGTCGCGATTTCCTTTCTGCTCAAACGTTTCGTGCAAGGCCAGGAACTGGACGCGCTTGCGCGCCACCGGCTGTGGACCGCCAGCATCCAACCCGGCTTGTTACGCCGCCTGGGTCTGGAGCTTCGAGCCATGCCGGAACAACACGAAGCGCTTGCCCCGCTCGATGCGGTGCAACGGCATGACTTCGAACGCTCGCTCCCCGAGGCACTGATGGCCAAGGTCGATCGCGGCGGGATGCGGCACGCCCTGGAAGTCCGCGCACCGTTCCTCGATCAGAACGTCATCGAGTTTGCAGCGACGCTGCCCGGGCGGGCGCGGGTGCAGGGTCTGACCACCAAGACCTTCCTGAAACACTACGCCCTGCGGTATCTGCCCCGGTCGGTGGTCAACCGACGCAAGCGTGGCCTTTCCGTACCACTGGCATCCTGGTTGCGCGAACCGCTATTCGACTGGGCGCGTTCCAGGCTGGCAAATAGCAGGCTGGAGGAAACCGGAATCCATACCGATGCAGCGCTGCGACTGCTCGCGGAACACCAGTCACGGGTCAGTGACCACTCACGCGCACTCTGGACCCTCATCGTACTCAGCCAATGGCTGGACTGGGCCGCACTGCGTCACTCGGATCAACTTGACGCCAGTGAAACCGCGTCTGCCCCGTGCACGGGCTGATGGCTGCGTGACAGCCATCACCGCACCCTCCCGGAGCCCTGGCCACGTCGCCATGTCCACAGCGCGGGCCAGTATCAGGCCTTGACGCGAAACGCCTGCGCCAGCGTCGTGGCCTCGAAACCGTTGCCGGCGCTGCCGACGGTGGCATAGCGGTACAGCGCGGCGGAATAGATGCCCTGCAGCGCGCTCTGGATCAGCCCGAGCAGGATGAAGGCCAACACGAACACCGCCGCCACGACCTCGTTCACCGCGAGCGAATGCGAGCCGCTCGCCAGAAACATCGCGCCGCCCAGCAGCGCGATGGCCGCGAACAGCACGCCGAAGGCCATGCTGATCCCGGCATTGCCGATCAGATTCTCGCCCCAGGTGCGGCGCAGCAGCTTGGCGCTTTCCTTGACGGCCTCGGCAGGTCCAAGATCAGTCGCCGCCAGTATCGGTACCACCAGGAAAGTGGCCACCGTCCAGGCAACGCCGAGCAGGCCGATGACCCAGCGGCCGATCAGCCCGGCGCGCTGCTCCAGCGCGCGCAACAGCATGCCCACCGTGGCGGCGATCAGCGCATAGCCAAGGATTGCTGGCAGCCGGCTCCACGCCAGGCGCAGGCCATCGGCGAGGGTCGGGTTGTCGCCGTCCAGACGCATCATCGCTGCCCCCACCAGGGCCGTGTTGAAAAAGAAGATCACCGTGTACTGGCACAGGTAGAACAGGAACAGAAGCGCATATCCGGCGACGCCAAACCCGCCGCCGGATCGAGCAGTGACATCGTGCAGATGCGCCAGCCCACCCGTGGTCAGGAAAGGCAGCGCGAAACTGGCCGCCACCAGCAGCGTGGCCATACCCGACAACAGCGGAAACACGAGCAGCTCGCGGTCGCTCCTGAGCACCGCAGCGCTCGCCTTGACCAGTGCCCAACTGGTTGCGAATTTGCCCGCCATGATCGCGTCCCCCATGGATTTGCGCTGGCTTTCTAGCATCCTGCAGTCTTGCTTGCCAGAGGTGTTCATTCGACGGCACGTGCGCGTGTCGATGCTACGGCGACATTGCTGGCAGAAGCGGATGCCGGCGATGCCCGAAACACGGCGGCGTCGTGATTCATGCGGCCAGCGCCTGAACGTGCAAACGGACTCGGAATATCGCAGGGCCGTCCACATGGATGGCCCTGCGTGGGGATCGCCTACTTGCCGCCCGGCGCATCCGGGTTGCCCTTGGGCGCGGCGCTCACGCCGAGATTGTTGGCCATGAACGCCAGGATGTCGGCGCTCTGCCGGATGCGCTTGTCGGTGGGCATGTAGTTATGGCTGGTATCGGTTTCCACGCGCAGCAGGATGGGATTGGCGCAGGCTTGATCGTGCTGCATGGCCGCCGTGAACTTATACGAGTTGCTCGGCACCACGCGATCGTCGTGATCGGCGGTGGTGATGATGGTCGGCGGATAACAGGTGCCGGGACGCACGTTTTGCACCGGCGAATACTTGATCAGCCACTCGAAGTCTTTCTTCACGTCCGCGGTGCCATATTCCGGCGCCCACAGCGCGCCGCCGGAGAACTTCTGGTAGCGCAGCATGTCCATCACACCCGCGCCGGCGTAGGCCGCGCCGAACAGTCGCGGGCGCTCGGTGATGCTGGCACCGATCAACAAACCGCCGTTGGAGTAACCCTGTATGCCGAGCCGCCTGACCTCGGTGTAGCGGTTTTTGACCAGCCACTTGGCGGCCCATGCGAAGTCGTCAAACACATTCTGCTTGTTGCCGAGCATGCCGGCCTTGTGCCACGCCTCGCCATATTCGCCGCCGCCGCGGATGTTGGCCACAGCGTAGATGCCGCCCAGTTCCAGCCACACCGGCAGCGTCGGCGAGAAACTGGGCGTGATGCTGATGTCGAAGCCGCCGTAGGCATACAGCAGCGTCGGGTTGAGCCCGTCGCGCTTGAGGCCTTTGCGGTAGGTCAGAAACATCGGCACACGCGTGCCGTCCTTGGAGTGATAGAACACTTGCACGGTTTCGTAATTGCTGGGGTCGAACGGCACATCGGGCTTGAACACGGTGCTGGTTTTGCCGTCGCTGACGTCGTAGTTGAAGATCGTTGTCGGATACAGAAACGAGGTGAAGGCGTAGTACACCTGCTTGCTGTCCTCATGGCTGCTGATGCCGCCGACCGAGCCCAGCGTGGGCAGCGGCAGCGTGGCGAGGTGCTTGCCATCGCTTGCGTACAACTCCAGCTCGCTCTTCACGTCCTTGAGCTTGTTCACCAGCACGCGGCCATCGGCCAAGCTGGCGGACTGGATCACCGCTGCGGTCTGCGGCACCACCACGCGCCAGTGCGCGACATCGGGATGACCGATGTTGAACGCCACGATGCGTCCGCGCGGCGCATCCAGCGTGGTCTGCAAATACACGGTGTCGCCGATCGTACCGATCGGCTGGTACACCGCGTCGTTCTTGGTGAACAGCGGCCTGGTGGGTGCGCTCAGATCGGGCTGCGCGCCGGTGCCCAGATCCTTGACGAACAGTTCGTTGCGGTTGGCGGTGCCGTTGACCAGACTGATGAACAGGTACTTGCCGTCGTGGCTCACCTGGCCGCCGATGATCCACTCGGGCAGGTCCGGGCGCTTGTAGATCAGCACGTCATCGGACTGTGGCGTGCCGAGACGGTGGTAGTACAGCGCCTGATTCTCGACGCGATCGCTGATCGCCTCGCCCTTGGGCGGCGCCGGATAGCGCGAGTAGAAAAAGCCCTTGCCGTCGTGCGTCCAGGCGATGCCGGAAAACTTCACCCACTGCACGTCATCGCTCAGCGTCTTGCCCGTGGCCACATCCATCACGTGCAGGGTCTCCCAATCCGAGCCGCCCTGCGAGAGGCCGTAGGCCAGATAGTGGCCGTCCTGCGAAGGTTGCCAATCCAGCAGCGCGATGTCGCCGTTGGGCGAGAGTGTGTTCGGGTCGAGCAGTTCGCGCGGCTTGCCGCTGGCGCCGGCCTGCACGTATACCGGTGACTGGTTCTGCAGACCGCTGTTGCGGCTGAAGAACAGGTACTTGCCGGCCTGCACCGGCACACCTTCCTTGGCGTAATTCCACAACCGCGTCAAGCGCTGCTCTATCCACGGCCGCGTCGGTACCTTGGCCAGATAGGCGTGGGTCAGCGCGTTTTCCTTTTCGACCCAAACCTTCAACGCCGGATCGTTGAGATTCTCCATCCACTGATATGGCGCCGGCACCTTGTCGCCAAAGTAGTTGTTGACGATGCGGTCGCGCCGCGCCACGGGGTAGTGCAGCGGCGCGGCGGCGAGCGCGGGCATGGCGATCATGGCGGCGAGAACCGCCAGCGCGAGAGCATGACGACGGGGATGTGCGGGCATGGAACGCTCCTGTTCTGGGATGGCGCGCGCAGCGGCGCGAGCCGCGATTATGGACACGGCGCCAGGCCGATGCTCCCGCGCTGCAGCAGCCCGCGGCGGCGGCCGGCACGGGCTCAGCGCAGCGTCACCCGGCGCAGACGCAGCGCGTTGCTGACCACCGACACCGAACTCAGGCTCATCGCCGCCGCGGCCAGCGCCGGCGACAGCAGCACGCCGAAGAACGGATACAGCACGCCCGCTGCAACCGGAATGCCGATGCTGTTGTAGACGAAGGCGAAGAACAGGTTCTGGCGGATGTTGCGCACGGTGGCGCGCGACAGCGCCCGCGCGCGCAGGATCGCGGTCAGCTCGCCCTTGACCAGGGTGACCTGCGCGCTCTCCATGGCGATGTCGGTGCCGCTGCCCATGGCGATGCCGACATCGGCCGCGGCCAGCGCCGGCGCGTCGTTGATGCCGTCGCCGGCCATCGCCACGCGCCGGCCTTCGGTCTTGAGCTTCACGATCACCGCGGCCTTGTCGGCCGGCGACACCTCGGCATGCACCGCGTCGATGCCCAGCGTCTTCGCCACCGCCTGCGCGGTGGTGGCGTGGTCCCCGGTCAGCATGACGATGCGCAGGCCTTCGCCGTGCAGGCGGCGGATCGCCTCGGGCGTCGTCGGCTTGATGCGGTCGGCGACCGCGACCAGCGCGGCCAGCGCACCGTCGGCGGCGAGGAACATCACCGTCGCGCCTTCGCCGCGCAGGGCCTCGGCGCGTGCGCGCGCCGCGGCGTCCACGCCGACGCCCAGCTCGTCCATCAGCGCGAGGTTGCCCAGCGCGGCGTCGCGATCACCCACATGCGCGCGCACGCCGCGACCGGTCAGCGCCGCGAAATCGCGGGCCTCGACGACGGTCAGTTTTTCCTGCTCGGCGGCGCTGACGATCGCACGCGCCAGCGGATGTTCGCTGGAGCGCTCCAGCGCCGCGGCCAGCACCAGCGCGCCGGCACGGTCGAAGGTGCCGAACGCCACCACCTCGCGCAAGGCCGGCCTGCCCTCGGTCAGCGTGCCGGTCTTGTCCACCACCAGGGTGTCGACCTCGCGCAGCGCCTCGATCGCGGCGGCGTCGCGGAACAGCACGCCGGCCTGCGCGCCGCGCCCGGTCGCGACCATGATCGAAATGGGTGTGGCCAGCCCCAGCGCGCAGGGACAGGCGATGATCAGCACCGCCACCGCGGCGATCAGCGCGTTGGCGTAGCGCGGATCGGGGCCGAACGCCGCCCAGGCGACGAAGGCCAGCACCGCCACCGCCACCACCACCGGCACGAACCAGGCGGCGACGCGGTCGGCCACGCGCTGCAGCGGCGCCTTGCTGCGTTGCGCCTGCGCGACCAGGTTGACGATCTGCGCCAGCAGGGTGTCGGCGCCGACCTTGTCCGCGCGCAGCAGCAAGCTGCCGGTCTGATTGAGCGTGGCGCCGGTGACGCGATCACCGGCGTGCTTGTCCACCGGCAGCGGCTCGCCGGTCAGCATCGACTCGTCGACGCTGCTGGCGCCTTCCAGCATCACGCCATCGACGGGAATCTTCTCGCCGGGACGCACGCGCAGGGTGTCGCCCACGCGCACAGCCTCCAGCGGCACGTCGTTCTCGCGACCGTCGGCACCGACGCGATGCGCGGTCTTCGGCGCCAGACCCAGCAGCGCCTTCAGCGCCGCGCCGGTGCGGCGGCGCGCGCGCAGTTCGAGAAAATCGCCCAGCAGCACCAGGGTGACGATCACCGCCGCGGCCTCGAAGTACACCGCGACGCGGCCATCGGCGCCGCGGAACGTCGGCGGAAACAGGCCGGGCGCGGCGAACGCGAGCACGCTGTAGATCCAGGCCACACCGGTGCCCAGCGCGATCAGCGTGTACATGTTGGGCGACCACGGCTGCAATGATCTCCAGCCGCGCACGAAAAAATCCCTGCCGCCCCACAGCACCACGATGCTGCCCAGCAGCGCCTCGGTCCAGGCCGCAAGCGCATCCCACGGCGCCGGCAGATGCAGCCCGAACAGATGCGGTCCCATCGCCACCGCGAACACCGGCAGCGTCAGCGCGACGCAGATCCAGAAGCGCCGCGCGAGGTGCGCCAGTTCGCCGCCATCATCCGCGTCGAGACTGGGCAGCAGCGGCTCCAGCGCCATGCCGCACTTGGGGCAGCTGCCGGGATGATCCCGGCGGATCTCCGGATGCATCGGGCAGGTCCAGATCGTGCCCGGCGGAGCCGACTGCGCAGGCGCGGGCTGCGGCTGCAGGTAGCTGGCCGGGTCGGTGTCGAACTTCGCCTTGCAGCGCGGATTGCAGAAAAAATACGTCGCGCCGGCGTGCTCGCTGCGGTGCTGCGCAGTGGCCGGATCGACGTGCATGCCGCAGACCGGATCGATCACCGTCTTGGTGTCGGCCGCGGCCACGCCGTGGGCGTGGGCGCCCTGCGCATGACCCGCGTGCGGATGATCGTGGCGATGCTCGTGGGTGTTCATCACGCTTCCTCGTGGCTCAATGCGGTCAGGATCGGGCAGCTTTCTAGTGTTTAATTGCGCAAGTTAACGATAGTGTTGCGAAGCGGTGCGCCCCTCACTTCGCGCTTGCGCCACACGAATGGTGCGGCGTTCTTGTTGTAGGCGGCGGTAAAGGCATGGATGGCCTCGACGAGTTGCTCAATGCTGCGAAAGCTCGCGTTGTTCAGCGTTTTGCGCTGAAAGATGCCGAACCAGATCTCCACCTGATTGAGCCAACTGGCGCTGGTGGGGGTGAAGTGGAAGGTTACGTTGGGGTGCGCGGCGAGCCCGTCGTCGTTCTTCTTGTGCGTGTTCAAGTTGTCCAGGATGACGTGGATCTGCCGCCCGGCAGGCTGATCCGCAATGACCTCCTCCATGAAGGCCTGGAAGTCGGCGCGTTTCTTGGTCTGCGTGGTCTTGCCGCGAATGATGCCGGTGGCGACCTCCAGGGCGGCGAACAAGTTGACAGTGCCGTGGCGCTTGTAGGTGCTCTTCATCCCCTGGACGATCTTGCCGCTGCTGGTCTGGACATAGCCGCGGGCGCGTTCGAGCGCCTGGATCGAGGGCTTCTCGTCGACGCTGAGCACCAAGGCGTTGTGCGGCGGGTTCAAGTACAGGCCAATCACGTCGGCGGCCTTGGCGGCAAACTCGGGGTCCGTGCTGACGCACCAGGAGCGGTGGCGCTGCAGCTGGATGCCTTCTTTGCGCAGCACGCGCCACACCGCATCATCCGACACGTCCAGCGCCAGCGCCAAGGAGCCACCGTCCCAACTCGCCCTGCCCACGGGCGGCGGTACCTCCAGTTGCGCCAGGATTCGATCGCGCAACTCAACGCCATACTTCGTGGGCTTGCCGGACCTGGGCTCATCGCGAAGCCCGGCAATACCGCGCGCAGCAAAGCGCCGGCGCCACTGCCCCACCGTATTGGGTCGAACACCAATCTCGCTCGCAACCTCCGCGTTGCGCTTGCCCTGCAAACACGCCAGCACAATGCGCGCGCGCTCAGCTATGCGGACCTCGCCGCTTCGGCTTCGAGACAAACGCTCAAGTTCGGTCATGACTTCTGCCGTGCAAGACAATGCCACCGCGACTCGCGCCATGAAGCCCCCATCGATCGTGCAATGCGGACATCATAATACTAACGATGTATATTGCAATTAAACACTAGCGCGCCACGACCCGGACAGGCGTCGATCAGGTTCTTCAGGCCGCGCTGCACGCGTTTCATCCCGCGGATGCGCCGTTCGATCCCGACCAGCCGCGCCTCGGCGCGCCGCTTGACGCCGCGCACCCCGCGCTCGCGATCGACGGACAGCGCCAGCAGTTCGCGGATCTCCGGCAGGCTGAAGCCCAGTTCCTTGGCGCGGCGGATGAAGCGCAGCCGCGCCACCGCATCCGGCGTGTAATCGCGGTAGCCCGACAGACGCCGCGCCGGCGGCGGCAGCAGACCCTCGCGCTCGTAGTAGCGGATGGTGTCGATGGCGATGCCCGCGGCGCGCGCGACAGCGCCTATGGTCAGGTGCGGCGCGGCGGCAGGCGGACTGGCAGATGGGGTCATGGCACAAGCCTAGACCATGGAGCAAGGTCCAGAGTCAAGGACGGCCCGGCATTGCTCCGCTCGCCAGCGTCACATCGCCGCATCCCTCGATCGATCTGCTGCCGGCTCTCCGCCTACTGGCGATAGGTCGCATACGGCAGTTCGGAGCGGAACAACCAGACTGAACACATCGCCAGCAGCAGTTCAAGTGCCACGAACGTCCCCAACGCGACCCCGAAGCCAAGACGCAACACCTCACCGAAAACAAGGCTGCCTAAGCCAAAGCCGACGAACAGCATGAAAACGTTCAAGCCCATTGCCTGGCCTGGCCGCTTGCCACCGAGTGAAGTAACGATACCGGCGAACAATGGCTGGGTCATGTCGTAACCGAGGGAAAGGATCGTTACCGCCACCGCAGCGGCGACCAGCGGCAGGTCAAGGAGCAGGGCCGCGGCGGCGAGCGTGCCGAGCGCGAGCCCGATAGGCAGCAATCGGGCGCGGCCCCATCGATCTGCCGCGCGACCGATCAGCGGGCCGAAGAGGAAGCCGGGCACGCCGTAACCGAGCAATGCGAGACCGATGCCAACCGGCCCGAGGCCGTAACGTCTCTCGAGATACACGCCGAGCCAGGTGAAGACACCGGAATGAAACATCGAGTTCATAAGGACGTAGCCGTATGTGCGCTGGCCCCGCGTCGTGCCCAGTAGATTCAGATAGCCTCGAGTGATGTCGCTAGGCGCGCCACCAACCTGCACGACCCGCGCGATCGCACTTCGAAAGGGCAGAAGCAGCAGCAGAATCATGCCACCGGACACACCGGTTGCCAGGAAGAGTCCGCGCCAGCCGAGTAGCGGTTCCAGCACTGCACCCAAGGTCGAGCCGAACGCCATCCCACCCGCCATCGCGCCGAATAGCCAGCCCAGCGGTCGGCCCCGCTGCTCGTAGGGAAACAGCCGGCCGACAAGCACGAGTGCGAGCGGCACCACGCCGCTGGCACCGACACCGGTCAGGATCCGCCAAGTCGCGATCTGGCCGATCGATGTCGCAGTAGCCGTCAACGTCGTTAGCGCCGCGAACGCGATGAGCGACGCGAACATGACACATTGCACGCCTAGACGGTCGGCCAGAAAACCATAGACCAGCGTCGCTATACCATAGGGAATCAGGTAGGCCGGAACCATCAGCCCAACCGCTTGTACCTGGACCCCGAACGTAGCAGCAAGCGCCGGGATGATCGGCGCAATCATGTACGCCTGGAAAAAAATGATGAATGTGGCGGCCGCAAGCATTCGCAGCAGGCGCTCCCGCCCGTGATGGTCAGGAGTGGGTGATACGGTCTGATGCACAATATGGTTTCCGCAAATTCTGGTAGAGGAGGCTGGCTAGATCGCGAGCGCCGGGATGAAGAAGAAGTACGCGTTCAGCATGTACAGGCCAGCCAGTATCAGCGTGAGGCCGCCTGCGACCTCGAACACCTTCCGGTAGCGCTGAAGTCCGGCGAGGCTTTCCAGCCAGCCCATCGCGACGGTGCCGAGCAGGATTGGAACCGCACGGCCCAGGGCGAAAGCGAACAACAGCGTGGCGCCAAACAGCGGCGAACCGATGCCGGCGGCGATGCCCAGCAACGCGACGAGTGCGGGCGTGCAGAACGGACAGACCGCCACGGAAAAAACCGCGCCCAAAGCCGCGGCGCCCCAGATACTGCCGGCCCGTTTCGCACGCACCGGAATGGCGGGCAGGGGCAAGCGGATCCAGCCCGGCCAGACCAGGCCCAGCAGCATCAGCACGGGACCGAGGACCAGCCCCCACTCCCGGCCGATCAGTCCGCTGGCCCACTGCCCGCCCAGGCCGGCGATCAGTCCCAACAGGGTCTGCACCGCAAGCATGCCCAGTATGAACATGCCTCCGTAGCCGATGGCGGTTTTCGGCTCGTGCGCCTTGGTGACGTAGGCGAGCGCAACCGGGATCGAGGCCAGCACGACCGGGTTGATGGTGAACACGAAGCCGATCAGGAAGCCGACCCCGAGGGAAACCAGGCTTGCCTGCTCCAGCGTGGCGCGTACGGCATCAAGATCCAAAGGGCGCTCCCGGGTTGCTGTGGATATTCATTTCGACGAGCAAGTCTCCATGCAGTTCGTGCGCAGATCGCGACTCACGTCCGCTCCCGGGCGAGCCGCCGGGACAGTTCTTCGCGCAGCCTGGCGGGCCTGGGCAGCCTCGCGAACACGAGTTCGCCGTCGATCGCCATCGACGGCGGCGTCAAGACGCCCAGCCGCACGGCGTAGTCCAGTTCGTCCAGCAGGTTCACGTCACACCACGTCACCCGCTGGTCGCCGAAGGACTTCGCGACTTCTTTCAGCGTATCCCGGGCGCGCTCGCAGCGGCCGCAACCAGGTGTATAGAAAACCTCGATCCTGATGCTCATCGCAGCCCTCCGCATTCAACGCGAGCCGCGGCCCGGAGCTTCGATGCTCGACTCCAGCGCGGCCAGAATCGGGCAATCGTCCAGCGGGCGTTCCCCGGCCGTGCAGACCGCGATCAGCCGGTCCAGCGCTTGCGACATCACTTTCATCGTTTTGATCTTCTGTTCGAGCTGCAGTTTCTTGCGGATCGCCAGGCCGCGGACATCGTTGCAGCACGCGCGGTCGTCCGCTCTCAGTTCGAGCAACTGCCGGATTTCCGCCAGCGTCATGCCGCAGCGTTGCGCGTGCCTGATGAAGCTCAGGCGGCGCGGCGCGTCCGCGCCGTACAGGCGATAGCCGGCATCGGATTTGCGTGCGGGCAGCAGCAGACGCTCATCCTCGTAATACCGGATGGTGTCCGTGCTGATCTGCGACCGTTTCGCGAGTTTGCCGATCGTCAGCCAGACACCCGCGTGCTCGGCCGCATCGGCTCGTCCGTGCGGATTCCGGCACTGCGCTGACGGCCCCTCGCCTGCCCCGTCGCGGGCTGCCTGGGTCGATCGGGTTGGTGATGCCATGGGGCGTACTCCGGGAATCCAATTCAGCCTATAACCCTCGTCCGGTAACCGCCTGCGTCGAGGCGCGCCGCGAGCACGGCATCATCCAGGACCGCCGGATCGAACAACACATGGATGCGCTGATCCAGCGCCCGCGCACGGACCTGCCGCACGCCGGGCAATGCGGCGAGCAGATTCGCGACGCGCCGTTCGCATTTCTCGCAGCTCAGGCGCTGGTCGCCGACCACTTCGAGCGTCACGGACTGGAACATGATCTGGCCTTCAATGAAAAGTGCGGAAGTGCATCGGGTGGAGATCTCGCCAGAAACGGGCCGCCTTCTTCACGGCGAAGCCGCGCGCGACAGCCTCTCCGGTGCGCGGCCGACCGCCCGGATCGCCTCGAAGAAATAGCCGCCGCGGCCCCACAGGGAATTGATGAAAATCACGGTCACGCTCGCGGCCATCGCCACCATGCCCCAGACCGGATAGACCAGACCGGTGGCCGCCGCTGGGATGCCGATGCCGTTGAACAGAAACGCGAGCGAAACGTTCTGCACGATCTTGCGATAGCTCCGGCGGCTGACGTCATGGGCGTCGAGCACGGCGCCAAGCCGCTGGTTGAGGATGATCACGTCGGCCGATTCGATGGCGATGTCCGCGCCGCTGCCGAAGGCGATGCCGGTGTCGGCCTGCATCAGGGCCGGTGCGTCGTTGATCCCGTCGCCGACCATGGCCACACGGGCATGCGTCTGGAGTTTCCGGATCAGCGCGGCCTTGCCGGCCGGCAGCACGCGCGCATGCACGTCTTCGATGCCGGCGGCGCGGGCGAAGTGATGTGCAGCCCGCTCGTTGTCCCCGGTGACGAGGCTGGTGCGGATGTCCATCGCGTGCAGCCTGCGTACCGTCTCCGCCGCATCGGGCCGCAGCGCATCGCCGAGCGCCAGCAGCCCCAGCAGCGTGCCCCCGCGTGCCACGCCGATGACCGTCCATCCGTGCGCCTCGAGCTCGTCGACACGTGCCTGATGGACCGCGAAATCCACCGCCTCGGCCGCGAGAAACACCGGGCTGCCGACCCTCAGCATCGCCGTGCCCAGGCGGGCGCGGACTCCAAGGCCGGCCACCGCCTCGAATTCCTGCACCGCGGACAGCGCAAGACCGCGGTCGAGCGCCGCGTCCACCACCGCGCGCGCGAGCGGATGCTCCGAACCCGCCTCGACGGCGGCCGCGAGCGCGAGCAGCTCCGCTTCCGTGCCGTCCACGGCGACGATTTGCCGCAATGCGGGCCGGCCCTCGGTCAACGTGCCGGTCTTGTCGAACACCACGTGCTCGACGCGGCGCAGCGCCTGAAAGGCCTCGCCGGTGCGCATCAGCACACCGCGCTCGGCCGCCTCGCCGGCGCCGCGTACGATGGACAGCGGCGCCGAGATGCCCACCGCGCAGGGATAACCCATGACGAGCACGCTGAGGCCCGCAAACACCGCGCGCCGCAGATCCGGCGGCGCACCGACCAGCAGCGGGACCAGCAGCCAGAACAGCGCCGCCGCGGTGGCAATAAGCAGGACGAGCGGCGTGTAGACCCGCAGCACGCGATCCACCAGATGCAGCAGGCCGGGTTTGAGGGCGCGCGCATCTTCGACGCTGCGGATCACCTGCCGCAGAAAACTCTCCTCGGCGACCGCGCTCACCCGTACCAGCAGCGTGCCGCGACCGTTCAGTGCGCCGCTCGTCACCCGGTCGCCAACGCGCTTCGCCACCGGCAGCGGCTCGCCGGTCACCAGCGATTCGTCCACGTCCGATGCGCCCGATTCGACCTCGCCATCGACCGGCACCCGCCCACCTGGGCGGATCCGCACGTAGTCGCCCACGCGGATCTGCTCGAGCGGCACTTCGCGCTCCTGGCCGCCCTCGACCCGGCAGGCCACGTCGGGTTCGAGATCCAGCAGCTTCCTGACCGCCTGCGAACTGCGCGTCTTGACGATCAGCGACAACCACTCGGAGAAGATGTGATAGCTGAGCACCATCACCGCGACGGCGAAAAACGCCGCCGTCGGGTAGCCCGGTATCCGCAGGAACAGGCCCATCGCCCCGCCCGCGAGCCCCGCGAAGGCGCCAAACTCGACCAGCACGTGCTGGTTCAGAATGCCGCGCCGCAGCGCCATCACGGCCATCCGCACGATGTGTCGGCCCACCCCGAACATCAGCAGCAGCGCCAGGCCGCCGGCCAGCCACGGCACGGTCGCGCCGAAAGCGCCCTGCAGCTTCAGGGCGTAGACGCCTGCGCCGAAGACGGCCAGCCCGGCGGTGCCGGCCGCCGCGCGCAGCAGCCCGTGGCCGCGCAGCACCACGAACGCGAAGGCGACCAGGCTCGCCAGCGAGAAGACACACAGCGGAAACCACGCGCTGCCGACGGGGTAGCCGACCAGGCCCATCGCCGCGATGCTGGCCGCCAGCGCGGTCACGAAGCGCCGGCGCTCACGCGTCAGGGCGCGCTCTTCCTCGTCGTAGGGACGCAGCTTGCGCGGATCGGAGATGGTGTAGCCGATGTCCCTGAGCGTCTGCAGCAGATCCTCGGCGCGCGCCACGCGCGGGTCGTACTCGATTAGCGCCTGTTCGTGGGTCAGGCTTACTGCGACCTTGTCCACACCGGGCTGTCTGCCCAATGCCTTTTCGATCGTGCCGGTGCACAGCGAACAATGCAGGCCGCCGATGCGTGCGCGGATGCGCTTGCGACCCGGCTGGCCGGACGACTCTTCGCTCCAGAAACGCGGTACGGGTCCGATGGATGCGGCGGTGTTCATGGCGATACCTCCGAAGTCGACGTGACGAACGTGGCGGGCATGCCGGCCGATGCCGCGGCCGGGTACCGCTACGACCATGTTCAACCTGGGAGGGCCCTCCAAAGTCAAGCGGTGCCGATGGTGCACCGATGGGGCTCCCGACAGACCGCTGCGCAGGCCCGGCCGACGACGCCGGCAAGGTCGGATCCGGGCCCGGCGTCGCCTGATTTCACCCCGCACAACAGGAGAGCTGCGAGACATCCCTGCTGAACGTCTGCGCGGCCAGCTTCAGTCCTTCGACCATAGTCAGATATGGGAATAGCTGCCCGGCCAGTTCCTGCACCGTCATGCGGTTGTGGATGGCCAAGGCCGCGGCCTGGATCAGCTCGCCGGCTTCGGCCGCCACCGCCTGCACGCCGATCAGCCTTCCGCAGCCGACCTCGGTCACCAGCTTGATGAAGCCGCGGGTGTCGAAATTGGCCAGCGCGCGCGGCACATTGTCCAGTGCCAGGGTGCGGTTGTCGGTCTCGATGTCGCGCAGGTGCGCCGCGGCCTCGCTCAGGCCCACCGTGGCCACCTGCGGCTCGGTGAACATCACGGCGGGCATGGCCGAGAGGTCCAGCGCGGCGTCGCCGCCGAGCATGTTGATCGCCGCGCGCGTGCCGCCGGCGGCGGCAACGTACACGAATTGCGGCTGGTCGGTGCAGTCGCCGGCGGCGTAGATGTGCGCAACGTTGCTGCGCAGGTGATCGTTGACCACGATGGCACCGCGCGCATCCGTCTTCACGCCGGCGACCTGCAGGTTCAGATCGCGGGTGCTGGGCGCGCGCCCGGTGGCCACCAGCAGGCGCTCGGCCTGGATGTCGCCCTGGCTGGTGTGCAGCGTAAACACGCCATCGGCATGCTCGACGCGGCTCGCCTGGGTATGCGTGAGCACATTGATGTCCTCGTCGCGGAAGGCCGCCGTCAATGCTTCGCCGATGGCCGGATCTTCGCGGAACAACAGCGTGCTGCGCGCCAGGATGGTGACCTGGCTGCCCAGCCGGGCGTAGGCCTGCGCCAGTTCCACCGCCACCACCGAGGAACCGATGACGGCCAGGCGTGGCGGGATCGCGGCGGCGGCCAGTGCTTCGGTGGAGGTCCAGTACGGCGTGTCCTTCAGACCCTCGATCGGGGGAATCGCGGGATGGGCGCCGGTGGCGATCAGGCACTGGTCGAAGCCCACGGTCTGTACCGTGCCGTCTTGCAGTGTCACGGCCAGCGTATGGGCATCGGTGAAACGCGCGCTGCCGCGCACGCTGGTGATGTTGTGCTGGCTCAGGAGAATGCTCTCGTACTTGGTGTGGCGCAGTTCGTCGACGCGGCTTTGCTGCTGCGCGAGCAGCTTGTCGCGCCGGACGGCGGGTGGAGTCACCGAGATGCCGGCGTCGAACGGGCTTTGCCGGCGCAGATGCGCGACGTGCGCGGCGCGGATCATGATCTTCGACGGCACGCAGCCGACGTTCACGCAGGTACCGCCGATGGTGCCGCGCTCGATCAGCGTGACCTGTGCGCCCGCGCCCGCGGCCTTGATCGCCGCGGCCATCGCCGCGCCGCCGCTGCCGAGGATGGCGATGCGCAGACCGCGGCCGTCACCGCGCGCCGCCGAATCCGATGGCTCCGCCGGCTGCAGGCCGGCGCGCACGGCATTTGCGACAGCGTCCGTTGCGGCGTAGCCGGCTCCGGCCACCGCGGCCGCCAGGGTCGCGAACGACACGCCAGCGTCGGCCTGCACTTCGGCCGTGCCTTGCGGGTACGCGACTTGCGCCGAGCGCACGCCGGGTACGCCCTCCAGCGCCTTGCGCACGTGGGTAGCGCAGGCGTTGCAGGTCATACCTTCGATAGTCAGGGTTTGCATGGACGACTTCTCGGAAGGATGGATGAAGGTGCGGATCGAGGCGGTCAGCGCCCGGTCTGGTCCAGCACCACGCAACCTTCGGGACCGCAGCGGCGGTGGGCGGGCGCGACGAGATCCCAGATCGCTGCGATCACCATCCACGCCAGCCCGACATAGAGCACGGCGCCGCTGAAGGTGTAACGTCCGATCAGCACCAGAATCGGGCCGATCATGCCCAGTGCGCTACGCTGCCATTGCCGGTGGCTGAACCAGCCCAGCGCATTGGCCAGCAGGGCGATCAGCGCGAACAGCGGCAGCAGCACGTGCACCAGCAGCGATTCCCACTGCGACAGGAATCCCAGCCCGATGGCCGCGCCGATACTGGCCAGCGCGGGAAAGCACATGGCGCAGCCCATGCCGGCCACCAGGGTGCCGAGCACGCCGGTCTTGTCGGCAATGCGTGTGAGCAAGCTCATCGCGCGGCTCCCGATGCGGCCGCCGCTGCGGGCACGACACGCGCTGGGTAGCCGGCATCCTTGGTGGCCCGCAGCAGCGCCTGCGGCGAGGCTTTGGCATTGTCGTAAATGACGGTGACTTCTTTCCTCGCCACGGCGATGGCGACATGCTCGACGCCGGGCACGCGATCGAGCGCGGTGCGCACCGTGATCGGACAGGCGCCGCAGGTCATGCCGGGGATGGACAGGGTGACGCGCTGGGTGGCGGCAAACGCGGGCGCGCTCAGGCTCAGGCCCAGCAGCAGGGCAATGACGGACTTGTTCACGGATTCACTCCGGCTCAGTAAAACAGGGGCAGAACATAGGGAAACAGCAGGGCGACCAGCACCAGCACGATCACCACCCAGAAGATCACCTTGTAGGCGCTGCGCACCTGGGGCAGCGCGCAGACTTCGCCCGGCGCACAGGCCCGCGCGCGCCGGAAAATACGCCGATAGGCAAATGCCAGTGCCAGCAGCGCTGCGCCGATGAAGAAGGGGCGGTAGGGTTCCAGCACGGTCAAATTGCCGATCCAGGCACCGCTGACGCCCAAGCCGACCAGCAGCAGCGGACCCAGACAGCAGGTGGAGGCCAGGATGGCGGCCCCAGGCCGCCCAACGCCAGGGCGCCGGCGCGCCCGACTGGTACATCGTTATCGTGCGGCGTCGTTGCCATCACTCACCTCGCTTCGGATGAACCACGCGGCTAAGCTTCCGACCGTACCGCGGTACGGAGTCAAGCCCATGCCCATGACGATGCCCATGACCATCGGCGTACTGGCGCAGGCAGCCGGCGTCAATGTGGAAACCGTGCGCTACTACCAGCGGCGCGGACTTCTGACCGAACCCGCGCGGCCGTTGGGCGGCGTGCGCCATTACGGCGAGGATGCGCTGCGCCGCCTCGAGTTCGTCCGCCAGTGCCAGACGCTGGGTTTCAGCCTCGAGGAAGTCGGCGAACTGCTGAGCCTGGACGATGGCTGCCACTGCGCCGAGGCGTCCGCCCTGGCGGCGCACAAGCTGAAGGATGTGCGCGCACGCCTGGCGCGGCTGCGCCGCATCGAGCGCGCGCTGGCCGAACTGGTGTCGCAATGCCGGCGCAGCCGCGGACGGATGCGCTGCCCGCTGATCGATGCGCTGTCGAGCGGCGCGGCCGTCCATCCTTAGTAGGCCCGGCCGTCGAACGCCCGCCCGCACCAGCGCCGGCGCACCGCGCCCGGCAGGGGACGCGGTGCATGCCCGCCGTGCTGCGTGTGCTGCGGATGCGGCGGTGTGCCCTGCCCGCCGCTGCAGGCAGCGGAGGCGGACTGGACATCACGGCGCGGTCTCATGGCGATACCGCGGCCGGTGCCGCCTCGTGCCTGCGCGCGGCGCGCAGGCGGCGGCGCTCCAGCAGCCGGTAGCCCACCGGGATCACCAGCATCGACAGCAGCGGCGCGGTGATCATGCCGCCGACCATCGGTGCGGCGATGCTGCGCATCACCTCCGAGCCGGCGGCGTGACCGAGCATGATCGGGAACAGGCCGGCCAGGATCACCACCGCGGTCATGGCGATCGGCCGCACCCGCAGCACCGCGCCGGCGTCGATCGCTTCATCCAGCGCCAACTCATCGGCGCCGCCGGCCTCCACCCGTTGCCGCCACGCGTTGCGCAGATACAGCAGCATCACCACCCCCAGTTCGGAGGTCACACCCGCCAGCGCGATGAAGCCGACCATGGTCGCCACCGACACCGGGTGCCCCAGCAGCCACACAAGCCAGACGCCGCCGACCAGCGCGAACGGCAGTGTCAACATGATCAGCAGGGCTTCGGGAACGCGCCGGAACACGCTCCAGATCAGCACGAAAATGATCAGCAGCGTCAGCGGCACGATGGTCTTCAGCCGCTGCACGGCGCGCTCGAGGAAAGCGTACTGGCCGGCCCACTCCAGCGTGTAGCCCGGTGGCAACACGACCTGCCGGTGGATCGCATCCTGCAAGCGCGCCACCACGCCGCCGAGATTGCTGCTCGAGTTATCGATATACACGTAGTTGGCCAGTTGTCCATCCTCGCTGGTCAGCATCGCCGGGCCGCCGATCACGGACACTGTCGCCACCGCATCCAGCGGCAGTTGCGTGCCATCAGGCGCGACGATCAGCAGGTGGCGCAGCGCCGAGGCGCTCTGTCGCTGCACGCGCGGATAGCGCAGCACGATCGGAAAGCGCTCGCGGCCCTGCACCGTCTCGCCGATGGGATCGCCGCCCACCGCGGTGGCGATGATGGTCTGCAGGTCAGCCTGGGTCAGGCCATAGCGCGCGGCCGCATCGGGCCGGATGCGCACGTCGAGGTAGCGCCCGCCATTGCTCTGGTCGGCGGCGGCCGAGCCGACCCCGCGCACGCGCTGTGCCACGCGCACGATCGCGTTCGCGAGATGCTGCAGCACGGCGGGATCCGGACCCAGCACCTTGATGCCGATCGGGCTCTTGATGCCGGTCGACTGCATCGACACGCGGTTGGCGATCGGCGGCACGAACAGCGGTGTCAGCCCAGGAATGCCGCTGACGGCACGCTGCAGTTGCTCCTGCACCTTGGCCATGGTCATGCCCGACGGCCATTGGCTGCGCGGCTTGAAGGTGATTGTGGTCTCGAACATGTTGATCGGCGCGGGATCGGTCGCGGTGTGCGCGCGACCGGCCTTGCCGAACACTGTCGCCACCTCCGGCACCGTCTTCAGCAGGCGGTCGGTCTGCTGCAGCAACTGTGCGGCCTTGCCGTAGGACAGCCCCGGCAGCGCGGTGGGCATGTACAGCAAGGTGCCCTCGTTGAGCGGCGGCATGAACTCGCTGCCGAGATGCAGCAGCGGCCATGTGCTGGCCGCCAGCACCAGCGCCACACCCAGCAGTACCGCCCAGGAGCGCCGCAAGGCGCCATGCAGCAGCGGCCGATAGCCGCGGATCAATGCGCGGTTGAGCGGATTCCTGTTCTCGGGGCGAATACGGCCGCGGATCAGATAGCCCATCAGTACCGGGACCAGCGTCACCGCCAGCGCCGCCGCCGCGGCCATCGCGTAGGTCTTGGTGAAGGCCAGTGGCGAGAATAGCCGGCCTTCCTGCCCCTGCAGCGCGAATACCGGCACGAAGGACAGTGCGATCACCAGCAGGCTGACGAACAGCGCCGGCCCCACCTCGGCGGCCGCTTCGGCGATGACCTCCCAGCGTTCGGCGCCATCGGGGTCGCGACCCTGCGCCTCACGCCAGTGCTCCAGATGTTTGTGCGCGTTCTCGATCATCACCACCGCGGCATCGACCATCGCGCCGATGGCGATGGCGATGCCGCCCAGCGACATCAGGTTGGCGCTGACGCCCTGGTAATACATGACCAGAAAAGCCGCCAACACCCCCAGCGGCAGGGTGACCACCGCCACCAGCGAGGAGCGCAGGTGCCAGAGGAACAGTCCACACACCAACGCCACCACCAGGAATTCCTCCAGCAATTTCTCGCGCAGGTTGTGCACAGCCTTCAGGATCAACTGCGAGCGATCGTAAGTGGGCACGATCGCGACACCATTGGGCAGGCTGCGCTGCAACTGTGCGATACGTGTCTTGACCGCCTCGATCGTTTTCAGCGCGTTGGCGCCCTCGCGCTCGATGACCACGCCGCCGACGACCTCGCCCTGACCATCGAGATCGGCAATGCCGTTGCGCAGCGTCGGCCCACGGCGCACCACGGCGACCTCGCCGAGCCACACCGGCACACCGCCCGGTCCGGTCGTCAGCGGAATGCGTTCGAAGTCTTCGCGGGTATGCAGGTAGCCGATGCTCTGCACCATCAGGTCGGCCTCGCCCTGCGAAATCACTGAGCCACCGGTGGCGCCATTAGCCGCGCGCACCGCACTTGCCACCTGCGGAAGAGTCAGTCCGTACGCCGCAAGCTTGACCGGATCGACCACGATCTGCCATGCGCGCTGCATGCCGCCGATGCTGGCCACCTCGGCCACGCCCGGCACGGTCTTGAGCTGGTAGCGCAGATACCAGTCCTGCAGCGCGCGCAACTGGCCGAGATCCATCGTGCCATCGCGGTCGACCAGTGCGTACTCGTAGACCCAGCCCAGGCCGGTGGCGTCAGGCCCGAGTTCCGGATCGACGCCCTGCGGCAGCCGTGCACGCGCCTGGCTCAGATATTCCAGCACCCGCGATCGCGCCCAATACAGATTGGTGCCGCTGTGAAAAATCACATACACCAGCGAATAGCCGAACGAGGAATACGCGCGCACGGCCTTGACATCGGGCACGGAGAGCATCGTCGTCGCCAATGGATAGGTGAGCTGGTCCTCGACCACCTGTGGCGGCTGCCCGGTCCAACTCGTCTTCAGGATGACTTGCGTATCGGAGAGGTCGGGCAAGGCATCGAGCGGGATGTGCAGCGCAGCCCATACCCCCCAGCCGGCGAGCAGCAATGCGCCCATCAGTACCAGCAAGCGGTTGCGGATGGCGGCGCGGATGATGGCGACGATCATGGCGCGTGCCCTCCCGTGGACGCCGGCATGGCCATGCCGGGCATCGGTGCAGGCTTCGTCTGCGCCGGACCCTCACCCCTGCCCCTCTCCCGAGGGGAGAGGGGTGAGCGCGCCTTGCTCCCTTCTCCCCGCGGGAGAAGGGTCGGGGATGAGGGTTCGGCCATCCCCGAGCGCTGATCGCCCACCGGACCTTCACTCCCGCCCCTCCCTTGGGGACTTCCGTTGGTAGTCCTTCCGGGGGGGAGGGGCGGGCGCGCATGGCCTTCCGGGAAGGCTTGCTTTGGTGCCGCCGTCACCGGGGGCACGGTCAGCCGCTGCAGCGCGCCATTGAGATTGGCCTCGGAGTCGATCAGGAACTGGCCCGAGGTGACCACGCGCTCACCGCCCTTGAGGCCTGCCAGCACCTCGGTATAACCACCCGCCGAGCGGCCGATGCGCACCGCGCGTGGCGCCATGCGGCCGTCGCCAAGATCCAGGATCACGCGGTTCTGCACGCCGGTGCTGATCAGCGCCTCATCCGGCACCAACGGATGCCGTGTGGTGCCTGCGATCGCCAGCCGCACCGTGGCGTACATGCCCGGTGCCAGCGTGCCGTGCGGATTGTCCAGCGCGATGCGCGCGATTTCGGTGCGCGTGCGCGCATCCACCTCGGGCAGCAAAGCCTCGACGTGACCGGCAACGATGCGCCCGGGAAACGCGTCGACTTCGATGGCGACCGGCGTGCCCGGGCCGATACCGGCGACCTCGGCTTGCGGGATCGCGGCATCGAGCCACAGCCGGGCGAGATCGTCGATGCGCAACAACGTCGTGCCGGCGGCCACCTGCTGGCCCTGGCGCACGTCCAGCGCGCTGACCACGCCGGAAGCGGGCGCGCGCAGCATGATGCCGCCACCGGCACCGACATCCGCGGAACGGATCTCTTCCGCGCTCATGCCCAGCACGTGCAGGCGCTGCAGCGCGGCGGAACGCAACGCGCGCGCAGCAGCCGATTGCGCATGCTCGAGCGCGCGATACTCGGCGACAGCCGACATCCATGCCGGCGCCAGCAGCTCCGCCAGCGGCTGGCCGGCACGCACGCGATCGAACGGCGCGCGCACGAACAAGCGGGACAGCACGCCATCGGTACGCGCGCTGACGATCACCGAGCGACGACGATCCCAGGCCAGAACGCCCGGCACGCGCAACTCCCGGTGCAACACGCCGACACGGATGACGCTGGTGCGCATGCCGAGGTTCTGCTCGATGCGCGGGCTGATGCGCACCGTCTCGCCACTGCCCGCGGAACCAGCGTACTTGGGCACCAGTTGCATGCTGGGCATCTGCGGCGATGGCCCCGGATGATCGAAGTGCTGCCCCGGCGCCATGGGGTCATACCAATAAAGGATCTTGCGCGGAACCGATGCGCTGCCTTGCCCGGGCACCGCGGGCGTGGTGCGCCGGCCCCACAGGTAACCGGCGGCGACGGCAACGGCCAGCGCCGCCGCGACGATGACGACGACGATCTTGCGGTTCATTGCGCGTACTCCGGTAGCAAATAGGCGAGTTGGACCCAGGTGTCACCCCAGGCATTGAGCGCGCCCACATAGTCGAGGCGAGTGCTGATTTCGTCGCGCCGCGCCTCCAGCCAGGGTTGCAGCGAGGCGCCGCCGCGGTAGGCGGCCAGTGCCGCCGCACTGCGATCGGCCACCAGGGACAGCAGCGTGTCGCGATCGCGTCGCACCTGGCGGCCGTAGCCCTGCCAGGTCGCCAACAGGCGCTGCACGGCCTCGATCTGCGCCCGGCGCGCGTTCTCGCGCTCGGCGCGCACGGCCTCCAGATCGGCACGGCGGGCCAGGATGTCCTGGTCTTCGCGATGGGCGGGGAACAACGGCAAGCGCACGCCCACCATCAGCGTGGCCAAGGCCGGCAGGCCGGGCACGCGCCCGTAGCTGAGGTCCACATTCCAGCCGGGATGCTTGCTGGCGCGCGCGCTCTGCAGCGCGGCCTCGGCACGGTCTTCGCGCGATTCCCAGTCGAGCAGCGGCGCCTGCGCGTCGGGGCTCTGCAGCAGGTGCGCGGCGGTGACCGGCAGTCGCGTGAAGTCGGGCGGGTCCGCCAGCGTGGCCTGCGCGGCGGCGGCACCGACCCAGCGCGCCAATGCGGCGCGCGCGGCAGCGATCGTGGCGTCGGCCTGATCGAGGCGGTTGGCCAGCTCGGCCTGTGCTGCCTGGGCCGCGAGGGCGTCCGCCGTGGAGCCGGTGCCGCCGGCCAGGCGCGCCTTCGCCGCGACGATGACCAGCGCGTTCTGCCGTTCCAATCCCTCGAGCTGCTCGCGCGCCCGCCTGGCTGCCCACAGAGACACCCAGGCCGCCGCCGCCGCTTGTCGGGTATTCAGGCGCGCCTGCTCGGTTTCCGCGCTGGCCGCGGCCTCGCCGGCACGCGCGCCGGCGCGTTCCGCGGACAGCTTGGCGCCGGATGGGATCTCCTGACTGAACCCCACCGTGCGCATGGTCATCGAACCGGCAGCGGGGATGAATGCGCCCGGTCCCTGCACGGGCAGATTCTGTACGCCGAAGTCCAGGCTCGGATCGGGCCAGCGCCCGGCGCGATTGCGGTCAGCGCGGGCAGCATCCTCTCGCGCGCGGCCCGCCTGCACCAGCGGGGCGCGCTCGACGGCCAGTGTCACCGCCTGTTGCAGGGTCAGCGGCGACGCGGCCAATGCCGGAAATACCGTCAGCGCCAGCAGCGCGGTCGCGCATTGCAGGTGAAACACGGCGCCACGGCGGCGCCGGCAATCGAACACGAACATGGCAAGTCTCCATCGGGCGGAACGCATCCGGCACGCGCACGGCGCGGCCGGTCACGACACACGAGGGAGGGTCTAGATCAGCAGGACGCAGTAACGCGGGGGCGACGATGCGCCGAGACCGGCGGTTGTGCGATCGCCGAAGCACGGCGATGGCGCTGGCGCTGCGATCGCCAGCACCGGTGGCTGCGGCGGCAACGCCAGCGCCGGCACTGTCGGAAGGCGCGCATCCTGCGGCGCCGGTGCCGGCTGTGCGCAATGCTGCACGCACAACGCGCGCGCATGCTGAATCATGCTCGTCATGCCGTCACAACCAGGCATGCTCGCCATCGACTGCATCGCCGCCTGCACGGGTACCGCGACCTGCGGCAACGAGCAGGCGTACGCCACCAGCGCCAACTGCTGGAACAGCAGTGCGCACAGCGCCAGCAGCGCGATGCGCAGACGCGTGCGGCGAGCGAAGTGTGGACGGCGGTGCATGTTCTGGATGCTAACTCAAGACGAGACCGTGTGCTGCAAAGTTGCACGAAAGAGCCTCAAGCTTGGGGCTCTGTGCGACCTGATTCGCGCTGAAGTCCAGCTGGTTTCCCTTCGGCAGGCTCAGGACAGGCCCTTCTCTCCCGGGGAGAAGGTGGCCCGCAGAGCCGGATGAGCAAGGGTTCGCGACGGGAATATGGCGTTGCCGAATTCATGGTGATGATTACTCTGCGCCAAACCCTCACCCTCAACCCCTCCCCAGCCATCGCGCGCAGCGCGCAGGCGTTCGGCAGTGTGGACGGCATCCGCGATGACCGATGAGTGTCGGCAGCAGCGGGACCGCCATGCAGCCCTAACCAGAAGAGTGACTGGTGCGATCTGGCGCCGCATGTCCTTGTCTGCAAGGCGTTCAAGCGGTCCATACTGCGCCCAGAGGCTTGGCCGCTTTCCTTGACACCCTTGACACCTCGGTGCAATCACAATCGCATGAGCGACTCCGCGGTACATGCACGTAGCGACACGGAACTGGCTGCGGCCAATCGGGCGTTGTATGACACGTTGTGGGCCGATGCCCAGCTGATCGAGCCGCGCCGGTTCAACACCTGGCCGCTGGTCTCGGCGCTGGCCGCGCAATCACGAAGGGCCTTGGAAGTGGCGCCGGGCTTGCGCCCGCGCCTGCCGCTGCAGCGCACCCAGTTCCTGGACATCAGCGCCGCGGCCATGGCGCGTTTCCGGGCCCGCGGCGCCGCCACCGCAATCGGCGTGATCAACGCGTTGCCGTTCGCCGACCAGACCTTCGATCTGGTCTGCAGCTTCGACATTGTCGAGCATGTCGACGACGACGAGACCGCGCTGGCCGAACTTTCGCGCGTGTGCGCGCCCGGTGGCACATTGCTGCTCTCGGTGCCCTTGCACGAGGCCGCCTGGACCGCGTTCGATGACTTTGTCGGCCACCGCCGCCGCTACGAACCGCAGGACCTGGCGAACAAGCTACGGCGTCACGGGTTCGACATCGAGCGCAGCGCCGTCTTCGGCATGCAACCAAAATCCTCGCGCCTGGTCGCCCTGGGCATGCGGCATCTGCGCCATCATCGCCAGCGTGCGATGTGGTGGTACAACCATGTGTTCATGCCCATCGGCCTGCGCATGCAGAAAAAGCTGCGCTGGCAGCCGGGCCTGATCGATGACCCTCGCGTGGACACCGCGCTGATGGTCTGCCGCAAACAGGCCGAGCCGCCGAGTGGGGTCAGGTTCACTTATCGAGGTTCAGAAAGCTAACCTGACCCTTCATGCCATGCCATGATCGGCCATCGGCCCCCCGACCGGAGATTCAAATGTCCTCATCCACGATCAGACGCATTTTCGCCGCCGCGGCGATCCTGCTGCTCGGCTGCTCACTGAGCAGCTGTTTCTACCCCGGCTATGGCTATGTTGGCGGCGACTACCGACGCGGCGACGGCAACTCCGAAGGCGACCACCGGGGCGACGGCGGCGACAACCGGGATGGCGGCGGCTCGTATCACCACCAAAGGTGAAGGCAACTGACCTACGCTCAGGCCAGCACGCCGTTTATTTTTTCTGCCCCTTGTGGTGATCCTGACAGGCGAGCTTTGCCAGCAACGCACCGGGCCTGTCGGACCCGTTGATTCGGCCGCACGCGTATTATTTCGCCCTTGGTACAGGCCGGCTCGAGCGCCGTCAGGCCTGTCGCGCACGGGTCATGCAGGGCGTCGCCGAGGAAGAACTCGACAGCATGCGCCTGTACCTGCAACGGCAGCATGCCTTCGGCTCCGATCCGCTTCCGGGCGGCCATCGAAGCCCAACTGCAGCGGCGGGCGGGATCAGCGAAAATCGGCAGGCCAAGAAAACCGGAGCGTGGGGGGCGGAAGTGCACACTGAAGACTCATGTCGCCGCCTCCTGCGCTTGGCGGTACGTTGGAACTACCACGGTTTCAACGTCGCCCCGCGACAGGAGGCAGCCATGTCACTTTACGCAGCCATCGATCTGCATTCCAGCAACAGCGTGTTGGCCGTCATGGATGGCGACGGCAAAGCGTTGCTGCGGTGTCGACGTCCCAACGATTTGCCGCGCCTGCTCAACGATCTTGCACCGTACCGGGACGAGCTGGTCGGCGTGGCGGTGGAGTCCACGTACAACGGGTATTGGCTGGTCGATGGGCTGATGGATCACGGCTATGCCGTGCACCTGGTCAACACCACGGCGATCCCGCAGTACGACGGACTCAAGCACGGCGACGACGACAGCGACGCCCTGCACCTGGCGCAGCTCATGCGGTTGGGTCTCTTGCCCGAGGGCTACATCTATCCGCGCGAGCAACGCGGCACGCGGGATCTGTTGCGACGTCGCTTCAGCCTGGTGGGCAAGCCGTTCGGCTGATGCTGTCGATCCAGTCCTGGAGTTCCCAGGATTCTGTGGACACCCAAATCTCTATAGCTGTGTCGCCGCCTCGAACTGCTCGGGACTGACGCCAGCCAGATGCTGATGTCGACGCATCCGATTGTAGAAGTTCTCGATATAGTC
>JAKAWV010000008.1:121168-129731 GCA_021827205.1 Pseudomonadota bacterium | reverse complement strand
TCATCGCTGCGGCCATTCCCTTGCGCGCCCGCCCGCGGCGGGCCATGCGCGCACCCTCGCGCGCGGCGCGTACGGCGTCAAGCGGCAGGCCGGATCAAAGCTCATGCAGGCTCTCCGCCGGCTCCGCACGCGCCGCGCGGCGCGCCGGAAAATGCGCCACCAGGAACACCGCCAGCAGCAGCACCGTCAGCGCGATCCAGGTCGCCGCACCGTAGGGCGCCACCTGCGCGCCGGACAGCAGCGCGTATTGCGTGGCCAGCCAAGGCACCAGCAGCAGGGCGATGATCGCGCCAATGCCGGCCACGGCCAGCGTGCCCAGCACCACGCTGAAGTAGGTGCGTGATGGCGTCGCGCCCAGTGCGCTCTCGATGGCCAGCAGGCGCCGGCGTTGCGCCAGATACAGACGCAGCAGGGCGAAGATGCCCGACAGCGCGATGCCCCAGGCGAACAGCGCGATGGCGGTGAACACGCGCGATTGCGTGATCTGCTGCGCGGCCAGCCAGTCGCGCGTCTGCGTGGTGCCGCGGATGCTCCTGATCGCGAGGCCCATGTGCTCGCGCGCGAAGAACGCGGTGAGGCGCTGGCGCAACGCCGCGCGGTGCCCGCCATCGAGCCGGGCGCCGACGATCAGGCTGTGCGGATTGCCGAGCAGGCCGAAATTGTTGTCGCGCAGATCGGCGAACAGCACCGGGCAACCGTCGCGCCGCGTCCCGTGCAGGTACACCGGCGCCACCACGCCAATCACGCGCTGCGGCTTCAGCTCGCCGGGCTCAGTGACATTGCGACCCACCGTGGCCTGCGCGGAGCCGAACAAGCTGGCGGCCAAGCGTGTATCCAACAGCACGGTGTCGGGTTGCGCGTGGGCGGCCGCGAAGCCCCGCCCGGCGATGATGCGCACCCCGCTCGCCTGCAGCCACCCGGGCGTGACCTCTTCCTTGCACACGCTTGCGCTGCGCGCGCCGACGCTGATCGTCTTGGGAAAGTCGAATCCAAAATTGGGCTGGATGGCCGGACCGATACCTGCCGGTGTCAGAGCCTGCCCGCCCGTCAGCAGTTTGAGCACCTGCTGCAACTGCAGCCGGTTTCTTGCCGGGTCCACGTGAGCGAGCAGCACGTCAAGGTTCCCGCTCTGTGCGACCTGCACGATCGTCGCCGGCCGGTCCAGGAAACCGATGTTCTGGTGCGTGCTGCGCCAGGCATAGCCGATCGCCCAGGCCGCCAGCACGCTCATCAGCGCACCCAGTGCGATCTCGGCGGCCAGCAGCACGCTGCCGAAGGCGCGATCGCCGCGCGCACCCGACACCCGCTGCGCGCTGTCCAGGCGCTCGCGCGCCAGCAGCACGAACATGGGCAGCGCCTGCGCCAAAGCCACCAACAGCACCAATGGCGGCAGCAGCCCCAGCAGCGACCGCAGCAGGGCGTGCGCGGTCAGCACCGCGTCGATGTTAGGCGCCAGGTGGCGCAGCAGCAGGGCACCCAACGCGACCAACAACAGCGCGCCGATGCCGAGACCGGCGGCAACGAGCAGGCTGCTCCACGCGTAGCGCCGCAGCAGATAGCCGCGACGGGCGCCCAGCACGCGCTCCAGACGCAGCGTGCCGCGGCGCTGCAGATAGCGTAGCCACTGCAGCACCAGCACGTTCACCGCCGCCAGGATCAACGTGGCGAACGCCAGCCCGAAGAACAGGCGCATGCGCTGCGCGTACTGGCGCTGGACGGTTGGAAATACGCTGTAGGGCGCTGCGGTGGTGAGGCCGGTCAGATCCTTGGGCAGCACCGAAACCGATTGCGCGTAGAACTGTGCGAGTTGCGCACGCAACTGCGGCCGGCTGGTCGCGCCAGGCACACTCAACAAGGGAGCGGGACCGGCCATCGGTATCTTCGCGAGTAGATCGCCGGTGGGCTTCTGGCCCTTCTGAGACGGCCACTTGCCCGCGCTGATCAGGAACATCAGCGGGCCGGGCACCCAGCCCTGCACCGGCTTGCTGCTGAGGAGGCTCTCGGTGCCCGCGAAGGCTGCGGGCAACACGCCGATCACCCGCAATGCCAAGCCATGCGCGTCATACACGCTGCGGCCCACGGCGGCCGGCGCGCCGCCGAACCAATGCCGCGCCTGGATGGCGGAGAGCACGATCACCGGTACGCCATCCTGCTGGTCGCGCAAGTCGATCAGGCGCCCCGCCAGCGGATGCAGATGCAGGGCCTGCAGGTACTCGCCGTACACCATCGCGATCTTGACGCGCGGCAGGTTCTTGCCCGGCCGCACGCCCAGCGCGACGTGCTGCGAAAAGCCCATGCCCAGCCGCCACGCCGATGGCAGCTTGGGCAAGAGCTTGACCAGTGTGCTGCTGTCGAGGCTGGCGAAGTCATCGCCACTGGCGCGCTGATATCCCAGCGCCAGATAGCGATACCCCGGCGCGGCGCCGGGGATCAGCGGCGAATCCCAGGCCTGCAGCACGGCAAAGGCCAGCGTCGTGGCGGCGACGGCCAGCGCCAGCAGTGCATAGGCTCCCCACGAACCCCACCGGCTCCTGTGCTTCATGCAGCCACTCCGTGCCGAATGGATTTGCAGCGTCCGCTCCATGGCGATTCGCTGTCAACTGCGGTGCGTTTACGAATTCGCAAGCCTTCCACGATGCGCGCGCCCCGCCCACCTCCGTGCATACAGGGTGCGCAGCGACGCACATCACACGCACGCGATGCGCGCCAACACGCAATACGCTGCGGCTGATCAGCTTCACAGCTCATGCAGGCTCTCCGCCGGCTCCGCGCGCGCCGCGCGACGCGCGGGAAAGTGCGCGACCAGGAACACCGCCAGCAGCAGCACCGCCAGCGCGATCCATGTCGCTGGGCCGAACGGCGCCACCTGCGCGCCGGAGAGCAGCGCAAACTGCTGCGCCAGCCAGGGTGAGAACAACAGCGCCAGCAACGCCCCCGCCAGCGCAAGAATCAACGTGCCGACGACCACGCCGGTGTACTGGCGGCGCGGACTCGCCCCCAGCGCCTGCCGGATCGCGTCCACCCGTTTGCGCATGGCCAGAAACAGCCGCAACAACACGACCAGCCCGGTCAGGGCGATCAACAGGCCAAACCCAGCCACCGCGCCGAACACCGTCGCCAGGATCCGCTGCGGGCGATCGAGTCTGCTCACTGCCTGCGTGCTCGACCGGACTCCACTCGGCTCGATGTACGGCGCATCCTTCGCGAAGACGCGTTGCACTGCCGCCAGCAGCGCTTGATCACGTGCAACGGGAATCTCTGGGCGAACAAGGATGTCTCCGCCCATGAAACGGGCGGCCGTATCGCCACCCTGCAGTGGCTGGATCCAACTCGCCACGGGCGCATGGCCCGGGCCGTCCAGCCGCAGCGGCGCAATCACCCCCCGCACGCGTAAGAACACGGTGGGTTCGCCTTGAAAATTCACTTGAAACTTCAAATGCACCTGCCGCCCGACGGCGGCCCGCACGCTGCCGAACAAGGTCCGCGCCACATCGGCGTCGATCAGGGCCTCGTGGGGATCCGGGTGGTGACGGCTGAAATTGCGCCCGGCCAGCAGGTGCCCCTCGCCAACCGGCAGCCAACTCGCCGAGGCGACGAACTTTTGCGTGATGATCCCGGCCTGACCTGCCTCCAACTTTCCAGACCCGTCATGGAAATTGCCATTACCGTGGCGAAACTGGACACCGACCACCGGGCCGAAGGCGACGTCCGCGTGCGGCTCGATGCCAGCAATGGCGCGCCGCAGAGCCGCAGCCAGCACGGCACTCGAAACCGCCTCTGCGAATGCATCCGGATGCATCGAGTAATAGGACTTGTTGAATTTCGTTGACAGCAACGTGAGTCGCTGCCCCTGCAGCATGCCCAGGTTTTCGTGCGCCATCCGCCAGGCGTACTGCACGCCCCAACCGGCCAGCACCGCGAGCAACGCCGCCAGGGTGAACTCGAGCGCGAGGATCACACCACCGACCTGCTGTTCGCCGCGCGGGCTGCTGACCTGCATCGAGTTGGATGCCCGCTGCTCGCGCGTCAGCAGCACGCCATGGACCAGCACTTCGATCAGGACCACCGCCGCGATCAGCGCGACCGCCGGGATCCACAGATGGGGCCAATCCAGAACGCCCCCAACGCGCCCCCACGGCGACTCCATCAAGCCGAACCATCCCAGGGCAACAATTGCGCGCTGCACGACCACGAGGGCTGCAGCCAGCAGCGCCCCGGATACCACCAGCGACATCAGTGCCCCCAGTAGCGCGCGATACAACACGCGTCGTAGCTGCCAGGCGCGTGTCGCACCCAGGGTGCGCTCGATGGCGTGTACTGTGCGACGCCGCAAGGCTTCGAGAAAATTCACCGCCATGAGATTGGCCAGCGTCAGCAGCAGTGCGGCACCGGCGAGATCGAGATAAAGCCCAAGCTTGTGCGTTGTGGTGGCCACCGCTGCAGGCTCGGTGGAAAACGGCTGGGTGAAGACCAGGCCGTGGTTGCCCACGCCCCTGACCGATGCCGGCAAGCCGCTCCAGGCCAGATCCAGCTCGTGACGGACTTCAGCCTGCGGCAGGTTCGCAGGAACGCTGAGTAATGTCGGCGTACCAATCGGAAACGAAAGTGGCACCCATGCCACCGGCTGATGCCGGAAGTGTTCGTCATAGGCGCGGATCCCGGTGAAGCTGCCCATGATCACGCCGATCACACGCACCTGGCGCGGGCCTGCGGAACTGCCACCGCCGATATGGAGGATCAGGGCGCGGTCGAGTGCCGCCTGCGCACTGCCGAACAACGCATCCGCGCAGCGGCGATTGATCACGATCACCGGTGCATTTGCATGCGCCGCGGCCGGGGAGATCACCCGTCCGAGCACGTGGCGCAAATCCACAGCCTGGAAGTACTGCCCGCGGACCATATCCAAGGCCATGTCGACGCGTTTCGAGCCGTCCGGCAAAGCCAGGCTGGAAAACTCAGGGGGGCCGTCGAGTGATGTTGCGACTGCAAACGAGTGCGGCAAGCGTTGCCCCAACTGGTCGACGAGCTCGGTACTGACCGCATCATTCACGCCGCTCGTCATTTGCACACCGAGCGTGAAATAGCGCCGTTGCGACGAGGCGCCCCGGATATGGTCACCCGCCATCCCTTGCAGCAACGTGTAGCAGAAGACCGTCGCCGCCAGTGCGACGCTGAGCATCAGATACGCCGCGATTCTTCGCTTCATGAGCAGCGAACCTCGGTCATGGAATGGCTCGCCATGCCCAGGGCCTCGGGATGAGGCTGGCGCAGCATCAGCGCGCGCGCCGCGGCAGCATTTCGCGCCATTGGAATCTGCGCTTGCAGCGGCACGCGACCTCGGCAATGCGCGGCGTGTAGTGGGCGAACCAGAGAAAAGCGAACAAGGCCGCGACCAGCGCCGCCGCCGTGGCGGCCAGCAGCCAGTGCGCCAACGGCGTGTTGATCAGGATGCGCCCCGGCAACGTCTGACGCTGCGCTTCCAGCGCCTCGGGTCTGAATAGCCGGTGCCCCTCTGCCGTACCTGCCGCACTCATCCGGGAGTCCCTGCGCAAGTGGTCGTGCGGGACCATGTATCCACCCATCCGACTACAAAACAACCACCCGAATACCTACGATTGCGTGATCTTGATGATCGGCAATGCCATGAGCACGTGACTCACAGCTCATGCAGGCTCTCCGCCGGTTCGGCGCGCGCGGCGCGGCGCGCGGGGAAGTGCGCCACCGTAAATACCGCCAGCAGCAACACGGCCAGCGCGATCCACGTGGCCACGCCGAACGCCGCCACCTGCGCGCCGGAGAGCAGCGCGAATTGCTGCGCCAGCCACGGCGCCACCAGCAGCGACAGCACGATGCCGGCCAGCGCCAGCACGAGGGTACCGCCCAGCACCTCGCCATACAGCCGCCGCGGGCCGGCGCCCAGCGCGGAGCGGATCGCCGCGAGGCGCCTGCGCATCGCCAGATACAGGCGCAGATGCGCGGCCACGCCGGACAGCGCGATCGCCCAGGCGAACAACGCAATGGCGAGGAACACCTGCGCCTGGCGCGTCTGCGGCCGGGTCAGTCGCGCCAGCAGTCGTTGGCTGGATTCGATGCGGGTCACTTGCAAGGTCGGCGCCTGACGCTGCAATACGGCGTCGAGCGCGGCGCGCACCCGCGCCTGCTGCGCGGCCTCGATGCGCGGTCGGATCAGCAGGCGGCCACCGATCATGGGAAAGTACGGAGCGCCGGTACGCGCGTCATCGATCACGACCTGCTCGGCATCGTGACCGGGGCCTTGCAGATACAGCGGCGCGACGACACCGATCACACGCAGTGTGCTGGGCGGCATGCCCGATCGCAGCGTCTGCCCGACGGCGCCACGCACGCTGCCGAACAGGGCGCGCGCCGTCCGCGCGTCGATCAGCACGGCTTTTGGATCGGGATGCGCGGCGTTGAAATCGTTGCCCGCCAGTAGCGCCGCGCTGGCCGCGTACAACCACTGCGGCGAGGCGCTCATGCTCATCGCCGAAGTGGCACGACGGCCTGCAGTGTAGGAATCGGGTGAGGTCATCAGCCCGTTGCCGGGCACCGGCCCGAGCGCCAGTTCATGGCCCGGCAGCGCGCTCGTCAGGGCCGCGCGCAACGCGCGCAACAACAAGCCTTGCGCCGTCTCGGCGCTGGACTGGTTCACGGTGAAGCTGACGGTATCGGGCCCGCCCGGCTTGCGCGCGATGGCGACCACGCTGGCTGGCGCGCGCAGCATGCCCAGATCAGCATGCCGTTGCTGCCAGGCGTAATGCAGCGCCCAGGCCGCCGCGCAGCTCATCACCGCGGCCAGCAACACCTCGGCCACCAACACGCCGATGCCGATGCCGCGATCGGCGCGCGACAGCGCCACGCGGCTGCCGCCGTCGATGCGCTCACGCTGCAGCAACACCAGCAGCGGCAAGGCCTCGGCCAGCACCACGATCAGCAGCAGCAGCGGCAACACCCACGCCAGTTCGCCGGCCAGCGCCGGCAGGCTCAGGCTGGCCCACAGCGCGCTGTCGTGACCGGTGAGCGCATGCAGCGCCCAGTAGTCCAGGGCGCTCAGCGCCGCGCTCGCCAGCAGCAAAGCCAGCGCCAGCGCCGCCGTGCGCAGCACATAACGCCGGCGCAGGAAGGCACGCGTGGCGCCGAGCACGCGCTCGAGTTGCAGCACGTGCCGGCGCCGCACCAGCGCCAGCCAGCGCAGGGTGAACACGTTGATGGTGGCCAGTACCAGCGCGGCGAGGGACAGCGCCAGATACAGCGTGGTGCGGCGCGCGTTTTGCAAGCGCGCCTGCGGCGAGAGCGAGAACGGCGCGGACACCACCAAACCCTGCTGGTCCTTGCCGCGCGCGGCGGCCGGCAGGTGTTGCCAGGCATTGCCCAGCAACGTGGTGAGCTGCGCCGGCGCGACTTCTGCCGGGGCACTGAGCACGGCGGGCGGGCCGATGACGCTGAAGGTGCTGAAGGTCGTGCCACCGGCATGCGCGGACTTGGCCGTACAGGCCGTGGACGGCATGTGGTTGATTGCGGGCGCCAGCGACATCGGCAGCCAAATCTCCGTGTCGCGCACGCCATAGGCGCCGTGGAAACCCGCAGCCAGCACGCCCACCACGCGCACCACCATGCCCGGGGGCATGCCTTTCGACGCCAGCATCAAACTGCGCCCCATCGCGGCCGCGGGGCTGTCGTACAGCGCGCGCGCCAGAGCCGACGAGATCACCGCCACCGGGAGGCAAGCGTTCATGTCGACCGGCTCCAGCAAGCGTCCAGCGCGCAATTTGGGGCGCAAGGCTTCCAGGTAGGCGCCACTGACCAATTCGCCGCGCGCGACATGCCCCATGCCCGATTGTGCCGGCGTGCGCACCTGGAAACCTTGGTCGGACATGGCCATGCCCGCACGCAGCCCATCGGCCCAGTTGCCCTGCAAAGCCTGCAGCGTAGCACTCGAAATGGCGAAGCTCGGGCCCGTACTGCGCATCACGCCCAGCGTGTAATAGCGATAGCCCGGCGCGGTACCCGGGATACTGGCGGTGTCCAGCACGCGCAGGCAGGCGAAGGCCAGCGCGCTGGCGGCGATGGCCAGTGCCAGCAAGGCATAGGCGCCGATCTGCATCCAGGCGTTGTTGCGCATCACTGCCCCTCCTCATCCGTTGCGCGACGATCAGGCTGTCAAGCCGGTGCTGTCAATGGGCAGCGTTTGCGAATTCGCAAGTTGTGCGAGTTTCGAACTCATGCCGGTCATGCCCAACGTGTCGACATGCGCCATCGCCAACACGTTAGTTCTTGTCAATGCCGCGCTCCGCAGCCCCACACCGTCATTCCCGCGCAGAGCCTGCCCCCGCGAAGGCGTGGGCGGGGATCCAGATGCCGCAGACCCGCGCCAAGCGTGCGGATGACCCGCTTCGCGTTGTGAAGCGATTCCCGCCTGCGCGGGAATGACGAAGGCTGGCGGCTCCGACACCGGCTCACTCGGCGCCGCGGCCAAACAGCCCCGGCCCTCGCGCACAGCGCTCGCGCGTTCGCCTGCGCATGATCGGCCCGCGGCCGATCATCA
>JAKAWV010000008.1:0-121068 GCA_021827205.1 Pseudomonadota bacterium | reverse complement strand
GCGCGGGAATGACGAAGGCTGGCGGCTCCGACACCGGCTCACTCGGCGCCGCGGCCAAACAGCCCCGGCCCTCGCGCACAGCGCTCGCGCGTTCGCCTGCGCATGATCGGCCCGCGGCCGATCATCAGCGCGCCAAACAGCCCCGGCCCTCGCGCACAGCGCTCGCGCGTTCGCCTGCGCATGATCGGCCCGCGGCCGATCATCAACGCGCCAAACAGCCCCGGCCCTCGCGCACAGCGCTCGCGCGTTCGCCTGCGCATGATCGGCCCGCGGCCGATCATCAACGCGCAGGCTCACCCCGCGCCGTGCAGCACCACCGCCTTGCGTTCGCTGCTGACCGCCAGCAGCGCCAGTTTGTGCAGCTCGGGGTATTCCTGCGGGCTGACCACGAACTGCGTGAGCTGCAGGCGCTTGTCCACGTTGAGCACGCCGTCGGCATAGCGATAGTTCACCGTGTAGGTGCCGAAGGGCGTGCTCATGTTCCGGTTCTGCGGCAGTTGCTCGGGCTGCATGCCGGCGGGCAGGTGCAGGTGCATGACCTGCTGAATGGTCACCGGCTGCAGCACGCTGGGATACTTGCGCGTGGCCTGACTGGTGAAGGGCACCAGCGTCGCGGCGATGGTGCCGGGGGTTGGCAGCAGCAGCGCCATCTGCTTGCCGGGGATGGCGGCGTCGCTGTCGTGCCACTGCAAGGTCATCTCCACCGGCTTGTCCAGATCCTCGCGGTTGCGCACATCGACCACGTGCATCGAGCCGGCCTTGCCGCCGAGGTAGAAGCCGTTCTGCATGAACTGCTGCAGGCGCCGGCCGCTGCGGTCGCCGAGCACATCCTGGCGCACCAGCATGGCGCGCCAGCCAGCCGCGGTTTGCACGCTGGTGCCGTCGATATCGCCGTTGCGCAGCAGCGTGAGGTTTTGCACTTCGCGCGCTTGCACCAATCCGGGCGCGGGGCCGGGCGTGCGCGTGAACTGCGGGTTGGCTCCGGTGATCAGCACCGGGCGGCCCTGGTCGGCGGCGGGCAAGGCCTCGACGCCGGCGTAGCGCGCGCCGGTATCGAGGAACAGGTGGTACGCCGGCACATAGGCCAGGAAATGGTTGAACGCGAACGGATCGGCGCCCGGATACGGCACGAAGCGCTGCGCCGGCGAGATCAGCGCCGGCACCGCGGCGATGCCCTGCGCACGCAACATCGCGCACAGCAGTGCCACGTTGGCGTTGCTGTCACCGAGGCTGCGCGCGAACGTGCTCTGCGCGGTGGGCGGCTGGAAGCCGGCGTGGTGGTAATCGACATTCACCGACTGCACGTGCTGCTGCATCCAGTGATAGATGCGGGCCACCGCCACCTCGCCGCCGGCGCCGTCGGCGACCTTCTGCGCCGTCGCGCGGATCGCGGGCGTCACCTGCATCGCGTTGCCGGCGAGTTGGTCGTAGGCCCGCGCGATCGCCGGCCAGCCACTGGCCGTGCTCAGCACCGCCATCGGCGCGTACTGGGTGATGGCGGCGGTATTCATCGGCGGGAAGTCCACCGAGGGCGAGGCCGCGCTCGCGGTCAGGGTTTCCATGTCGCCACTGGACGCGCGCGTCTCATGCCACGGCCCGCGCGCCTGGTAGTGCAGGTGCATGCTCTTGGGCGCGGTGATGCTGATGTCGGTGGCTTGCACCGGAATCTCCGGCGCCAGCGCCTCGGAGATGGCGTACACGCCGGGCAGGTATGGGCGCTTGAAGGTCTCGATGTATTTCAGGTGCACCTCGGCGCCCGGCGTCACCGCCGAGTACAGCAGGCTCATCACGTGGCCGTCGCTGAGGAACGGTGCCTGCACCGCGGTCGGCGTGGACTGGTTGAAGATCTGCGAGGGCACCACATCGACGCGCTGGTGGGTGACGGTCTCGGTGTAGGCATCGAGCACTTTCACGGTGGCGAAATTGGCCGGATAGGCGATCTCCACATGCCCCACCGCGGACACGCCCGCGATGGTCAACGGCTGCGACACGCGCGACACGGTTTCGCTGTAGCTGCCGTCCGCGTTGACGTGCAGCGCGATGGATTGCTTGAGGATCTGGTAGTTGACCTGCGGTGCGGCGGGCGCGGCATTGGCCTGCACGGCCAGCACCAGGCAAGCGAGTGAAATCGCGCTGGCGATTGCGGTCTTGTTGAGCTTCATGGCAGATCCTTGTCAGATGTGGTGGAACACCAGCGGGGCGCGCTGCGCACGCAGGTCCGCCAGCATCAGCGCGCGCAGCGCGGGGTATTGCGCCGGCGTGTACACGATGTGGTCCAGCTTGAGCTGATAACTCGCGCTCACCGTGCCGTTGGTGTCCTGCACCGTGTAGGTGAAGCTGCCGGCCGCGTTGCGCAGCCTGGTTTTCGGCGGCAGGTACGTGGGCGCGTAGCCGGCCGGCAGGCTCAGCGTGCTGCGCCAATCGACTTCGCCGAAGTACGTGCTCACGCTGTGGCGGCGGCTGTCCGGTCCGATCACCGCGGTCAACGCACTGACCGGGTCGGAGGTGCCGGCCATGCTCGGCACCAGGTAGGGGCCGGCCGGCAGCGGCACGCTCAGCGTCTTGCCGGGCAGCGCATAGGCCGGCGTGGTCCAGGTCGCGGCGACTTGCATGGGCTGGTCAAGCAGCGCCGGATTGCCCGGCTGGAAGCTGCCGCTGCCGCCGCCGCTGGGCGTCAGCAGCATGTTCATCAGGCGGCCGTAGGCGCCCGGCGGCACCTCGGAAAAGATCATGCGGTTGAACCACGCCCACCAGCCGTGCGTGGTCATGTGCGCCGTACCCGTGAGCGTGCCGTCGGCGGCCAGATGCAGGGTCGCGTCATACACCAGCTTGTTGTGCGCGGGCTCGGCGCCGGGCGTGCGCGCCAGGCGCGAATGCGGGCCGGAGATGACGACGTCCTTGTCGCGCTCGCCGATGGCCAGTTGTCCGGGCGTCTCGAACTCGCCGGTGGCATCGAGGAACACGTGGTACTTGGGCAGATAGTCGATGGCGTGGTTGAAATCCAGCCCCGGCAGCGGCAGCAGGTTGAAGCCGTTGCTCCAGTTGATCAGCACCGGATCGACCTGGATGCCGCGCGCGGCCAGCAGCGCCTCGAGCAGGGTCGAGTGCTGCTTGCAGTCGCCATAGCCGGTCTGCAGCGTGGTGTTGGCCGAGATCGGCACGTAGCCGCCCACGCCCAGCTCCAGGCCGATGTAGTGGATGTGTTGCGACTCCCACATATACAGCGCCTGCACCGCGTCCCAGCCGTGCAGCTTGCCGGCGACCTGATCGGCCACCTGCTTGACCAGCGGCGTCACCGCCGCCTTGGCCTGCGCGGTGGACCAGTACGCCGCGCCCACCGCGGCCCAACTGGGAAAACTGCTGACCTCGAACACCGGGCTGTAGTCGGAAGCATCCACGGTCGCGGTGCCGGGGAACTCGGCGTGATGCTCGGCCAGCGTCGCGGTGAAGGTCTCGCTGCCGCCGGCGGTGCCGTGCGCGATCGTCCAGCCGCCGCGTTGCGCGGCGCGCAGCCGCATGCCGGCCGGGCCGTGCACGACGATCTTCTGGTCACGCGCGGACTCGTTCTCGGCCGGCCCCCAGACACCGAAAAACTGCTTGGGAAAATAAGCCTCGCGCTGCGTCTTCAGTGTTTGCAGGTGCAGCGTGTCGCCCTTGTTGAAACCGGGCAGACCCACGCTGAGCATCAGCGAATTGTCGTAGATCGGCGAGCCATTCGAACCAGGCGGCGCCGGCGCCGGGCGCACGACGATGTCGGCGGCCGGGATGTCGATGCGCTGGCCGTCGGCCTTGACGATGTAGGCCGATTCCACCTTCAGCGTCGCCATCGACTTGGAGAATTCCTCCTGGTACGGGTTCAGCGACTGCGCGCCGGTGCGCGTCAGCGCCTCGATCGCCTGCGTCTGCCGGTCGGTATAGGCGCCACTGGGCTGCACATGCACATCGGCATGGAAGCTGAGCACGCGCACATCGGCGCCGCTGGTATCGGCGGCGCGGGCCACGCCGGTGCCGGCGATCAGGGCCAGCGCGATGGCGCAGGCCAGAGTGGTATGCAGCGATTTCGGGTTCATGGGTCGGATGATCCTCATCAGGCGATAGACGCAAATCCGTTGACGATGGTGCGTGGCGGCAAAACGCGCAGCGCGCGATGGCCGTGCCCGCGACTGCCGCGGGCGGGTGCGCACGCCATCGAACCGGATATCAGACCGATGCGCGCAGCACGTGGTTCCACCGCCGCCTACACGCGGACTACACGACGTAATGCTGGCCACCACGCAAACGCCACCGTGTCACGCACCGCATGTGCACAACTGCGCGCCGCTGCGCCAGACAGGCCGCGCCCTGCGTGCAACTGGCGCGAACCGCGTGGCCGCGCGCGCCTGGCGAATTCGTAATGTCGGCGTATGCACGTACTGGCAGGTTTCAGCGGCAATGGCCGCCTGAGCATGCAGCGCGCGTGCTTACAGCTCATGCAGGCTCGCCGCCGGCTCGGCGCGCGCGGCGCGGCGCGCGGGGAAATGCGCGACGAGGAACACCGCCAGCAGCAGCACGGCCAGCGCGATCCAGGTGGCCGCGCCGAAGGGCAGCGCCCGCGCGCCGGAGAGCAGCGCGAACTGCTGCGCCAGCCACGGCAGAAAAAACAGCAAAACGCCCATGCCGAGGCCGGCCAGCAGCAGCGTACCCAGCACGACATCGCGGTACACGTGCGTCGGGCACTCGCCCAGTGCGCTGCGTATCGCCAGCAGCCGCTTGCGTTGCGCCAGGGACAGGCGCAGCAGCGCCACGATCCCGATCAATGCGATCGCCCAGGCAAACAGTGCCAGCCATGCCATGTGCTGTGCCTGATCCACCACGCGCGCTGCCAACCGGGCACGCATCGCCGCGCTGCCTTCGATGCGCTCGATGCGTGAGAACTTTGCGGCACCTTGCTGCACCAAGGCACGGTTCAACACCTGACGCAGGCGTGCGCGCTGTGCCGCGGTCGTGACGCGGGCGATGGCCAGGGTGCTGGAGGCATAGAGAAAATTGATGCCATTGGCGCGCTTGTCACGAAACACGCTCGGGCACTGCGGCTGCCCGGCACCCGCCAACTGGATCGGCGTCACGACCCCACGTACCACTGCCTGGAAGTTCGGCAGAAACTCTGAGTCGTCGATGGTTCGCCCGATGGCGGCCGCAGGCGAACCGAACAGCCGGTCGGCAACAGTCGCGTCGATGAGTACCCCGTTCGCCTGCGGCCTGCGCGCAAGGTTCTCACCGGCAAGCAAATGCATGCCGGTTGCCGTCACCCAGTCGGGTGTCATGGAAATGTGGCACGCGTCCCCGGTTCGCGTGCCGACACTGAGCGTATGCGGATACTGCAAAGCGAAGTCGTGGGCACTGATTTGCGGCCCGAACCCCGCCACGGCGCCAAGCAACACGCCACGGGTCGCCTGCACGAGTTGGCGCATCAGCAACTCTGCATGCCGTGCCGTCTCCAGCGGCAGCGGGATCTGAACGTCACGCGGTGCGATCGTCACCAGGGTCGCCGGTCGATCCAGAAAGCCGAGGTTGGCGTGCGCGATGCGCCAGGCCTGCTGCATGGACCACGCCGCCACAATACTCAGCGTCGCCGCCAGCAGGACTTCCAGCACCTGCAATCCGGCCCCGACGCGCCGGTCCCCGGCGCTGCCGATGACGCGCGGGCCTTCATCCACACGCTCGCGCCACAGCAACAACACGAACGGCAGGCTCTCGATCACCCACAGCACGAGCAGCAGCAACGCGAGCCACGATGCAAAGGAAGCCCATAGCAGATGCACCTGCAGGTACTGCGCCAGATAGCTCTCCTTGATTTCGCGTTTGAGCAGATGCAGCGCAAGCCAGAACACCGGCAATGCCAAAGCAAAGGAAAGCAGGAAAGTCAGCGCGCCGCGCGCGAGGACACGGCGCAGCCAATGCGCACGCTGCGCACCCAGAATGCGCTCCAGTCGCAGCACCGGGCGCTGCCGCAGATACTGCAGCCAGGTAATGGCCAGCACATTGGCCACGGCCAGCGCCAGTGCGCCGAGGGCCAGATCGAGAAACAGGCGCACGCGCCGCGCGGCCGCCCGTTCGGCATCGGGGAAATGACTGTAGGGTTGCGACGGCACCAGCGCCGTCACATCGGGCGGGAACAGCTTGCGGGTCGCGGGGCTGGTCAGCAACCGCTGCAAGACGGTGTCGACCTCGACCCGGGAGGCTTGGGCGGGCGTGCTGAGCAGGGGCGCGATACCCATTTCTGAGTACAGCAAATCTGCACGTTGTCCCGGCTTGGGATGCAGCACTTGACCCTCATACAAGGCATTTCCCAGATCGAAGGGCATCCAAAGTTGCGCAGCAAACGCGCGATTCGTGCCGGCAAACCCCGCGGGTAGCACGCCGACGATGGTGACGGCATAACCACTGGGGCCATAGAGGTGCCGGCCGAGGGCCGCCGCCGCACCGCCGAACAGTTTTCGCGCACTGGGCTCCGAGATCACCGCGACGGGCCGCGCGTGATACACGTCGGCCAAGGTCAACAGCCGGCCTGCCAGTACATGCAGGTGCAGTGCGGCTAGGTAGTCGCCCTGCACCCATTCGCTACCGATTTTCTGCCTTGCGCCGCCGCGCTTGAGTGAAAAACTCGAGTTTGTCCAGTCAGCACTGCCGATGGAGAAGCCATGCGGCAGCAAGGGCGGCAGGTCATCGACCGTCCAACTGCCGACCGTTGCGAAGCTGACGCCCGTGGGCCGTGCATAGCCCAAGGCCCAATATCGGTAATGCGGATCCGCTCCGGGAATGCCGGGGTTCGTGGTGATGCGGTAGAGGGCCAAGGCCAACGCACAGGCCACCGTGGCCAGGATGACCAGGACGTGCGCGCTCACCAGCCATGCGTTGCGAGTCAACCGCATCGAGGCAGACCTTCCCTGCACTTGGCCAAGCTGCCGCGCACCATTGCGTGGCATGTGCCTGGCGTCAAGCCATCATGCTTAAGGCGCATGCAGGCTCGTTGCCGGTTCGGCGCGCGCAAACCAGGGCGTTGCGCCGAACGTATCGTGTGCCACGGCAACGCTCAGACTTGCGCGCGCACCGTGGGCACGCGCAACAGCAGGCCGCCGCCGAGCGCGAACAGCACGATCACCGAGAGGATCGACGCGCGCGGATCCTGCGTGAGGTAGCTGGTGAGGCCGATCAGCAGCGGACCGAGGATCGCGGCGAATTCGCCGAGCATGTTGTAGAAGCCGAAGAACTCGCCGGCGCGATCCTGCGGCACCAGCCGCGCGAAGTAGGCGCGCGACAGCAACTGCACGCCGCCCTGCACCATGCCCACCGCCGCGGCCAACGCGAAAAACTGCCAGGCGTGATGCATGCCCGCGGCGAAGGCGCTGGCCGCCACGTACACGCCCAGGCCAATCAGAATCCCGCGCTTTGGACCGATGCGCTCACCCAGACGTCCAAACAGCAGCGCCGCCGGGATGCCGATGACCTGCACCATCAGCACCGCCAGGATCAGCGGACCGTTGCCCAGACCAATGGCCTTGCCGTAATCCACCGCCATCAGGATGACGGTGTTGACGCCATCGATGTACAGCCAGTACGCGACCAGGAACAGCGCGATCGGCCGGTAGGCGCGCACATGGCGCACGGTGGCCAGGAACTGCACCATGCCTTCGCGCAGCGCACGGCGCAGCGGCAGGCGCGTATCGGCGCTGCGCGCGGCCGGCACCCACAGCATCAGCGGCACCGTGAACGCCGCCCACCACAACGCGCCCAGCGCGAAGATCCAGCGCACCGCGGCGCCGGCATCGGGCAGGCCGAACCAGTGCGGGCGCAGGCTCAACGCCACGGCGATGGCCAGATACGCGCCGCCGCCGGCATACCCGGCGAGGTAGCCGATCGCCGAGGTGCGCTCGATGCGCCCCGGCGTGCCCACGCGCAGCACCATGGCATCGCCGAACACGTTGCCCCAGAAATTGCCGGCCGAGGCCAGCACGTAGCACAGCGCGGCCCAGCCCCAGGCGCCCGCGGGGATCGCCGCCAGCGCCAGCATCAGCGCCACGCCGAGGCCGGCCGCGATCAGCATGAAACCCTTGCCGTGGCCGCCGCGATCGGCGATCGCGCCCAGCAGCGGCGCGGTCACCGCCACCAGCAGGCTGGCCGCCGAGTTGGCGATGCCTAGCCGCAGCGTACTCAGTTCCACCGAGACGCCGCTGCTCCAGACCTCCTTGAAGAAGATCGGAAAAAATACCGTGATCACCGCAGTGGTGAAGGCGTGGTTGCCGACGTAATAGGAAGCCCAGCCCCACAGCGCGCGGCGCGGCGGATGCACGGTTTGGTCCACCGCGCTCATGGCATGCGCGGCACGATCGGTGCCCGCCCTGACAGCGCCATCCGGTTCATCGCATGCATGCCGCGCTCCATCGGCTTTCGCGCTGACCTTAGCAGGCGCCGTGGGGTATCGACATGACGGCGCCGCAACGCGCGCCCGCGTACAGCCACGATCACCTCACGCCAGCGGCGCGGTACATTCCACATGCAGCGCCGCGGCGGCGGCGCGCGCCTTGGCGCGGGCGCTGTCGATGTCTTCGGCGCGCGCCAGCGTCACCGCCATGCGCCGGCGGCCTTTCACCTCGGGCTTGCCGAAGATGCGCAACTGCGTGTCGGGTTCGCGCAGCGCGGCATCCACACCGAGGTAGCGCGGCGCGCGGCCGTCGCCTGCGGCCAGCACCGCGCACGAGGCCGAGGGGCCAAGTTGATGCAGGATCGGGATCGGCAAGCCGAGAATGGCGCGCGCATGCAGCGCGAACTCGGACAAATCCTGCGAAATCAGCGTGACCAGACCGGTGTCGTGCGGGCGCGGGCTGACCTCGGAAAAAATCACGTCCTCGCCGCAGACGAAAAACTCCACGCCAAACACGCCGTGCCCGCCGAGCGCGGTGGTGATGGCGCCGGCCTGCGCGTGCGCGGCGCTCAGCGCCTCGATGCTCATGCCCTGCGGCTGCCACGACTCGCGGTAGTCACCGTCCTCCTGACGATGGCCGATGGGTTCGCAAAACAGCGTGCCGCCGGCGTGGCGCACGGTGAGCAGGGTGATCTCGAAGTCAAAGTCCACGAAGCCCTCGACGATCACCCGCCCCTGCCCGGCGCGTCCACCCTGCTGCGCGTAATCCCAGGCGTGGTCGCGATCGGCGTCGCCGCGCAGCACGCTCTGACCCTTGCCGGATGAACTCATCACCGGCTTGACCACGCACGGATAACCCAGCACCGCGAGCGCCGCATCGAACTCGGCACGCGTGCCGCAGAAGCGATACGGCGAGGTCGGCAGCTTCAGCTCCTCGGCGGCGAGGCGACGGATGCCCTCGCGATCCATGGTCAGGCGCGCGGCGCGCGCGGTGGGGATCACGGTGCAGCCCTCCGCTTCCAGTTGCAGCAGCGTCGGCGTGTGGATGGCCTCGATCTCGGGCACGATCAGCTCGGGCTTTTCCGCTTCGATGACACGCCTGAGCGCGGCGCCGTCGAGCATGTCGATGACATGGCTGCGATGCGCCACCTGCATCGCCGGCGCGTGCGCGTAGCGATCCACGGCGATCACCTCGCAGGCATAGCGCTGCAGCTCGATCACCAGTTCCTTGCCCAGCTCGCCCGCGCCCAGCAGCAGCACGCGACGGGCGGTGGCGGTGAGCGGCGTGCCGAATGCGCGCATGCGGGTTCCTTGGCGTGGGATGTTGCAATGACGGAGCGGGGCGTGTGTTGCCGCGCATTGTAAAGGCGCGCGCGCAGACGCTGGCACAATGCCGGCATGCTTGTCACTCGACATTTCCGCACGCTCATGATCGCTGTGTCGTTCGCGCTGGCCGCGCCCGGCGCCGCGCTGGCGCGCACGCAGCCGCAGGGCACGGTGGACGACGTGCGCCTGAGCGAACTCTCGGGCCTCGCCGTTTCACCCAGCGACCCGACGCGCTACTGGACGCACAACGACTCCGGCAACCCGGCCGAGTTGTTCGCGCTGGATCGTGCCGGTCATGTGCTGGCGCAGGTGCGCATCACCGGCGCCACGGCGTTCGACTGGGAGGATATCGCCGCGTTCACGCTGCGCGGCAAGCCTTATCTGGCCATCGCCGACACGGGCGACAACCTGCGCTGGCGCGACGTGCTGGAGATCGTCGTGGTGCGCGAACCGGCGCCGCAACGCGCCAGCGATGGTCTTGTGCTGGACCCGGCGTGGACACTGCGTTGGCGTCTGCCCGCGGGTGCGCGCGATATCGAGGCACTGGCCGCCGACGCGGCACGCGCGCAGTTCTGGATGGTGGAAAAAACCGACGGCGACCCGACGCTGTACCGGCTACCGCTGCAGGCTCAAGGCACGGTGCTCGCGCAAGCCGTCGGCACGCTGCAACTGGGCGCAGCCTGCCACGTTGCCAGCAAACCCTGCGCGCGCGCCGGCCGCGTCACCGCGCTCGATTTCGACCGCGCCGCGCAGCAGGCGCTGCTGCTCACCGCGCAGGGCGCCTACTGGTATCGCCGTGCGCCCGCGCAGGATTGGCGGCAGGCCTTCACCGGCGTGCCCGTGTTCATCCCGCTGCCGCGCCTGCGCCAGCCCGAAGCGCTGGCCTTCGACGCCGATGGCGAGGGTTTCACCATTTCCAGCGAAGGCCGCAAGGCGCCGCTGCTGCACGTGGATTTGCCGGCGCGGCATTGATGCGAGTTTGCAAGTCGGCAATGGCTTGAGCCTCGACACCGGCGTGATGACCGATGCGTGCCTGAGTGCTCGATCGGCTGCCAACCTGCGCCTGCATCCTGCATCTGCCAATTTGCAAGAACGATATCATTATGATATCAAATAGCCGGACATGAGGAACTCGCCATGAACGAACGCAAAGGTTTTTCGCTGCCGGGCATCGCCACGCTGGTCGCACTGCTGATCATCGGCCTGCTGCTGGCGTGGTGGATCGTGACGGCGCTGGTCGCCGCCGATCCCGCCGAGTTCGTGCCGGCCATCGTGCTGGGTGCGCTGTGGCTGTTTTTGCTCAGCGGTTTTTTCCAGGTGCAGCCGAACGAGGCGCGTGTGCTGCAACTGTTCGGGCGCTACGCCGGCAGCGTGCGCGATGCCGGCTTGCACTGGACCAATCCGCTGTATTCCAAACGCAGGCTGAGCCTGCGCGTGCGCAATTTCGATTCGGACAAGCTCAAGGTCAACGACGCCGATGGCAACCCGATCGAGATCGCCGCGGTGGTGGTGTGGCAGGTGGTGGAATCCTACGAGGCGATATTCGAGGTCGAGGACTATGAGAGTTTCCTCAAGATCCAGACCGAATCGGCGCTGCGCCAGATGACGCAAAACTACGCCTACGACTCGCACGACGAGCGGCCCTCGTTGCGCAGTCACGGCGAGGAGGTCAACCAGCATCTGCGCGAGCAGATCCAGGCGCGGCTGGAGAAAGCCGGACTCAAGGTGATAGAAGCGCGCATCAGCCACCTGGCCTACGCGCCGGAGATCGCGCAGGTGATGCTGCAGCGGCAGCAGGCCAATGCCATCGTCGCCGCGCGCGAGCGCATCGTCGAGGGCGCGGTGGGCATGGCGCAGATGGCGCTCAAGCGTCTCGAAGCCGACGGCGTGGTGGAACTGGACCCGGAACGCAAGGCGGCCATCGTCGCCAACCTGCTGGTGGTGCTGTGCGGCGATCGCGCCACGCAGCCGGTGGTCAACACCGGCACGCTGTACAACGGTTGATCCGCATATCCGAGGAGTACGCCATGTTGGATACGCAAGATGTTGTGCGGGCTTTGCCGCTGGCAGTCGTCAGCGTGCCCTTTTTCGTGATCGGTCATCTGATGCGTAGTCGCGGCGCACAAGGGGCTTGGTTGGTCCATGGCGTGGTCGACTGGTCGCGTGTGTCCGAGGAAGGGAAGAAAAAGGCCGCTGCGTTCGGCGGTGTGATGGCTTACCTGATGGGACTGCTGATGCTGGGTTGTGCGGCTTGGTTGGCCACCATTCCACGATCGGCCGCGGAGTGGCTTGGATTGGCCGTGACGGTTCCCATCACCGCCGTTGTGGTAGTGATGATTCTGGGCGTGCTGCATTACGCCAAGCGTTACCCGGCGCCCACCGCGGACAAGCATGAGCGACGCTAAAAAAGCCTATCCGCTGCGCATCAACCCCGAGGTGCTGAACGCCATGCAGCGCTGGTCCAACGACGAATTGCGCAGCCTCAACGCGCAAATCGAGTACGTGTTGCGCGAGGCGCTGCGTCAAGCCGGGCGCCTGCCGCAGAGCAAACGCAAGCCGTCGGCATGAACTTCGACTTGCGCGCCATTTCATTCACATCGAGAAATCCGACATGGCCGGCAGCGACACCCGCTTCGAGTACCACGTGGTCCATCTCAAACCCGCCTTCATCGGCGGCATCGGCGACGACGCACTGCAGACGGTACTGAACGACGCCGGGCGCGAGGGCTGGGCGCTGCTGCAGATCGTGCACGCAGAAAACCCCGATCTCGGCATGCGCCTGGTGTTCCAGCGCGCGCACTGAGGTGCGCGACTCCGTATCGAACCCGCAAGGAGATACACGTGATGAAACGGCACCACGCTTTGCTGATCGGTCTGTCGATGGCCTCGGCGCTGATGCTCGGCGCGCCCACCCGCGCCGCGCAGCCCGCGCCGGCAAGCCCGATCGCAGCGGCGCGCGCAGCGCCCGATGCGCGCGCGGCGCTGGCGATGCTCGACGCGCTGGCGGCCGGACGCTGGGCCGCGGCGACGCACGGCTTCGATGCGGCCATGCGTCAAGGCTTGTCATCCGAAAAACTGCGGCAACTTTGGCAACAGTTGCAGCAGCAGAATGGCGCCTATCTAGGCCACGGCGCGGCCGAGGCGGTCCCGGCACCGGCGCCGTATCGCAACGTGCTGGTGCCGCTACGCTTCAGCCGTGCCACGCTGGGCCTGCTGCTCAGTTACGACGCGCGCGGCGCCTTGGCCGGATTGCACATCGTGCCCGTGGCGCCGAGCGCAGCAGCACCGCAACCCACCGGCGCGGTGGCCGCGCGTCTGGCGCGGCAGGCCGCATGCCTGCGTGCGCAGCCGGTCGCGGTGGATTCGACCGGCGCGGTGTTGCACGGCACGCTCACTCTGCCGCGCAGCGGAGCCGGCCCGTTCGCGGCGGTGCTGCTGTTGCCGGGTTCCGGGCCGGTCGACGAAAACGGCAATGCGCCCGGCGCGCTGGGCAACTCCATGTATCAGCAACTGGCCTACGACCTGACGTGCCAGGGCTACGCCGTACTGCGCTACAACAAGCTGGGCCTGGCGCCGAGCACCGGCAACGGCAACGACGTGACGCTGGCGACTTATGTGCGGAACACACGCGATCTGGTGACGTGGTTGGCACGGCGGTCTGCGATCAATCCGCACAAGATCGTCCTCATGGGCCATTCCGAGGGCGGCTTGATCGCGCTGGCCGCGGCGCCTGGCTTGAAGATCGCCGGCGTGATTTCGCTGGAAGGTCCGGGCGAGCCCATGGCGCGGATCATCGAAAGCCAGGCCATCGCCGAGGCCAAACTGCGCGGCGCGAGCCGCGCGCAGATCGCGCAGGAGCGCGTGCAGATCGACGCAACGCTGGCTGCCATCCGCCGCAGTCATGGCGTCAGCCTGAGCCTGGGCGGCGCGCTGGCGCGCAATCCGTTCGCGCGGCTGTTCGCCCCCGCCGCGGGCCTGTTGCGCAGCGAAATCAACGTCGACCCGGCGCGGCTCGCGCGCGCCATCCATGTGCCCATGCTGATCACGCAAGGCGGCAAGGATGTGCAGGTGTTGCCGGGCAATGGCCAGCGCCTCGCGCGCGCCGCGCCGCAAGCGACGCTGGCGCGGTTCCCCGACATGACCCACGACCTGATCCACTGCGCGGGCAAGGCGATCGCCTGTGTCATGCCGCAGCCCGGTGACGTGCTCGATGCGCATCTGGTCGCGCGCGTCGTGCGCTGGCTGGATGCGCTGCGCGCGACGCCGCGGCATGCGGCCTGAGCGTCGACGGCAAGCGCGGATGAATCAGGTGAAACGCCGCCAGATCCACGGCAGCAGCGTCAGCAGCAGGCCGACGACGATGACCCAGCCGGAGCTGTAGACGAAGAACATCGCCCCGCCCAGCAGCAGTCCGCTGATCAGCCATAGCGCCTCGCCCTGGCGCTTGCCGTAGATGAAGTAGCCGGTGCCGATGGAGCCGAACACCATGCTCCACATCAGCGCTGCGGTGGTCATTCCGAACATGCAGTGCTCCCGCTGGCTGGGTGCTGGTCGTGCTGCGATGATGATGCGCGACGCGCGTGCCGTACCGAGATCCTTCGCTACGCTCGGGATGACAACAACGAGTCCCGAGTCCCGAGTCCCGAGTCCCGAGTCCCGAGTTCAGACCGCGGCGCGTGGCCACGGTTCCGCGCGTGGCGTGATGCGCGCCACAGCGTCGCCACGCGCGTCAGGCCGGCTATGCTACGCACCATTGCGCCGGATGACCGCACCATGCTGCTGCCCGCCCTGATCGTCGCCCTTGCTGTCCTGCTGCTGCTGGTTTCCAGCATCGTGGTCGGACGCGCGCGTGGCCTGTACGGAATCAAGGCGCCAGCCACCACCGGGCACCCGGATTTCGAGCGCGCGTTTCGTGCGCAGATGAACACACAGGAGGCCGCGCTGATGTTTCTGCCCACGCTGGCGCTGGCGGCGTGGCTGGGGCAACCGCTGCTGGCCAGCATCTTCGGCGCGATCTGGCTGCTGGCGCGCGCGTGGTATCTGGCCGCCTATTTGCGTGACGCCAGCAAGCGCGGACCCGCGTTCACGCTGGGCGCGCTGATGCAGGTCGCGCTGCTGGTGCAGGTGTTCGTGGCGCTGGCGCGCGCCGCGCTGATGTGATGGGCCACCTCGCGCACAACCTGGCCACGCTGCCGCTGGCCTTCGCCGCGCTGCTGCCGGTGATCAATCCGGTGGGCACCGCGCTGATCATTCTTGGCATGGTCGGCGAGGCGCCGGCGCCGGTATTCAAGAGCCTCGCGCTGCGCGTGACCATCATGATGATGGTGTTCATCGTGGTCACCGAGGTGCTGGGCCAGACGATCCTGCGCTTCTTCGGCATCTCGATGCCGGTGGTGCAAGTCGGCGGCGGGCTGACGCTGGCGGCGATGGGCTGGAAAATGCTCAGCTCCGGCGGCAAGGAGGCCGCGCCCACCCCCGGCGTCAGCGACGAGGAGGCCGTGCTGGAGCGCGCGTTCTATCCCTACACCTTTCCGCTCACCGTCGGCCCCGGCACCATCGTGGTGGTGCTGACGCTATCGGCACAGGCCACGCGACCGGGCTGGCCGGCGACGCTGTTGGCGCACCTCGGCATCCTGCTCGGTGCCGCGCTGCTGGCCGCGCTGGTGTACGTGTGCTACCGCTACGCGCCCAAGCTGGGGCGCATGCTGCCGCGCAGCGCCTTCAACGGCGTGCAGCAGTTGATCTCCTTCATCCTGCTGTGCATCGGCGCGCAGATCGCCTGGGGCGGCGTGTCCACGCTGCTGGCCAGTTTGCCCGCGCATCCGTAGTTGGGGCGGGTAGCCGGCAGCTTGGAATAGGAAGTGGCAAGCGGCAAGCGGCAAGCGGGGACCAGCATGCAGTACCGCAGCACAAGCTCCGTTTCCCGGCTATCGATTATCGGTTCCCGGCCCCATCGTTCCCGGCCCCATCAATACCCCGCCGTCGTCACCAGCAGATGCTTGGCCACATGCCCGTGCATCCAGCCCACGCCGCGGGCGATGTGCAGCATGACGAAGAACAGCAGCACGCCGCCCAGCATGGAGAAAGGCAGCGTCCACAGCGGCCAGAAGTACGCCACATCGTTGACCATCGTCGGCGCAAAACCGAACAGTTGTGCGACCGGCATGGCAATCAGCGCCAGGCTGAGCGTGATACCGATGACCACCACGGTGAAGTAGATGATGCCCAGCGGCAGCATCAGCAGCATGTAGAACAGCGTGCCCCAGGTGCGCGGATCGGTGAACATGGCGCCGATGCGCTTGAACAGCGGCAGCTCGCGCACCGCCGAGGCCGGGCGTCGCGGCATGCGTACGCCCAGCATCACCTCGACCAGGCGCCCCTCGACCAGTGCCAGCAGACGCGTGCTGGCGAGGAACAGCACGATGAACGGGATGCCGATGATCAGCACCGCGAGGCCTGCAGACAAACTCAGCCCAGCCACCACCCAAGTGAAGTAGAAGATGCCGGTGGCCAGCGCCAGCAGCATGTAGAACAGCGCGGTGTAGCTGCGCGCGTCGCCGATGACGCCGAAGAAGCGCGCCAGCAGCCCGCGCCCCGCGCGCGGCCGCGGCGGGTGCAGCGCGCGCTGCACCTTGATCTCGGTGTCGCGGTAGATCTCGGCCACTTCCTCGGGTGCGCCATAGCTGCCGGCGACGCGCGCCAGCATGGCCGCCTCGGATTCCTCGGGATGCTCGGCCAGTTCGCTGCGCAGGTGTTCCTCGGCGTCGAACAGCGCGTCCTGGATCATGGCCGGGTCGGCGCCCTTGAGCGCGGCGCGCAGTTGCCGCAGGTATTCGGCGATGGTGTGTGGCGTGGTCATGCGTGCTCCCCTCCAAGGATGGTGTCGACGATGCGCCGCGTTGCGCGCCAGCGCGTGGTGCATTGCGCCAGCGCCTCGCGGCCCAGCGGCGTGATCTGGTAATAGCGGCGCGGCGGTCCACTCAGCGAGGGTTGCACCTCGCTGCACAGCAAGGCCGCCGCCTCCAATCCACGCAACACCGGATACAGCGCACTCTGCTTGCCGGCGAGCACGCCGCCGGCATCGCGCTCCAGGCGCTTGGCGATCTGGTAGCCATACAGCGGCGCGCCCTCGCCAAGCACCCCGAGCAGCGTCAGCGCGGTGATGCCGGCGGCCAGCTCTTTGTCGAACTTGCGCACGAAAGCTTCCAGATCCTGCGCATCAGCATCGGACAATGGCGCTGCGGGTTTGCGCGGGTCTGCAGGCATGGCGGCATGGCAGGGCTGGCTAGGTTGAAGTGCATACTACTACTAAGTTTGATCTAGTGGACCTGCCACAAGTCATGCCCCGTGCGCTGCGCGCCAACGTGAAGCGAATGGAATCTTTACCGCCTGCGCCTGTCACAAACTCATCCCAAACTCACTCTGTCCTGCATCAGGAAAACCCATGAAGACCCGCTACTCTCTCGCTGCGCTGGCGGCGCTGCTGATTTCCGCCTGCGGCGCGCTGCTGCCGGTGATCGCGCAGGCCAAGACCGTGGCGCCGGTGCGCCACGTGTTCGTGATCGTGCTGGAGAACGAGCCCTATCAAGTGGCCTTCGGTGAAAAATCGCTGGCGCCGTATCTGGCGCACACCCTGCCCGCCGAAGGCGCGCTGCTGACGCAGTACTACGCCATCGGCCACTACAGTCTGGACAACTACATCGCCCTGATCAGCGGCCAGGCGCCCAATCCCGACACGCAGCACGATTGCCACAAGTACGTGCCGGTGCTGCCAGGCACGCGTGGCCCGCACGGTCAGGCGCTGGGCACTGGCTGCGTGTACCCGTCCTGGGTGCGGTCGCTGCCGGATCAACTCGAAGCCGCGCACCTCACCTGGAAGGGCTACTTCCAGGACATGGGCAAGGATCCGGCGCGCGAAGCCGCCACCTGCGCGCACGTGCCGCTGGGCGCCAAGGACTGGACCGAACTGGCCACCGCCAAGGACCAGTACGCCGCCAAGCACAATCCGTTCGTGTACTTCGCCGCGATCGTGGACAACAAGCCGCGTTGCGATGCGCACGTGGTCAATCTCGATCACCTCGAACACGATCTGGCCAGCGTCACGACCACGCCCAACTACAACTTCATCGTGCCCGACCTGTGTGACGACGGCCACGACGCACCCTGCGCCAACGGCCAGCCGGGCGGATTGATCTCGGCCAATGCGTTTCTCGAAAAGTGGGTGCCGCGCATCACCGCCTCGCCCGCGTTCAAGAAAGACGGCCTGCTGCTGATCACCTTCGATGAGGGCACCACCGGCAAGTCCTGTTGCGGCGAGCAGCCCCAGCCCGGCGGCCCGCTGCCCGGCAAGTTCGGCCCCGGCGGCGGCCGCATCGGCGCGGTGGCGCTGTCGCCCTTCATCAAGCCGGGCACGGTCTCGAACATGCCCTACAACCACTACGCATTCCTGCGCACGGTCGAGGATTTCTTCGGCTTGTCGCATCTGGGCTACGCCGCAGGTGCGGAGCTGAAGCCCTTCGGCCGCGACGTGTTCACGCGCGCGCCGAAGTAACGCGCGCGAATGGCTTGCGCCCACCACCGCGCGGGCGATCGCGCTGGCGCTGCGCTTTGCCATCCTGAGCTTCGCGAAGGATCTCCCCCAGGCACCGGCCCAGCGGCGTGCTCGTGCGTGAACGCACGTTACTCCCTCCCAGCGAGGAGGAAGGGGGTTCCCACTTGGCATGGACGAGAGGGCGCGCAACAACGAAGCGGCACAGCGCCCCGCCGCGCGATTAAGCTTGCCTCATTGCCCACGGAATTGTCGTCATGCCGCTGCGCCACCGTTATTTGCCGAGTGTCCTCGCGCTGGGCGCGGCGCTGGCCGCGCAGGCGGCGCCTGCACCGCGTGGCATGGAACAAATTCTCGCCACGGCGCCGGCTTCGGCATGGCGCAAGCTCGATCCCGCGCATCTGCTGGTGATGCGGTTGCCGCAGGGGCGCGTGGTGATCGAGTTGGCGCCGCGGTTCGCGCCGGCGCACGTGGCCAACATCGAGGCACTGGCGCGCGCGCACTACTGGAACGGCCTCGCCATCACCCGCGTGCAGGATGATTTCGTCACCCAATGGGGCGATCCGAACGCCGACACGGCGCAGCGCCGCGCCCTGCCCGCGGGCCTGCCGCGCACGCTGCCGGCCGAGTACGAACGCGCCGCGGCCGGACTGGATTTCACGCGCCTGCCCGATGGCGACGTGTACGCGCCCGAGGTCGGTTTCGTGCACGGCTTTCCGGTGGGCGAGAACCCGCGCACGCGGCACGCATGGCTGCTGCACTGCTACGGCATGGTCGGCGTGGGCCGCGACAATCCGCCGGACACCGGCAACGGCGCCGAGCTGTACGTGGTGATCGGACAGGCGCCGCGCCAGCTCGATCGCAACATCGCCGTGGTCGGGCGCGTGGTGCAGGGCATGGATCTGCTGTCGGCGCTGCCACGCGGCCACGGACCGCTGGGCTTTTATCGTGACGCCGCGCACCGCACGCGCATTCTGTCCATGCGCATGGTCAACACACTGCCCGCCACTCGGCGACCGCGCCTGCAAGCGCTGCGCACCGACACGCCCACCTTCACCGCGTTGATCGCGGCGCGGCGCAACCGCCGCAACCCGTGGTTCGTGCGCCCGGCCGGCAGGATCGGTGTGTGCAACGTGCCGCTGCCGGTGCGCGAATTACCGCCTCCCGCGCCCTGAGCAGTGCCTGTACGTCGCCCATCCGCACGCCGGAAACCGCGCAGCGTTTCCGCGCGCAGCGTTGTCCAAGCAGGCTTCCCGTGAGCACAACCAGCATTCCTCTCGAATCCACCGGTGCGGACCAGCCCAGCCCGGCGCGCCTCGGCCCGTGGCGCGCGGTCGCGGTGGTGACGCTGTATTTCGCGCTGCAGATCGTGATCGCGCTGCTGTGGGACCTGGGCGCGCACGTAACCGCGCGTATCGAGCATCGCCCCGCCGCCGAACTGCTCGCCGCGCACGGCAGCCTGATGCTGACCGCGGTGCTGTTGCTGGCCGCGCTGCCCACGCTGCTGCTGCTGCGCCTGCGCTGGCCGACGCGCTGGCGCGCCGCGGCGCTGCCCGGCTTCGGTCTGCGCTGGCCCGGCCTGCGCTGGATTCTGGGCGGGTTGCTGCTGGCCGCGCTGCTGCTGCCACTGGTGCTGGGCCTCAACGCGACGCTGTTCCCCAGGCAAGGCGTGACGCAATCGGTGCTGGTGATCTTCGACCAGGCGCACCTGTGGATGCGCGCGCTGCTGACGCTGATGATCGTGCTGCTGGCGCCCTTCGTCGAGGAAGTCCTGTTCCGCGGCGTGCTGCTGGCCGGCCTCAGTGAACGCATGCCGCTGCGCTGGGCGGTGACGCTGAGCGTGCTGTTGTTCGCGCTGCTGCACCTGCCCGACACCGGCGGCCATTGGCAGGTGCTGCCCGGCTTGATCGCGCTGGCGCTGGGCCTGACCTGGCTGCGCCTGCGCTCGGGCTCGCTGCTGCCCGGCTACGCCGCGCACGCGCTGTACAACGCCAGCGTGCTGGCGCTGGTGCTGGCGCCGCTGCTGCGCGGGCATGGGGCGGGGTAGCGACAGCACCGAAGTCGCTTGCACCTGCATACGAAACCGCAAGCCGCGGTGGACAGGTCGTCGGGGCAGGACAACGCTCGAGACACTGGCGCGTGTTCGCGCGCCACGCAAACAGCCATTTCAGACCTGGAATCGTCACGCACGTATCGGCGCCGTGCGCAGCAACGCTGTGTTTCCAGAACCTGCGCCGCAAGCGCTGTCCTGCGCGGCATGCTGGCGTTCTCTTTCGCAGCGGAGCCAACCATGGCCAAAGTTCTCGTTTTGTACTACAGCACCTGGGGCCACGTGGAGCAGATGGCGGAGGCGGTGGCGCGCGGCGCGCGCGGCGTCGCCGGCGCACAGGTGACGCTCAAGCGCGTGCCCGAAACCATGCCGCCCGAAACCGCGGCCGCCATCCACGCCAAGGCCGACAAGGCCGCACCCGTCGCCAGGCCCGATGAACTGGCCGACTACGACGCCATCGTGTTCGGCACGCCCACGCGCTTCGGCAACATGTGCGGGCAGATGCGCAACTTCCTCGATCAGACCGGTGCGCTGTGGCAGCAGGGCAAGCTGGTGGGCAAGATCGGCAGCGTGTTCGTCAGCACCGCCACCCAGCACGGTGGACAGGAAACCACCATCACTTCCTTCCACAGCACGCTGCTGCATCACGGCATGGTGGTGGTGGGCGTGCCCTACGCCTGCGAGGGCCTGCTGTACATGGACGAGGTCAGCGGCGGCTCGCCCTACGGCGCTAGCACGCTCAGCAAGGGCGACGGCAGCCGCATGCCGAGCAGCAACGAACTGGCGGTCGCCGAGTACCAGGGCAGACACGTGGCCGAGTTGGCCAAGCGGCTGTTCGGCTGAACCACGCGCGGCGTAACATCCGTGGTGACGCATGCGGCGTCGCCACGGAGCAGCACCGTGCCCAGGATCGATCCGGCCCACGCACCCACCCGCTTTGGCACGGGTTATCCGGCGCCTTACGACCAACCCTGCCGCGTGCGCCAGCGCTGGCGTCTGGGCGATGCCGCCAGCCTGAGCCAGTTCGGTGTGAACCTGCTGCGCCTGCCCGCGGGCAGTTGGTCCAGCCAGCGCCACTGGCACGAAACCGAGGACGAATTCATCTACGTGCTCGAGGGCGAAGTGGTACTCGTCACCGACGCCGGCGAAGAGGTGCTGCGCCGTGGTGACTGCGCCGGCTTTCAGGCCGGCGTGGCTGACGCGCACCACTTGCAGAATCGCGGCGCGGGCGAGGCGGTGATTCTGGAAGTCGGCACGCGCAACCCGGTCGGCGACGCCGCGCACTACCCCGATATCGACCTCGACCTGCCCGGCGGTGGCGGCGGGTTCACGCATCGCGATGGGCGGAAGTATTGATGGGCGGGGGTGGGAAATCGGAAATCGATAACGGATAGCCGGCTATCGGGCAGCCGTCACTACGTTGCAGCGTCCACGCACCTCCACCGCTCCCCATCCCCGCGCAAGCGGAAGCGCTGCACAATCGCGCAGCGGGTCATCCACCCACACGTGCAAGGCTCGTCTGGATCCCGGCCCGACGCTGCGCGCCGTCCGGGATGACGAGTGAATCGCTGCGCGTCGTCCCGGGCAACGAAGCGAAAAATCGCAACGCGCTCGTCCCGAGGCCCGGCTACCGACTACCCAAGCGCTCGCGCAATCCGCCGGCGCGGCGCACCGGGCGCGACAGCGCGACGCGCAGCGCGTCTTCGCCGGCCCACAGCTCGACGCTGCGACGCGCACGTGATAGCGCGGTGTACAGCAGCTCGCGGCTGAGGACCGGGCTATCGGCATCGGGGGGCAGCAGCACCGCGACGTGCTCGTACTCCGAGCCCTGACTCTTGTGGATGGTGATGGCGCAGGCAGGCTCGTGTTCGGGCAGGTAGTGCGGCAGCAGCGCGCGCGGTACCGGCAGACCGGCGGCATCCTGCGCGTCAAACCACACTTCAAGCCCGTTGTGGCCTTGCAAGGCCACGCCCACGTCGCCATTGGCGAGGCCACTGTCGGCGTCGTTGTGCGTGATCATCACCACGCGCCCGGGATACCAGAAGCCGGCCGGAATTGCGTGCTGTTGACGCAGCCAGGCTTCCACCGCGCGATTGATGGCGACCTGCCCGAACGGGCCGCTACGCAGTGCGCACAGCAGTTGCGCACGCCCCAGCAATTGCAACGCCTCGGCGGGCGCAATGCCCGGCTGCAGCAGGCGCACATACACATCGGCGTGGCGCCGCAGCCAGACGTGCAACGCGGCGCGCAGGCCTGCGGCATCGCGCGACGCGCGGCGCAGGAATAGTGGCGCGGTGCCGGAGACGGATGCCGCGGAATCCGCCAGGACAGCCGCATCGAGCAGCGCCTCCGCGTCACCCGTACGCGCTGCCGCCAGCAGCGGCAGCAGCCCGGCCTGCGCGCGATGCGAATGCGTCAGCCGTCCGCTGCAGCCCGCCAGCGCGCTGCCGGGCGTGGCCGCCGCGACGATATCGGCGAGCACGCTGCCGGCTTCCACCGAAGCGAGCTGATCGGGATCGCCCAACAGGATCAGCAGGCTGTCCGGGCGCAGCGCTTGCAGCAGCGCGTGCATCAGGCCCAGATCGACCATCGAGGCTTCGTCCACGGCGACGATGTCGGCGGGCAACGCCGCGCCGCGCCGGTGCAGGCGTGCGCCGAGCAACCGATGCAGCGTGCTCGCGACCAGCGGCGGCATGTGCTGCAGCGTCGCCTGCCATTCGGCAGCGCCGCCCAGCCGCGCGCGCACCTGCTCGAGACCCAGGCGCAGCGCCTGTTGCAGCCGCGCCGCGGCCTTGCCGGTGGGCGCGGCCAGCGCGATGCGCGGCAAGCCGGACCAGCCGCACTCGCGATGCAGGCGCAGCAGACCCAGCAACAGCGCCAGCAAGGACGTGGTCTTGCCGGTGCCCGGCCCGCCGGTGAGCACGAACAGCCTGCGCCCGAACGCCGCGGCCAGCGCGTGGCGCTGCTCGGCCGAGGCCGCGCCGGGCAACAGGGTTTCCAGCAGCGCCGCCTGCCCCTGCACGGCGATGATCGACGCCGCCGCACGCGCCTGCACCGCCGCGGCCACGGCCTGCTCGGCGGCGGCGTTGCGGCGCAGATAAAAGCGTCCCGCGGCATCCAGCACGAAAGGCGCATCGGCCACATCGGTCGTGACCCACGACGATGCGCGCAAGGCCGCGAACTGCGCGGCGTCCATACCCTCCTCGCCCAGCCACGCACAGGCGTGGCCTTCGCGCTCGGCGCGCGCGGCGCTGGCGGCGGCACGCGCCAGCAGCGCATCGCCGGCGTGGCGCAACACCCAGGCGTGCAGCGCCAGCTCGGGCGCCAGCATGTTGACGACGGACTTCATGCGCGTGCTCCATCGCATAGTTCATCCAGCGCCTGCACCAGCGCCGCATCGAATCGATGACGCCACACCCCTGCTTGCGGCGCCAGATCCAGCGCGCGCACGAACAGATACAGCGCATCGCCCATGTGCCGCGCGTAGCGGTAATCGGGCAGGCGCTGACGCAACAGGCGATGCAGCGCCAGCGTATACAGCAGCGCCTGCAGCGGATAGTGGTGCGCGTGCATCGCGGCGCCGAGCGCGACGCCGTGGTAATCGTCCACGCGCGCGCCCAGCCAGTTGGTCTTGTAATCGATCACGTGATAGCGGCCCTGCCAGCAGGCGATCTTGTCGATGAAGCCGCCGAGCATGCCGCGCAGCATGCCGTGGCCAAGCGACTCAGGCAGCAGCGCAGCGGCGTCGTGGCGATGCAGCAGCGCACGCAGCGCCGGCAGCGGCACGGCGTGCAGCGGCAGCAGGAATTCCATCTCGGCCACGTGATCGCCCGCAGCCAGCGCCTGCAGACGCAAGCCGTCGCCGAGATCCGCGCTCATGCAGGCATCGATGCGCGCCGCCAGACGCGCGCGCAGCAGCGCGGCCTCGGGCGCCGGCAACTGCACGCCGCTGTCGGCCAGCGCGCGCGCGATCAGCGCCTGCTGACGCGCCATCGGCACACCCGTCTCAGCACGCTCGAACATGGCGTGCACGGCATCACCAAAGGCCGGTCCGCGCAGTGATTGAAGCGCTTCCAGCTCGGGGTGCGCGGCGGCCTCGGGCCAAGTATCGGTATCCGCATCGACACCATCGCCTTCATCGGCGGCGGCACGCGGCTCGTCGCTGGCGTGGCGCGTCAGCGCGGTGAAACTCCACTGCTGCCACGGTGGCGCGGCCGGCGGCGGCGTTTGCGCTGCGCGCGCGCGCGCGGTCGCGGCGGTGGGGTGATACGTCACGGCATGGTCAACGGCGGAATCGTCGATGGCGATTTGCGGCAGCGTCTGCGGCAAGGGGCGCAAGCGTTCGGCCAGCGATGTTCCCAGCGCGCCGGCCGTGGCGCGCTCCAGCAACGCACCCAGCGCCACCTCGGCGTGCGTGCGCTTGCCAACCAGCTCGACCCAGTACACCCAGCACGCCTGCTGCGCACGCGTCAGCGCCACGTACAGCAGGCGCGCGCGCTCTTCCTGCGCCTCGCGCGCGGCGAGCTGTTCGTATGCCGCGCGCGCGGGCGAACCCAAGTCCACGCTGAGGCGATCCCCGGCGTCGTGAAAGCGCAGCAGACGCCGTTTTCGGCTGCCGCCGTCCGGGCGCCACGCCAGCGGCAGAAACACCAGCGGAAACTGCAATCCCTTGGCGCTGGCCAGCGTGCGCAACTGCACACGCGCACGGTCGCTGTCGATGCGCTGCTGGTGCTCGTCCATGCTGCCATCGGCATCGGCCTGCTGACGCCGCAACCACGCCAGTTGCGCGTGCGCCGGAAATCCCGCCGCGGCCTGCGCCTGCAGCAACTCGCCGAGATGGCGCAGATCGGTCAACGCACGCTCGCCGTCCTGACGCGCCAGCAAACGCGACGCCGCGCGCTCGATCAGCGTCATGACCAGGGCCAGCGGCCCCTGGCGCAGCCAGCGCTGCGTCAACTCGGCGCTGAGCGCGAACTGTTCTTGCAGCGCCGCGGCATCGGCATCGAGCGTGCACAAGGCCGGCGCGTCCAGCCCCCACAAGTCCGTCAACCACGCGGCGCGCAGCACGGATGCGGCATTGCCTTCCTGCAGCGCGTGCAGGATCAGCGCGAGATCATCCGCTTGCGGCGTGGCGAACACCGAGGCCTTGCCCGCGCCCGCGGCAGGCACGCCGCGCTCGGCCAGGTACTGGCGCAGCGTGGCGATCTGCCTGTTCGTGGGCAGCAGCACGGCGAGATCGCCGGGGTCGAGTGCGCGCGTACCCAACATGCAATCCGCGTTCGCCAGCAGGCGCGTGATATCGGCGGCGCAGGCGCGCAAAGCGAGTTCATCGGCATCGCCCAGCTTGCCCGGCAATTCGCCATCGGGTGCTTGCGGCAGCCGCAGGATCAGCGGTGCGCGCAGGATTTCTCCGGCGCACTGCAAGGCCTGTGCATCGGCCTTGCCGCCGGCCCGCACCGCGCGATAGTCGATGCCAGCGCCCATCGCGTCGCCATCGGCGTGCGCGTACAAGCCGTTGAGCGCGTCGATATACGCGCGCGTCGAGCGCCAGTTCACCGCCAGCGATACGCGCGCATCCACGCTGCGCTCGGCGCGCCGATACGTGGCGATGTCGCCGCCGCGAAACGCGTAGATCGCCTGCTTGGGATCGCCGACCAGCAGCAGCGTGCCGCGCGCGCGATACAGCGCATCGAAGATCGCGTACTGGTGCTGATCGGTGTCCTGGAACTCGTCGATCAGCGCGCACGGATAGCGCTCGAACAGACGTTGCGCGAAGTTCGCGTCATCGACCACGCGTTCATGCACGCGCTCGATCAGCGCGCCGAAGGTGAAGCCACCGCGCTCCAGCAAACGTTGCGCCATGGCCGTGCGGCAGAATTCGATGGCCGCCGCAAGCACTTCGCCGCGCACGATGGCCGGCCACTCGCGCAGCAGTCCGGCAGCGCACAGCCATTCTTTGATCAGCGGTTCATCGCTCAGTAGCGCGGCTTTCGGGTTTTGTCCGTCCGCGACCAGTGCGCCATCGAACTCCTTGACCAGTGGCTGCAAATCAGCCGGCCCGATGCCTGGGTTCTGCGCGCAGGCATGTAGCGCGGTCAGTCGGTTGCCGAGCTTGCTGCCCTTGCGTTTGTAACGCGTCGCATCCTGCGCCAGCGTGCCCAGCTCGGCGACGCGGCGCGGTGTCAGCAGCGCGGGCAGCAGCGCGTCCAGCGCTGCGCGGCCGCCGCCGTGGATGCGCGGCGCGGACAGGGCGAAATACTCGCGCAGCTCGCCGCGCAGAGCGTCCGGCCCGCCCGGCACGACCAGATTCAGCTCGTCGGCATCCACCTCGGCGCGCTGGTAGCGCTGGCGCCAGAAATCGCGCAGGCATTCATCGAGCAGCTCGTGCTCGTCGATGTGCTCGCCCGGCGTCAAATCGCCGTGGCCGTCAAAAGCCAACTCGGCCAGCACGCGCGCGCAGAAACCGTGCAGGGTGAGGATCGGCGCCAAGTCCAGATCCTGACGCGCGCGGCGCACGCGCAGCAACGCGGCCTGCGGTTCCAGCGGCAGATGGTCGCGCACATAACGCGCGAGGCTGTCAGCGGGCTCATCGGATGCCAGCATCAGCGCATTGGCGCAATGCGCTTGCAGCAATTGTTCGGCCGCGCCCAGTCGCACGCGCAGGCGCAAGCGCAGCTCCGCCGCGGCGGCCTCGGTGAAGGTGCTCACCAGCACGTCGCGCACATCGACCGCGGCAGCGTCCGACGCCTCCAGCAGCAGGCGCAGATACAGCAGGGTGATGGTGTGCGTCTTGCCGGTGCCGGCGCTGGCCTCGATCAGCACGCGCCGCGGCGCGCGCAGCGACAGGCGCATCCAGTCCAGCGCCTGCGGTGCGGCGTCGATCGAATCATCCGGCCTATGCATCGGCCTGCTCCGCGTTGCGTACACCCACCAGCACAGCCAGCGCGCAGGCTTGCGCCACGAAGTCCCGCCACGCCCGCGGCTCGGCGATCCAGTCGCGACCGCGCGTCAGCAGCGCGGCGTAAGCAGGCGTGTAGTCACGCTCACCGCTGCGCTCGTAGCCGCCTTCCCATGCGTCGCGCGCGCGCGCCATGCGCAGCTCCGGAGCGGACTCGGCCACGGCCCACGCGGTGGCCGGAAAATACCAGCGCCGCGCGTGCAGCACCTCGCTGCGCAGCGCACATAGTTGCGCCACGCCGGCGCGCAGCGCCGTCGCGTCGGTGCTGACGTTGGCCGCGGCCTCATCCATTTCCGCGCTGTCGTCATGCACATGCAGCAACACGCAGCCGCCGAGTTGCACCGCGGGCAGGGTCAGCGCCAACGCGGCCCAGTCCAGCCACAGTGGCAGGCGTACGCTGAAATCCAGGGTCTTGCGCGTTTCCACGCGCAGCAGCCAGTGGCGACCCTCGGCATCGCGCAGCGCCGACACGCTGCCGCTGAGCGTGGTGCCGTCGTCCACGCACAGCGTGCAGTCGATTTCCACGGCCTGCGCGCGCGCGCAGGCCTGCGTGTGCAGCAGCGCCAGCGCGGCATCGACCGGTGCGCGCAAGCTCCGCCATGCCAGCGCGCCGGGCGCGCCCGCCGGCAGCAGGCCGCTGCGCGCCAGCCATTCGGGCGCGCGCGTGGGCAGCTCGGTGCGGCCCTGCGCCAGCGCGTGCGCCAGCAGTTGCGCGGGCACGCGCTGGCGCGGCTCGGTGCGCGGCGCCAGCGGCTCGTCCTCGGCGGCATCGTCGTCGATTTCTGGCAACGTGATGCCCAGCATCTGCCGCGCCGTCGCCTGCGCCGGCTTGCGCAGGAACGCACGCAATTGCGCGAGGCTGGAGGCGTCCGCCTCCATCACCGCAACAGGCAGGCCCGCGCGCGGCAGCAGCGGCGCCGCGCCGGCCGGTGCGTGGCCTGGGCCGCCGGCTTCGGCATAAGCCGCCGCGAACGAGCGCAGCGCGGGATCGGGCTGCCACGTGGCATCGGCTTGCTCGAAGTACACCGCGGCGAACGGTTGCAGCGCGTGTTGCACGCACCACGGGCGCGGCGCCGCACTTCCCGTCAAATCATGCGCGTCATCTAGAAACGCCAGCAGTTCGGCCAGCGGCGCGGCGGGATTGCGCGCGCTGCCCTGCGCCGCGTCCTCGGCGATGTAGCTGAGGTGCAATGCCGTGCGCACGGCCATCAGCGCTTCCAGAAACAGATAGCGGTCTTCCTCCAGCGCGCTGCGATCGCCGCTGCGCGGGTGGCGCAGGATCAGGTCCAGCGACGAGCGCGGGCTGTTGCGCGGATACGCGCCCTCGTTCAAGCCCAGCACCGCCACCACGCGGTAGGGAATCGTGCGCTGCGGCACCATGCCGCCAAACGCGATGCCGTTGGCGACGAAGGGCTGGCGCGCGGGTATCTCGTCCAGCGCCGCGCGCTGCTGCGCGCTGATCACGTCCCATGGAATCGCGCGGTCCACGCCCGCCGCGGCCAGTTCGGTGGCGGGCTGTGCCGCCAGCCGCCGCAATTGCTCGAGCGCGACCTGCTCGGCGTTGTCTCCACTCTCGGCGACAAAACACGCCTCGATGCGCTGCGCCAGCCAGGCGCTCCAGCCGGCACCGTCGTGCTGCGCCTGCGCCGCCGCGCGCCAGCGCGCCAACTCATCCAGCAGTTGCGCCAGTCCGGCCAGCAGCGCGAACTCGCCGGCGCCCGCGGCGACCAGCGGCACGATCGTCTGCCCGGTCGCGGTCGCTGCGCGCAGCACGCGCCCAGGCTCGTCGCTGCCCAGCAGCCAGCCGGCCATGAGCCGATCCAGACCGAAGGCGAAGCTGTGCAAGTCCTCGGCCGGCGCGCCGAACGCGGGCTTCATCGCCGCATCCAGCGCCCATGCCACGTGCGCCTCGCGCAGCCAGTGCGCCACGCGTGCACGCGCGGCACCATCCAGGCCGAAGCGTCGTGCCAGCGCCGTGGTGTCGAGCAAGTCCAGCACCTCGGCCAGCGTGCAGCGCGCCTGCGCCAATTGCAGCAGGCGGCGCCACGCCGCGTACACCGCGTGCGTGGCGGCCAGCGGCACATCGGCGAGGTGATACGGCAAAGCCGCGTCGTGCCACTGCCCCGGCGTGCCGAACACCGCCGGCAGCAGCGGCGCGTAGGCCTGGATGTCGGGCGCCATGACCACGATCTGACGCGGCTCCAGATCGACGTGCTGCACGCGCAACGCCAGCAGCGCATCGCGCAGCGCTTCCAGCTCGCGCAGGCGACCATGACAGGCGTGCACGCGCAGGCTGGAATCTTCGCGCGAGCGCGCACCCGGCGGCGCGCCGGCAAGCTCCGGCGCGAGCCGGCGCAGGCTATCCTGCACGCGTTGCAGCAGCGGCGCGGTGACGATGCTGGCGTCGCTGTCATCCTGCGGATCGCGCCAGTGCTGCGCACTGTCGTCGGCGTTCAGGGCGAGGGCGAAGTCCTGGCCGATGCGGCCGAGGCTGGCCAGCAGCGGATGGCCGATTTCGAAGTGCTGCGCCGCGGCCTCGCTGCCGGCGCGCAGCAGCGCGCGCTGGCTGCGCAGGTAATCCCACAGCTCGCGGCACGGATCGGGAAAATACACATGCACTGCGCGCGTGCGCGCCGCCAGTTGCAGCGCCTGCAGCAGCACCGGCGGCAAATGGCTGACGCCGAACACATGCACCGGCTCGGCGTGCTCAGCGCGCGCCGCCGCCAACATTTCGAGCACGCGCTGGCTGCGCTGCACGCGCGGTTGCGTTGCGCTGCCGGCGAGCAGACGCCGCCACAACGCCGCCTGCCAGTCGGCGTCGCGCGGCGTCGTGCTGCCTGCGGCCCAGGCCAGCAGCCAGTCGGGGCGGTACACCTGATATTCGCCGTACAACCGCGCCAGATGCTCGGCCAATTGCCAGCGCCGGCGCGGCGGCGCGGTGTCGAGAAAGCGCCGCAGCGCGTTATCGTCGCTGCGCGCATCGAGCAGATCGAGGATGCGCCAGCGCAGCACCTCGCGCTGCCACGCCGCGCTCGCATCCACACCCAGCAGCGCATCGCCCAGGCGCAGCCACCACTCGCTCGGCAGCAGCAGGTGCAGATTGGCGGCGATGCCGGAGCTGCCATCGCGACCACGCCGCTGCGCCAGCGTGCCCAGCAGCCAGCGCTTCATGCCGAGGTGCGCCACCACCACGGTCTGCGGCGTCAGCACCGCGGCCGGCGGCTGCGCCGCGAGCTGCTGCGCGAGTTGTTCGGCGAGCGCTTCGATGCGACTGGCGCGATAAACGTGTAAACCGGGCATGTGTGTCCCTGGGGATGCTGCCTGAGGCGGCCACGCGCGGAACCCGCAGCCTGATCGAGACTCCAAGCAAGGAAAGTTTACGTCGCGGCTGTCGCAAAGACTGCGATGATGCGCGTCGCAGGAGGCTTTCGTGCTCAGCGACAACCAACGCCGTCATCTCGTGCAAAGCCTGGCGCACATCGAGCAGACGCTGACCGACGCGCTGCTGCTGGGCGCGCAAGCGCGCGGCGACGAGGTCTTTCCGCGCTATCGCATGGCGCTGTCCGCAGCCGATGCCGCCGCGCTGCAAGCCGCGCTGCGACGCCTGCGCGGCAGCCTGCGCCGCTTCCTGCGCGCGCAGAACATCGCCGCACCGCGCCACGGCGAGCTGGATCCGCGCTGGGCGCTGGACACGCAGATCACCCTGCTGCGCAACGTCGCGCTGGAACTGCGTCCCGCGCATCTGGCCGGCTTCGGCGCGCTGGACGAGGACGGCGCCTCCGCCTGCCGTGCGCTGGCCGCGGAAATCGGCGCCCTGCTCGAAGGCATGCAGGATGGGCTGCGCGTGCCGGACACGCTGGTACAACCGGCGCCCGGCGACACACTCGGCGCGCTGCTGCTGGAGCTGGTGCAACGCTATCGCCTCGGCGAGTACCGCACGCGCGTCGCCGCGCTGGTCGCGCGCAGCGGGCGCGTCGAGGTGGCCGTGGTCGGTCGCGTCAGCAGCGGCAAGTCCTCGCTGCTGAATGCGCTGATCGAACGCGCGCTGCTGCCGGTTGGCGTGGTGCCGGTCACCGCCGTCACCACGCGCCTGCTGACCGATGCCGAGCCTGCGCTGGAACTGGATTATCTCGATGGCCGCCGCGAGCAGCGCCCATTGGACGAGCTGGCGCAGCACATCAGCGAGCAGGGCAATCCCGGCAACCGCGAGCGTCTGGCCGAGGTGCGCGTCGGCCTCGGCGCGCTGCCGTGGGCGGCGCAGGCGGTGTTCACCGACACACCTGGCCTCGGCGCGCTGCAAGGCCACGCGCGTGCCGCCGCGCTGGACTATCTGCCGCGCAGCGATCTGGGCCTGCTGCTGATCGACGCCAGTGCCACGCTCACCGAGCTGGAGCGCGATCTGGCGCAAGCCGTACTCGACAGCGGCGCAGCGCTGCGCGTGCTGCTGACCAAATCCGATCTGGTCGACAGCACAGCCGTGCGCGAGCAGTGCGACTACCTCACCAACCAGCTCGGCGCCGCGCTGAACACCACGGTGCAAATCGATGCGCTGAGCAGCGTGCCGGCGTGGCGCGACGAACTGCGCGCCTGGCGCGAGCATGAGCTGCAGCCGCTGCTGGCCAGCCTGCATGTGGATGCCGCCGCGCGCAGCCAGACGCGCAGTTTGAGTCTGGCGCGTCAGGTGTTGTCCAGCCTGCGTCTGGCCGCGCGCGAGCAAAACCCGGGCAGCACCGCGACGCTGGACAGCGCGCCGCTGCTGGCGCTGGACGCCGCCGCGCGCACGCAGCATCGCGCCATCGCCGAGTTTTCCGAACGCGCGCCCGCCGCGCTGCTGCAGCGCGCCGCGCAGGCACGCATGGATGCCGCCGCGCTGGGCACGCTGGCGGCGGACGTCGCGCACCAGTTGGCGCAGCAGACACGCGCCATGCTGGCGCCGGATGCCAGCGAGGACAACGCCGCTCTGCCCGCCTTCGACTGGCAGGCCACGCCCCTGCCCGCACCGCCGCCGCGCGCGCTGGGTGCGCTGGGCCGCGCGTGGCAACGCCAGCGTCTGCAATCGATGTTCGGCCCGGCGCTGGAACAAGCCTGCCGCGCTTATGCCGCGGCGCTGCACGCCTGGCTGGAGGCCCACGTCGCCGCGCGCCAGCGCCAGTTGCGCGCCGGTCAGAGCGCCGGTGCCGCCGATCCCGCGCAACTGGCACAGGACATCGCGCGCCTCGCCGCCGCGCTGGGCAGCAGTTCACCCACGACGTCATGAGCGAGCAGCCCACCTGGTTCTGCCCCGAGTGCCACGCCGAGGTCGGCGCGCAGGACACGCGCTGCCCGCATTGCGGCGCCGATTTCGACGCCTGGGCCGCGCGGCCTTACGGCGAGCGCCTGATCCTGACCCTGCAGCATCCGCTGTCCGAGGCACGCATGAGCGCGATCATCGCGCTGGGCAAGCGCGGCGATTCCGCCGCCGCGCCGGCGCTGGCGGCGTGCGCGCTGGCGCATCCCAGCGATGTGGTGCAAGCACTGGAAATCCTGCGCGCGCTGGCGCGCATGCCCGCCAATGCACAGCGCGAGGCGGCGCGCAGCGCGCTGCTGACGCATCCCGCGCACGCCGTACGCAGCGCGGCGCAGGCATTACCCGGCACGCACACCGACGCCGCGCAGATCGCGCGCTGGTGCCACGACCTGGCCGAGCACGCCGAGGTTGAACCGCGCATCGCCGCACTCGGCAGCACCGCCATCCCCGGCCTGCGCGCGCTGCTGGCCGAGCCGCCCGAGGTGGTCAACGCCGCACGATTATTCGCGCTGCAGATGCTGGCGCGCATCGACGCGCCCGCCGCGCATTCGGCATTGCGCGAAACCCTGTACCAGCCGCCGCTGGATCGCCTCGCGTCGGTGGTGGCCGAAGCCGAACGCGCGGTCAAATCCGCAGCGCTGACGGCACTGGCTGCGCGCGAGTATGACGAGCGCGCCGACGACATCGCCTGGGCCTTCAACGTCGCGCGCCTGCCCGAGGCCGCGCACTGCGCCGGGGCGCAGCGCGTGCATGCGCTCGCGCCGGCACTGGCACGCGCGTTGGATGACGATGTACTGGGCGCACCGGCAGCCACGGCGCTGCTGGCCATGCCCGATGCGCTGGACGCGGCGCTGCGCGCGCCGCTGACCGACTGGTTGCAGCGCGACACCGCACGCGCGCGGCTGGGCACGCTGCGCGCGCTGCTGTGTCTGGCGCAAGTGCGGCTATGCCCGCAGCCCGCGGCGTGGCGGCAAGCCTGGCGCGCTGCGCATCCCGCGTTGCGTGCCGCCGCTGCCCGCGTGGCCTGGGCGCAACGGCCGCGCGCCGCGCTGATCCCGGCCTTGCTGCACGGCGCGGTATTGCCCGAAGCGGATCTGGCGCAAGCCTGTCGCGACGCGCTCGCCGCGCTCGATGCGTGGCCGCTGCGCACGCTGCGCGTCGGCAATGCGCTGGCGCGTGGCGTGCCCGATATCTACGGCGACCACCACGCGCTGCCGCGCGGCACGCTGAGCTGGCTGGGCGCGGCGCTGATCACGCACACCGCGCACGCGCGGCCGTCGCGCCTGCCGCGCATGGACATCTTGCTGCTGCGCGCCGGCCTCGCCGCCAACATCACCCTCACCCCCGCGCAGCGCGCACAATTGGCGCGACATCCGGATGCCGAACTGCGCGCCGCGCTGCGTCAGCGACAGCGCAGCGCGCGCTGGTGGCAGCGGCGTGCGCGGCGTTGAGCCGTGCCCGTTCCCGACGTACCGCGCGCAAACACACAAAGGGCACGGAAATCACGAAGACGGCGGAATTGACGAAGAAGGGGGGAAATGACAAGGATGGTGGGAGTGACGGCACCGGATAGCAATCGCTCGTCAACCCCGCCTGCGCGGGGATGACGATATTGATAGCGGGATGGCGGTATCAAGTGGGGTGGCGACGCCGGGGTGAGGCCGGCCACCCAACACCCTCAGAGCACGGCCGCCAACGCCTTGCCCGCAGCGCTGGCAATGCGGCGAAACTCAACGGAAATCTCCGTGCTCTCGCTCACTCGTTGCCAGAATGTGCGCGCCATGGCGGCGGCTTGCTGCCAATCGTCACGCGCCGCAGGCGGCGGACGCTGCACGGTGTGCTCACGCGGCACCACCTCGCCACTGACGGCAGGCCGGTAGTGCATGGGCAGCATGTCGTAGGCGGGCGCCAAGGCAAACGGCCGCGCGTCGGCGCGCAACAACGCGACATTGCCGAGGTGCATATCACTATTGGCGATCAGTGCGCCGAACCAGCCGAGCAGGCGCAGATGGCGCGCATCGGCCGCGGCGATCCAGCCGTCGGCTTCGAGCCGCGGCGCAAGGCGCCACCAGTCGATGTGGGCGTGCGCGAAAAACGCGGCATCCAGCGCAGACAGTGAAACGAATCCGCGCCGCCCCAGTCGCGGCGTGCGATCGAAGCGGCGCGATTGCAAAAACACACGGCCGTCAGCCGCGACGATCTCGCTTTCGGCGGCCGGTACGCCCTGCGTGCGCAGCACCTCGCCCGCGATCTGCTCGCAATACAGCAAATCCGCCCAACGCCGCCCAGTGGGCGTGTGCGTGCGCTCGCTGAACTTGACGATCACCGGCATGTAGCCGTCGTCGCTGAGCAGCGTGGTGAGGAATTTGGGCTGCTCGCCCGCAGCGGACGATCCCACCGCATCGCCGCGCAACGCGGCTTCGGCCAGCATGGGGTAGCGCGCGGCACGCAGATCCGGCGCGATGGCATCGGCAGGCATGGCGATCAAGCGCTGGGCGTGCTGCAATGCCGCCTCGCCCAACACCAGATCGCCGGGCAGATCGTGGCCGTGGCGCAACAGCGCCAGCACCACATCGTCGGCACGCCAGCGCTGCAGGTCTTCCGGTGCGTCGATTTCCGCCGCCACGCTGCGCGCGAAACCGCAGCCCAGAAACCCCTGCGGACGCAGATCGTCCATGAACCACGGCAGCCCGGGAAACAGACCTTGCGCGAACTCGCCCTGCAGCAGCGCGGGCAGCGCTTGCGCAGGTTCGAAGTGGAAGGCATCAGCGTGCAACGCGCGCAGTTCGCCCAGCCCATGCGCACGTCCAGCGACGTCGATGCGGTACAGCGGCCAGCGCCAGCCGGCGCGGCCGACCGCACGCGCCAGCACGTAACGCGAGGCGCGTGCGCGGCCGATGCGCAACACCTGTTCGTCGGCCGCGATCAGCCGCGACAGCGCCGGCTGGCTGACGCCCAGCGCTTGCATCAGTTGCGCCGCCGTCTGCGGGCTACGCTGACGCAACACCGCGAGAAGGCGCTGGGATCGGGCAAGGTCCATGCCTGCAAGTGAATAGATTTATGGATAGATAGTCAAGTTATAAAGCGTTTTATTTCAATATATTGAATTTCAAATGAAGTTATTTTATGAATAGATTATCAAGAAGCGTCACTGCTGCGCAGCTTGACCCGTCGATCATGCTGAAGAGCGTAGCACTCGGGTCTGTCCAAGGCAGTCAGCGCCTGGCAATCGCCGCGTCGCGCCCACAGCGGCGCAGTCAAGGCGGGACTGCTCCACCACGCTCGCGGCCGACTCGATCCTTGAGCAGTGCGGGCGCGGCATCCCGATGCGGAACTGCGCGCCGCGCTGCGTCAGCGACAGCGCAGCGCGCGCTGGTGGCAACAGCGGCGTGGGCATTGAGCGCGACGTCGCGCACTGTCGCAAAATCGCGCTTCCCCATGCCGTTCAGCCCTGCACATGGGCGCAGAAATCCAGCAGCATGCGCTCGCCCTCCGGCCACGGGCCGAAGCCGGTGTCGGCGTTGATATGTCCGGCCTCGTCCACCCAGGCGATGTCGCTGCCCCAGGCAGACGCGAACGCAGCGGCCCGCGCCACGGAACAGTACGGGTCGTTGCGACTGGCCACCAGCAGCGATGGGAAGTGCAGCCGGTGCATCGGCATGGGCACGAACCCCGTCGTGCCCGGCGGATAACTGGGCGCATCGACATCGCTTGGCGCGACCAGGAAAGCGCCCGCGATCGTGCCGCGGTTGGCCGCCTGCGCCCAGTGCGCAACCAGCGCGCAGCCTAGGCTGTGCGCGACCAGCACCGGCGGGCGTCGGCACGCGGCGACGTTCAGGCGCAGCGTTTCCACCCACTCGGCGCGATCCGGGGTTTGCCAATCACGCTGCAGCACCCGCTTCCAGTCCGGATGTCTGGCTTCCCACTGCGTCTGCCAGTGCTGCGGGCCGGAATTCCAGAGGCCGGGAAGAATAAGCACGTACATGAGCAGCCCCTTGGCTCGACCGCAGCCGCGACGTGCGGCGCGCGCAGTGTGCCACTGGGAAACCTGCAACAGAGCGGTTTGCAAAACCGCTCCGGCACATGGATGTGCCGCCGCGACGAGCACGCAAGTGCTTGTTGCGACAAAGGTGGCGCGGCTCTGCCGCGCCCGTTTGTTTGCAAACCGCGGCAGGATGCCCGGGTTTTGCAAACTGATCAACAAGCAATGGGGCTTGTTTGTGCGGCAAGCCATCCCCGGCTTGGCGAAGATCGGAACGTTGTTCAAACCTGGCCCCGACACGCGCTGCGGTTCGCGTTACAGCGCGTTACATGACGCGCTTGGCGAAATCGTAAATGCGCCGGCGCGTCGCGAGTCGGGAAATCTGCGCATCAAGAGCCCGGGTTGACTGGGCTTGCGCAGCGCACTTCATGCATATACATTAAATCGCGGATGAGCCACGACCCGGCCAAGCGTCAAAAGAACCTGCGCAAGCACAAGATCGATCTGCCCGATTGCATGGCGGCTTTTGACGGCCCCATGCTCACCCGCGAAGACGACCGCGAAGCCTACGCAGAGCAACGACTGGTGAGTCTGGGATGGACCCACGGGCGTGTCGTTGTCGTGGTGTGGACCGACCGCAAGGATGGTCCGCGATTGATTTCCTGCCGAGTAGCCACAGCCCATGAACGAGAAGCGTACTTCCGCGCGTACCCGCAAGCCTGACGTGCCCTACGACCGCGCCAGCAAGGCGGCAACCCTGGCCTATTGGGCTGACGCCACCGCCCACGAGGGCCTGGCTGGGTTGCGTGCCAAGCGCGGACGACCCGCCAAGACAACCGAAGAACGCAAAGAGCAGATTGCGCTGCGCGTGGACAAGGAAGTACTGGCCTGGTATCGCGCGCAGGGCAGCGGTTGGCAAACCCGCATGAACGCTGTCCTGAAAGCCTTTCGGGATGCGACGTTGTAGCTGAGCAATGCGCAGCGCCGTCATCGCCGATGTGATTCAGCCCCGCATTGGCGAGGCCACAGTGCAGCGGCGACGCGCAGGCAAGTAGAGCGCGGGCGCGTTGAGACAGGTTTTAGGCCGCCGCGCGGTGACGCGAGGAAGTCGGGCCGTTGCCCAACAGGGTCCGATGCACGCGGTACAACCCGCGCACGCCCATGGCCGCGAACACCGCACCGGCGACAAGCACTGCTTCCAGGAACAGGCTGGAACCGCCCAGGCCGAGCGGGCGATCGAACAGCGCGAACGCGATCCCCGTGAACGTGAGCAACACGGTACCGACAATCAGAAGCAAGGCCGATTCGAGAATCGTAAATGGGTGACACCACTTTGCGGTTGTAGGGCTAACGCAATCGAGACGTGCGGCACTTGGCAGTTGCGCGCCATGTCAAGAACCAGGCGGCAATTCATAGGACACCTTGGCGCCATTGATCTCCATTGTAATGCTCATTGAGATTCTTCGGAGTAGTGACATTCATATGTTTCTCCCTTGTGAATCGGATGGGGAATGAAGTTACTTCAGTCTAACGAAAAAGCTAATAGCTTGCTGCATGTATGGACCTGATTCGCGTCGAAGTTCAGCTGCAAAAGCCCCTCTCCCGCCGGGAGAGGGGTTGGGGGTGAGGGTTCGGCGCAGAGCATATCGTCACCATGAATTCAGCAACGCCATGCTCCGTCCCGTACCCTCATCCGGCGCTGCGCGCCACCTTCCCTTGGGGACTTCCGTTGGTCGTCTCCCGGCGGGAGAAGGGAAAACCAGCTGAACTTCAGCGCGAATCAGGTGTATGGAATGGCATTCTATTACATGGGGAAGGACCGAACAAAATCCAGCGCACAGGTCATCAGTTTGCGACGGAGTGCATCGTCACCATAGGCCTTGGGATCGGCGCGAACCCAGCCATGCATGCGCCTGGTACCCGAGAACATTGGAAGAATGCCTGGTATTTGAAGCGCCCACGCATCCTTGCCCTTGCCTAGCCGCACTAACATTCCGTCGTCGCGAGCGCCGCAGAGCAGTTTGCCATTCAGTAGCCATGCCCAGCCGCCGAACATGGCCTTGTCTGTGACGCCTGGTTCCGATCTCAGTTCATCGCTCACCAGTTCTTCCAAGCCCTTATCGCGTGCCATGATTCTTCCCATTCGCTGAGCATTGGTCAAGGGGGTCAATGGGGTCAATGGGGTAATTATCCGCGTTTAATTACATTGTCACTTTTTGGTTCTGCACTTTGGCTTTGCAGTAAGGCTTGAATCTGCTTGTTATCCATACCCAGACCAAGCTTCCCATCCATGTATCGCCATGTAATCTCGTGATGCTCTCTGTCCACTGAGTCAATACAGTCTCGCGCCAGGATGACGTCATAGTCGCGCTGATATGCGTCGACCACTGTTGCGCGAATGCACGCATGAGTATTGACGCCCGCAATGATGAGCTGGCTGCATTGAAGCTCGTTTAGATGGGCGTCGAGGTCTGTTGCAAAGAAAGCACTGTAGCGTTTCTTGACAAGAACGTGATCAGTCGGACGTACGTCAAGCTCTGGCAAGATGGATGCGCCCGGAGTCCCGGAAATGACGACGCGAATCCTGCCTCGCTTGACTTCCAGTGACGCGTCGCCCAGATCAGTCGAAAACTCCTGTTTTACCCATACCACAGGGACGCCTGCATCGCGTGCCACCGCTACCAGTTCGTTCGTCGCGGCCACAAGGGCAGGTCTGCGCTGCGAGAGCCTCTCGTGTGCGAAGAAGTCAACTTGCATATCGATGATCAGTATGACCACAGTCATGAAGGGCTCTGTGCCGTCAACAAAGAAGTAGACCCCAGCTCCGGGGAATAGTGCCCGATGTCCCACACCGAGGGGAGGAGGCAATCATTCCCAGTCCACTTTAGGTCCATTTTTTGGTTGAACGATTTTGGTTAACATTGAATAGCCAGACTTGCTACCTGGAATTTGCCGGAGACAAATATTGAATCGCCGAAATATTTACTGTTCGGAAGAGATGGCAGACTGGATCTAGGGCGGAAGATAGGCCACGCTCAATGAATGCCACTTCAATTCGCCAGCCTTTTTCGTTCGCTCGAATCAGGGGTGGAACGTAGTCCGCGTCCCCTGCCACTAAGACTATTGTCGATGGGCCCTTTTGCTCGTAAAGCGTGGATGTGATTTCAGTGATCAAGTAAGCGTCGTCCTGCTTCGAGCGCTGTTGTCCGCCGCTACTGCTCAGGTACCCTCGTCTAACAGTAAAGCCTTGATTCTCAGCAATCTTCCAGAACGAGTCGTCATCCGGAATTACGCCAGCGATGTAGGCACTCTTTACAAAGCGAGTCTTTCCGTCCTTGTCCTTCGACGCGGCTGTCAGCAAGCGACCGAAATCGACTCGATACCCAAAACTCTGGCCAGAATTCAAAACGCCCCAGAATAGGTTTTGATCATCGACAAATATATGAACAAAATCATTTGTCAGCTCAGCGTGGGACCTCGCCGATCCGAGACGTATGGACGGTTCGATAGTTTTCTTAGCTTTCTTCTTCGAGGACATGGCAATCTCCAATATGAATCTAATCCAAAATCAAACCAGCGCCCTTGTTCGAGTATTCCAACCGCTCTCCAGTCGAGATCAACACGAACCGAATAAACGGGTAGACGCGGATGAACTTTCTTGAAGCGCGGTGACGGGTGCGCCGGATTTTCCTTCCACAGGTGGTAGGTGGCTTTGATTCGAGCCTGACGCTCTGGCGATGATGCAGCAAACAACAACCGAAACTTCTCGGTTGTTACCGACTTCATGGAAGGTCGTCGAGTGGCTGGGTCTTGCCCGCCTTGAAGTCAGCCAGCGCTTCCGTGGCCAGGGCCTCGAGAACATATCCTGACTTGGCGAACAGCCGCGACCAGCGCTGCTCGGAAGCAATTTCCTCGAGCAGGATCGCGGCAAGGATGTCTTGCTCGTCGGGCGGAAGCTTCGTGGCCTCTGCCACGGCGGATGTGAGTGCTTGGGTCATGTTCTATACCTCCCCTGATTCGTACCGAAGCAACTGCAAATCAGCATACCGCAAGCAACGAGCAGCGTTCGGCGCGCCGGTTTCACCACACAAGGCCGGCTTGTTGTGTCGCCGACGACAACCTCACCCCCGCGCCACCGGCCGCTGTGGATCGCTGACCCAGCCGCTCCACGAGGGCGCGTACAGGCGCGAGCCGCGCAGGCCGGCGTGCTCCATGGCCAGCAGGTTGTGGCAGGCGGATACGCCGGAGCCGCAGGAATGCACCACGCTGGCCGGCGTGGCGTCGCCCAGCAACGCCAGCCATTCGGCGCGCAGTTGATCGGCGGGCTTGAAGCGGCCGTCGGCCTGCAAATTCTGCGCATAGGGACGGTTGCCGGCGCCGGGAATGTGGCCAGCCACCGGGTCGAGGGGCTCGACCTCGCCGCGATAGCGCTCCGGCGCGCGCGCGTCGATCAGGCACACGGTGCCCGCGGCCAGTTGCTGTCGCAGCGCATCGGTGTAGACGATGGCGGCGGCGTCGAAGTCCTGACCCGACGCGGCAGCGTCAAAATGTCGGCCCGATGCCGCGGCATCCGGGAATATGGCGCTGGGCGCATCGCCCGATGCCTGCGGCAGGCCCGCCGCGACCCACGCCTGCCAGCCGCCATCGAGCACCGCCGCGGGCTGGCCGAGCGTGCGCAGCATCCACCACAGACGCGCGGCGCCAATCGCGCCGAAGTGGCCGTCATAAGCCACCACCGGCAGGCCGCGACGCCAGTCCCAGCGTTGCAGCGTGGCGCGAAACGCGGCGGCGGACGGCAGCGGATGCCGACCCAGGCCCTGCGCCGTGCGCGACTGATCGGACAGGTCGCGATCAAGATTCGCGTACACCGCGCCGGGCACGTGACCGGCGCGATACGCGCGCGCGCCGGCCTCGACATCGGCCAGCTCGAAGCGGCAATCGACCACCAGCACCGCGCCCGCGGGCAAGGCCGCCAGCGTGGCGGCATCAATCAAAGTCTCGGGAATCGTCATCACGTCCTCATGCGCGCCAGCAGGTTGACCAGAATGCCGGCGGTGGCGCCCCAGATCAGGTGGCCCGCGGGCTTGAACTCGTAAATGGTGCGCGCGCGACCGCGATAGTCGACCTGGCGCGTGTGCAGATTCAGCGGATCGCTGAGCCAGGCCAGCGGGATCTCGAACACCTCGGCCACCTCATCGGGATTGGGCCGCGCCACGAAATCAGCGGCGATGCGCGCCACCACCGGCGTCACGCTGTAGCCGCTGATGGTGTCGAAGCAATCCAGATAACCCAGCGGCTCGGCGCTGGCGGCGTGCAGGCCGATTTCCTCGGCGCTCTCGCGCAGCGCGGTGGCCAGCGCGTCGCGATCGTCGGCATCGCTGCGCCCACCGGGAAAACTCACCTGCCCGGCGTGCTGGCGCAGGCCGGCGACGCGGCGCGTGAACAGCACGTTGAGACCTTCGGCGCGCGCGCACAGCGGCACCAGCACGGCAGCCGGGGCCAGCACGGCAGCGCCGATCACGTCGCTGAGTTGGGCGCGGTTCCAGCCCGGCGGCAGCGGCGGCGCGCACAGCGGATGCAGCGCCGCGCGCAGGAGCGAATGCGGCGCGCACAATACGGCGTCCAGCGTGCAGGTGGACTCCGGCGCGCGCAGCGCGGCGGCGTCAGGCGCGGACATGGCGAATCCGGCGCAGCGGCAGCACCTCGCGCATCAGGCGCAGGCGCTCGTGTTCATCGAGGCGCGACCACGCCGCGATCTCGCCCAAGGTGCGCCGGCAACCCATGCACAGGTTGTCGCGATCGAGGCGGCACACGCCGATGCAGGGCGTCGAGACGATGGGCAGCGTTTCCACGGACATGCCGCGCAGTTTAGTCCCGGCGCGCGGCGCGCACCTTGCCAGGGGCTGACGCACGATCGCGCTGCGCTTGCACTGGTCTTCGCGGTGGATTTTGGCTTGGCTTGACTTGGCGTTGGTGCCGGCGCGTTTGAACGGCGCGCACGCTTTCCCCACTCACTCCGGAAGGGCGACGCGCAGCGCCGGGTGAAGATGCGCTCTTGCATCGTCGCGTGTAGTGCATGAACGATGGTTCTTGCATTGGGCTTGGCGAGGTTGTTCTGTTCCGCACCGCTACCGCGGTGCGGGCTACTTTCCTTTCGGGGAAAGTAGCCAAAGCCATCCACGCGGCGGCCTGCGCCGTGCTGCGCACGGTGCCCTGCGCTGCTTGCCCTTGATCTTCATCCCCCTTCGGCAGCGGCGGGACTGCGCGGGAAAAGCCCGCAGGGTGAGCGCGAGGGGTGAGGCAGCCACTGCTGCCGAACGCCCGCAACACGATGTTGCGGGCCGGGCGATCCGGCCCGTGCAGGATGCACAGGCCGAGATCGCGCTCACGCGCCGCAGGCCAGGGATGGCCATCGGCGCGCCCCGCGCAGGCACGCGCACCCGCGCAGCGGGCGCTGCCGTCGGGTCGGCTTTCTTTGCTTCCTTTCTTTGCCGATCAAAGAAAGGAACCCGCGCCGCGGCAGCGGCACGGAACAAGGGAACCTCGCCAAGCCCAAGGCAGGAGCGGTCGTTCATGCACGGCGTGCAACCGCGCAAGCGCGAACCATCACCCACTCCTGCGGGGCGAGCGGAAACAAGCAAGTGTTCACGCGCGCACCACGCGACCGCGCAGGGACAGTCGCCTCAGCCCGCTGCGAGGCTCACCTCGCGCACCTCGTGCAGGCGCTCAAGCTGGCGCCGCAGTAGTTCGGCGTCGCGCGTGCCTTCGAGCGTCAGCATCACCGTGCACACGGCGCCGGCGCCCACCTCGGCGCGCAGTTGCAGTACGTGGAAGCCGCGGCGTTCGGCGGTGCCCAGCAGGCGCTGCAGCGCGCCCTCGACATCCAGCAGGGTGACGTGCAGGCGCTGGATCATGCGGCGGAATCCATCATTTCACCGTTGGACTTGCCCGGCGGCACCAGCGGCCAGACGTTGGCGCGCGGGTCGATGCGCACGTGGCACAGGATCGGGCCGCGCGCGTCGAGCAGGCGCCGGATCGCGCCGGACACCTGCGCGCGCGTGTCTATGCCGAAGGCCTCGATGCCGAAGGCCTGCGCCAGCGCCACGAAGTCGGGGTTGTCGGACAGATCGACCTCGCTGTAGCGCTCCTCGAAAAACAGTTCCTGCCACTGCCGCACCATGCCCAGACAGGCGTTGTCGAGCAGCACGATCTTCACCGGGATGCCGTAGCGGCGCGCGGTGGCCAACTCCTGGATATTCATCATGATCGAGCCGTCGCCGGTCACGCAGATCACGCACGACCCGGGCTGGGCCAACTGCGCGCCCAGCGCCGCGGGTAGTCCGTAGCCCATGGCGCCGAGGCCGCCGCTGGTCAGGTGCGCGTGCGGTGAATGAATGTGCCAGTGCTGCGCCACCCACATCTGGTGCTGGCCGACATCGCAACTGACGATGGCCTGATCGCCCGCGGCCAGCGAAAGATCGCGCAGCAGCGCTGGCGCGTAGATGTCGGTGCCCGGCGCGTCGTAGCGGTTGGCGTACAGCGCGCGCAGCGCCGCGCAGTGCTTGCGCCACGGCGCGATCGGCAGCGGCTGCGCCAATGCCGCCAGCGCCAGCGGCATGGAGCCGGCCAGTGCGATCTGCGCGCTGCGCAGCTTGCCGATCTCGGCGGCATCGACGTCGATGTGCACCACGCGCGCACCGGGCGCGAAGGTATCCAGCTTGCCGGTGGCGCGATCATCGAAACGCGCGCCGACCACCAGCAGCAGATCGCAGGACTGCACCGCGTGATTGGCCGCCGGGCTGCCGTGCATGCCGAGCATGCCGAGATGTCCGGGTGCATCGGGATCGATCGCGCCCAGCCCCTTGAGCGTGCATACCGAGGGTATGCCGGTGGTGGCCGCGAAGGCGCGCAACGCGGCCTCGGCGCGCGCCATGCCAACGCCGCCACCGACATACAGCAACGGGCGCTCGCTGTGCGTCAGCAGTGCGTGCGCGGCGGCCAGCGCGGCGGCGTTGGGGGCCAGCGGCACGCGCGCGGGATGCGGCTGCGTCGCGCGCGCGGCCGCGCGCGCCAGCGCGATGTCCTTGGGCAGATCGATCAGCACCGGTCCCGGCCGCCCGCTGCGCGCGATGGCGCAGGCCTGGTGCACGGTCGCGGCCACGTCCTCGGCGCGGCGCACGATGAAGCTGTGCTTCACCACCGGCAGGCTCATGCCGAAGATATCGACTTCCTGGAACGCGTCGGTGCCCATCAGCCCGCTGGCGACCTGCCCGGTGATGGCCAGCATCGGCACCGAATCCAGATACGCGTTGGCGATGCCGGTGAGCAGGTTGGTCGCGCCCGGGCCCGAGGTGGCCAGACACACGCCGATGCGTCCGCTGACGCGCGCGTAGCCGTCGGCGGCCAAGGCCGCGCCCTGCTCGTGGCGCACCAGAATGTGGCGCAGTTTGCTGTCCACCAGCGCGTCGTACACCGGCATGATGGCGCCGCCGGGATAGCCGAAGAGGGTGTCGATGCCTTCGGCTTCCAGCGCCGCCACCAGCCACTGCGCGCCGCTGCGCACGGTGCTCTGGATTGCTCCGGTATCAGCCATCTCAACCCCCGGTGCCGGTGCTCTTGATGGGGCTTCTGGGCGCGCGCTTCGCCACTGGCTTGGGCGCCTGCAGCCAGCCCATTTGCGCGCGCAGCGCGGCGCCGACCTTCTCGATCGGATGCTCCAGATCGCGCTGCTTGAGCGCGCGATAGCGAGGATTGCCGGCGGCGTACTCGGCCACCCACTCGCGCGCGAAGCGGCCGTCCTGGATCTCGGCCAGCACCTCGCGCATGCGCGCGCGGGTCTCGCTGTTGATCACGCGCGGGCCACGGGTCAGATCGCCGTACTGCGCGGTTTCCGAAACGTACTTGTGCATTTGCGCGAGGCCGCCCTCGTACAGCAGATCGACGATAAGTTTCAGCTCGTGCATGCACTCGTAATACGCCACCTCGGGCTGGTAGCCGGCCTCGACCAAGGTCTCGAAGCCCTGCACGACGAGCTCGGTGGCGCCGCCGCAGAGCACCGCCTGCTCGCCGAACAAATCGGTTTCGGTTTCCTCGCGGAACGAGGTTTCGATGAGCTGCGTGCGCGCGCCGCCGATGCCGGCCGCGTAGGCCAGCACGCGCTGCCGCGCGTGGCCGCTGGCGTCCTGTTGCACCGCGAACAGGCACGGCACGCCGGCGCCGTGCTCGAATTCGCGGCGCACCAGCGCGCCGGGGCCTTTCGGCGCGACCAGGATCACGTCGATATCGGTGCGCGGCTCGATCATGCCGTAGTGCACGTTGAGCCCGTGCGCGAACAGCAGCGCGCCGTGGCGGCGCAGATGTGGGGCGATGGCCTCGCGGTACAACTGCGGCTGCACCATGTCCGGGGTGAGCACGGCGACCAGATCACTGCTGCTGACTACCTCGGCCGGCGTGGCGACCGCAAAGCCATCGGCGCGCGCCTGCGCCGTGGTGACGCCGCCGGGGCGCAGGCCGATGCGTACATCGAGCCCGGAATCGCGCAGATTGAGCGCGTGCGCGCGGCCTTGACTGCCGTAGCCGAGCACGCCGATGCGCCGGCTCTTCAGGGCGTCGATGTTGGCTTCCTGGGTGGGGTTCATGGTGCGTGTCTCCGTTGGAAAGTGGGGCGGAAAAGGATGGGTTCAAAACGATTCGGTGATGGCACCGCGCGCGGCCGAGCCGACCATGTGCGCGTACTTGGCCAGCGCGCCGCGCTTGACTGGTGGATCGCGCGGCACCCACGCGGCGCGCCGCGATTCCAGATCCTCGGGACCGTCGATGCGACGCGCGTCGCCGTCGATCAGCACCGCGTCGCCTTCGCGCAGCAAGGCAATGGGGCCGCCGCGCGCGGCTTCCGGGGCGATGTGGCCAACCATGACGCCATGCGTGGCGCCGCTGAAACGGCCATCGGTGATCAGCGCCACCGAGCCGCCCAGACCACGCCCGACCAGGGCCGCGGTCACCGCCAGCATCTCGCGCATGCCGGGGCCACCGGCCGGGCCTTCGTTGCGGATCACCACCACGTCGCCGGCGTGGATGGCGCCGGCCTGCACCGCGGCGAAGGCTTCGATTTCGTTCTCGAACACGCGCGCCGGTCCGGTGAAATGCGTGCGCCCTTCTCCGGCCAGCTTGAGGATGCAGCCCTCGGGGGCGAGGTTGCCGTAGAGGATGGTGAAACCGCCGCGCGCTTTCAGCGGCGTGCTGACCGGATGCACCACGTTCTGCCCGGCGGGCGCGGCGGGCGCGGCGGCGAGTTCGGCGAACAGGTGGCGGCCGCTGACCGTGGGCGCGTCCTCGAGCATGCCAGCCACATGCAGCGCCTGCGCCACCGTGGTGGTGCCGCCCGCCGCCGCCAGTTCGACCGCGGTGTAGCGGCCGGCGGGCTTGAGATCGGCGATCACCGGCGTGCTGCGCGAGGCCTCCTCGAAGTCCTCCAGCGTGAACGGCACCTCGGCCTCGTGCGCGATCGCCAGCATGTGCAGCACGGCGTTGGTCGATCCCGCCGTGGCCGCGACCATGCGCGCAGCGTTGCGGAACGCGGCCGCGGTCAGCACCTCGCGCGGCAGCGGCCCGTGCGCCAGCAGTTGCATCAACTGCGCACCGCAGCGACGCGCGGCGTCGAGTTTGGCCGGATCGGTGGCCGGCACGTCGTTCGTCCCCAGCAGGGAGATGCCCAGCGCGGTCAGTACCATGGCCATGGTATTGGCGGTGAACTGCCCGCCGCAGGCGCCGGCGCCGGGACAGGCGTGGGTTTCGACCGCGCGCAAGCCGGCATCGTCCAGCGTGCCGGCACCGTGCGCACCGACTGCTTCGAACACGTCCTGCACGGTGAGGTGGCGCGCGCCGAGCACGCCATGCGCGATGCTGCCGCCGTACAACACCAGGCCGGGGAGATTCATGCGCGCCAGCGCCATGGCCGCGGCCGGAATGGTCTTGTCGCAGCCGCACAGGATCAGCGCCGCGTCCAGACAATGGCCCTCGACCACCAGCTCGATGGAATCGGTGATCACCTCGCGCGACACCAGCGAGGCGCGCATGCCGCTGCTGCCCATGGCGATGCCGTCGGTCACGGCGATGGTGTTGAACTCGACCGGCGTGCCGCCCGCGGCGCGGATGCCCTCGGCGGCGGCGGCGGCCAGATCGCGCAGATTGAGATTGCACGGCGACACGTTCGACCAGGTGTGCACCACCGCCACCAGCGGCCGCGCCAGCGCCGCGTCGTCCAGTCCGGTGGCGCGCAGCATGGCGCGCGCCGGGGCGCGATCGGGGCCGGTCTTGATCGCGTCGCTGCGCAGGGGTTTGCGTGCGCCGCTCATGCCCGCGCCACCACGGCGGCATCCACCGCCGACTGCGACCACAGGTGTCCGATCACCGCATCGGTGAGCGCGGCGGTGCCGTGATGACCGCCCAGATCGGGGGTCAGCACGCCTTGGTCCAGGGCCAGCCACAGCGCGCTTTCCAGCGCGCCGGCCGCGGCCTCGAAACCGAGCGAATGACGCAGCAGCAACGCGGCGCTGGCGATGGCGCCGGCCGGATTGGCGATGCCGCGCCCGGCGATGTCCGGCGCCGAACCGTGGATCGGTTCGTACAGCCCGCGCGGACCGTCGCCCAGCGACGCCGAGGGCAGCAGACCCAAGGATCCGGCCAGCGCCGCGGCCTCGTCGGTAAGGATGTCGCCAAACAGGTTCTCGCTGACGATCACGTCGAAATCGGCCGGGCGCGTCAGCAACAGCATGGCCATGGAATCGACCAGTTGGTGTTCGAGCTGCACGTCGGGATATTCGGCGGCGAGGCGCTGCGCGGTCTCGCGCCACAACCGCGAGGTTTCCATGACATTGGCCTTGTCCACCGAGGTCAGCTTGCGCCGGCGCGTGCGCGCCAGCACGAAGCCGCGACGCAGCACGCGCTCGATCTCGACCACGCTGTAGCTGCACAGGTCCGATGCGCCGGCGGCGTCGCGCGTCTTGGTGCCGAAGTAGATGCCGCCGGTCAGCTCGCGCACGAACAGCAGATCGACGTTGCGCAATTTTTCCGCGCGTAGCGGCGAGAGCTGCGCCGCGCGCGGATGCACCTGCACCGGGCGCAGGTTGGCGTACACGCCCAGCGCCGCGCGCAGCGCGAGCAGGCCCTGCTCGGGGCGCACCGGCGCGCGCGGATCGGACCACTTCGGCCCGCCGACCGCGCCCAGCAGCACCGCATCGCTGGCCAGGCAGGCCGCGCGCGTGCTCTCCGGCAGTGCCGTGCCAAAGGCGTCGATGGCACCGCCACCGATGGCGTGCTCGCTGAAGTGGAACTGGTAGCCGTGGATTTCGGCCACGGCTTCGAGGCAGCTCACCGCCGCGGCGGTGACCTCGGGGCCGATGCCGTCGCCGGGCAGCAGCGCGATGTGCGTGGATGCGTGATGAGTATTCATGCGGCGTGCTGCTCCTCGTAGTGACGGATGGCGGCGTCCTCGCGCAGCAGGAAGCCGAGTTGGTCGATGCCCGCGATCAGGCAATGGCGCGCGAACGCATCCAGCGCGAAACCGAAGCGCCCGCCATCGGGCAGGGTGATGTGTCCGGCGACCACATCGATGCGCAGTTCGATGCCGGGATGGCGCAGCAGATAGCGGTGCGCGGCGGCGTCGACGGTGATCGCCAGCAGACCGTTCTTGAGCGCGTTGCTGCGGAAGATGTCCGCGATCTCGCTGCTGATCACCACGCGCAGGCCGGCATCGAGCAGCGCCCACGGCGCGTGCTCGCGCGAGGAGCCGCAGCCGAAGTTGCGCCCCGCGACCAGGATTTCGCAGCCCTGCGCCTCGGGCTGGTTGAGCACGAACGCCGGATCGGGCGTGCCGTCGCTGCGATAGCGCCAGTCCTGAAACGCATGGCGGCCGAGGCCGCTGCGCGTGGTGGTGGTGAGGAAGCGCGCCGGAATGATGCGGTCGGTGTCGATGTTCTCGTGCGCCAGCACCACGCTGCGCGCATGCAATTGCCGGATCGGATTCATGCCACGGCCTCCTCGACCAGATACGCGCGCGGGTCGGCGATGTGCCCGGCCACCGCGGCCGCGGCGGCGCTGGCCGGGCTGGCCAGCACGGTGCGCGCGCCCGGCCCCTGACGGCCCTCGAAGTTGCGATTGCTGGTGCTCACCGCGAGTTGGCCCGGCGCCACCAGGTCGCCGTTCATGGCGATGCACATCGAGCAGCCCGGTTCGCGCCACTCCGCGCCGGCGGCGCGGAATACCGCGTCCAGACCTTCCTGCTCGGCGGCGCGCTTGACCGCCGCCGAGCCCGGCACCACCAGCATGCGCACGCTGCCGGCGACGCGGCGCCCGCGCAGCACCGCGGCTGCGGCGCGCAGATCCGACAGGCGCCCGTTGGTGCAACTGCCGACGAACACCACGTCCACCGGCGTACCGGCGAGACGGCTGCCGGCGCGCAAGCCCATGTAATCCAGCGCACGCTGCGTTTGCGCATCGGTTGCTGTCGGCACCACGGCATCGATGTCCAGCACCATGCCCGGATGCGTGCCGTAACTCAGCGTCGGACGGATCGCGCCGGCGTCGATGCTGACGCTGCGCTCGAACCGCGCATCGGGATCGCTGCGCAGCGTTTCCCAGTGCGCCACGGCGCGCTCCCAGGCGGCGCCCTGCGGCGCTCGTGGGCGTCCGTGCAGCCAGGCGAAAGTGACCTCATCCGGCGCGATCATGCCGGCGCGCGCGCCGGCCTCGATGGACATGTTGCACACGGTCATGCGCTCGTCCATGGACAGCGCGCGGATGGCCTCGCCACGGTACTCGATGACGCAGCCGGTGCCGCCGTCGACGCCGATGTTGCCGATGATGTGCAACACCAGATCCTTGGCCGTGACGCCGGGCGGCAAATGCCCGCGCACCTCGATGGCCATGGCGCGCGGCTTGCGCTGCAGCAGGCACTGGCTGGCCAGCACATGACCGACCTCGCTGGTGCCGATGCCGAAAGCCAGCGCGCCGAACGCGCCGTGCGTGCTGGTGTGGCTGTCGCCGCAGACGATGGTCATGCCCGGCCGGGTGGCGCCCAGCTCGGGGCCGATCACATGCACGATGCCGCGCTGCGCGTGCGCCAGATCCAGCAGTTCGATGCCGAACTCGCGGCAGTTGCCACGCAGCATGTCCACCTGCGCCGCCGCCGCCGGCGTCACGAATGGCAGACTGCCCGCGGCATCGGCCGGCAGCGTCGGCGTGGAATGATCCAGCGTGGCCAGGGTGCGCGCGGGGCGGCGCACGCGCAGTCCGCGCGCGCGCAACTCGCTGAAGGCCTGCGGCGAGGTCACCTCGTGCACCAGATGCAGGTCGACATACAGAATCGCCGGTGTGTCCGGCGTTTCCGCGGTGACCTGATGCGCGTCCCAGAGCTTGTCGAGCAGCGTGCGCGGCGCCATCACGCCACCTCGCACGCGCTGCGCTGTGCCGCCGGCGCCGGCGCCGTCTCGGCGCTGGCGCGCAGCGGCGTCAACCAGCCGTGACGGTCGGCGTGGCGCCCGTCGAACAGACCGAAGAACGCATCCTGCAGCGCGCGCGTGATCGGCCCGGGGCGACCGCTGCCGATCTGTTTGCGATCGACCGAGCGCACCGGCGTGATTTCGGCCGCGGTGCCGGTGAGAAATACCTCGTCGGCGACATACAGCAGCTCGCGCGGCAGGTCGCATTCGACCACTTCGATGCCGAGCTCGGCGGCCAGGGTCAGCACGCTGTCGCGGGTGATGCCGGCCAGAATGCCGGCGGCGACCGGCGGCGTGTACAGGCGTCCACGTTGCAGCAGAAACAGATTCTCGCCGGCGCCTTCGCTGAGCAGACCATTGGGCGCCAGCGCGATGCCCTCGGCATAACCGCCGCGCTTGGCCTCCTGTGCGATCAACTGGCTGGATAGGTAATTGCCACCGGCCTTGGCGCCGCTGGGCAAGGTGTTGGGCGCGGGCCGGTGCCACGAGGACACGCACACATCGATGCCCTCGCGCACACCATTGGCGCCGTGCAGGTTGCCCCAGGGCAGCGCCATGATCGCCACTTCCACCGGCACCTCGGGATCGGGCGCGAGGCTGAAGGTGAAGCCGGCGCGGTACACCAGCGGGCGCACGTAGGCGCTGTCCAGACCGTTGGCCAGCACCACATCGGCGCAGGCCTGATCGATCTCGGCCGGGGTGTGGCGGATGTGCAGATCGTGGATGCGCGCCGAGCGGAACAGGCGCGCGGTGTGCTCGGCCAGGCGGAAATAACGCGGACCATCCGGCGTGGCGTACACGCGCTCGCCCTCGAACACCGAGGAGCCGTAATGCAGCACGTGCGCGCCGACGTGAACGGTGGCCTCGTGCCAGGGTTTGATGCGGCCGTCATGCCACAGATACGTGCCGGGCTTCATCGTCATGGTGTGAATTTCCGTCGTGGGGATGGGTGGGATTGGCGAGCGCGCGCGGTTGCGTGCGCTCGATGCGATTGACGACTTCCAGCATGGCCAGTGCGGCGGCCTCGACGATGTCGGTGCTGGTGCCGCGGCCACGCAGTTCCTGCGCGTCGTGCTGCACGCGCAGCACCGCCTCGCCCTGCGCGCCGGCGCCGAGGCCGATGCTGCGCACGCGCAGCTCGATGATCTCCAGCGCCAGCCCGGAGGCGCGTACCAGCGCCGCGGTGACGGCATGCACCGGGCCGCTGCCGGTGGCGGTTTCGCGCGCTTCGCGGCCATCGACATGGCGCAGGTGCAGGGACGCGATCGAGGCGCCGCCGACGTAGGTGCCGACGTGCAGCGCGGCCAGCATCCACGGCCCGCGCGCGTGCACGGCGGTGCCCAGCACCAGCGCCTCGACGTCGGCATCGAGCACCTCGCGCTTGCTCTCGGCCAGCGTCTTGAACGCGGTGAACACGGTCTCGAAGCGCGCGTCATCGATGCCCAGGCCCAGCGTGCTGATGCGCTCGCGCAGCGCGTGGCGGCCGCTGTGCCGGCCCAGCACCAGACGCGTGTGCGGAAAGCCCACGTCCTCGGGGCGCATGATTTCGTAGGTGGTGCGGTTGACCAGCATGCCGTGCTGGTGGATGCCGGCCTCGTGCGCGAAAGCGTTGTCGCCGACGATGGCCTTGTTACGCGCGACCTCGAGACCGATGGTGCCGCTCAGCGCGCGCGACGCCGCGTACAGGCGCGTGCTGTCGATGCCGGTGTCCAGCGCGTAGCGATCGGCGCGCGTGCGCAGCGCCATCACCACTTCCTCCAGCGCGGCGTTGCCGGCACGCTCGCCGATGCCGTTGAGGGTGCATTCGACCTGGCGCGCGCCGGCCTCGATCGCGGCCAGACTGTTGGCCACGCCCATGCCCAGATCATCGTGGCAGTGCGTGCTCAGCACCGCGCGCTCGATGCCCACCACCTCGCGGCGCAGACGCGCGAACAGCGCCGCGATCTCGGCCGGCGTGGTATAGCCCACGGTGTCGGGCACGTTGATGGTGCGCGCGCCGGCAGCGATGACCGCGGTGAACACCTCGATCAGAAACTCGGGCTCGGTGCGCAGCGCGTCCTCGGCCGAGAATTCAACGTCGCCACACAGCGCGCACGCGCGGCGCACGGCGGCCACGGCGGTATCCAGCACCTGCGCCTTGCTCATGTGCAGCTTGTGCTCGCGATGGATGGGACTGGTGGCGAGGAACAAATGGATGCGCGCCTGCGCGGCCGCTTCCAGCGCGCGCGCGGCCGTCACGATGTCGCCCTCCTGGCAGCGCGCCAGCGCGCCGATACGCGCGCGGCGCATGGCGCCGGCGACCGCGGCCACCGCCGCGGCATCAACCTCGGAGGCGGCGGGGAAGCCGGCTTCGATGATGTCCACGCCGAGTTCCTCGAGCACGCGCGCCATGCGCAGCTTTTGCGCGCGCGTCATGCTGCAGCCCGGTGCCTGCTCGCCATCGCGCAGGGTGGTGTCGAAGATCAGCACGCGCTCGCGCGCGGGCGGCGCGGCGTGCGCGGGATCGCTGAATGCTGGTGTGTGGGGGCTGGTGCTCATGTCTGCTCCGCTGGGTTGCAAGTGCTGGTGCTGCGGCGGCAGGCGAACCGGGGGCGAAAAAAAAACCCGCTCTGGTCAGGGAGCGGGGTTCTGGTGGTTCGTCTGCTTGTTATGCGACGCGCGACCTATCCCGCTGCTCCGTGGCTAATGAGAAGAATCGCGAGAAGGTAAAGCGCCGCCGCGAGCAGGCTCGCGGCGCGGGCGAAATCGGCGGACGTGATGCGTGGCGCGGACAGCACGCGCACGGCAGCGGCTTGAGCGCTGCGGGCGTGGGCGTGAGGGGCGGTGCGCGTGAACATGGGTCGAAACTAAAACGCGGCGTGACGCTTGTCAACACTTTAATTTTGCAGGGCAGCATCGCGGGCGCCCGGACGGCCAAAGCGGAAACATCACGAATCGGCTACTTCCGCACGCGGCAGCGTTGCAGCGAAACTTCGCGCCGCAATGCAGCGCAGCAAGGGCGCGGCCAGACCACACCCTTGCGTTTGCAGTCGGGCCTACTTGCCGCTGTTGTCGATCTTCAGCAGCTTCAGCTCGAACACCACGGCCATGTTGGGGCCGACGCGCGGCGGCTGGCCGACCGGACCAAAGGCCAGTTGCGGCGGCACGAACACCTGCCAGCGATCACCGACCACCATCCTCGGCAGGATCGCCTGCCAGCCGCGGATCATCTTGTCCACCTGGAAGGTGATCGGCTTGCCGGTGGCATACGAACTGGCGAACTCGCTGCCGTTGGGCAGCGAGGCTCGGTAATGCAGGGTGACCTTCGAGGTGCCGATGGGATGCTGCGTGCCGGTACCCGACTCCAGCACGCGGTACTCGATGCCGTCCGGCAGCGTGATCACGCCCGGCTTGGCCTTGTTGGCGGCCATGAAGGCTTCGCTTTGCTGCAGATTGTTGGCGGCCACCTTCTTGTAGTTGGCCAGCGCCTGCGCGCGCAGGCGTTGCTGCAGGCCGGCCAACTGCGCACGCATGTTGGCCACCGGCACCGCGGGCGTCTCCTTGGCGTATGCATCCTGCAGGCCCTGCATCACGCGCTTGATGTCGACATCGACCTTGTTGCCGGCGAGGTTACTGCCGACCTCGAAGCCGATCGCGTAGGACAGTTGATCGCGATTGACCGGAGTCGGCGCCACCGCCGCGGGCGCGGACGCGCCATTGGCCGGGGCCGGCGTTTGTTGCGCCGCCGCGACCAGCGGCAGGAAGGGAATCAGGGCCAGAACGGCCATCGGGGCAAGCTTGCGCATGCGGATCTCTCTCGGCGATAGGTGAATACGGGGCCGGCGTACCGGTCCGAGCGTAGAGTCACGCGCGGCGCAAAGGTTCCCGGCTGTTTAACATTTGCGCGGCTGGCGTACAGCCAGCGCGGCATCCCTACCCTACCCCAATCAGGCACCGTCATGGCTTGCACCCACCTGCTGATCGAAGACGCCGGCGCCGTGCGCCGCATCACCCTCAACCGTGCCGACAAGCTCAACGCGCTCAACCGCGCGCTGCTCGACGAGCTGGGTAGCGCCATGCAGCAGGCGCGTCACGCCGCCGCCGTGCGCGTGGTGGTGCTGGCCGGCGCCGGCGACAAGGCCTTCGTGGCCGGCGCCGACATCGCCGAGATGGCCGATCTCAGTCCCGCGCAGGCGCAGGCGTTCTCGCAGCAGGGGCAAAGCCTGATGCGCAGCATCGAGACCCTGGGCAAACCGGTGCTGGCACGCATCCAGGGCTACGCGCTGGGCGGCGGGCTGGAACTGGCCATGGCCTGCCACCTGCGCATCGCCAGCACGCGCGCCAAACTGGGCCAGCCCGAGGTCGGTCTGGGCCTGATCCCCGGTTTCGGCGGCACCCAGCGCCTGACGCGTCTGTGCGGTCGCGGCGCCGCGCTGGAGCTGTGCCTGCTCGGTGCGCCCATCGACGCGCAGCGCGCGCAGCAACTGGGCCTGCTCACGCGCGTGGTCGCGCCCGAGGCATTGGATGCCGAGGTCGACGCCGTGGCCGCGCAATTCGCCGCCGCCGCGCCGCAAGCCATGCGCCACATCCTCGCCTGCGTGATCGAGGGCAGCGAGTGCGCGTTGGACCAGGCGCTGGCCTTCGAGACGCAGGCCTTCGCGCTGTGCTTCGCCAGCAGCGATATGCGCGAGGGCACGCGTGCCTTCATCGAGCGGCGCAAGCCGCTGTTCGACGGGCGCTGAATACACGCCGCGCGCCGCGAAAATTCCTGTTGACGCATCACAGCATCACGCCTACAGTGCGCGCGCCGCGCGGGCCGCCCCGGGGCGCTTCCCTGTTTTCGCAAGAAGACCATGGACAGTTATCCGAGTACCCCCGCAGCGAGCGTGCTTCACGCGTGTCTCGCTGCCCTGACGACAGACCGCGCCGCGAGCGCGGGCGGGCACTCGTAACGTCCCGCTCGCCTCCGGTCCGTGGACTGGAGGTGAGCCATGCTGCTGTTCGATCCTTCCGTGTTGGCTGGCGGTGCCGAGCGCGCGCCGCTGCACGCTTGCGTGCATTCGCTGCATCCGGCCTTGCCCATGGCAACCCCGGCGCACAGGCCCGCACGCATTGAAATGCGCTGGCGGCGTATGCCGGGCACGTCGTGCCCGCAGGCGCGCTGGGTACGCACGAACTGACTTATTCCTCGCCCAATCTTGCGCCGCGCCGGATCGCTCTGGCGCTGCCGCTGCCATGGATCGACCGCATGCGTTGCAACACGCTCACGCTGTACGCACTTGTCTGGCTTGCGCTCGCTACGCTGGCCTTGCCGGCGCGCTTGCGCGCCGACACCGACACCAACACGCCGCCACCGCTGTTCATCCCGCAATTCCTGGGCGCACAGACAACGTGGATCGGGCAGCAACTTGCGCCGCTGTACGCGCGCTACAGCGGCCCGCTGAGCTTGCCCGCACCAGGCGGTGAAACGCTGACACGCACGTATGGCGCGTGCTTCGGCGTACGCCTGCCGCAGCGCCTGGCGTTCTATCTCGATGCCGAGCTGTTTCGCGGCCGCGGCATCAACAACGGCACGGGCCTCGCCGGCTACGTCAACGGCGATGCCGTGCGTGCCGGACCGGGCGGGCGCCAGATCCCCCACATCGCGCGCGCCCACCTCGACTGGAACCTGCCGCTGTCCAGCGCCAGCACGGCCACTGCGGCCGCGCAGGATCAACTGCCCGGCGCGGTTGCCGATGCACGCATCGAGCTGAAGCTGGGCCGCTTCGCGGTCGGCGACGACTTCGACAAGAACCGCTACGCCAACGACACCCGCCGGCAGTTCATGAATTGGGATTTCATCGACGCCACCGCCTATGACTATGCCGCCGACACGCGCGGCTACAGCGACGGTTTCGTCGCCGCGCTGGTGCAGCCACGCTGGACGCTGCGCTACGGGATTTTCCAGATGCCGCAACAGGCCAACGGTCAGGCGTTGGCGGCGATCGGCCAAGCGGACGGGCAGCAAGTGCAGCTCTCGCTGCATCCGCAAGGAGGCGATGGCCCGGTGCTGCGCCTGCTGGTGTATCGCAGCAAGGCCGCCATGGGCAGCTATGCGCAGGCGCTGGCGATCGCCGCAGCCAGCGGCATGACACCGAACATCGTGGCCGATGACCGCGTCGGCCGGCACAAGTACGGCTACGTGATCAACGGCGAGCTGCCACTGGCTGACGGCGGCGCCACTGGTTTGTTCGGACGCTTGGGCTGGGACGACGGCCGCAATGAGAGCTTCGCCTACACTGAGGCTGACCGCGCGCTGAGCTTAGGCGGCCAGCTCTCCGGCGTGCACTGGGGCCGATCACAGGATCGTCTGGGTCTGGCCCTGGGCATCGATGGCCTCTCGGCGCTACACCGCGATTATCTCGCTGCCGGCGGCTGCGGCTTCATGCTGTGTGATGGGGGTCTGGATTACAGCCACGAGCGCGTCATCGTGGCTTACTACCGTGCGCAGTTGGGGCGTTACCTGCAGGTGAGCCCCGACCTGCAGTGGATCACCAACCCCGGCTACAACCGCGCGCGCGGCCCGGCGCGCGTGGCCGGCGTGCGCGTGCACGTCGCGATCTGATGCGCCATTCATCCCAACCCACACCTCTCCACCTCCACCCGCAAATCCGCCACGAGCCACGACCATGAGCGCCCATCCGCACGCAGCGCACGACCCGAATCTCGATCAAGGCACGCGCGCCGGCTTCAACCAGCGCCTGCGCGATCGCCTGTACATCGCCGATCTGCGCGCACGCCCGCGCACCTTGCCCAATCGCCTGCTGCTGGTGCTGGCCCTGATCGGCCCCGGCCTGCTGGTGATGCTGGGCGACAACGACGCCGGCGGCGTACTCACCTACGCGCAGACCGGTGCGGCCTACGGCCTCGGCATCTTTCTGCCGATGATGCTGGTGCTGGGCTTCGTCGCCTACATCGTGCAGGAGATGACCATCCGCCTGGGCGCGGTGACGCGGCGTGGTCACGCCGAACTGATCTGGAAACGCTACGGGCCGTTCTGGGGCCTGTTCTCGCTGGTCGATCTGGTGCTGGCCAACATCCTGACGCTGGTGACCGAGTTCATCGGCATCCGCGTCGGCGGGCTGGCGTTCGGCATTTCCTATGTGGTGACGGTGCCGCTGACCCTGGCCTTCGTGGTGGCGACGCTGGTGTTCCTGCGCTACTGGGCGTGGGAGCGCGTGGCGCTGATGATCGCCGCGTTCAATCTGGTGTTCGTGCCGCTGGTGCTGATGGCCAAGCCCGACTGGAGCGAGGTGGCGCGGGCTCTTTCCGGCGGCGGCTGGGTGCTGCCGGGGGGCCTGCTCTCAGCCACGTTCCTGATTCTGCTGTCGGCCAACATCGGCACCAGCATCGCGCCGTGGCAGTTGTTCTTTCAGCAGTCCTGCGTGGTCGACAAGGGTCTGTTGCCCAAGGACATCCCGGCCAGCCGCCGCGATCTGATGCTGGGCGTGCTGGGCATGGTGGTGGTGGCGATGGCGGTGATCATCATCGGCGCGGTGGTGCTGTCCGGCCTGCCCGACGCCCGCGACATGACCGCCGGCGCGGTGCTGCACGCGTTGCGCCTGCACCTGGGCGACACGGCGATGAAGCTGTTCGCGCTGGGGCTGATCGAGGCCGGGCTGATCGCCGCCGTGGTGATCACCGCCAGCACCGCCTGGGCCATCGGCGAAGCACTCGATCTGCCGCGCTCACTCAACGCCAAGCCGGCGCAGGCCTGGCGCTTTTACGCGCCCGCGGTGATGGGCACGGTGCTGGCCGCCGGCGTGGTGCTGTTTCCCAACCTGCCGCTGGGCTTTCTCAACCTCAGCGTGCAGGTAATCGCCACCGTGTTCATGCCCGCCGCGATGCTGTTCCTGCTGATGCTGCTCAACGACAAGGAACTGATGGGCGATTACGTCAACGGCCCGCTGCGCAACGGCGTGTCCATCGCGATCATGCTGGCGCTGATCCTGTGCAATGTCCTGTACGGCCTGGTCACCGTGTTCCCTCACCTGTTTGGAGCCTGAGCCATGAAAGATCTCGATCAATACAGCCCCGATGAACTCAAGGCCCTGCTCGCCGACGAGGGCTGGGACACGCCGCTGCTGCCGGTACACCGGCAGCAGCTCAAACCCTGGCAACAGGGCGTGTTCTGGGCGCTGCGCATCTACGTGGTGATCATGTGCGTCATCGTGTTGTGGGCGTTTACTTCGGGGGTGCATGCGTGAGGTTATGCAACGCGCGGTCGCCGCGCTGTTCGCGCCGCGATCGACCAGGGTGCTCAGGGCTGCGCCGAGGTCGGGATGCGATAGGGCCCCCACGCAGGAGACTGCACGTTGCCATCCACCAGCGCCAGGCGCTGGCGCACGCTGCCGTTATCGGCGACTTCATACAACACGCCTTTGCCATTGGGGTCGGTGGCGGCATACAGAAGCATGCTGCCGTTGGGCGCGAAACTGGGGGACTCGTCCAGCGGCCCCGGCGAGATGAAACGCAACTGGTTGTCAAGCTTGCGGTCCATGATCGCGATGCGATAGGTGTTGCTATCGTCGCTGTGCATCATTGCCACTTGACTGGCGTCATAGTTGATCGCGGCGCTGGAGTTGTATTCACCGTCGAAGGTCAGGCGCGTGGCGCCACCGCCGGTAATCGATTCCTGATAGAGCTGCGGCTTGCCTGAACGGTCCGACATGAAAATCAGGCTCTTGCCATCGGGCATCCAGCGCGGCCCGGAATTGATCGACGGGTTGTGGGTGATTTGCGTCAACTGGCCGCTGGCAAGATCCTCGATATAGATCTCGGGTGAGCCGCCAAACGAGAGCATCATCGCCAGCTTCTTGCCGTCCGGTGAAAACGCCGGCGCGCCGTTGATGCCCTTGCGCCCGGAAATCAGGCGCCGTTGCCCGCTGGCGAGATTCTGCAGATAGATCGCCGAATCGCCGCTCTCTAACGAGACATAGGCCAGTTCCTTGCCGTTGGGCGACCACGCCGGCGACAGCAGCGGCTGGCGCGAACGCACCACGATCTGCGGGTTGTGGCCGTCAGAGTCGGCCACGATCAGCGACCACTGCATGGCCTTGCCGCTGCCGGTGGTGGTGACGTAGGCGATGCGCGTGTAGAACGCGCCCGGCTGGCCGATGATCTTCTGGTAGATCTGGTCGGCGATCTGGTGCGCCACGCCGCGCAGCTCCTCGGGCAGCGCGGTGTACGCGCCGGCCAGCATCTTCTTCTGCGCGGTGACGTTCCACAGCTCATATTCGACGCGAATCTGGCCGTTGCCGGCATCGCGCTCGCGGCCGATGACCAGGTAATCCTGCTTGAGCAGTTTCCAGGTCGAGAAATTGATCTCGCCGCCGTGCGATGGGTGCTCGACGATATCGGCGCCGGTGAGCGTGCGGAACTTGCCACAGCGGACCATGTCGTCGCGGATCACCGCGGCCACGTCGGTGGCCGGCGGCTGCGCCGCGCTCTCGAAACCGAACGGCACCACCGTGATCGGGATCGCCGAGGGCACGCCATTGACCACGTCCAGGGTCAGACCCTGGGCCAGCACGCGCGACGCCGGCAGACCACACAGGGCCAGCGCCAGCAGGGCAAGAAGGATCTTGTAACTGCGCAATTTCATTGGTTCACCGAGAAGTCGATCGTCAATTCGGACGAGAACAACGACAGCCAAGGATAGTCCGCTGGAATGACTGGAAGCCGAGCGTTCTGCTACTGCGAGGTGATGCGCGCAAGCGATCGGCTGGCCGTGGTTGCGCCGCGCGCCGTGCGTTCCATGGCGTGATCCGACGCAGTGTTTCGGCGATCACATCCTTGGTCATGGCGCGGTCGTGGTCATTCTGCAGGCCGGTCCAGAAACCTTCGGAGGTGCCGAAGAATTGCGTCAGGCGCAGGCCGGTGTCGGTGGTGATGCCGCGCTTGCCGGCGACGATTTCGCCGATGCGGCGCTGCGGCACACCGATTTCCTTGGCCAGCCGGTACTGGGTGATGGGCATGGGCTTGAGGAATTCCTGCAGCAGGATTTCGCCGGGAGTGGGATAAGAAATGCGACGCGTGGGGTTCTCCATCAGTGGCTGACGCCGGGCCTGCTCAGCGCCCGCGCAGGAACAACCGGTCCAGTTCGGCCAGCGACACCTGCACCCAGGTGGGGCGGCCATGGTTGCACTGGCCGCTGCGCTCGGTGGCTTCCATCTCGCGCAGCAGGGCGTCCATTTCGGCCAGGTTGAGGCGGCGGCCGGCGCGCACCGAGCCGTGGCAGGCCAGGGTGGACAGCAACTCGTTCTCGATTTCCTCGAGGCGGCGCGAGCTGCCGTGCTCGGCCAGCTCGGCGAGCACGTCGCGCGCCAGTTGCGCGGCGTCGGCCTCGGCCAGCAGCGCGGGCACGCTGGTCAGGCGCACGCTGTCGGGACCGGCGCGCAGCAGCTCCAGACCGAAGCCGGCCAGCGCGGCGCCGTGTTCCTCGGCGGCGGCGGCTTCGTGCGCGCTCACCGGCAGCGTCAGCGGCACCAGCAGGCGCTGCGCGCGCAGGCTGCTGGCGGCGCGTCCGGCCTTGAGGTGTTCGTAGATGATGCGCTCGTGCGCGGCGTGCATGTCCACCAGCACCAGGCCGTGCGCGTTTTCGGCCAGCACGTACACACCCTTGAGCTGCGCCAGCGCGTGGCCCAGCGGTGGAATGGCGGCGGCATCGGCGGATGCCGCGGGTAGCGGCGCGGGCAGTACGCCGGCCAGCAATTGCGCGTAGGGATCGGTACCGAAGGCCACGCGCGCGTCATCGCGCACGCCATGACGCAGGCCGAGCGCGACCTGATAGGCAGGCAGTGCCGGGCGCGTGCTGGATGCCGCGGTGCCGGGCCACGCGGGGGATGAATCCAGCGCCGGCAAGTCGGCGCGCAGCGGCTGCGCGTCGACGCGCGCGTGGCCGGCGCCCTGCCCGGCGCGCGTGTCGGCCAGCGCCTCATGCAGCGCGCGGAACAGGAAATCGTGCACCAGGCGCTGCTCGCGAAAACGCACCTCGCTCTTGGCCGGATGCACGTTGACATCGACACCGGCGGGATCGAGTTGCAAAAACAGCACGTAGGCCGGGTGGCGGCCGTGAAACAGCACGTCGCTGTAGGCCTGACGCAGCGCGTGGGTGACCACGCGATCGCGCACCAGACGTCCGTTGACGTAGAAATACTGGCGGTCGGCCTGCGCGCGCGCGGCGGCGGGCAGGCCCACCCAGCCGTGCAGAACCAGGCCCGCGGCGGCATGCCGCACGGTCAGGCACTGCGCGGCGAATTCGTCGCCCAGCAACGCGGCCACGCGCGCCAGACGCGCCGTTGCATCGCTGGCGACGCGCAACACGCGCTGGCTGCGCGCATCGTGCGCAAGCGCGAATGCGACTTCGGGGTGCGCCAGCGCCAGTGCCTTGATCAATTCATCGATGTGCGCGAATTCGGTGCGCTCGGCGCGCAGGAACTTGCGCCGCGCCGGCACGTTGCAGAACAACTCGCGCACCTCGACGCTGCTGCCTTCTGGATGCTGCGCCGGGCGCGGCGCGCCGATGCGGCCGTCCTCGACCTCGATGCGCGTGGCGTGCGCGCTGCCGCGCGGGCGCGAGGTGAGCGCGAAGCGCGACACCGCGGCGATCGAGGCCAGTGCCTCGCCGCGAAAACCCAGCGTGTCCACATGCAGCAAATCATCGAAGCTGGCGATCTTGCTGGTGGCGTGCGCGACCACGGCCAACGGCAACTCGTCGGCGGCGATGCCGGCGCCATCGTCGCGCACGCGGATCAGGCGCGTGCCGCCGGCTTCCAGCTCGATCTCGATGCGCCGCGCGCCGGCGTCGAGACTGTTCTCGACCAGTTCCTTGACCACCGAGGCCGGGCGCTCGATCACCTCGCCGGCGGCGATCTGATTGATCAGGCTGCTGGAGAGTTGACGAATCGGCATGCTGGGCTCGCGCGGCGAGCGCCAAGCATAGCGGCTGCGCCGCTCAGTTCTTCGCGCTGCCGTCGAGGATGTCCAGCGCACGCGCGCCGGGGCCGTGCCAGGGCGCCTGCTGCTGCGCAGCGTCGGCGGTACGCATGCGCTTGGCGGCCTGGTAGGCGAACCAGGTGCCGGGCGGCGGCGTGTTCAGGAAATAGCGCTTGACGCCGCTGAGGATCGAGTGCGCCAGCTTTTCCTGGAACCGCGGATTGACCAGGCGCAGCGCGTCCTGCTTGTCGGTGACGAAGGCGGTCTCGATCAGCATCGAGGGCACATCCGGCGCACGCAGCACCACGAAGTTGGCGTGCTCGACGCGCTCGCGATACAGCGGCTCGATGCGCTCGATCGATTGCAGCACATCGGTGGCGGCACGGCGGCTGGCGTCCATGGTGACGCCCTGCGAAAGACTGAGCAGCACCGAGGCCAGCGAGGAACTCTGATCGTGCAGGTTGACACCGCCGACCAGTTTGAACGAGTCATTCTCGCTCTGCGCCAGCAGCTTGGCCGCCGTGCTGCTGGCGCCCTTGGTCGAAAGGATCCACACCGAGCCGCCGCGCGTGTCGCAATCATCCGGGCAGGCGTTGGCGTGGATCGAGATGAACATGTCGGCCTTGGCGTTGCGCGCGATCTCGCGGCGCTGGTCGAGGGTGACGTAGTAATCGCCGGTGCGGGTGAGCACGGCCTTCATGCCACGTTGCGCGTTGATCAGCCGGGCCAGATCCTTGCCCACGGCGAGGGTGATGTTTTTCTCCTCGATGCCGTCGTAGCCGATGGCGCCGGTATCCCTGCCGCCGTGGCCGGGATCGATCACCACCACGACCTTGCGCCCGCCATTCGGCAGGTTGGCCAGTTCCGGCGCCTGCACCGCGCGCACCGCGCTGTCGGGGGTCATTTCCAGTACCAGCCGGTAGCCGGGTGAATCGGGCGTGGGCGGCAACAGGAAACTTTTCGGACGCACCCCGGTATCCATGTCGAACACCACGCGCACGCCATCGTCCGGGCGCACGCCGGTGCGCACGTCCTTGACCAGTCCCACGCCCGCGGGTGCCGCAAAATCGCCGGCGAGGCGGCTGTCGTGCACATCCAGCACCACGCGGTCGGGGTGGCTGAGCTGAAACAGCTTGTAGTCGGCGCTGTGATCGAGCAACAACACCGCGCGCGCACGTCCGGCGGGCGCGGAAAGCTGCAAGGCGCGGATTTCGACTTGCCGCGGCGCGGGCGCGGCATGGCCCGGCGCCGCGACCAGTGCCGCCAGCAGGATTCCCGTGATCAGTGCGCATTTGCCGAGCATGCGCCGGATTCAACTGCAAGCCGCAGGGCTTTGCAAGCATTTTTCCCTTTTTAATCCGATACCTGTACGAAAGTCGTCAGAATTCGCATGAAATGATGTAGGCGGAGCCTTGGCGTGCTGCTCAATCCCGGCCGGAGCGGCCTGCCGCGACCGTAGCGACGGGTCAGGTCCGCAGGGTCGTCATCTGCACTTCGCGCATGGCTCCCGATGCGCTGCCGGGCTTCCGCGGCTGGCTGCTGTCGATCGCGGCGCTGTTCTGGCTGCTGCGTCATTTCACCGAGGCGTCGATGCATCCCGATATTCTGCTGATGGTGGTGGTGTCGCGCATGATCTGGGTGCTGATCATCTTCGGGTTTTCATGATGCACGCCAGCGCCTGCAACCAGGCATGCGCGCGTGCGCTGCGCGCCGACAGCAGCGCCGCGCGCGCTTCGCCAACGTGGCTCAAATGCAGATGCAGATCGGCCGGCGGCAACGCGCGCGCGCCGTGCTCGGGCCATTCCACCAGCACCAGCGCGCCTGATTCGCGCAGCGCTTCGAGACCGAGGTAATCCAGTTCCTCGGCCGCAGCGATGCGGTACAAATCCAGATGCCATGCGTTGTTGCCGGCGCGCAGCGGATAGCTTTCAACGAGGCTGTACGTGGGGCTCTTGACGCGCTCGTCCACGCCCAGGGCTTGCAGTAACGCACGGGCGAACGTGGTTTTGCCGGCGCCCAGATCGCCCTGCAGCCACACCACACCACCACCGACAAGCAGCGGCGCCATGCGCTGTGCCAGTGCCTGCGTGGCCTCGGCATCGGGCAAGGCGCAACGCAGTGATTCCATCTCAGGCAGCGCCATTGAGCAACGCGCGCAGCGGCACGAACAAGTCGCTGGCCAGCAGACCGCGCTCGCCCGCGCGCGCGGCCAGATCGCCGGCGCGCGCATGCAGCGCGACGCCCAGCCGCGCGGCCTCCCACGCCGGCAAGCCTTGCGCCAGCAGCGCGGCGATCACGCCGCTGAGCACATCGCCCATGCCGCCGCTGGCCATGCCGGGATTGCCTTCCATGCACACCTCGACGCGTGCATCGGGCGCGGCCAGCAGCGTGCCGGCACCCTTGAGCACCGTGACCGCGCCATAGCGCGCCGCCAGCGCGCGCGCGGCGGCGAAACGATCACGCTCGATGGCTTCCACGTCGCACGCCAGCAAACGCGCGGCCTCGCCTGGGTGCGGGGTGATCACGGCGCCAGCCGGCAACATGCGCGGCCGCGCCGCCAGCCAATTGAGCGCATCGGCATCCCACAGCGTGGGCTTGCCCAGTTCCAACGCGCGCGCCAGCAACGCGCGCGCCCAGTCGCCCTGTCCCAGCCCGGGACCGACGGCCAGCACGCTGACGCGCGCGGCCAGTGCATCGAGTTCGGCGACGGTCTCGACAGCGTGCACCATCAGCTCCGGTCGCTGTGCGGCGAGCACGCCCGCGTGCGCGGCGCGCGTGGCCACGCTCACCAGCCCTGCGCCGCAGCGCAGCGCGGCCTCGCCGGCAAGGCGCGCGGCACCGGCGAAACCCTGCTCGCCGCCGATCACCAGCACGTGGCCGCAGCGACCCTTGTGCGCATCGCGCGCGCGCGGCGGCAATGGCGCCGGCGCCAGCCAGCGCGCATCGGGCGCGGGCGCGGCGGACACATCGATGCCCAGAGTATCCAGCGCCGGTTCGCCGCACAGCGCGCGCGCGTGGCCGGTAAACAGACCGCGCTTCCATGCCACGAAGCTCAACGTGGCGCTGGCGCGCACGGCGACGCCAGGCGCGGCGCCGGTGTCGGCCAGCAGACCCGATGGCAAGTCCAACGCCAGCACCGGCGTCGTGCGCCGATTCAATGCTTCGATCCACTGCGCGGCGCGGCCCTCCGGCGCGCGATTGAGACCGATGCCGAACAGCGCATCGACATAAACATCAGCCGGCGGCAAAGCGCGCGCCGCGGCCTGCAACTGCGCACCCGCAGCCAGCGCCAGTTGCCGGGCATGGGCGGCCGCCACGCTGTGCTTCGCCGGCAGTTCGCACACGTTGACGGCCCTGCCCGCCTGCCGTGCCAGCGCCGCCAGCCACAGGCCGTCGCCGCCGTTGTTGCCCAGCCCGGCCAGCACGCACACGCGCTGCGCTTCGGGCCAGCGTCGCTGCAGCAAGGCCCACGCCGCCTCGGCCGCGCGCTGCATCAGTTGCGTTTCGCCGATGCCCGCGGCGATGGCCGCGCGCTCGATCTCGCGCACCTGATCGGCGCGGTACAGTGCGTGCTCGTACTCGGTACGTTGCATCGTTGGATTATGAGCCCCGCACCGGCCGCGCCCCAAACCCACGCCGCTTCCATCGCAGCCGCCGTGCCGGACTACGCCGCCCTGCGCGCCGAAATCGCCGGCTGGGCGCGGAAACTCGGCTTCGCCGCGCTGGGCGTGGCCGGCATCGACTTGCCCGAGGACGCCGCGCACCTGGCCGACTGGCTGGCGCAGGGTCAGCACGGCGGCATGGACTACATGCCGCGTCATGCCGCGCTGCGCGGCAATCCCGCCGCGCTGCAGCCGGGCACGCTGCGGGTGATCTCGGTGCGCATGGATTACTGGCCGGCGCAGGCCGCCGACGCCTGGCAGGTACTGGGCGACGGCGAGCGCGCGTACATCGCGCGTTACGCGCTGGGCCGCGATTATCACGGCCTGATGCGCAAGCGCCTGCAAAAACTGGCCGAACGCATCGCCGCGCGCATCGGGCCGTTTGGCTATCGCGCCTTCGCCGATTCGGCGCCGGTGCTGGAGAAAGCGCTGGCGCGCAACGCCGGTCTCGGCTGGATCGGTAAGCACACGCTACTGCTGTCGCGCGACGCCGGCTCGTATTTTTTTCTCGGCGAGCTGTTCACCGATCTGCCGCTGCCGCTGGATGCCGAGCCCGCCGCGCACTGCGGCAGTTGCACGCGCTGCATCGATATCTGCCCGACGCGCGCGATCGTGGCGCCGCGGCGTCTGGATGCGCGGCGCTGCATCGCCTACCTCACCATCGAGCACAAGGGCGCGATCCCCGAGGAACTGCGCCCGCTGCTGGGCAACCGCGTGTTCGGTTGCGACGACTGCCAACTGGTGTGCCCGTGGAATCGCTATGCGCGCGTCAGCACGCTGCCCGATTTCGCCCCGCGCCACGGCCTCGATGCCGCGCTGCTGTGCGAGCTCTTCGCGTGGGACGAAACCACCTGGAGCGCGCGCACCGAAGGCATGGCGCTGCGCCGCGCCGGTTATGCCGGCTGGCTGCGCAACCTCGCCGTGGCGCTGGGCAACGCCCCGGCTTCAGCCGAGGCGCGCGCTGCGCTGGGCGCGCGTGCGCAGCACGAGAACGCCCTGGTGCGCGAACATGTGGCCTGGGCGCTGGCCGCGCAGCAGCGCCAAGCCGCGCGCGGCACCGGTCAGGGCAACAGCAGGGACGCGCCGGTGGTCTGACGCGCTTCCAGCGCGCGATGCGCCGCGGCGGCTTCGGCCAAGGGCCAGCGTTGACCGATATGCACGCGCATCGCGCCGCTGGCGATTTGCGCGAACAGTGCCGCGGCGCCTTGCTCCAGACCCGCGCGCGTGGCCACGTGCGTGTGCAGCGTGGGCCGCGTCACATACAACGATCCTTTGCGCGCGAGGATGCCCAGATCAACCCCGGTGACCGGCCCGGAGGCATTGCCGAAACTCACCAGCAGCCCGAACGGCGCGAGGCAATCGAGCGAGGTCTCGAAGCTGTCGCGCCCGACCGAGTCGTACACGACCTTGACCATGGCGCCTTGGCTCAACTCGCACACGCGCGCCGGAAGATTCTCGCGTGGCCACACCACGGTGGCCCATGCGCCCGCGGCGCGCGCCTGCGCGGCCATGGCGTCGCTGCCGACCACGCCGATCAGGCGCACGCCCAGCGCTTGCGCCCACTGGCAGGCGAGCAGGCCGACGCCGCCCGCCGCCGCGTACCAGAGGACGATTTCATCGCGCCGTGGCCGATAGGTCCGCTGCAGCAGATATTGCACGGTGAGGCCTTTCAGCAGCAGCGCGGCGGCGGTTTCGAAGTCGATGGCATCCGGCAACCGCAACGCATGGCGCGCAGGCAGCGTGCGCAGTTCGGCGTAAGCGCCCGGCGGGCCATCGGCATAGGCCACGCGATCGCCCACGGCGTATCCTTCCACGCCCGCGCCGAGCGCCTGCACGGTACCGGCGGCTTCGCTGCCCAGGCACGCGGGCAGCGCGGCAACCGGGTACAGGCCGCTGCGCACATAGGTATCGACGAAGTTCAGGCCAATGGCGCGCTGGCGAATCAGCAGCTCGCCCGGGCCGGGCGCGGGCACGGGGCACTCGACCCAGCGCAGAACGTCCGGGCCGCCGTTGTGGCTGAACTCGATGCGATGATTCATGGCTGACTCCAGATGCTGCGATACCCGCGCATGGCGCGCTCAGACTTCGCCGATGTCGTGAGCATCGCCCAGCGCGCGCAGAATCGGGCACTGCTCGGGCGCGCCGTGGCCGGGGCAGGCATCGACCAGCTCGCGCAAGCCGCGGCGAATGCGATTGAGCTCGCGCACGCGCCGATCCAGATCGGCCAGACGCGCGCTGGCGCGCTGCTTGACCGCCTCGACGCCGTGCTCGCGATCTTGCGACAACGCCAGCAACTCGCGGATTTCATCCAGCGAAAAGCCCAGATTCTTGGCGCGGCGGATGAAGCGCAGACGCCGCACCGCGCCGGTGTCGTAGGTGCGGTAACCGGAAGCACGACGCAACGGCTCGGGCAGCAGGCCTTCGCGCTCGTAGAAGCGAATGGTGTCGATGGCCACACCGCTGCTGCGCGCGACCTTGCCGATGCTCAGCGTGGCCACGCGCGCGAGTTCGGGTGCAGCATGGGTGCGGGACTGCAGGCGTGCGCTCATGGCGCTATTCTGGGTCTTGAGACAAGTCCGGAGTCAAGCTGGCCGGGAACCTCGTTGGCTGGGCGCGTGGCAGCGCACACCGATCCGGCGTTGAAAAATCGCGGTGTACTCGCGCGCATCTCAATTTCGGTTCATGGTCATCATTCAGTCATGAGACGTTCAAACAGGCGCCACGCGCGTGGTGGAAGCTGCAAAGTATCAGCGAGGGTCAGGTCATGCGCATCGCCATTGTCACCGAGACCTATCCGCCGGAAATCAACGGCGTCGCGCTGACCGTGCAGGCGCTGGCCGAAGGCCTCGCGGCACGTGGCCACGGCGTCGAAGTGCTGCGCCCACGCCAACCCGGAGAAATCCCGGCAACGGCGCGCGCCACCTCGGTGCTGTTGCCCGGCATGGCGCTGCCGCGCTATCCCGGCCTGCGCCTGGGTCTTCCCGCGGCCGGCAAGCTGCGCGCGCGCTGGCGCCACGCGCGCCCCGATGCGGTGTATGTGGCGACCGAAGGCCCGCTGGGCGATTCCGCGGTGCGCGCCGCGCGTGCGCTGGGCATTGCCGTCGCCACCGGCTTTCACACCCGTTTCGATCACTACATGACGCACTACGTGTCGGCCGCGCTGGAACCGCTGGCGCGCGCCTGGCTGCGGCATTTCCACCGCCGCGCGCAGGCGGTGCTGGTGCCGACACGGGCCTTGCAAGCGGAGTTGCAGACGCTGGGCCTGGACAACGTGCGCCTGCTGCGACGCACGGTGGATACGCGTCTGTTCAACCCTGCGCGCCGCGATGCCGCGCTGCGCGCGCAATGGGGTGTGGATGCGCACACACCCGTGGCGATTTATGTCGGGCGCCTGGCGCCGGAAAAAAATCTCGCGCTCGCGGTGCGGGCATTCCAGGCGTTCGCGGCGCGCAATCCCAAGGCGCGCTACGTGTGGGTAGGCGAAGGCCCGCAGCGTGCCGCACTGGCCGCAGCGCATCCCGAGTTCATCTTTGCCGGCGTGCAGCGCGGAGAGGTGCTGGCGAGCCATTACGCCAGCGCCGATGCGTTTCTGTTTCCCAGTCTCAGCGAGACCTTCGGCAACGTCGTTCTGGAGGCCATGGCCAGCGGCCTGGCGGTACTGGCCTATGATCACGCCGCAGCGCACGAACATGTGCGCGATGGCGTGAACGGCTTGTGCGTGGCGGCGGGTGCGCAGGAGGCCTTCGTCGAGGCCGCGTTCCGGCTCGGCCACGATGCGAGCTTGCGCGCGCAGCTTGGCGCTGCCGCGCGCAGCAGCATAGAAACGCTTAGCCCGGAATCGATCATGACCGACTTTGAAACCCTGCTCGCCACGCTCGCGCACGAGGTACGCCATGGCCAGCCCGCGACCGCTTGATCCGCCACACCGCCAGGCGCTGGGCTTGCGTCTGTGCCTGCGCGCCAACCGCTGGGGCGCGCGGCGCGTTGTCGGCGCCTTGTTCCGCATGGTCAGCCGTCTCGGGGACGGTGTATTCTGGTATGTGCTGATGGCTGTGTTGAGTGTTTTCGGCGGCGAGCGCGGCCTGCGCGCCACCGTTGAAATGGCGGCCACCGGCTTGCTGGCGTTGACGCTATACCGCCTGCTCAAACACTGGACGCAGCGACCGCGGCCGTTCCGCAGCGTCGATGGCATCGTCGCGCACGTGCCGCCGCTGGACGAATTCAGCTTCCCCTCGGGGCACACGCTGCAGGCGGTCAGTTTCAGTCTGATCGCCTGCGCCTGGTTTCCGATGCTGACTCCGCTGCTGCTGGTCTTCACCCTGCTGGTGGCGGCCTCGCGCATCGTGCTCGGGCTGCACTATCCCAGCGATGTGTTGGCGGCCAGCGCCATCGGTCTGGTGCTGGGTAGCGGCGCACTGGTGCTCGGCAGCATGCTGGGCCTCGGGCTCTGATGATCCGCGGCGCGCCGGGCGTGACTGATAATCTTGCGCGATGTCCACAAGCCCACCGCGCGCACGCCATCGCTCGCTGACCCCCGCCGCCATCGCAACGCTGTTCGAGCGCCTTGCCGCGCTTGATCCAGAACCGCGCACCGAACTGCTTTACGCCAGTGATTTCCAGTTGCTGGTGGCGGTGGTGCTGTCCGCGCAATCCACCGATGTCGGCGTCAACAAGGTCACGCGCGTGTTGTTTGCGCACGCGCCGACGCCGGCAGCCATGCTGGCACTGGGCGAAACCGAACTGGCGCGCCGCATCGGCAGCCTGGGTTTGTTCCGCATCAAGGCGCGCAATGTGATCGCGCTGTGCCGGCTGCTGCTGGAGCGACACGACGGCGCGGTGCCACGCACGCGCGAAGCGCTGCAGGCCCTGCCAGGCGTCGGCCGCAAGACCGCCAACGTGGTGCTGAACGTGGCTTTCGGTGAGCCGACCATCGCCGTGGATACACATATCTTTCGCGTCGCCAATCGCACCGGGCTGGCACCCGGCCGGGATGTCAACGCGGTCGAAGCCGGATTGCTCGCGCGCGTACCCGCGGCGTTTCGCCAGCATGCGCATCACTGGCTGATCCTGCATGGCCGCTACGTGTGCAAGGCCCGCGCGCCGGATTGCGGCCAGTGCGTGTTGCGCGACTTGTGCCTGTGGAAGGACAAAACCGGCGTCGCCACGCAGTGAAAAACGGCGGGCCGTGGCCCGCCGTCCAGGGTATCGCGACAGCGACCGCGATCAGAACTGGTAGCTGATCATCACGCGCTCGTAGGTGAACGGCTTGTTGCCCGGATTGAGATTCCAGCCGCCCACCGAGCGCTCCCAGCGGTTGCGCAGGGTCAAGCCCTTGAGATAGCCGCTGAGGTTGTAGATCACATCGAAGTAGACATCGTGGCTGTTGCCGCGATACAGCGTCGTGTACTTGGCATAGGCCGCGATGACCTGCAGGTTGGGCAGCACGTTGTAGGTGACCTTGGCCTTCCATGCGTGACCCGGACCCATTTCCACCAGACCGCGAATCATCGAGGTGGTGTACAGCGGATCGGTGGCGTAGGCCGCGGTATAGGGCGAAATGATCGCACCGCCGCCGACCGCACCAGCCTCGCTGGCGACCTTGTTGTACCCCAAGTCGATGCGACCATGCGGGATGATCACGCCGCCGGTGAGGCCCCAGGTGCTGCTCTTGACCCTGCTGCCGGGCACGCCGAACAGGGCGGTGCTGTTGGTCACCAGAAAATTGGTGCCGCTGCCGGATTCGTCGACAAACTGCGCGCCCACGAACGGATCGAAGCCGGTGCCGGTCTTGAAGGTGTAGCTGCCTTCGAAGTAGCCCATGCGCGCGAAGTCGAGAAAGTTGTAATACCAGGCCTGACCCTTGAAACCCTCGACGCCATAGCTGGTGCCCAGCGCCCAGGTACCGTTGAACTGGTGTGCCGTGGCCGGCAGGCCGCCCAAGCCGCCGTACATGCCATCACCGTTGTAGGTGGGCGGGTAGTACAGGTTGTCGGCGTAGTAGCCGCTCGAGGTGCGGCTCTTCCACTCGAAGCTGCGCAGGGCATACACGTCCCAGCCCTTGGCCGGCTTGAACACGGCCGAAACGGCGTTGTAGGACGCGGGTAGCACGCGCGAATCGCTTTGGCCCTCCCAAGGCGTGTTGAGGTATTGGTAGCCGGCGCGCACCTGCATCAGTTCGTTCTGGTACTGCACGTAGGCCTGGCCCAGCGCGCTGAGCGATTCGTGCCGGCCCATCAGGCCCATCAGGGTGCTGTCGATCTCGGCGGGGTTGTTGGACTGCGTGCCGAAGGAATTGGCGGTCAGGAACGAGGCGCCGAGGCTGAAGCCGCCAGCAAACGTGCCGGACTGCATGTTGATCAGCGCCGCGCCCGAAAAGGCGCTGGCATCGGGCACCGCGGAGGTGTCGTAAAGGCGGCTGAAGTAGTAGGTACGCAACTGGCCATCGATATGGCCCTGGGTGAAGATGTCGCTGAGCGCGTCGGCATGGGCGCCGAAGCTGGTCATGCCGAGCGTGGCCGCGACGGCCACGGCAAGCAGGTGTTTACGCATGAGTGGAATCTCCTGAGCAAGGATCGGGGAGGACGAAAAGCTGCATTAGCGTGGACTAAACTTGCAATGATGTAAACATTCCGTTACGTGTTGGCGATCTTGCACAACCTTCATGACAGGGGCATGACGGCTCCCATTCCCAGCCCAACCGGCACGCGCGAGCCCGCCTGATAAGCTGCACGGATGCCTGACCCCACACTGTTTGCCCAACGCTTTCGCGGTTTTCTGCCGGTCATTGTCGATGTCGAGACTGGCGGCTTCGAGGCCCGCCGCCACGCCTTGCTTGAAGTCGCCGCCGTATTGCTGGAGATGGACGCCGATGGGCGTCTGCGGCCGGTGCATACCATCAACACCCAAGTCGAGGCCTTCCCGGGCGCGCTGCTGGACCCGAAGTCGATGGAGATCAACGGCATCAAACCGGATCACCCGCTGCGCGCGGCACGGCCCGAGGCGGATGCGCTGGAGTACGTGTTTGCGCCGATTCGCAAGGCGGTGCGCGAACAGGGCTGCCAGCGCGCCATCCTGGTTGGCCACAACGCGGCATTCGATCTCGGCTTCCTCAACGCCGCCATCGCGCGTTGCGGCTGCAAGCGCAGCCCGTTCCACCCGTTCAGTTGCTTCGATACCGTCAGTCTGGCCGGTCTCGCTTATGGCCAGACCGTGCTGGCGCGCGCGCTGCAGGCCGCCGGCATCGAGTGGGACGCCGGCCAGGCGCATTCGGCGGTGTACGACGCCGAGCGCACGGCGGAGCTGTTCTGCATCATCGTCAACCGCTGGCAAAGCCTGCAGCAGGACGCCAACCAGCGTGATGAAACAGTAACCAGGCCTTTGACATGAACCTGGAGAGAGCTTTTTTAGGCATCTTGATGCATACACCGGCGACACCGAAGAATACGGTTTGTATACATGTTTTGGCCTGCAACCGCACTGTCACACAGGCGCACGAAAGTGACGGCGGCCTTCCGGCCTCACCCTTCCCACATTGGATTTCGCCATGACGCAACGTTCGCAGCATGCGCGCCGCCGCGCGCCCCGCCTCGTGCTGTTGGCCGCCGCCGGCCTGCTGGCTGTCGGCAGCGCCACCGCCGCCACCATCACGCTCAACGAAACCGGCTCGAGCCTACTGTATCCGCTGTTCAACCTGTGGGTGCCGGCCTATACCAGGGCGCATCCCGAAGTGCAGATCAACACCGCCTCCACAGGCAGCGGCACCGGCATCGCGCAGAGCATCGAGGGCCTGGTGCAGTTCGGCGCTTCGGACGCCTATCTCAGCGACGCGCAGATGAAGAAAAACCCGGAGATGCTCAACATCCCGGTAGCAATCTCCTCGCAGATGATCAACTACAACCTCCCCGGTTTGAACAACGTGCACCTCAAGCTCAACGGCACCGTGGTCGCCGGCATGTACGACGGCAGCGTGCGTTACTGGGACGACGCCGCGCTGAAGAAGCTCAATCCCGGCGTCGCCCTGCCCCATGATCTGATCGTGACCGTGCACCGCACCGATGGCAGCGGCGACACCTTCATGTTCAGCCAGTTCCTCAGCTTCACCGACAAGACCTGGGAGCAGAAGGTCGGCTACGGCACCTCGGTCAACTGGCCGGCGGTTCCCGGCGCGATCGGCGCCAACGGCAACCCGGGCATGGTCAGCGCGGTGAAGAGCACGCCGTATTCGGTGGCTTACATCGGCGTCAGCTTCCAGGGTCAGACCGACAAGGATGGCCTCGGTGAAGCCATGCTGCAGAACCGTGCCGGCAACTTCGTGATGATCAACGAGACGACCGTGCCGGCCGCCGCCGCGGCCATGGTGCCGAAGACGCCCAGGGATGAGCGCATCAGCATGATCTACGCGCCGGGCGCCGAGTCGTACCCGATCATCAACTACGAGTACGTGATGGTGAAGTCCAGGCAGCCGAATGCCGAAACCGCGTCCGAGATCAAGAAGTTCCTGCGCTGGGCGGTGAGCACCGAGGGCGGCAACTCGCTGCAGTTCCTCAAGCAGGTCAACTTCCTGCCGCTGCCGGCTTCCGCGCGCGCGCTGACGCTGCAGCAGATCAACCAGATCCACTGAGTTTGAAACTCCGAGGCTGATTCGGGGTCACTGTTTACCGACAGTGGCCCCGAATTGCGACCGATGCGCCCCGGCGACGCCCTCTTTCGCGTGATCGTGACCGCTTTCGCGGCACTGATCCCGCTCATCCTGCTGGCCTTGCTGGCGTTTCTGGTGCATGACTCGTGGCCGGCGCTACGCTTCAACGGCATCGAATTTTTCACCCGCAATGCCTGGAATCTGGGCAACCAGTACGGCAACCCGGTTACCGTGCGCGGCGAACAGGTGATGCCTGGGGCTTCATTCGCGATCCTGTTTCTGATCGTCGGCACCCTGGCCAGCTCGCTGATCGCGTTGCTGCTGGCAGTACCCCTGGGCGTAGGTGCCGCGGTGTTTCTGGCTGAGGCGGTACCGCCGCGCATACGCACTTACGCGTCGCTGCTGGTCGAGCTGCTGGCCTCGGTGCCCAGCGTGGTTTTTGGCCTGTGGGGTTACGTGGTGCTGATCCCGTTCCTGTCGCGGCACGTGTATCCACACATGGCGCGCTGGCTCGGCTTCATCCCCTTTTTCGGACCGCCATCGGGCAGCGGTTATGGCCTGCTGACCGCCGGCATCGTGCTGGCGCTGATGTGCGTGCCGTTGATCGCGGCCAATCTGCGCGAGGCGATTGAAAACACCCCGCAAGAACTGCGTGAGGCCGGTCTGGCCGTGGGCGCGACGCGTTTCGAGGTGGTGCGCAAGATCGTGCTGCCACGCCTGCGCCTGCCGCTGATCGGCGTCAGCACGCTGGCGCTGGGACGCGCGCTCGGCGAGACCATGGCGGTGCTGATGATCAGCGGCAACGCACTCAACATCCTGCCGCAGAACATCTACAGCCCGATCTCGACCATGGCCTCGTTCATGGTCTCGCAGCTCGACAGCGCGCTGCAGGATCCTACCAACATGGCGATATACGGCATCGCCGAGATTGGACTTGCGCTGCTGCTGCTGTCGCTGCTGGTCAACGCGCTGGCGCGCCTGCTGGTGCCGCGGAGCCTCAGCGCATGAACGCGGGCGCCGCGACGCCGACCCAGGACCGCGGCCGCCAGCGGCGGCGCGCACTGTCCAGCATGCTGGGCTGGATCGCCAGCGGGCTGGCCTTCGTGCTGCTGGCCTTCGCCTTGCTGGATATTCTGCACACGGTGTTCGTGCGCGGTTTCGCGGCGCTCAATTTGCAGTTGTTCCTGACGCCCACCAGCGGCATCGCCGGCGGCTTGCTCAATGCCATCGAGGGCAGCGCGCTGATCACTTTCGGCGCGCTGCTGCTGGCGGTGCCGATCGGCGTGCTCGGCGGCATCTACGTCAGCGAATTCGGGCGCGAGTATTTCGCGCGCGCGGTGCGCTTCATTGCCGATGTGCTGGTCGGCGTGCCCTCGATCGTGTTCGGTCTGTTCGGCTATCTCACCATGGTCACCGCGCTGGGCTGGCATTTTTCGCTGGCCGCCGGCTGCATCACCTTGGCAATGATGATCGCACCCTACATCCTGCGCACCACCGAGTTGGCGCTGCGCGGCGTGTCCGGCGAACTGCGCGAGGCCGGCTACGCGCTGGGCGCCAGCCAGGCCAATCTGGTGCTGCGCGTATTGCTGCGCGAATGCGCACCGCGCGTGCTTACCGGCATCCTGTTGGCCATGGCCATCTCGATGGGCGAGACCGCGCCGTTGATCTACACGGTGAACTGGTCGAACTACTACTGGAACGGGCACCTGACCCACGAGTCGGTGGCGTATCTGACCTACGTGATCTGGTCGTTCATCAACGAGCCCTTCTCCAGCGCGCATGCGCTGGCTTATGCCGCAGCGCTGCTGATCACGCTGTTCGTGCTGCTGATCACCTTGCTGGCGCGGCTTTCGCTGAGCCGTCTGGAAGTGCGCCGCAGCAGTTGACTGCGCGCCGGGCGGGCGGCGCCGCGGATGGCTGTCATGTATTCGTCAAACATGGAAGTTTACAATTCGTAAGACGGGCGCCGCCCGCTTACCCACGAGGAATCATCATGTCGCTCACGCTCAAATCGCGCCTGGCGGCGCTGTTCTTGCTTGGCTCGGTGTTTGCCGTCTGCGCCCACGCCACCGGGATCACCGGCGCCGGCTCCAGCTTCGTGTATCCGGTGCTGTCGAAGTGGTCGGTGGTGTTCAACCAGAAAACCGGTCACCAGATCAACTACCAGTCGATCGGCTCCGGCGGCGGCATCGCTCAGATCAAGGCTGGCACGGTCGATTTTGGCGCTTCCGATGCGCCACTGTCGGCGGAAGACCTGGGCAAGTTCGGCCTCGGCCAGTTTCCCGTTGTAATCGGCGGCATCGTGCCGGTAGTCAACGTTGAGGGCATCGGCGCCGGCAAGCTGCGCCTGAGCGGCCCGGTGCTGGCTGAGATCTTCATGGGCAAGATCAAGACCTGGAACGATCCCGCCCTCGCCCAACTCAACCCGGGCCTGAAGCTGCCGGCCAGCGCCATCTTCGTGGTGCATCGCTCGGATGGCTCCGGCACCAGCTACAACTTCACCAATTATCTGGGCAAGGTCAGCGGGGAATGGCAGAAGTCGATCGGCTTCGGCACTTCGGTGCCATGGCCGGTGGGTGTGGGCGGCAAGGGCAACGAGGGCGTGTCGGCCTACGTCAAGCAGATCAAGAACTCGATCGGCTATGTCGAGTACGCCTATGCGCTGCAAAACAAGATGGCTTACACGCAGATGGAAAACGCCACCGGCAGGTTTCTGCAGCCGAGCAACGCCGCCTTCGCCGCCGCTGCCGCGACCGCGGACTGGGCGCAGGCCAAGGATTTCAATCTGATCATGACCAATGCGCCCGGAGCCAGCGCCTGGCCGATCACCGCGACGACCTGGGCGATCATGTACAAGACGCCAAAAAATGCCGCGCAGTCCAAGGTGACGTTCGCGTTCTTCAAGTGGGCCTTCGAGCACGGCCAGCCGCAGGCGCTGGCACTGGATTACGTGCCGCTGCCGGATACCCTGGTCAAGCAGATCGAGGCCTACTGGCACACCCAGTTCAAGAGCTGAGTTCAAGCACGCATAATGGCCGTCGCGCATCTGTAGCCGACGGCTGGCACTCTATAGCGCGCGCCGCAGCATGGCGCGCGCGGTTTTTTTGAACCCCCCATGCCCACATCCGTATCGCCCATCATCGTCAAGTCCAACGCACCGCCACCCGATTCGAGCGGCGCGACGATGACGTTGCCGGCGCAGCCGACCAAGCCCGGCGAACACCGGCGCATCGCGCGCGACGCGCGCAACGATCTGCTGTTTCGCGGCGCGCTGCTGACCTGCGCCCTGCTGGTACTGGCGGCCCTGCTGGGCACCGCCGGCTCCACGCTATGGGGCGGACGTCTGGCGTTCGAGACCTTCGGCTGGAAGTTTCTGATCTCGGATCACTGGGATGCGGTCAACGGCCAGTTCGGTGCCCTGGTGCCGATCTGGGGCACGCTGATGACGTCCTTGCTGGCCATGCTGCTGGCGGTGCCGATCAGCTTCGGTATTGCCCTGTTCCTGACCGAGGTCGCGCCGATCTGGTTGCGCACGCCCATCGCCGCGGCGGTGGAACTGCTGGCCGGCATTCCCTCGATCATCTACGGCATGTGGGGCCTGTTCGTGCTGGCGCCGTTTCTGGCCGATCACGTCGACCCGTGGGTCAATGACAAGCTCGGCGCGCTACCCGGCGTGGGCCGGCTGTTTCGGGGTCCACCGCTGGGCATCGGCATGCTCACCGCCGGGCTGGTGCTGGCGATCATGGTGATTCCGTTCATTTCCTCGGTGATGCGCGAGGTGTTTCACACCGTGCCCACGCGCCTGAAGGAGTCGGCCTACGCGCTGGGCTCGACCACGTGGGAAGTGGTGTGGAACATCGTGCTGCCGTACACGCGCTCGGCGGTGATCGGCGGCATTTTCCTGGGACTGGGGCGCGCCCTGGGCGAGACCATGGCGGTGACTTTCGTGCTCGGCAACGCGCACCAGTTTTCCGAATCGCTGCTGATGCCGTCCAGTTCGATCGCCTCGGTGATCGCCAACGAGTTCACCGAGGCTTCCTCCGACCTGCATCGCTCGACGCTGATCGCGCTGGGTTTTCTGTTGTTCGTGGTGACCTTCATCGTGCTGGCCATCGCCAAGTTGCTGTTGCTGCGGCTGGCGCGCAAGGAGGGCAACGCATGAGCGACAATACTTGGATGTATCGTCGGCGTCGCCTGGGCAATGCGCTGGCGCTGGTGCTGGGCAGCCTGGCCACCTTGTTCGGCTTGTCCTGGCTGGCGTGGATTCTGTGGGTGACGATCAGCAAGGGCATGAGCGCGCTCAGCCCGGCGCTGTTCACGCAGCTCACGCCGCCGCCACCGGGCGATGGCGGCGGCCTCGCCAACGCGTTTTTCGGCAGCGTCATGGTGAGCCTGATCGCGCTGCTGATCGGCACCCCGATCGGCATCGGCGCCGGCCTGTGGCTGGCCGAGTACGCGCAGCGACGCGCGCTGGGCACGGTGGTCCGCTTTCTCAACGACATTCTTCTGTCGGCACCCTCGATCGTGCTCGGCCTGTTCGTGTACTCGCTGGTGGTCAAGCCGCTGGGGCATTTCTCGGCGCTGGCGGGCGGCTTGGCGCTGGCGCTGATCGTGCTGCCGGTGGTGGTGCGCACCACCGACGAGATGCTGCGCCTGGTGCCATCGACCATGCGCGAAGCCGCGTTGTCGCTGGGCGTGCCGCAGTGGAAAGTGATCGTGCAGATCCTGTTGCGCTCGGCGCGCGCCGGCGTGGTCACCGGCATCCTGCTGGCGCTGGCGCGCATCACCGGTGAAACCGCGCCGCTGCTGTTCACCGCGCTCAATAATCAATACTGGAACCACGACCTGCTCAAGCCCATCGCCACCGTGCCGGTGGTGATCTTCCAGTTCGCGATGAGCCCTTATGATGGCTGGCATGCGCTGGCCTGGGCCGGCGCGCTGGTGGTGACCGCGTTCGTGCTCGTCCTCAGCCTGCTCTCGCGGCTGCTCCTCGCCCGCACCAAGGTGACCCATGACTGACGCCGCCGTACTTTCCCAGCCGCTCGCTCCGGCGACTGTTTCCGCAACCAAGATCGTGGCGCGCGGGCTGGATTTCTTTTATCAGGGCTACCACGCGCTGAAGAACGTCAACATGGACGTGCCCGAGCGCCGGGTGACCGCGATCATCGGACCTTCGGGCTGTGGCAAGTCCACGCTGCTGCGCATCTTCAATCGCATCTACGCGATTTATCCCAAGCTGGAAGCGCGTGGCGAGGTGTTGCTCGATGGCGAAAACATCCTCGACGCGCGCTACCCGCTCAACCGCCTGCGCAGCAAGGTCGGCATGGTGTTTCAGAAACCGGTGCCGTTTCCGATGTCGATCTTCGAGAACATCGCCTACGGCATCCGTCACCACGAGCGCCTGTCCAAGTCCGAGATGGACATGCGCGTGGAGCTGGCGCTGCGCCAGGCGGCGCTGTGGGACGAGGCCAAGGACAAGCTCAAGCAGAGCGCGCTGGGCCTGTCCGGTGGTCAACAGCAGCGCTTGTGCATCGCGCGCGCGATCGCACTGAAGCCGGAGGTGCTGCTGCTGGACGAGCCGACTTCGTCGCTGGACCCGATCGCCACCGGCCGCATCGAGCAACTGATCGAGGAACTCAAGCGCGATTTCACCATCGTCATCGTCACCCACAACATGCAACAGGCCGCGCGCGTGTCCGACAAGACGGCTTTCATGTACATGGGCGAGTTGATCGAGTTCGGCGATACCGAAAAAATCTTCACCAAGCCCGACAAGAAGCAGACCGAGGATTACATCACCGGCCGCTTCGGCTGATTGCGATACCAACGCCCGGCGGCCCGCACACGAGGTTGAGACCATGCCCACCAGCAACGAACACATTCTGCGCAGTTACGACGACGAGCTGTCCCGCCTCAAAGGCGAGCTGGCGCGCATGGGCCAGATCGCGGTCGCGCAGATCGAGGGCGCGATGGACGTGCTCGAACGCCGCGACAGCCGCGCCGCCGAGCGCGTGATTCTCAACGACGAAGCCATCGACCAGCTCGAAGCCTCGGTCAGTCACGACGTGCTGTTGCTGCTGGCACGGCGCCAGCCGATGGCACGCGATCTGCGCGAGGTGATGGCGGCCCTGCGCATCGCCGCGGACATCGAGCGCATCGGCGATTACGCCGCTAACGTGGCCAAGCGCACCATCGCGCTCAACCTCAGCGCGCCAATCCCGCCGGCGGCGAACCTGCCGACCCTCGCCGAGACCGCGATCGATCTGGTGCGCGACGTACTCATCGCCTACCGCGAGAGCGATCCGGATCTGGCGCGCCTGGTATGGGAGCGTGATGTCGAGCTCGACGCGCTGTACACCTCGCTGTTCCGCGAGCTGTTGACCTACATGATGGAAGACTCGCGCAACATCACCCCGGCCACGCATGTGTTGTTCATGGCCAAGAACATCGAGCGCATCGGCGATCATGCCACCAATATCGCCGAGAACGTCTGGTTTCTCGCCACCGGCACGCCGCTGGAGGAGCCGCGCAAGAAAGGCGACCTGACCGCCACGGGCGCCGTCGACCCCGAGCGCCCACGCAAGGATTGAGCGCCTCGCGCGCGGGCACTGATCGGTGTTCGCGCAATCCGCGCGCAGTTTTTCAATGCGCCGTGTCAACACACTGTTGCGGACGTCTAGACGTCCATCGCTTGCGATGTCGCGACAAGGCGCGTAAGCTGCGCCGCGTGAACCTGCTCCCTGACCTCCGCCACCCCGGCGCGCGATGTTGCGCTTGCCTGCCCGCGCGTTGAGCGCACCCGGCGTTTCACCCTCATTCGGACTGCGGAGGTTCCATGATTCTGCACAGCATCACCGATGCGATCGGGCGCACGCCCATCGTGCGCATCAACCGTCTCGCGCCCGCGGGCGTGGAGATGTACGTCAAGGTCGAATCCTTCAACCCCGGCGGCTCGGTCAAGGACCGGCTGGCTCTGGCCGTGATCCTCGATGCCGAGCGCAGCGGCGCGCTCAAGCCCGGACAGATGGTGGTCGAGGCCACCTCGGGCAACACCGGTATCGCCCTGGCCATGGTGTGCGCGGCGCGCGGCTATCCGTTCGTGGCGTTCATGACCGAGACGTTCTCGATCGAACGCCGCAAGCTGATGCGTGCCTATGGCGCCAAGGTGATCCTCACCCCGGCCGCCGAGCGCGGCACCGGCATGGTGCGCCACGCCGAGGCCTTTGCTGCGCGGCACGACGCGTTTCTCGCGCGCCAGTTCGAGAATCCCGCCAATCCGTCATGGCATCGCAACACCACGGCGGCGGAAATCCTGCTCGACTTCTCCGGCCGGCGTCTGGATCACTTCGTGTCCGGCTGGGGTACCGGCGGCACGCTCACCGGCGTGGGCCAGATGCTCAAGCTGGCGCGGCCCGATGTCGAGATCGTGGCCACCGAGCCGGCGACCGCGGCGCTGCTCAAGGGCGAGGCATGGCACCCGCACAAGATCCAGGGCTGGACGCCGGATTTCGTGCCTGCGGTGCTCGATCGCAGCGTCGCGCAGCGCGTGATCACCGTGACCGAAGACGAAGCGCGCGATCAGGCGCGCGCGCTGGCGCAGCGGGAAGGCATTCTGGTGGGCTTGTCCTGCGGCGGCACCTTCGCCGCGGCGCTGCAGGTGGCGCGGTCCGTCGCGCCGGGCAGCGTGGTGCTGGCGGTACTGCCGGACACCGGCGAGCGCTATCTGTCGACGTGGCTGTTCGAGGGCGTCAACGAAGGCTCGGATGACGCCTGGTTGCAGTCGCTGAACGACGCTGACTGACAACGCTTCAGCGGAACATGCGCGTGCCGCGGCGACGGCGCGCGCCCCAGATCATGCCGTACAGGCTCACCGCCAGCCAGGCCGCTGCCAGCACGAACGCGGGGAAGTTGAAGGTACCGAATACCAGCGACACCATCACCGCCAGCGCGCCGAGCGCATTCAGCACTTGATTGGCCTTACCGTCGCCGCGCAAGCGCCCGGCTTGCACCAGAAAATACGCGATCACGATCAGCGCGGCACCGACGAACCCCACCCAATCGAACCATTGCAGCGTCATGGCTTGACTCCCGCGCTGCGCTGACGCAACGCCTCGAACAAGGCAATACCGGTAGCCACGGAGACATTCAGGCTCTCCATGGCGCCGGCCATGGGAATGCGCGCTAGATGATCGCACGCTTCGCGGGTCAGGCGGCGCATGCCCTCGCCTTCCGCGCCCAGCACCAGCGCCAGCGGCCCGCGCAGATCCAGCGTGTACAGCGCCTGCACGGCATCATCGGCACCATCTAGTCCGACCAGCCACACCCCGGCCTCCTTGAGGCTGCACAAGCTACGCGCGAGATTGGTCACCCGCAGCAGCGGCACGCGCTCGGCGCCGCCGGCCGCGGCGCGGCGCACCACCGGGCTGAGTGCGGCGGCGCGATCGCGTGGCACGATCACCGCCTGCGCTCCGGCCGCCGCCGCCGAACGCAGGCACGCGCCGAGATTGTGCGGATCGGTCACACCATCCAGCACCAGTAGCAGCGTGTTCTGTCCGGCAACCGCGATCAATTCGGGCAGCGCATTTTCATCCAGCGCCGCCGCCGCGACGCAGTGCGCGGCAATGCCCTGGTGGCGCGCGCCAGCGGCGATGCGCTCCAGCGCCGCGCGCGGGCGCGTCTGCACGGCGATGCCCAGACGCTGCGCCTGCTGCGCCAGCGCCAGCAGACGCGGGTTGTGCGCATCGCGCTCCAGCCACAGCTCGCGCACGCGCGCCGCGCCTTCGGCCAATGCGGCCTCGACCGGATTGATGCCGACGATCCACTCCGCCTGCATCAATCGCGCCCTTCCACCAGACGCAGATCGATCTTGCGATCCTCCAGACTGGCGCGCAGCACCTGCACCTGCACGCGATCGCCGAGGCGATAGCTGCGCTTGCTGCGCTCGCCCTGCAACAGACGTCGCTGCGCCTCGAAGTGATAGAAATCGGCCGGCAACTGGGTAACATGCACCAGGCCACTGATGCGCGTTTCGACCATCTCCACGAATAAGCCGAACGAGGTCACACCGGTGATCACACCGGCATAGCGCGCACCGACGTGGCGTTCCATGAAAGCGCACTGATAGCGCTCATCGACCTCGCGCTCGGCCTCGTCGGCGACGCGCTCGCGGCGCGAACAATGCTGCGCCAGCGTGGTCATGGCCTCAATGCTGTAGGCGTATGCGCCACGCTGACCCTGCTTGAGTGCGTGGCCGATGGCGCGGTGCACGAGCAGATCGGGATAGCGCCGGATCGGCGAGGTGAAATGCGTATAGGCATCCAGCGCCAGTCCAAAGTGTCCGGCGTTGGCAGCCTGGTACACCGCAAGGCTTTGCGAGCGCAGCAGTACCGACTGCAGCAGCAGCGCCTCGGGCCGCTCACGCACACGCAGCAGCAGGTGCGCGAAATCCTTGGGCGTGACCGCATCCCAGGCCGGCAAGCGCAACTTGAATTCGCGCAGAAATTCCAGCAGGTCGGCGTACTTTTCCGCCGGCGGCTTGTCGTGCACGCGGTACAGCGCCGGCACACGCTGTCGCTCCAGAAAGCGCGCCGCCTGCACGTTGGCGGCGATCATGCATTCCTCGATCAGGCGATGCGCATCGTTGCGCTCATAGGCGCCCATGGCCTGCACTTCGCCCCTGGCGTCGAGGCGAAACTGCATTTCCGGGCTGTCGAACTCGATCGCGCCGCGCGCACTGCGTGCCAGCGTAAGCACGCGATACAGCGCATGCAGATCGGCGATCGCCGGCCACAACGCACCCAATGCCCGACGTGCACCGGTGGCATCGCTCAGCGCCTGCCACACCTGCGTGTAGGTCAGCCGGGCGTATGAACGGATGATGGCGTGCTCGAATCGCGCACGGCTCACGCTGCCGTCGGCATCGACACGCATCTCGCACACCAGCGCCAGGCGCTCGACCTCGGGCTTCAGCGAACAGATGCCGTTGGACAGCACCTCGGGCAGCATCGGCACCACGAAGCCGGGGAAATACACCGAGGTGCCGCGCGTCTCGGCCTCGCGGTCCAGCGCGCTGCCGATCGGCACGTAATGCGCGACATCGGCGATCGCCACCCACAGCCGAAAACCGCCTTCGCGCAGCGGCACAGCGTGCACGGCATCGTCGAAATCACGCGCGTCCTCGCCATCGATGGTGACGAAGGGCAGAGCGCGCAGGTCGGCGCGGCCGACATGCTCCGCTGCATCCACCTGCAGTTCGGTTGCCGCCGCGGCAGCGCTGACTTCGGCCGACCAGTGCTGCGGCAGATCGTGCGCGGCGATGGCCATACGCACGATCAGCGAGGCATTGAGCTTCTCGCCGAGCAGCTCGACCACGCGCCCGATCGGCCCGTGCGTCGCGTCGGGCGGATCGGTGATCTCGGCGACCACGATCTGGCCCTCGCCGGCACCCATGTCCTGCCCTGCGGCGATCAGCACCGGCTGGTGCAGGCGCTTGTCATCCGGCACTACCGTGGCGATGCCGCGCGCGCGCGCGATGCGCCCGACCAGACGCGGGCTGCGCCGCTCAAGCACCTCGACGATGGCACCTTGCCGGCGCCCGCGCTTGTCCACACCAACCACGCTGGCCAGCACACGATCGCCGTGCAGCACCTTGCGCATCTCCACCGGCGCCAGATACAGGTCATCGCCGCCGGCATCGGCGCGCAGAAAGCCGAAGCCCTCGGCGTTGGCGATGACGTGCCCGGCGACCAGATCGAGCTTTTGCGCGGGCGCGTAGCCGCTGCGCCGGTTCTGCAGCAACTGGCCATCGCGCAACATCGCTGCCAGACGCTTGCCCAGCGCCTCGCGCTGGCTGTCCTCGAGCAAACCCAGCGCATCGGCCAGCGCGGACTGCAGCATTGGCGCAGCGTGCGTTTCCAGCAACGCGAGAATCGCCTCACGGCTGGGGATCGGATGTTCGTAGCGCGCGGCCTCGCGCGCCGCCTGCGGATCGTGAAAGGTGGCCCGGGACTTGGACTTGCCGGCTTTATGCGGCTTCGCCGCGGTGCTTGGCGCAGGCTTCTTGCTGAAGAATTTTTTGATCATGGCCGCGAGCCTCACGCAGCCCCAGAGCAATTGCAAGCATCGCGTTGACAAACCGCCTGTGCCCGCCTAGATTACGCGGCTCGCGCGGCCGCGCCGCGTGACACCTGCCCAGGTGGCGGAATTGGTAGACGCACTAGTTTCAGGTACTAGCGGGTAAAACCGTGGAGGTTCGAGTCCTCTCTTGGGCACCAAGTAGGCATCCGGGCACGTCCGCAGCAGTCCGGGAAACCCAGCAAAACCCTAGCGATAACGCCATTTTCCCGTCCGGGGACGTCCGCCGCTGTCCGCTTGCAGCCGGCCTCTGGGGCGAGTAACTTTCCGAGTAACCAGTTGGGCGCGAGTCCCATGCGTCCCGGAGTTACTCGCCATGCTGTCGGATACCAAGCTCAAGAACCTGCGCCCGCGTGCGAAGCTCTACCGTGTCACCGACGAACGCGGGCTGAGCATCGAGGTGCATCCGACGGGTGCCCGGTACTGGCGCATGCGCTACGGCTTCGGCGGCAAGGACAAGATGCTGAGCCTTGGCGTGTATCCCGACGTGTCGCTGCTGTTGGCCCGCGAGCGCCGCGAGGCAGCCCGCAAACTGATTGCCGAGGGCATCGACCCCAGCGCCGAACGCAAGGCCACCAAGCAGGCCAACGCCCTAACCTTCGAGGCCGTGGCACGCGAGTGGCTGTCACGCCGCGATGTATCCGAAGCCACCGCGACCAAGGACCGCTGGCTGCTGGAACAGCATGCGTTGCCTGCGCTGGGCGCGAAGCCGATCGGTTCGATTGTCCCCGCCGACGTGCTGGCGATCCTGCAAGACCTGGAACACCGCGAGTTGCTGGAAACCGCACGCCGCCTGCGCGCGAAAATCTCCGCCGTGTTCCGGCACGGCATCGCAACCCTGCGCGCCACGCATGACCCCGTGGCTGCACTGCGCGGTGCGATCAAGTCGCCCAAGGTCACACACCACGCTGCCGTCACAGACCCGCGCAAGCTGGGCGAACTGCTGCGCGCACTGCACGGCTACGGCGGCGGCTTTGTAGTGGCCTGCGCCCTGAAGCTCGCGCCGCTGGTATTCGTGCGACCGGGCGAACTGCGGCATGCGGAGTGGCAGGAAATCGACCTGGACGCAGGCACGTGGAGCATCCCCGCCGACAAGATGAAGATGCGCGCGCCGCACATCGTGCCGCTGAGTACCCAAGCCGTTGCCATCCTGCGCGAACTGCACCCGCTGACCGGACGCGGGCAGTACGTGTTCACGTCGCAGCGATCCGCGCAGAAGCCCATGTCGGAGAATGCAGTCACGCTCGCGCTGCGCACGCTGGGCTATGACGGCCAGACCGCGACGGGCCACGGCTTCCGCAGCACGGCATCCACGCTGCTGCACGAGCTGGGCTATTCACCCGACGCCATCGAGCGCCAGCTTGCGCACGCGGAACGCAATCAAGTGCGCGCGGCGTACAACAGGGCTTCGCACCTGCCCGAGCGCAAGGCCATGATGCAGGCATGGAGCGACTACCTGGACGGCCTGCGCATCGGTGCGGACGTGGTGCCGATCCGGCGCGGCGGCTGAACCGTATCCTCGAACCGTATCCGCAGCGGTCTATACTGAGCCGCAGGCGTCCATGGTGGACGCCGGGATACTGCCATGAACGCCACCGCCAAACTGTTCACGCTCGCCAATTCACAGGCCGTGCGCATTCCGGCACGCTTCCGGCTTGACGCCGAGGAAGTCGATATTTCCCGCACCGACGATGGCGCGCTGATCTTGCGTCCGAAGCCACGCACCGCCGCCGACGTGTTCGCCCTCGCCCGCGCCCACGCCGGCGATGCCTTCAAGGATTGGGCACGGCCCGAGCAAGGCGTGACAGAGCCGGTGCCCGCGCTGGACTTTTGAGCCGTGGCCGACGCCTACCTGCTGGACACCTGCACGATCATTGCCGCGCTGAAAGGCGAGCCGCGTTCGCTGCTGAATCGCCTGACAAGCCTTGCACCCAACCGCCTGCACCTGTCCAGCCTGGTGCTGGCCGAACTGCTGTACGGCGCGGAAAAGTCGCAACGCACCGCGCCGGTGCGCAGCGCCCTGGACGTGGTGACGCACGGGTTCACGGCGCTGCCGTTCCTGGACACCGACGCAACGGCTTACGGGCGCATCCGCGCCGCACTCGAACGCAAGGGCGCCAGCATCGGCCCGCTGGACCTGCTGATTGCCGCGCAGGCTGTCGCGCGCGACCTGGTGCTGGTGACGGACAATCTGCGCGAGTTCCGGCGCGTGCCGGGGCTGCGCTGCGAAAACTGGACGCGGGGCAAATAAACTGCAATCGCCACGGCTAGGCTGATCACCGAACGCCGGACACCTTCACCGGCTGCCGTGGCGTCCTTCTGAAGGCATGGAGTGAAGGCCATGCGCAAGAAAGCCATAGAACGACCCGCCGCCCCTGCGGATGACTGGATGCAGCCGTATCGCTGCCCCGGCTGCCGTGTTGTACTGAACGCCGGGTTGATGGACCTAGAGCGAGTGCTCGATGCTGGCTTGGCTGAAGGGTTGAGATACACGAATGCCCCGAGCTTGATCCGCGAAGGCCACAAGCAGCGCGTCGGGCGCAAACGTGGTGGCAATAAAACCGCGGGATTGCGCAAGATGGAAGCTGCCAACAACTGGCAGGACAAATGCCGCGCGCAAGCTGCCCGCCTGATCAAGGAAGGCCGCAACCCGCGTGACCTTGCTGTGCTGCTGGCGAAGCGGTATCGCAAGGATCCATCAACCATTCGGCGCGCCCTGAAAATGAAACGTGCGGATGCTTAGCACGCGCGCGTTTCGTGCGGATGATGTGCTGCCGACGCCGCCAATTCCCGAGCGGTGCCGGAGAAACCCGCCATGCCCGCCACACATCCCCCCCACGAGGTTTATGCGCCGCCGCGCCTGTTGCGACTTCCCGAAGTCATCCGCAGCACCGGCCTTGCCCGCAGTTCAATTTACGATCTGATCCGCGAAGGTCGATTTCCGGCACCCGTCCCGCTGACTGCCACTGCCCGAGCGTGGCGGTCTGACGAAATCGAAACGTGGATTTCCGAGCGCTGCGCCGAGCGCGACGGAGCGCAGCAGTGAATGCGCGGACGGCCAAACGTCCAGACGTCCAAACGGACGAGGCTGCGCCCGAACTGAGCGCCTACACGCTGGACACGGTGCCCGAGCACGCGCCCGCGCAGTTCGTGGTCGATTCGATCCTGCCGCGTCGCCATGTAACTCTGTTGTCGGGTCACGGCGGCAGCGGCAAGTCCACGCTGGCGCTTGCCCTCGCGGCGCACGTTGCCTGCGGTGTCGATTGGGCCGGCCTGCACGTCGAGCCGGGGCACGTCGCGTTTGTGACCTTGGAAGATGAACTTACTCTCTGCGCGTGGCGCTTGCGCAAGATCGCGGCTGCCTACAGGCTGAGCCTGCCGCGTATCGCGCAAAATCTGGTGCTATTGGACGGCGTGACTTCCGACGCGGCGCTGGCGGTCGAGCGTTCGGAGTACGGCAACACCGATCTGCGCGCCACGGCGGTCATGACGGAACTTGCGGAAGCCGCGCGCGGGTGCAGCCTCGTTGTCATCGACAATGCAAGCGACGCGCTGCTGGGCGACGCAAACAGTCAGGCCACGGTGCGATGTTTCATGCGGCGACTCCTCGGCAAGCTCGCACGTGAACGCGATTGCGCCGTCCTGCTGCTCGTCCACATCGACAAGCTGGCCGCCCGTGGCAGGGGCGCACAGCAAAACTTTATAGGCTCGGTGTCTTGGCACAACTCCGCCCGCAGTCGGCTTGCCCTGTCGCACGCGGAGCCTGCCGGGTTGTCGCTCGATCACGAGAAAAGCAATCTCTGCAAGCGGGTCGCATCGATCCGGCTCGCGTTCAACCCGCAAGGCATCCCAGTGCTAGCGCATGCCCCGAGCGAAGCCGAGCGCGCCGACGCCATGGGCAAGCATGCCGATGCGCTAATGCGAGCAATCAAGGCCGTTCGGTCGCAGGGCGCGGACGTTCTGCTGGCACGCAGCGGGCCGTGCACCACGCAAAGGGCGCTCGATACGCTGCCCGACTTTCCGCCCGAACTTCGCGGCAATGCCGGGCGCCTGCCATTCTGGCGAGCGATCGATTCCCTGCTGGGGTCCGGGCACCTGAAGGCCGAGCCGTTCAGTAACGCGGCACGAAAGACACGCACCCGACTGATCCCTGCCGCAGAGTTTTGCGCCGATGCGCCGATGCGCCAATCCCCCACACCCCCACGCAAGGGAGCGCCTGATCGGCGCACCCCTGCGCCCTTGTGCTCCGATGCCACAACGGCGCACATCGGCGCAAACGGCGCAACGGCGCAAGCCATCCCTGTGCAGGTGACAATATGAGCAGTGCCCTGGCCGAACTGCGCGCCATGGGCATCACGCTCGCTGCGGACGGCGATTCGCTGACACTGCGCAGCACCACCGGCGCAGGCGTGCCCCGGGAAGCTGTCGAGCTTGCCCGCCAGCACAAGCCCGAACTGCTGGCCGTCTTGTCGCCACGCTGGGCCAACACCCGCCACCGCATCGAGGGCGTGCTGCGCGAATACTGCCTGCCGCTCACACTGCTTGAACCCATCCTTGCCCATGGCGGGGCTGAAGCTGCCGAGCGCCTGCATGGGCTGCCCCTGGAGCGCTTCGTGAACATCCGGGCGACACGTGAACTTCACGACCGCGGCGTGCTGCATGGCTGTTGGGCGATCCCGTCAGTTGCGCACCTGCCGACTGGCGAGGTGCAGCCATGAATGACGCCTCGCCGATTTATCGTGCGCGCACCATAAAACGGGACCGCCGGACTGCGGAGCGTGTCGCCCTGCTGGACGTGCAGATTCTCGCTGTGCTGCGCGAGGATCATCCGCAGTCAGTGCGACACGTGTTCTACCGCATGACGGACCCGCGCTTGCCGGAGCCGGTCGAGAAATCCGGCCGTGGTTACAGGCACGTGCAGGCGCGCTGCGTGGCGATGCGCAGGAATGGCCGGCTCCCCTATGGCTGGCTGAGCGACACGGGTCGCGTGGGATATTTTACGAACACCTTCACGGGCCGCGCCGACTTCATTCGCCGCGTGGCCGGGATGTATCGCGCTGACGTGTGGGCCGATGCTGACGCCAAGTGCGAGGTCTGGTGCGAATCGCGTTCGATTGCCGGCGTCATCCTGACCGACTGTCAGGAACTGGCCGTGTCCCTCTACCCCTGCGGCGGGTTCACGTCGATCACCTTCGCCCATGATGCCGCGCAGGCGATGAACGCAGCAGACGATGGCCGCGAAACCGTGGTGTTCTACCTCGGCGACTTTGACCCTGCCGGCGTGTTGATCGACGTTGCGCTGGAACAGGAACTGCGCCGACACCTGAACCCCGACGTGGGCATGCGATTCGTGCGCCTGGGTATCACGCCGGAGCAGATCGAGCGCTACGACCTGCCGAGGAAACCGCGCAAGGAATCCGACCGCCGCGCGCTGCATGTCGATTGCGCCGTGGAAGCCGAAGCGATGCCCGCGACGATCCTGCGCAAGCTGCTGCGCCGTGGAATCGAGGCCTTGTTGCCCGCCAATGCGCTGCGCGTCGCCAAGGTGGCCGAGCAATCCGAGCGCGACGGCTTGCGCCTGCTGGCGTGGACGTGCCAACCCGACGATGACACATCACCGCCGCCGATTCCGGGGACGCCATGACATTTTATCGTGCGCGCACCATAAAACCCGGCCCCGTCCCTTTCGGTCTGTGCACCGTCGGGACCGCTTCCCTGCCAAGGCACGACGTCCGCTGCCGCGACTGCGCGCATGCCCGCCGTATGACGGCTGCTGCATGGCGTGGCTGTGCACTCGGGCACGTGCCGCACCGCGCGCTTGAGCAGCACGTTTGCGCCGACTGGAAGCCCCGGCCATGAAGCGCTGGCATTGGCTCGCCTTGAGCGTCGCGCGTTGGCTGCATGCGCTGGGCCTGTAGGGTGTAAGCTGAAACTGTCATTTTGTAACAGTAGGAAACGACCATGCGCGACAACATCACGCAATACGGCGCAGGCCCCGGCAGGCCGAAAGGATCGGTGAACAAGATCAATGCAGCACTGCGCGACATGATCCTGGCGAGCTTGGACAAGGCCGGCGGCGAGGCGTACTTGGTGGAGCAGGCCCGAGCGAACCCAAGTGCGTTCATGGCCCTGCTAGGCAAGGTGCTGCCCAAGGAAATCGCCGCCACGGTCGAGGCTCGCGCCTACATCGTTGCGCCTGAACAGGCCGCGAGCATGGAAGCCTGGGCTGGGCAGGTGCAGGTAGCGCCGGATGACGGGCAGGCGACACCGGTTGAGGGTGAATGATGCTGTACCGCACGGTTTACAAATTGCGCGGGTGAGTAACTTTTGGAGTAACTCGAAAATAGTGCGCTGCGTATAGCATTTGCAGACAATGAGTTAGGCGGATGATTCGAGTCCTCTCTTGGCACCAAAATCAGGAAGCCAAGCATCCAAAGTGCTTGGCTTTTTTGTTTCCCGGATTCGGCACATGCCCGCAGACTTGCCCGCAGAGCATGGAAAGTTCCAATGCCGGTGCGCACGCATGCGGGCAGCATCTGCCTGTGCAGTCACCACGGATCCCGACATGGGGCTCACGCAAACACTCGGCTTGTCGAGCAGGCCATTGCATTGCCCGCAGCCGGCGGCGCGGGCAGGCGATGGTCATCTTCTGCGCGCCCAAGCACATGTCCCACGGCACTGGCGCGGCGTAACATCGGGACTGCAGCTTGGCGCGGCATGGTCGCCATGCGTAACGAAAATACGCATCCATGCCGAGATGCTTTCGCAACAAACATCATGAGCCAACGTCCAACCAGCATGCCTGCACGCCGATCCGGTCCGGCGGAGGCGGCCTGCGCGCTACGCCTGGCGCTGCACGACACCACTGATACCGCGCTTTGGATGATGCAGTTGCGGCGCGCACTGCACGCGCAGCATCCCGGAGCGCGCGTCGAGTTGCTGCGCCACGACATCGAGCTGCCGGCACCACGCGCGCGCCACGCGCGCAGCCTGCGCGTGCTGGCGCCGGACGGCACGCTGCTGGCGCTGCTGCGCATCAAGCATGATTCGTCCGTTGCCCGGCAACGGCTGGCGACACTGCTGCGCCCGATGCTGCCCGGACTGGCACGCCGGCTGGCGCTGGAGCGCCTGCACGCACGCGCCAGCCTGGCCGACCTGATGCTGGACCTCTCGCACGTGCTGCTGTTCGAGGACGACCTCGACGTGCTGCTCGCTGGCGTGATCGCCTACCTGCGCGAGCGCTTCAGTCTGAGCCTGGCAACGCTGATCCTGCGCGAATCGGATACACGCTGGCGTCTGCGCGCCGCCGCCGGCAACTCGACCCAGTTCGCGCTGACACCGGGCAGTTTGTGGTCGGCGCAACGCGGCCTCACCGGCAAGGCGCTGCGCCTGCAGCGCACGCTGTATGTGCCCGATGTCCACGGTGAAGCCGAATACGTGGTCGGCAACACCCTGACCCAGGCCGAGCTGCTGATTCCGATCAAGCACGCCGGTGCGATTCTCGGCTTGCTCAACCTGGAGAGTCCCAGCGCCGAGAGTTTCACCGCCGAGGTGCGCGAAGTGCTCGATGTTCTCGCCGATCAGATCGGCGGCGTGCTGCATCTGCGCCTGCTGCAGGCGCAACTGACCCGCTTGAACCGCAAGGCTGACGCCCTGGCCACCGAGCTGGCGCGCGTCAACACGCGGCTCAAGCGCAGCAACCATAGCCTGGACAAGCTCAGCCGCACCGATGAATTGACCGGCGCCGAGAACCGGCGCGGCTTCGAGCAGGCGCTGCGCACCGCGTGGCGCTTGGCGAAAGCGCAGCAGCAGCCGCTGGGCATGCTGATCGCCGATATCGACCACTTCAAGGCCTACAACGATCACTATGGCCACCCCGCCGGGGACGCGTGCCTGAGCCGCGTGGGCGCGTTGATCCGGCGCGCGCTGCGCGACGAGGACAGCGTGTTCGCGCGCTATGGCGGCGAGGAGTTCGCGATCGTCCTGCCCGGGTTGGATGCCGCCATGGCGCTGGCCGTGGCCGAGCGCGTGCGCAAAACCGTGTTCGCCGCGCGCATCGCGCACGCCGCCACCACGCTGGGCCGGGTTTCACTCAGCGTCGGCGCGGCCAGCCTGATGCCGATGCCACAGCACAACGCGCGGCTGCTGGTGACGCAGGCTGATCAGGCGCTGTACCGGGCCAAGCACGAAGGCCGCAATCGCGCCTGCGTGGCGGGCGTAGCGGAGTCAGCAGAAGTCGCGGCCAAACCAGCATCGGCACGCAAAAGCATCCGGCGCGCGACCACTTGAATCGCTCGTTTCGATCAGCTCAGGCGAAGGGATCCCGCAGCACGATGGTGTCGTCGCGATCGGCACCGGTGGCGACCAGCGCCAGCGGGCATTCGGCCAACTCCTCGACCGCGCGCAAATAGGCACGCGCCGCCGCCGGCAGCTTGCTGAACTCGCGCACGCCCGAGGTCGATTCCTGCCAGCCGGGAAACTCCAGATACACCGGCTTGCACTCGTCCCAGCCGTCGGCATCCAGCGGCGCCAGCTCGCGGCGCTTGCCGCGATACTCATAGGCCACGCACACCTTGATGCTGGGCATGCCATCGAGCACATCGAGCTTGGTGATGGCCAGGCCGGAGATGCCGCTGATCTGCACGGCACGCTTGAGCGCGATCAGATCGATCCAGCCGCAGCGCCGCGGGCGCCCGGTGGTGGCGCCAAACTCGTTGCCGCGCTGGCGCAACAACGCGCCGGTGGCGTCGTTCAATTCGGTGGGAAACGGGCCGCCGCCGACGCGCGTGGCGTAGGCCTTGGCGATGCCCAGCACGTAGTCGACATCGCCCACGCCCACGCCGGTGCCGGCCAGCGCGCCGCCCACCGTGGTGTTGGACGAGGTGACATAAGGATAGGTGCCGTGGTCGATGTCCAGCAGCGAGCCCTGCGCGCCCTCGAACAGCACGCGCTTGCCGGCGCGGCGCAGCTCGTGCAGCACGGTGCTCACGTCGTCGACCAACGGGCGCACGTACTCGCCGAACTGCAAGGCTTCATCCAGCACCGCCTGATAATCGACCGGCTTGGCCTTGAGCCAATGCTCAAGCACGAAGTTGTGGTAATCGAGCACCGCGCGCAGCTTGTCCGGCAGCTCGCCTGGATACATCAGATCGGCCACGCGCACGCCGCGGCGCGCGACCTTGTCCTCGTAGGCGGGGCCGATGCCGCGCCCGGTGGTGCCGATGGCCAGCGCACCCGAGGCCTTCTCGCGCGCCCGATCCAGCGCCACGTGGTAGGGCATGATCAGCGGCGTCGCCGGACTGATCTTGAGGCGCGCGCGCACGTCCACGCCGCGTGCCTCCAGCTCGCCGATTTCCTCCCGCAGCGCCGCCGGCGAGAGCACCACGCCATTGCCGATCAGGCACTGCACGCCGGCGCGCAGGATGCCCGACGGGATCAGGTGCAGCACCGTCTTCTGCCCGCCGATCACCAGCGTATGCCCAGCGTTGTGGCCGCCCTGGAAGCGCACCACGGCGGCGACTTTCTCGGTCAGCAGATCGACGATCTTGCCCTTGCCTTCGTCGCCCCATTGGGCGCCCAGAATGACTACGGATTTGCCCATGACGTTCTCGATTTGATGCGCGTTGAGGGTCGGCTGTGAGCCCCTCTCCCAGCAGGAGGGGTTGGGGTGAGGGTACGGCGTCGGCCAAGACCCCAGTGAAGCATGCTGATCGCCGTGTCGCTCCGAACCCATCCGGCGCTGCGCACCATCCTTCAATGCCGCGCACACAACGGTTCCGGCCCCATCGGAGCTGAAGATTGCGCGGCGTTCAACTCACTGACCCGGCGCGTCGAAGTAGTGCAGGAACTCGGAATTGGGCTTCAGCAGCAGCACGCCGTGGCCCTGACCGAAACTGCGCCGGTAGGCTTCCAGCGAGCGGTAGAAGACGAAAAACTTCGGATCTTGACCGTAGGCTTTGGCGTAGGTTTCAGCCGCCTGCGCATCACCCTGGCCGCGCAGTTCCGAGGCCTGGCTATCGGCTTGCGCCACCAGCACCTGGGCCTGCTTGTCGGCGTCGGCGCGAATCTTGGCGGCGGCTTCCTCGCCGCTGGAACGCAACGCGTTGGCCAGGCTCATGCGCTCGGCGCTCATGCGCTTGAATACCGACTCGCTGACCGACTCGGGCAGGTCGATCTGCTTGATGCGCACATCGACGATCTGCACGCCCAGCGTGCGCATGGCCGAGGTATTGGCCTGATCGCGCACGCGCTTGGTCACATCGTTGCGGCCACCCGACACCAGTTCATCCAGCGGCAGCGCGCTGAACTCGAAACGCAACGCGTCCTTGACCATGGGGCTGAGGCGCGCCTCGGCCTGCGTCTCGCTGCCCGCGGTGGACTGGTAGAACAGCGCCGGATTGGCCACGCGCCATTTCACGTAGAAATCGACGTTGACGACTTTCTTTTCGGCGGTGAAGTAGCGCTCCGGCTGCGCATTGAGGGTAAGGATGCGCTTGTCGAATTTCACGTCTTCCTGCACGAAGGGCAGCTTGAAATGCAGGCCCGGCTTGTAGTTACTGCGCACGATGCGCCCGAACTGCAACAGCAATGCCGACTGATCCTGGCGCACGGTGAACATGCTGTTGTAACCGAGCAGCACCAGCAACACGGCGATGGCGATGAGGATGGGCTTGCTCATGACTGACCTCCTTGCGTGCTGCCGGACGCGCTGATCGGAACCGCGCTTTGCGGCACCGCCGCCGAGCTGCTGCTGGCCGCGGGCGCCTGCAATTCAGCGCCCACGCCCGGCAGCAGTGCCGTGGGCGTGGCCGGCGCGGGCGCGCCGCCGGAGTGCGGCAGGGGCAGGTAGATCAGGTTGCGGCCCGTGCCCTCATCGACCACCTTGGTGTTGGCGGCCATGACCTGTTCGATGGTTTCCAGCCACAGGCGCTTGCGCGTCACCGCGGGCGCGGCGCGGTATTCCTTGAGCATGGCCAGGAAACGCTGCGAATCACCTTGCGCGCGCACCTCGCGCGTGATCTCGTAGGCCTGCGCGCCGGCGACGATGCGCGCCGCGTTGCCGCGCGCCTCGGGCAGGATCTTGCTGGCGTAGGCCTTGGCCTCGTCCTCGATGCGCTGCTTGTCTTCGCGCGCGCGGTTGACGTCGTCGAACGCGGCTTTCACCTCGGCCGGCGGCGAAATGTTCTGGAAATTGACCTCGGTGATGGTGATGCCGGTGTTGTAGCTGTTCAGCAGTTGCTGCAGGGACTGTTGCGTGGCCGCCACCATGGCCGCGCCCTCGCCGGACAGGATCGTATCCATGGTGCTGGCGCCGACCACGCGCCGCACCGCGGCCTCGGCGGCCTGGCGCACGGCCTCGTCAGGATTCTGCATCGAAAACAGATACTGCTCGGCGTTGTTGACCTGGTACTGGATGTTGAAATCGACCTGCACGATGTTCTCGTCCTTGGTCAGCATCTGCATCTTGTCCGAGACCGAGCGCACCGAGGTCATGTCGACCTTGCGCACGTTTTCAAACGGCCGCGGCAGCACGAAATGGAAGCCGGGCGGCAGCGTGCGATCATAGGCGCCGAAGCGCGTCACCACGCCAACCTGACTGGCATTGATCACGGCCCACGAATCGAACAGCAGCCAAGCCAGCAGCAGGGCGACGATGATCGTGCCCACGCCGCCAGCACCGCCGCCGCGAAAATTGCCGAGACGCTGGCGCAAACGCTTCAGCCAGGCCTCCAAATCGGGGCCCTTGCCGCCACCAGTACCGCGTCCCCATGGGTCGCGTTGGCCGCCGCCGGGTTCATTCCAGGCCATGTCGTGTCACTCGTCAAATGAATGTTCAGGGCTGCGCGCACCGCGCACAGGCTGCACCAGCGTACGCAATCGAAGCCGCCGTGCCGCTCGGGTTCGACGCCGTACAGGACCACTGCGCGGGAAGCGATGCAGCATCACCAGGCGGCACGCACCACGCACGTCCCGAAGGGCATGCGTCGCGCAGCCGCGGCATTTTAGCAGCCTGCGCACGTCTGCCGGGGTGCGCGCGGCGAAAGACCAGGTTCACGGCAGCGGCCCCAGCAGCGCATTCAGCGCGGCGCCAGCATGGGCGCGCAGCGGCTCCAGCACGCTGCGCGGCGCGTCGATCTGCAAATGCCAGCCGCGGTCGTCGAAGTGCTCCGCGGCGAGCGCGCCCAGCACCTTGAGCCGCGCATGCAGGCGTCCAGCGTCCGCATCGAGATGCAGCTCGCCGCGCACGCGTGCGCCGCCCAGGCGCTGACCCAGCGCGCTGCGCAGCAAATCCAGCCCGGACTCGCGCGCCGCGGCCAGCCACACGCGCTGCGCATCGCCGGCGCCATCGCGATCCAGCGACGGCTGCCGATCCAGCAAATCGATCTTGTTCATGACTTGCAACTGGGGCACCGCGCCGGCGCCGATTTCCTCGAGTACCTCGTTGACCACCCGGATGTGCTGCTCGCGCTCGGGGTCCGCAGCGTCGGTGACGTGCAGCAGCAGATCGGCGTCGCGCGCCTCGGCCAACGTGGCGCGAAATGCGGCCACCAGATCGTGTGGCAGCTTGCGCACGAAACCGACCGTATCGGCCAGCGCCACCGGGCCGCAACCCAGGTCCACGATGCGTCGCACGGTGGGATCAAGCGTGGCGAACAGCTTGTCGGCGGCGTAAACATCCGCGCTGGTCAGTGCGTTGAACAGGGTCGATTTGCCGGCGTTGGTATAACCGACCAGCGCCACGCGCCGCACACCGGCATCGAGGCGCGCGCGGCGCTGCTGACCACGCTGCGTATGCACCTTGTCGAGCCGGCGCTGCAGTTGCTTGACGCGCTCGCCAAGCAGGCGGCGGTCGGTTTCCAGCTGGGTTTCGCCGGGGCCGCGCATGCCGATGCCGCCGCGCTGGCGCTCGAGATGGGTCCAGCCGCGCACCAGGCGCGTGGCCAGGTGCTTGAGTTGCGCCAGCTCGACCTCGAGCTTGCCTTCGTGCGAGCGCGCGCGCTGCGCGAAGATGTCCAGGATCAGCCCGGCACGATCGACCACGCGCACGCCAAGATGCGCTTCGAGATTGCGCTCCTGCACCGGGCTGAGCGCGTGATCGACCAGCACCAGATCGGCGTCCAGTGCCGCGATCAGGGTCTTGATTTCGTCGGCCTTGCCGCTGCCGATGTAGAAGCGCGGATTGGGCGCATCGACGCGCGCACCAATGCGTTCCAGCACTTCCGCGCCGGCCGAGCGCGCCAGTTCCTCGAACTCGCGCGCGTCGGCTTCGGCATCGCTGCCGTTGCGCGCGTGCGGCAACACCAGCAGCGCGCGTTCGCCTTTCTTGCCACGTTCGAACAGGGTTTTCAGGTCTTGTCGTCCTGTGCTTCGGACGCGCTCCCGGCGTCGTCTTCGTTGCCCACGCGCACCGCGCGCGACGGCACCACGGTGGAAATGGCGTGCTTGTAAACCATCTGGCTGACCTGGTTGCGCAGCAGCACCACGAACTGGTCGAACGATTCGATGGTGCCCTGCAACTTGATGCCGTTGACCAGGTACACCGACACCGGAATGCGTTCGCGGCGCAATACGTTCAAAAACGGATCCTGCAGCGATTGTCCTTTTGACATTTGACTACCCCTCGCACGCGGGCCGGCCAAAAGAGCACGTCGCACCGGCGACGGTCCCGACCCAACGCCGAGAGTTTAACGCAAGCCTGCGGCGCTGCCGCGATCCGTGGCGCCAAGAAAGTCATGCACCAGCGCCGCGGCGCGCGCGAGCAGATCAGCGGCAAACGGTTCCAGCGCATGAATGTCGGTCTCGGCACGCAACCAAGTGAGCTGACGCTTGGCCAATTGCCGGCTGGCGTGGATGGCCTGCATGCGGAACTCGGCGAAATCGGTCGCATCACGCAGATACGCCCAGGCCTGGCGATAACCCACCGCGCGCAAGGCCGGTAACTCGGCATGCAAGTCGCCGCGTGCGCGCAGGCGCCGCACCTCATCCAGAAAACCTGCGCCCAGCATCGCGTCAAAGCGCGCCGCGATGCGCTGGCGCAGCGTTGCGCGATCCTGCGGCAGCAACGCCAGCTTCAGCACGCGCCACGGCAAGGCTTCACCACCGCGCTGCTGCAACACGCTGAGCGGCTCGCCGCTGCACGCGATCACCTCCAGCGCACGCTGGATGCGCTGCGCATCGGTGGGCCGGATGCGTTGCGCGGCCGCCGCATCCAGCGCGGCGAGGCGCGCGTGCAGCGCCGGCCAGCCGCGCACGGCGGCCTCGGCGGTCAACTGCGCGCGCAGCGCGGGATCGGCTTCGGGCAGCGGCGACAGGCCGCGCTGCAGCGCGCGAAAGTACAAGCCGGTGCCGCCGACCAGCAGCGGCACGCGCCCGACCGCCTGCGCGGCCTGCATCTCGCGCAACGCATCGGCGCGGAATTCTGCGGCCGAGTAAGGCTGCGCCGGGTCGCGCACATCCAGCAGCGCGTGCGGGTAGCGCGCCAGCGTGGCGGCGTCGGGCTTGGCCGTGCCGATATCCATGCCGCGATACACCAGCGCCGAATCGACGCTGATCAGCGCCAGTGGAAAGCGCTTGGCCAGCGCACAGGCGAGCGTGGTCTTGCCGCTGGCGGTGGGGCCCATCAGGAAGATCGCGGGCGGTAACGCGGCACCGGCCTTGCTCATGCGCCGCCACTCACGCCCACGACTCGGGAATCGTATCCAGCAGCTCCGGCAGATACGGCGCCCAGGGCTTCCACGCATCGAGCGCATCACGATGCACTTTCTGCCGTGCCTGCCAGACGCTGGCGGTACGGATCGACTCGGACGCCGTTGACGCCGCGCCAACGGCCGCATCGGGCAGATCGAGAAACGCATGCAACTCGGCCAGCACCGCGGCGGTGTCGCTGACCAGACGCGTGTAATCCAGTGCGTAGAAAGGCACCGGCAGCGTGGCGCGCCAGTGCCGCATCAGCCGCGCCTCGCCGCGCGCGAACGCGGCGATGTCGGCGAAATCGTAGGCATAGCCGTTGTCCTCATGCGCGAACATCTGCCGATAAATCGACAGCGCGGTAGCACGCGCGCCGCGCTGGCAATGAATCACGCGCAGCCCGGGCAGCAGCGCCGCGGCCATGCCCAGGTGACGAAAGTTGAGCGGGTTTTTGTCCACGATCACGCGCGCCGGCGCATCGTCGCGACGCAGTTGCGCCGCGTACAGCGTCGCGGATTCGCGCATCTGCGCGACCTGCCGGCCGCCGGTTTCGACGTGCAAGGCCAGTTGCGCCAGCCAGTTCAGCTCACCGCGATTGCGCACCTCGGGATGCCGCGCCAGCAGACTGGCGGTGAGCGTGGTGCCGGTGCGCGGCAAGCCGACGATGAGCACCGGGGCAAAGCCCAGCCGCTGCGCTTGCGGCGGTGGCGCGGGCTGCACGATCTGACGCTGCACGAAGGCATCGAAGCCACGCGCCGACCACTCCACGCGCGGGCGCATGGCCGCGTTGGCGGCGCGCAGCTGCGGCACGGCCTGATCGAACGCGCCGACATCGGCCAGCACCTTGGCCCAGGCGAAACGCGCGGCGATGCCGGCCTCGCTGGACGGATCGGATGCGTGCGCGGCCCGCTCGATCAACCGCGCATCGGCTTCGTCGAGCTGCTGGAAGCGATGCGCCGCGGCCAGCCGCAGCCAGCCCGAAGCGAACTGCGGCTGCATGGCCAGCGCGCGGCGCAAATGCACGCGCGCCTGTTCGAAGCGGCCCAACTCCAGCGCCAGCTCGCCGGCGGCGGCGTGCATTCCACCATCCTCGGGCACCTGCTTGAGTGCACGCCGGGCGAGATCCAGCGCAGCGCGCGCATCGTCGCATTCGCGCATGAAGGCCAGCGCATCGCGCCACTGCGCGTCGGTCGGCAACGCTGGCAGTGAGTCCAGCGCCACCTGGGCCGCCGCTTGCAGTCGCCCTTCGCTGCGCAGCAAATGCGCCAGTGAAGCCGCCGCGCCGGCGTGCGTCGGCTGCACTGCCAGCACCGCGCGCAGCTCGCGCTCGGCGGCGTGCCGCTCATCGACCATGCGCAGGCCGTTGCCCAGCAGATAACGCAGCTCGATCTGTTCGGGGTGGCGCTGCAAGCCCTGCTCGGCCAGCGCGATGGCGGCGCCCGCGGCCTGCTGCTGCAGCAAGCCCTGCACCAGCGCCGACCAGTCGTCCGCGCGCGGCAAGGCGGCGAGCAGCGCGCGCAACAAGTTGTCGTAGGCACCGCCCACGCCCAGACGCTGACTGTCGCTGCGAAACGTCGTCAGCAGCGCGCTGCTATCCATCACGCGCGTTCGCCACGTGCATGCGCGACCACGCGCCACAGATAAAATCCGGCCAGGCTGCGGTACGGCGCCCAGCAGGCACCACGCTCGGCCAGCGCGCGTGCGCTGGGCGGCCTGTCCAGTTCATCGACCAGCGCCGCGCCCTGCCGCACGCCCAGATCGTCCAGCGGCAGCACATCCGGGCGCCCGAGGCGGAACATCAGCAGCATCTCCACGGTCCAGCGGCCGATGCCGCGCACCGGCGTCAGCGCCTCGATGATGGCCGCATCGCTCATGCGTCCCAGCGCGGCCGCGTCGGGAATCGCACCGGCCTGCGCGCGTGCGCCCAGATCGCGCAGCGCCGCCAGTTTGTTGCCGGAAACCCCGGCGGCGCGCAACGCTTCATCCGGCAGCGCATCCAGCCCCGCCGCGCTGATCTGCGCACGTGGCATCAGCGCGACCACGCGCGCGGTAATCGTGGCCGCGGCCTTGCCGGACAATTGCTGGTGCAGGATCGAGCGCGCCAGCGCGTCGACGCTGTTGAAGCGCGCGCTGAAATCGAATTCAAGCGGCCCGATGCGACGCATCCAGCGCGCCAGGCGCGCATCGCTGCGGCGCAGGTGCGCATGCGCGACTGCCAGATCGAACCCGCGCGGCGTGCGTGTCGTCATGTTGCCATCCCCGGTGCGCGCCGCAAGCGGCGGGCCGGCGTGATTGTCGCCGCAGCTCGTACTGTGCTCAAGCCAGGCGCCGCAGGCATGCTGCGGTGCTCAGCCTTGGCGCCGCAAACACGCGGCACCGAGCGCCAGCCAACCGATGATCAAGGCCACGCCGCCGAACGGCGTGATCAGCCCGATCCAGCGCGGCGCACCCAGCGCCAGCGCGTACAGACTGCCGCAGAACAGCAGCATGCCCAGCATCAGCGCGTTGCGCGCCACTTGCCGCGCACGGCCAGCGGGCGCCGCCAGAATCACCAGCGCGAGTGCCAACGCATGCCAGAACTGGTACTCCACCGCGGTGTGCCACACCGCCAGCAGCGGCGCGGACAGATGACCTTGCAGCGCGTGCGCGCCGAGCGCGCCCAGCGCCACCGCGCTGGCGCCGAAAACGGCCACGGCCCAAGCCTCGAAGCGACTACTCGGCGCGCGCGCCGCGGCGGATGGGCGCGACCGTTCGCTCATGGCGCGCCGCGCCAAGCCGCCCATGCGGCCGCCGTGGGTGGCGGCCGCAACACCGCCTGCGCGGGCGTCCGGCTCGACGCCGCAGACGGCGGCGTGACGGGTAGCGCGGGCGGCGGTCGCGTGGCCTTGGCATCCAGCGCGTCGCGCAGCAACGACCAGGTGCCCGGTGCCAGTTGCCAGGTGTGCGCCCGCACGCGCGCGGCAGTGCGCGCCAATCCGGCCGCGGCCTCGGGCGGCAGACCACCGACCGGCGCCTGAATACCGATATTGCCCAGCGCATGGCCATCCTGGCCGCGCCATGCGCTCAGCGTCAGCAGGCTGCCATCGCTGAGCAGCGCGCGCAATTGCAATGCTTGCGGCGGCGTGGCGATGCGCGCATACACGCCGCTGTAATCCAGGCCATCGAAGATGCCCAACAACAGCGAACCCAGCGCCAGGGGCTGACGCAAACCATGCGGCGCCGTCACCACGCGCGGCGCGCCATCGAGGCTGCGATCGATCAGGAAACGCGCGCCGCCCGGACCGATCAGGTCGATCTGCAGCACCGCATCGGCGGGCAGCGACAGCAGCGGATGCTGCATCCAGTTCACCGCACGACTCGGCGGCGTGACATCACCTGCGACCAGCAGGCTTTGCGCGTGCCCGCGCAGGCGCACGAAGGTGCCTTCCTGGCGCGCGTCGTAGTGGCCGATCAGCAACTGCGGCAAGGCCTGCGGGCTGGACAGTTGCAATGCCAGTCCCGCGCCCGGCAGGCCGGGATTGGCCACGCCGAGCAGCGCATACTGCGCGGCCAAACGCGTCTTGGCCTCGAGGATGCGCGTGCGCGCCAGCCGCGCCAGCCAGTTCTGTACCAGCGTGGCATCGGCCGGCGCGCCAAGCTGCTGCACCCACCAACCGCGCGTGCTGCGCAGCAGGCTCACGCTGGCGCCTCGCGCCGGCTGCACTTCGATGCGCGTGACGCGCCCGATGTTGGCGGCCAATCGCGGCAGCAGCGGTTGCCCGGCCACGCCGGCGGAAGGCAGCGGCGCGTGACGGCCGGGACCGAATGCATCCAGCAGCAGCAGCAACAGCGCGACCGCGAACAGTGCACCCAGCGCGCGCCAGCTCATGTCGCCGTGTTCCCGCGCCAGCGCCGCCACGCCGCCAGCAGCAGGCCGAACAAGGCGATCAGCGCCGGCAGCAGGAAAATATCCAGCGTTTCGATGCGCCACTGCAGGCGCAGGATGCGTGCATCCAGATCGCGTTCGATGCGCCGCAGTTCGCTGCGGATCTCGCGCTGCTGCTCGCTGGCGGCGCGATACTCGGCCTCATGCAGGCTGATGCTGGCGCCGGCCGCCCTGCGCGCCTGCTCGATCTCCAGCAAACGTTGCTCGGCGGCATCGAGTTGCTGCTGCAAGGCCAGGCGGCGCTCGCGAAACGCCTGCTCGGCCTCGGCGCGCAACGCGCGCAGGCGCGTGAACGGGCGTGACGCCACGGCGCGGCCGCGGATCGAGATCAGCGCACTGGAGCCGCTGAGGTTGTCGACCACGTTGAGGAAGAAATCGCCGTTGTTGGCGAACGGACTGGTCAGCGTCTGACCAAAGAACGGCAGCAACTGCACCCACAACCGGTCGCTGAGCAGGTCGGTGTCGGCGACCAGCACGATATCGGCCTGCTGCGCGCCCGGCGCCAGCGCACCGGTCAGGCGCGCGGCCAGCACATAGCGACCGCGCGCCTGACGCAGATTGTCCAGCAGCGCCTGCGGATCGGGCGTATCCAGCACGCGCTGCACCGAGGCACTGCCGGCATCACCGCTGGATTGCAGCAGCGGCACCAGACGCAGCCGCGCGTGCTCGGTTTGTTCGAAGCTGCCGATGGTGGACACATTGATGCTGCGCAGGCCGGCGGTGATCACATCGTCGTGGCTGAGCTCGTCGCGGCCCAGCCCGAGCACTGCGGGGTCGGGCGCCGGCACCATGCCGGGTTGCAGCGCAACGCTGCGCGCCAGAGTCGGATCAAGCACGACGCGATCCGGGTCGAAACTCACGCCCCACTCCGCGAATAGGGGTTGCAATGCGCGCCAGCTTGCTTGCGCGCTGGCCATGGCCCGCGCCGGCGGCAGGGTTTCCGGATCGGGATCGATGAACAGCGCCAGATGCCCACCGCGCAGCAGAAACGCGCGGATCGCCTGTACCGCACCGGCGCTGAGCATGTCCGGCTGCACCAGCAGCAGTACGCGCACCGCGGCGGGAATCGCGGTCAGCGTGCGCCCATCCAGTGGCTGCACACGGAACAGTTGCCCGAGCTGCTGAAATGCCGTCCACGGTGGCAATCCTGGCGTGTTCGCGCTGCCCGGCGTGCCCTCCACCGGAAGGCCGCTGATCAGCCCCACCAGCGGTCGCTGCTGGGTGACCAGCTCGTGGATCAGACGCGCCACGTCGTATTCGAGAAAAGCCTCCTTGTCCGGTTGCAGGAACGGGATATCGGCGATGCCGGTGGTGGCATTGGTGCCGACCAGACCGAAAATCACGCGCTGTCCCTCCGGCCCCACCGGCAACGCGCTGAGACCGGCGGCCAGCGCGCGATCCTCGGCTTCGGAATACGGCCGCGGATCGACCAGCGCCATGCGTACACGTCCCTGCGAAACGCGCGCGACTTCGCGCAGCAGCGTCTGCACACGCCGCGCATACGCGCGCAGTTGCGGCAGATCACGCGCCGCGTGGCGCGAAAAATACAGTGTCAGTTGCACGGGCTCGCGCGGCGAACGCGCGATGGCGCGCGTGCCCGGCGCCAGGGTGTAGATGTGATCCCGGGTGAGATCGATCTGCCACCCGCCCAGCAGACGCGTGCCGACCTGCACCACGGCCACATACAGCAAGGCCAGCGCCAGCAGCGCGAGCACGAGGCGCAAGCCGCGCGTGGAGGCAAGCACGCGCATCAATCAGCCTCGACGTGTTTCAGCAGCAGCGCGCCGGCGCCCAGCCAAACCGCGATGGTGACCACGAAAAACAGCACATCACCCAGATCCAGCACGCCGCGCGCGATGTGCTGGAAGTGCGCCAGCATGCTGAACTCGAATAGCGCTTGCACCACGCCCGGCGGCAACAGCGGTGCCAGCGCATCTTGTACTTGCGGCGCACCGCTGAGCAGGTAGGCCAGCCCCACCACCAGGCTGAGCATGAAGGCCACGACCTGATTGCGCGTCGCCGCGGACAGACAGGTGCCTACCGCCAGCAGCGCGCCACCCAGCAGCATGCTGCCCAGATAGGCCGCCAGGATGGCGCCGTTGTCCGCATGACCAAGGTAGTTCACCGTCAGCCACAGCGGGAAGGTCAGCATCAGCGCCAGCGCCACGAACAGCCACGCCGCCAGAAACTTGCCCAGCATCGCCGCCAGTGGCGTCAGCGGCAGTGTCAGCAACAACTCAAAAGTGCCGCCACGGCGTTCCTCGGCCCACAGGCGCATGCTCGCCGCGGGCACCAGAACCAGTAGCAGCCACGGCACGAAATCGAAGAACGCGGTCAGGTCGGCCTGCCCGCGCGGGAAGAAATCGCCCAGGAAAAAAGTGCACACGCCAGCCAACAGCAGGAACACGATCAGGAACAGCCACGCCACTGGGGTGGTCCAATAGGCATACAGCTCGCGTCCCAGCACCGCGCGCAGACCGTTCATGGCATGGCCTCGGCGACGTCGGTCTCGGTCATGCTGCGGAACACATCGTCCATGCGCCCGGCCTCCAGCACCAGTTCGCGCGGCCGCACCTGATAGCTGGCCAGCAGTGTCTGCACCTTGGGCAGCAGTTCACGCCCGGATTTGGGCAGCACGGTGACGCGCCCGCTGAGCGCGTCGATCTCGACCGTATCGACCTCGGGCAGCAGGCCCAGCGCAGCGCGTACCGGGCCGGCGGCCGGCGCGGTGAAACTCACTGCGCCGCGATAGCGTGAGCGCGCCACGAACTCGGCCGGCGTGGTGTCGGCCAACAGCCGCCCCTGCACCAGCAGCGCGAGGCGATTGCACAATTGCGGCACGTCTTCGAGCAGGTGCGTGGAGACGATGATCGCGCGCTCGCGCGCCAAACCGCGCAGCAGCTCGCGCACGCTGGCCTGCTGGTTGGGATCAAGTCCATCGGTGGGCTCGTCGAGGATCAGCGCCGGCGGATCGTGCAGGATGGCTTGCGCCAGCCCGACGCGGCGCCGCTGGCCCTTGGACAGCGTGCCAATCGTTTGCGCCAGCAGGTTTTCCAGCTCCAGCGCCTGCACCACGCTCTCGTAACGCTGCGCCAGATGCGCGCGGCGCAGGCCACGTACGCGCGCCACGAACATCAGCAGCGCATGCACGCTCATTTCCGCATACAGCGGCGCGCCCTCGGGCAGATAGCCTAGCACGCGCCGTGCCGCCAGCGCCTGGCGCTGCACGTCGTGGCCGCCGATGCGCGCGACGCCGGCATCCGGCGCCAGCACGCCGGCGAGCATGCGCAAGGTGGTGGTTTTGCCGGCGCCATTGGGTCCGAGCAGGCCGAGAATCTGTCCCGGACGCACGCTCAGGCTCAATCCCCGCACGGCGCGGCGCGCGCCAAAACTGCGTTGCAGGGATTCGGCTTCGATCATGTTGCCAATCGCACCCTGCGCGCCGCGCGCAGGACGCTCCCGCATGCGACGGAAGCGCCCGGACTGTGCACGACGAGGATCAACCCGCGGCGGATCAGCCGGCCGTGGCCGCGGCTGCCGGTGCCACGCTGGCCGCGCGGGCGGGAACACTCGCCGAGGCGCCAACCGCGACGCTGGCCACGATCGCTGGCGCCGCGCTGCCGGCGGCGGCTGGCTGCACGCTCTGGCCCGGCACCGCATCCGGTGCCCACGTCAACGGCAGGAACACCTTGTAGCCACCCATGCCAGTGTTCGGATCGACTGCGTTCGTGACCACGTCGTACGGGCGATGTGTGTTGGGATTGAAAGCGTAGCCGTGGGTCTGCGCATAGGCCTCGAGATTCAGGCGCATCAGCGGCAAGCTGGCCGGACTGGCCTGCATGTCGGCTTCCAGCGCCTTGCCACCAAAAGCCATGCGCGCGGAGACGTTGCCATCGACTACGAGCGCGCCGTTCTTCTTCCAGGTGCCGGGGGCGGCCGCGCTGGCGCCGGTGGCTGCCCCCGCCTGGCCAGGCTGGGTCAGGTCGTAGCTTTGCCCGGCCACGGTCAGCGTGCTGGTGTCGATCGGCACGGCCACGTCGAACACGTAGAACTGGTCGCCGTAATCGGTGGTGATGGTGATGCGCGGGCCGGCCTGGGTCACGCCCAGCTTTTTCATCGCCGCATCGATTTCGGTCAGCGCCTTCTGCGTGGCGATGGTGACATCTCCCAGCGTGCGCTTGGCGCGCGTGGACACGAACAGCACGGCCTGCGGCTTGGTCACCACGATGCTGGGCTGCACATCGTTGTAGGACACGTTGGGGATCGAGGCCAGCACGTTCTGCAGGTTGCCCAGCGTGTATTGCACGAACGCCGCCGGCTCGCCGTGGATGTACAGGCGCGAATAGCGGTCGATCAGGTTCCAGCCGTAATCGACCTTGTAGCGCATGGTCACCTTGACCAGGCGCTCGCTGCTGCCGGAGCGCTCCAGTTCGATGATGATGCGCTTGTTGTGTCCGTCCCAGCTGTTCTTGAGCGCCCAGTCGATTTCGGCGCTGCCCAGGGTCGATACCCGGCTGGCGCCGGGCACGTCCTTGGTGATGGTCAGCGAGCCGTCACCGACCTTGTGGTTCTTGCTGGTCCAGCTCGTCTCGGCGCCCACGCCATAAGCCGGGCCGGAAAACGTGAACCGGGTGTTGGGATCGTAGGCGCGCAGCACGCCGTAATCGGGGAAGCGCCGGAAGTTACTGAGGATGTCGTAAACCTGACGGAAGTCGTGGCTGACCTCGACCGAGCGTGAGGTGGAGCCGTGGTCCGGCATCATCACCCCGACCACGAGGTACAGGATCACGACCATGAGCAGGGCGACGATGATTTCAAGAGCACGCATCATTCGGACAGTCTCCGCAGCCTTCGGGGCCGGGCTTGGTGCTCCGGCGGGTTGGGCAAACAGCCGCGGGCACCATGACCCGCAGCCGAAAAGCGGATGGTAACGGCAAGATATGGCGAACGCCATCCGCGGCGCAGCGCGATGCGTCGCGCGTGGCACGCGGCGGGCGGGCGGCGCCGCGCTCAAACGATACCCAGCTCCAGCGCCTTGAGTACCGCGCGCGTACGATCGCGCACGCCCAGCTTGGACAGGATGTTGGAGACGTGGTTTTTCACCGTGCCCTCGGCCACGGCCAACGAGTTGGCGATTTCCTTGTTGCTGTAGCCGCCGGCCATCAGGCGCAGGATCTCGGTTTCGCGCTCGGTCAGCGGATCGGGCTGCTCCAGGCTTTGGAACTGCGTGCCCATGCGCTCGATCCCGGCCTTGAGCCGCTGTGTCACCACCGGCGACACCAGCGAGCCGCCCGCGGCCACCGTGCGCACCGCCTCGACCAGTTGCTCCAGCGACACGTCCTTGAGCAGATAACCGCGCGCGCCGGCCTTGAGCCCGGCCAGCACCAGTTGATCGTCATCGAACGTGGTCAGGATCACCGTCGGCGGCAGCGCATTCTTGGCGGCCAGCGCCTGCAGCACCTCGATGCCGTTCATGCCCGGCATGCGCATGTCCAGCAGCACCACGTCCGGGCGCAGCTTGGGGATGGTTTCCAGCGCCTGCGGACCATCGCCGCATTCGGCCACCACGCGGATGTCGTCGGCCAGATCCAGCAAGGATCGAATGCCTTGGCGCACCAGGGTCTGATCGTCCACCAAACACACGTTGATCATAGGGTCTTCTCCATGGGCAGCCACGCCGAGAGCGCGAATCCATGGCCGGGCTCGGCGCTGATCAGCAGCCGCCCGCCGGCCGCGGCCAGGCGCTCGCGCATGCCGTTGAGGCCGTTGCCGGGCCGAATCGTACCCGCACCGCGACCATCGTCGCGCGCATCCAGCTTCAACTCGCCCGCTTCGGTGCGGCTGAAACTCAGCCACAGATTGCGCGCGCCGGCATGGCGCGCGGTGTTGGTGAGGATCTCCTGCACCGTGCGCAGCAGCACCTGCGCGCGTTGCGGCTCATCCACGCTGAACGCCGGCGGCAAGTCCAGATGCACCTTCAAGGTCGGCACGCCCTCGATCAGGCTGCGCAGCGCCTGGCTCAAATCCAGCGCCTCGCCCTGACGCAACTCGCTGACCACCTCGCGCACATCGCCCAGCAATTGCTTGGCGATGGCCTGCGCCTGGCGCACCGGGCCGACTTCCGCGGCCGCCACGCGGTGGCTGGCCACCTCCAGATTCAGCGTCAGCGCGGTGAGGTGATGACCCAGCAGATCGTGCAGCTCGCGCGCGATGCGCATGCGCTCGCCGATGCGGCTGGATTCGGCCAGCAGCGCGCGCGTGGCGCGCAGTTCGGAATTGAGCCGGCGTTGCTCCTCGCGCGCATCGTCCTGCTGCCGCGCCACCATCGAGGTGACGAACATCAGCGTGGCGAAGCCCAGATATAGCGCCGCCTGCAGCGTCGCCGTGCCCCAGCCGAAGCCGGGAAAACCCACGAACACCGGAATCAGCGCCAGATTCTGCAACACCAGCCAGGCAATGCCGATCGGCAGCGGCAGCGTCCACGGCAACACCACCGCCACCACCACCAGCAGCAGCGCCGACAGCCCACTGTGACTGAACCAGCCCACGCCGATGGCGGTGGCGGTCAGCACGCCGAGGCCGAGAATCTTCAGCGCCGGATGCCGACGCGAACCCAGGCGCCACGTCAGCAGCCAGTACACGATGCCGAACAGCACATAGCACAACAGCAGCAGCACCAGCCCGACATCAGGATGACTGAGCCCGCTGACGCGCTCCAGCGTCCAATCCACGCGCAGCAGCGGAATGCCCGTGCACAGATAAGTGAACAGACCCGTATACCGCAGCAGACGGGTGTGATTGATGGCGGGCCAACGCATGCGAGGCATTCATGCACGCGGCAGCGCGCAAGGCAAGCGCGCGGCGATGCCGGATCGCACGCGATAGCCCCTCTTCCACCGGGAGACGACCAACGGAAGTCCCTGAGGGGCGACCAACGGAAGTCCCTGAGGGGCGACCAACGGAAGTCCCTGAGGGGCGACCAACGGAAGTCCCCAAGGCAGGGGTTGGGGTGGGTCCGGATTGTGCTAGCACCGGTGCAAGGTCGAACCCTTCCGGCGCTGCGGCCACCTCGTCCCGGCCCTCACGCACAGCGCTCGGGCGTTCGGCAGCGCATGATCTGCCCGCGGCAGATCATGGGCGCGCTGCCTCACCCCGGCGGGGGAATGGAAACCAACTGAACTTCGACGCGAATCCGATGCGATAATGCCGCGTCGCCGGGCGCAACAATGGCCCCGCATCACCGGGAGTACGGCATGAGTCTGGCGCTGCGCGAGGCTTGCGAGAACGATCTGGACGCCGTGCTGGCGATCAACAACGCCGCCGGCCCCGGCATCCTGCCGCTGGACGGCGAGCGCCTGCGGCGCTTGTACGACAACGCCGATTACTTCCGCATCGCCGAGGTCGACGGCCACGCCGCCGGATTCTTGATCGCCTTCCGCGAGCACGCCGCGCACGACAGTCCCAACTTTCGCTGGTTCGCCGAACGCCATCCGGCCTTCGTCTACATCGACCGCGTGGTGATCGCCGGCAACATGCGCGGGCGCGGCCTCGGGCGCGTGTTCTACGCCGACGTGCACAGCCACGCCGAGGTGCGCGTGCCGCTGCTGGCCTGCGAGGTATTCCTGGAGCCGCCCAACGACGCCCTGGTGCTGTTCCACGGCACCTACGGTTTTCGCGAGTTGGGCCAGCAACTGATGCCCGGCGTCGAGCGCCGTGTCAGCCTGCTGGGCAAGGAATTGTGCAGCTTCGCGTTCGTGCGCGATACCTATCTGGCGCAAGGCGGCCTGCCCGACCTGCCCTGGCTGCGCAGCCGCGACGTGCCGGCGCGCACGGCACAGCGCGTTGCGGCGCAGGCCTGAGCGCGCGCATGGCGGCCAAACCCGCGGGGGACAGCGTGTGCGACCTGCGCTTCGGCCAGGTCGGCATCGCCAACGTGCGCGTCACCGGCAACGATCCTGCCGCGCTGCAGGCCGCGCTGGCCGAGCGCGTGCACAAGGCGCCGCAGTTGTTCGCGCGCGCCGCCGTGGTGCTGGATCTCGGCCATTTGCCACAGGACATCGACCGCGACGCCACCGCCGCCCTGCTCGATGCGGTGCGCGCCGCCGGCATGCTGCCCGTGGCGCTGGCCTACGGCACCCGTCACATCGAAGCTTTGGCCGAGGCGCTGAACCTGCCGCTGATCGCCAAGTTCCGCGCCGCCTACGAACCCGCGCAAGCAAACACCGCCGCGGCGGCGGCGCCAGAATCCACGCCCACGCCGCGCCGCGCGCGCGCGGCTGAAGCCGAAGTCGCGCCAGCCGCCGTCGTCAGCCCTACCGCCGCCAGCGCCCCGACTCTGCACCACGCCCAGGCGGTGCGCTCGGGCCAGCAGGTGTACGCCGAGGCGCGCGATCTGGTGGTCACCGCCAACGTCGCCGCCGGCGCCGAGGTGATCAGCGACGGCAGCATCCACATCTACGGCAGCCTGCGAGGCCGCGCCCTCGCCGGTGCCGGCGGCAACGAACAGGCGCGCATCTACTGCCAGACCTTCCACGCCGAACTGGTGTCCATCGCCGGCCGCTATCGCACCTTCGAGGAAATTCCCGATGACCTCGAAGGCCGCGCTGTGCAATGCTGGCTGGAAGGGGAAAAATTGCTGATCGCGCGGCTGGACCGCTGAGCGTGCGCTCGACACCATCACGCAACACGGGAGACAAGCTTTGACCGAAACCATCGTCGTCACCTCCGGCAAGGGGGGGGTGGGCAAGACCACGACCAGCGCATCGCTGGCCACCGGCCTCGCCATGCAGGGCAAGAAAGTCGCGGTCATCGATTTCGACGTCGGCCTGCGCAACCTCGATCTGATCATGGGCTGCGAGCGGCGCGTGGTGTACGACTTCGTCAACGTCATCCACCAGGAGGCCACGCTCAAGCAGTCGCTGATCCGCGACAAGCGCCACGACAACCTGTACGTGCTGGCGGCCTCGCAGACGCGCGACAAGGAGGCGCTGACCCAGGACGGCGTGGGCCGCGTGCTCGATGAACTCAAGACCGACGGCTTCGACTACATCGTCTGCGACTCGCCGGCCGGCATCGAGAAAGGCGCGTTTCTGGCCATGTACTTCGCCGATCGCGCGCTGGTGGTGGTCAACCCCGAGGTGTCCAGCGTGCGCGACTCGGATCGCATCCTCGGCCTGCTGTCTAGCAAGACGCGCCACGCCGAAAACGGCAAGGGCGGCGTGCCCGCGCACCTGCTGCTGACGCGCTACAACCCCGAGCGCGTCAGCAGCGGGCAGATGCTCAGCATCGGCGATGTCGAGGAAGTGCTGGGCCTGCCGGTGCTCGGCGTGATCCCCGAGCACGACAGCGTGCTCAGCGCCTCCAACCAGGGCGTACCGGTGATCCTCGACGCGACCTCCAACGCCGGTCAGGCCTATGTCGATGCCATCGCGCGGCTGCTCGGCGAGGAGCGCCCGATGCGCTTCACCGAGGCGGCGAAGAAAGGCCTGTTCAAGCGCATGTTCGGGAGCTGAGGCCATGATGACCACACCCATCCGCGCCACCGGCTCGCGGTGGAGGGCTTGAACATGGGCATACTCGATTTTCTCAGGACGCGCCCCAAGAACACCGCCAGCATCGCCAAGGAACGCCTGCGCATCATCGTGTCGCAGGAACGTTCCTCGCGCAACACGCCCGACTACCTGCCGATGCTGCGCACCGAATTGCTCGCGGTGATCCGCAAGTACGTGCACGTCGATCTGGACGCGATCAACATCCAGGTCGAGCGCGACGGCGAGCACGAGGTGCTGGAGCTGTCCGTGGCGCTGCCCGAGCACAAGCCGGGCGCGACGGGCTGAGGCGGCTGCGGACTCGGGATCAGAAAGCCGGATGCCGGATGGATGCGGAAACTGGATGTGTACCGGAAGCATCGCGCGGCGCCGCTTGTCTCCTCGTCATCCCCGGGCGTGCGCAGCGCGAACCGGGGATCCAGCCCGCTGGCGCGTGGCTTGCAACCGGATGCCCGCCCCCACCTCCGCGGGGGCAGGCTCTGCGCGGGCATGACAACGTGAGAGAACTCCGGACTCGATCAAAAGTCTGATACTCCACGCATATGGCTGTTCGGCCACATCTCACCTGTCGTTGCAGCTACTGCATGTCCACCGTCCTGCTTCTATCTGATCTCGGTTTCGATGCGCCGCGCGCGCTGCTGGCGCGTCACGGACTGCAACTGGTCGAAGTCGCGTCCGGCGCGGCCATACCCGGCAGCTACTGGGGTGAGCGCGAGGCCGGCGTGATCGGCACGCGCGTGTATGCGCGCCCCGATACGCCCGTGCACTCGCTGCTGCACGAGGCCTGCCACCTGCTCGTGCTGCCGCCCGCGCGCCGCGCGCTGGTGCACACCGACGCCACCGACTCGATCGAGGAAGAAGACGCCACCTGTTATCTGCAAATCGTGCTGGCCGATGCCCTGCCCGGCGGCGGCCGCGCGCGCATGCAGGCCGACATGGACGCCTGGGGCTACAGTTTTCGCCTGGGCAGCGCGCGCGCCTGGTTCGAGCAGGATGCCAGCGAAGCGCGGCAACTGCTGATCGCGCGCGGCCTGATCGGCGCAGCGTAAAATCGCCGTTCTCCCCGCGCGGCGACACGCATCATGGCCTTCGACAGCATCCCCGACCTCCTCGACGACATCCGCGCCGGGCGCATGGTGATCATGGTCGACGACGAGGATCGCGAGAACGAGGGCGACTTGATCATGGCCGCCGAGAAGGTGCGCCCCGAGGACATCAACTTCATGGCGCGCGAGGGCCGCGGCCTGATCTGCCTCGCGCTCACCGAGCAGCGCTGCCGGCAACTGGGCCTGCGCCCGATGGTCAGCGACAACACCTCGTCGCACCACACCAACTTCACCGTGTCCATCGAGGCCGCCGAGGGTGTGACCACCGGCATCTCGGCTTACGACCGCGCGCACACCGTGCAAGTCGCCGTGCGCGGCGGCGCGCGCGCCGAGGATCTGGCCCAGCCCGGCCATATCTTCCCGCTGGCCGCGCAGCCCGGCGGCGTGCTCACCCGCGCCGGACATACCGAAGCCTCCAGCGATCTGGCCGGGTTGGCCGGGCTGGAGCCGGCCAGCGTGCTGGTCGAGATCCTCAACAGCGACGGCAGCATGGCGCGGCGCCCGCAACTGGAAGCCTTCGCGCGCCAGCACGGCCTGCGCATCGGCACCATCGCCGACTTGATCCGCTACCGCCTGGCCACCGAGAAAACCATCGAGCGTGCCTACGCCGCGCCGCTGCAGACCGAATTCGGCGCGTTTCAACTGATCGCCTACCGCGATCTGCTGCGCCGCGGCCTGCACTTCGCCCTGGTGCGCGGCGAGGTCGCCGGCGACAGCCCGGTGCTGGTGCGCGTGCATGCGCGCAACACGCTGTCCGACGTGCTGCACCTGGTACGCGAGGATCTGGGCCTGACCCTGACCGCCGCGCTGCGCCGCATCGCCAGCGAAGGCCGCGGCGTGGTGGTGGTGCTGGCCGGCGACGACAGCGCCGATGCCCTGCTGCAGCGCCTGCACGGCCCCGCGCCGCACGACACCAGCCGCCAGGCCGCGCAGCAGGAATGGCGCCAACTCGGCCAGGGCGCGCAAATCCTCGCCGACCTCGGCGTGCGTCGCCTGCGCGTGCTCGGCACCCCGCGCAAATTGGTCGGTCTGTCCGGCTTCGATCTGGAAGTGGTGGACTATCTCAACGCGTGAGGGTGGCGCGTAGCACGCTCAGCCCACCCGATCCAGCGGGCTGCGCACGCCGCCGGCGCCGCGGTTGCGGACATGGGTGTAGATCTGCTGTACATGGATGTACGAATGCCGCGAGCGCAGGGATGCAGGAACGGCGGTGTGGCCTTGACGTCACTGTGACCAGAAGCTCATGGACCGTGCGGATATCCGAACCGGCCTCGATCAGATGCGTGGCAAACGAATGTCGCAGCGTGTGGCAGGTCGCGGGCTTGCCAAGGCCGCTGCGCCGCACCGCCCGCTTCACCGCGCGCTGCAGCACGGTTTCATCCAGGTGATGCCGGCGCTCCACGCCGCTGCGCGGATCGATGCTGCGCGTGCGGGCCGGGAACGCGTACTGCCACACCCACTCGCGCGCGGCGCCCGGGTATTCGCGCGCCAGCGCATGCGGCAGACGCGTGGCCGAGGTGGCCGAAGCCGCGACTCGAGATTCATCCCTGAAGCGCATCTCCAGTCGGCTTCCTGCCTCCTCCTCGCCCGGCGCACGCGATGCGCTTCAACGCATCGCATATGCGCGCTGGCCTCGACCATCAGGCGCATGCCGGTACCGTAAAAGCAGGCTGGCGATCAGCCACGAACGTCCATCCATCGCTGCCAGCAAGCGTCGTGCCTCGTCCTGTGACAACACCGTCGGCAAACGCTGCGGTCGCTTCGCGCGCACCACGTTGTCCAGCCACGGCAGATCAACCGCCAGCACTTCGCGATACAGAAACAGCAGCGCTGACAGCGCCTGGTTCTGCGTGGAGGCTGAAACCCGATCGCGTGTTGCCAACAGGGTGAGAAATGCCTCGACCACGCGTGCGCCCAGCGTGCGCGGGTGGCGCCGGTCATGCGCCCGGATGAAACGCCGCACCCAGCCCACATAGGCCTCCTCGGTGCGCAGGGACAAACTGAGTCGACGTCCCGAACAGGGATTGGCTTCGCGGCACATGCGGGCACGCATCACATTAAGCAGGCGTGGCGGCGGCGCGGTGCCGGGGGCACTTGCTGGTGCGAATTCGGGGTGAGAGGATGCCGGCATCGTGATCGCTGCGCGGGAAGAAGGCTGCGAGATTAGGCGGCGGTTTTAGGCGGCGCGATGGCTGGAAGACGTGATTCATGTAGGGCGGCTCTGATCACCGACGTCCGCACACACGAATTAGGCGGTGGAACCAGGCTTCACTTCACAACCGAATAGTAGTTGACCCCACACGGCCAAAAGGGGGATTTTTATGCACAGCATCAGCGCCATCGTACTAGTCGGCTTCATAGCCTGGACGTTGCTGCTCCTGCTCACGATGGAGCTAGCCAGAGTCAGGTTGGTCGTAGTCAGTAAATTCGATCCGCGTCAGTTCAAGCCCGACAACGCCAATCTCTCGCCTTTCATGCAGCGCCTTGCACGAGCACATGCCAATTGTGTCGAGAGCTTTCCAGTTTTCGGTGGCCTGCTCTTGGCTGCCCTTCTCACTGGCCAAACCTCAGTTACGGATCCTCTTGCACTTTTTTTTCTGGGCGCACGCTTGGTGCAGTCGTCCGTTCATTTAGCGTCATTAAGCGCTATGGCTGTAAATGTTCGGTTCTTGGCGTTCGCCATACAGGTTTCAATCGCTATTTATTGGGCGCTCGCATTGTTGCGTGGCGTCATCGGGTGAGGTCTAACACGCCCGGCAATGCAGCGTGTTGATCCAGGTCGGCCAGTGCCCGCCGCAACGCCACGTCGCTGTTGGCGATGACGATGCCGAACTCGGCCAACAGGCCGCGCAGGCGATTGCCGATCGCCAGCGATTCGGTCTTGTAGCCCTCGCGCACCCGATGCCATGCCAGCCGCGCCTGTTGCTCGACCGACTTGATTGGCACAAAGCGCATGTTGCCCTGTCGCGCCGCCGTGGCGATCGCCTCGGCGTCGTTGCGGTCGTTCTTCAGCGTGCGGCTCTTGCGGAACGGCGTCACGAACTGCGCTGCTATCAAGCGCGGCTGCAGCCCGACCTCCAGACAGCGCCGCGCCCAGTGGTGCGCGCCGCTGCAGGCCTCCATCGCTACCACGGTGCCCGCCGGCACCTGCGCGAGCCACAGCGCAAACGCCTCACGCCCAAGATCCTGCCGCCGCTGCACGTGTCCGGCGTCATCCACCGCACACACCGAAAACACGCTCTTCGCCAAATCCACGCCGATGGTTATAGTGCTCATGGAGACTTCCTCTTCTGCTGACGGTTGTAGCAACCATCATGGCCCTCGAGGCCGAAAGGGGAGGAAGTCTCTTTTTACTCGCTCAACCCGGACGCGCCAAAAGCGGCGCGCCGGTTAGCTCTGCGTTCGACCGAACCTGCGCCGTTCATCCGGCTGCCAAGTTGGAGATCAGTACATGCTGAAGCATGCCCGTAGATCGAGGAGTCTCAGCGTCGACGGCAAGAAGGCGCAGCGGTACGACGAGTTCTCACGGCTTTATCGGATGCGTGATCTGGGATCATACGCAGAGTTCGCAGCATCCCGAACGCCAGCAGGCGGTTCGGTCCTCGACGTCGCGACCGGGCCCGGGTACTTCTGTACTGCGCTCGCGAAGCTCGGCACGTTCGGCGTCACGGGTCTGGACATCAGCGCGGACTTGGTCGAGATCGCGCGCGCCAATGCGACACGCGAGCGGGTCGAGGTCACCTTCCTGGAGGCTGACGCAGGCTCGATGCCCTTCGCTGGCGACGCCTTCGATCTGGTCTTCTGCTCATGGGCGGTGAAGAACTTCCAGAACCCCGTCGCGGTCTTGTGCGAGATGTATCGGGTGCTCAGACCGGGCGGCAGAGTGCTCATCGTCGATGTGAATCACGATGCCACCGGCCGGGACTGGAAGACCTACGCGTCCAAGATTGGGCTCAAGGGCGGCACCGCACTCATGATGGGAATCGCTTTCATGATCCAGCGGAGCGGCGCGTACAACAGGGAGCAGTTCGAAGAACTCGTCACAGCCACTCCGCTTCGCCTCGAATCGACGCAGCCCCTCGGAATCAATCTTGTCCTCGAACTCGTCAAGTGACCCTCTGTCGAACATGGCGTTCGAGCGGGACGCGCCAAAAGCGGCGCGCCCCTCAACTTTACGTTGACGCCTCGACTGGCTGTCTCGCAAGACAAAAAAGAGCGCATGCTTATGGACTCGTCACAAGTTCAATCAGCCCTGTTGGGCGCTGCCGTTTTCTTGGTGGCGGTAAAGCTCGCGTCCACCTTCTGGTTGGTGCGCCAGCCAGATGCTACAACCGTAACAACCACACCGCGTGGTCGCGCTGTCTACTTCGCTAGTAAGGTCACGCCAGCGCTGTTCGCAGCGGCAATGTTTGCGCGTGCTTACATTCAAGGCGCATCGTCGGGCGACCTCGCGTTTTGGGCCATACTTTTTGTCGTAGCGGTAGTTATGGCTGCCGCGGTCGCTCGTCAAAGAGCAGCGGGCCAGTGGTATGGCTACGCGCATGAGTTTAAGCAGTGGCGGCGTCGGCGGCGCGGCCCCTAACTCGGTCAACTGGATGCTCACCCGCTGCGCGGGTTTGCGCCGGTTACCTCAAGCGTTGGGCCGCGATTCCAGTTCTACCATTGCAGACACACAAAAGGAGACGCACGTGAAAGTTACTGACCCAAAGAACCTCAACGAGCATTACAACGCGCTTTTCCGCGCCGGTGATCTCGAAGGATTGGTGGGCCTATACGAAACAAGTGCCGTTCTTTGCCCGGCTCCCGGACATCAACTCAATGGACACGAGCAGATTCGAGAGCAAATGAAAGCGCTGCTTACTTTGCAAGGAGATCTGGTAGCTACTCAGCTTTCCTGTGTGCAACAAGATGACTTGGCTATGCTGCATGCCAAATGAAGCTTTAAGGGCATCGATGGAGCAGGCAATGCGATAGATATCGGGGGGCACTCCTCTAAGCTAGCGAGAAGGGGTTCAGATGGAGCGTGGCGCTACATCATGGATCTGCCTGTCGCACTCTAATGAACGCGGCGATGCCCAACCCACCATTCCACCGGACCTCGCGCCTGCGGCGCGTGTCTGGTGAATTCAAACGTTGATATGACTTTCGCTGTCAAGTGCGGAGCGGTTGTTGCTTTGGCTTTTGTTGTGGGTTGAGTCCCCTGAAGACGACGCAGCCAGTACTTCCGACGGTTGGATCGTAAGCGTGCGGCCACGCCACCTTGCGCGGTGGCGAGATGCGCGTGGTGCGATCAGGTCGCCGGCTGCCAGGTCGTGGGCAGCAGGGTGCCGATGTCCCGATCGCGCGTGGTCGGCAGGCGCGTC
>JAKAWV010000026.1 GCA_021827205.1 Pseudomonadota bacterium | reverse complement strand
CGGTCATCTCGGCACCGCCGCTCCCTTTGTAGCGCACCTCATTCTTCGTAGCGCACCTCGTTTCTCTGCGAACGCCTGCCCCGCGCGCGGGGTTGAGAAGCTGATTCGCGTCGAAGTTCAGCTGCAAGAGCCCCTCTCCCGCCGGGAGGGGTTGGGGTGAGGGTTCGGCGCCGAGTAATCGTCACCATGAATCCGGCAACGCCATGCTCCGTCCCGTACCCGTCCGTCCTTTGCACCACCTTGTCCCGGCCCTCACGCACAGCGCTCGGGCGTTCGGCAGCGCATGATCTGTCCGCGGCAGATCATCGGCGCGCTGACTCACCCCGTTGGGAGAAAACCAGCCGAACTTCAGCGCGAATCAGGTACCAAGAATTGACCACTTCAAAGCGATTTGACGCGGCAGCAACTAATCAAGCCACAACATGTGGTTGCAATCCATGGATGGTCTGAACAAGCCATCATCCGGCTTTCGCCGGAATGACGAATCAGGGCTTGATCAGAGAACCGGAAGTCCTCACGACAAAGTCTGGTCTCGAAGAGCCACCAAGTACTTCTTCAATGCTGATCGAATCGGATTATGTGACGATAACCTGCCCGATCCGTACCGATCCGTAGACTGGTACGTGGCAATTCATGAGTGCGCGTGAGGTGCCATGATCTTGGCCAGCATGTCGGGCACACCGGGGATGCGCACCAGATGCGGGTATCGCGGCCCGCCGTGGTAGCTCACCGCATAGCGCCGGTACCAGCCGTCGTTCTCGACCTCGAATTCGGTCGCAGAGGTGCCGTGCTCGGCCTGCTTCATCGCATAGGCGAGGGTGCCGGGCGAGTAGGCCTGTCCATCCACGGCCTTGATCACCATGCTCGGCGCCATGCCGGCCTTCCAGGCGGGCGAGTCTTCGCGCACGTCGAACACCTTGCCGCCCTTGCCGATCTTCAGGCCATAGGTCAGCCACTGATCGTCGACGTGGCGCAGCGTGTCCATCGCGGTCATGAACGGGTTCGGCTGGCTGGTATAGACCAGCTTCCAGCCCGCCCGGCGCAGTTCGCCGGTCGGCGGCAGCGCGGCGACGTCGTAGACGTGCTTCTGGAAGAAGGCGTGCCAGTCGTAGGGCGCCACCTCGTTGAGCAGCCGCTCGATGTCCGCGCGCGTGTAGGTCTTGGTGATCGGCCCGGTCAGTGCCGGTTCCGAGTACAGGTGCAGGAAGGTATCCAGGGATTTTTTGCCGTGCGTCTGCGCGCGGATGATGGTGTCCACGTCCAGCCACAGCAGCTCGCCTTCGGTATAGAAATCGCCCGCGGTGCGCCGGATCGAGGGGTAAGAGCCCTTGGCCTCGTACAGGTACGGCGCCGCGGTGGTCAGGTCGATCAGCGGCTCGGTGTAACGCCCGGGCTCGTTGGCCATCTGGCTATACAGCGTGGCCAGATACTGGGGATATTGATCGGGCTTGCGGATGCCCATGCGGAAGGAGAGCAGATCGCCGAGATACTGGTTCATGCCCTCGTACACCCACAGCAGATCGGTGCGCTGCGGAATCTGGAAGTTGAGCGTGGTCAGATCCCACGGTCGCCGGTACTTGCCGTTCCAGGAGTGCGAGAACTCGTGCGTGAGCAGATCGCCGGCGACCAGCTGCCACTTGGGATTGGTCATGAACGTATCCGGCGCGCGGTCGTCGCTGGACTGGTGATGCTCGATGCCCTCGAAGCCGATGCGGTTGGAGAGCACCAGCAGCGAGTGGTAGTTGTTCCAATGGCGCGAGCCGTACAGCGCCAGGGCTTCGGGCGTCATGCGCTTGTACTTGGCGATCAGCGAGGCGGGAATATCGAGGTCCTGCGGCCGGTCGGCGAAGACGTCCAGACGCTGGTAGACGGCACCCTGCTGCCACAGCGTGTATTTCTTGTAGTAGCGCCCGCAGTCCAGCGGCGAGTCGACCAGCATGTTCAGCGGCACCACGTCGAAGTCGACGCGGTTGCCCTGCCGCGAGGCCACCGGCAGCGCGGTGCCGAAACTCCAACCCTCGGGCAGGATGATGCTGGTCTTGAAGTAGTCATCGTGCGAGTCGGTGTTGTTCTGGTAGAACAGGACCCGGTTCCAGTTCAACACGGCCAGGTTCGGCGTCGACATCGGCGTCGGCGAATTGACCAGCACCGTGAACCGCACCTGCAAGGCGGTGACACCGGCCGGCACGTCGACATGAAAGGCATACATGTCGACCTTGTCACGACGCCAGGTCAATGGCTTTCCGTTCGCCGAAACCCGAAGCTGAGAAATGTCCGCCAACGGACCGGTGGGGCCGTGCTCACCGGGGATCCATTCCGGGTAGACGAACGTAAACGGTCCTGGCCGGACCGGGATCCGCATGGTGGCCGTCATCAGGCCACGACCGGCATCCCGCGCATCAAGGGTGAGAACCTCGGGATTCGAACGCGTTGCCAAGGAAACCGCATTGGCATTGGGCTCCGGGATGATGCCCGTGGCTCGGGATAGCGTGGGAACGAGCAGGGCGAACAGGGCCAATGCAACTTGGTACAGGGCGTAGCGCGATCTCATCATGAATCTCTCCCGTCAATCGGCGGATTCTGCTGGCAAAGGACAGACGCGACAATAGATGCGACGCCGTCAATACCTAAAATCTCATCACGATTTCGTGAGGAAACTTACAGCGCGAAAGGTTGAACGGAATCTTGCGCACGTAACCGGATGGATGGTCCGCTGCATCCAGCGGAGAAGGCAACTGCCCGCCATGAGCCGTCAGGAGACGGACACCATCAATCCACCGTGTGCACGTGACGCACCGGCGTCATGACGTCCTGGGTGGCATGCTGCGGCCCAGACTGTGTGAAAACGCATTTCGCTGGCAACGGCAACGAGTTGACCCCGTGGAATGCCTGCCGGGTCACCTACGATCGCCCAGGGAGACCGCCGCGCAATACACGCCTTCTGGAATTTCTGAATCAATGATCGAGGTCATGGGAGTTGGCGCGCTATAGGGTATCGAGCACGCAAGTGCTTGATGCAGGTTCCATAGATCAGCTCTGCGCGTTCATGACATGCCAGCCAGTTTTGTATCCGGCCTTTGGTGCAGGCTTGATGTTGTGCAAACCATGGCGCCCAGGAGGCCCCTGCACAAACTTTGGTCGCCCCGCACGTCGACCCAAGGCATGGCTCTTCAGATCGCTTTCTGGGGTCGTGAAAGTGCGGCCGCTCGAGGGATCCAGCGCGCGGCACCTTGCCGGTTTGCTTGCAATCGAGCGCATGAGTTCCGCGCAAACCATGGTTCCAATAGTGCACAGACGTCTCGATACGGCCTCGGTCGCATGATGGCATTGGTGTATTAAGGCAGACTTGGCAGTTTAACTTCATACAAGCTAGAATTCGCATATGAACGCGCCGCCAAACGATCCCGAGACCGCGCGTGCCGTAGCAGTGGCGGGGGAATTGCGCGTTGTGGTTGGCAAACTGATCCGACGGCTGCGTGAACAGGCGCAGCCGGGAGATTTCACCTGGTCGCAGATGTCCGTGCTCGGTCGTCTGGAGCGCGACGGCCCGGCCACGGTGACAACCCTCGCTCGGGCCGAGGGTGTGCGGCCGCAATCCATGGGCGCCACTGTTGCCGTCCTCCAGGAGGCCGGACTCGTGCATGGTGCAGCGGACCCGGCCGATGGTCGGCAAACCATTTTGTCGCTCACGCCGGCCTGCCGGGAAATGATCAAGGCCAACCGCGCGGCACGGGAGGACTGGTTGTTCCGTGCCATTCGAACAAACCTCGCGACAGCGGAGCAAAAAGAACTGGCGAACGCCGTCGAACTGCTCAAACGCCTCGTCGATTCGTAGGCAAACGCCGCTGGCCCCCATTCCCGGCTCGCCGCAGTCCCGATCACCCGCAGGAGAACAACATGGCCCTCACCACGCTTGACGCGAAGACCGCGCTGGTCGTCATCGATCTGCAAAAAGGCATCGTCGCGCTGCCCACCGCGCATCCGGTCGCGGCGGTCGTGAAGCACGCCCGCGCGTTGGCCGATGTATTCCGCGGCCACGATCTGCCGGTGGTGCTGGTCAACGTGGCCGGCGGCGCGCCGGGCCGGACCGAACAGGCGCGCCGCCTGGGCGAGCTTCCCGACGACTGGGCCGATCTCGTCGCCGAGCTCGACCGGCGGCCGCAAGACCACGCGGTGACCAAGCGCACGTGGGGCGCGTTCACCGGCACGGACCTCGCGGAGCACCTGAAGAAGCTGGGCGTGACGCAGGTCGTGATCGCCGGTGTCGCTACCAGCATCGGCGTCGAGTCCACCGCGCGCCAAGCCCATGAGCACGGATTCAACGTCGCCCTCGCCATCGACGCCATGACCGACATGAGCCCCGAGGCGCACCTCAACAGCGTCACGCGCATTTTCCCGCGGCTGGGCGAAACCGGCACGACCCGGGAGATCATCGATCTCCTCGCCCAAAGCCATCCCCGGCGCGCCCGATGACTCACCGCTCCGCCGCGCATCGACCGCAGGTCGACATCGCGGTTTCAATGTCAGCATCATCAAGTTCGGCAGGCATCTCCCCGCACTACAAGTGGCTGGCGCTGTCCAACACCACCATCGCGGTGCTGCTGGCGACCATCGACTCGTCGATCATGCTGATCGCCATGCCCGAGATTTTTCGCGGCATCCAATTGAATCCGCTTGATCCGGGCAACACGTTTTATCTGCTGTGGATGATCCTCGGTTTTCTCATCGTGAGCAGCGTGTTGGTGGTGAGCCTCGGGCGCCTGGGCGACATGTTCGGGCGCGTGAAGATGTACAACCTCGGCTTCGTCGTGTTCACCGTGGCCTCGCTGCTGCTGGCGCTCGATCCTTTCACGGCGCGCGCCGGAGCCGATTGGCTGATCGTCGGCCGCATCTTCCAGGGCATCGGCGCGGCGTTCCTGATCGCCAACTCCGCGGCCATCCTGACCGACGCGTTCCCGCCCGACCAACGCGGTCTGGCGCTGGGCATCAACAACATCGCCGCTATCAGCGGTTCCTTCATCGGCCTGATCCTCGGCGGCGTACTGGCCGCCATCGACTGGCGGCTGGTGTTTCTGGTGTCGGTGCCGTTCGGACTGTTCGGGACCATCTGGTCGTACTTGAAGCTGAAAGAACTCGGGCAACGCCATCGCGCCCGGATCGACTGGGCTGGCAACATCGCGTTCGCCGCCGGGCTGATCCTGATCATGATCGGAGTCACGTTGGGTATCGAACCGGCCAACGGAAATGCCATGGGCTGGATCAGTGCACCGGTCATTTCCCTGCTGGCGGCGGGCGTGGCGTCGCTGGTCGCTTTCGCCATCGTCGAAACCCGCGTGACCGACCCGATGTTCCGGTTCCCGCTGTTCAAGATCAAGGCGTTCACTTTCGGCACGCTCTCGACATTCCTGTCAGCCATCGGCCGCGGCGGTCTGATGTTCATGCTCATCATCTGGCTGCAGGGCATCTGGCTTCCCTTGCACGGCTACAGCTTCGCGCGCACGCCGCTGTGGGCAGGCATTTTCATGCTGCCGTTGACCGTGGGATTCCTGCTTTCGGGGCCACTCTCGGGTTACCTGTCCGATCGCCTGGGTGCGCGCTATTTCGCCACCGGCGGCATGCTCGGAGCCGCCGCCAGTTTCCTGTTGCTGCTGCTGCTGCCCATCGACTTCAACTACGCGGCGTTCGCCGCGATCCTCATGTTCAGCGGGCTGTCCATGGGCGCTTTCGCCGCGCCCAACCGGGCGGCCGTCATGAACAGCCTTCCCGCACGCGACCGCGGCGCCGGGGGGGGCATGAATTCAACCTTCCAGAACTCGGCCCAGGTGCTTTCGATCGGAATTTTCTTCACGCTGATGATCATCGGACTTGCGACGACCCTGTCGACCACCCTGGTGCAAGGCCTGATGCAACACGGTGTATCCGCAACCGCCGCCAGGCGGGTCGGCGCGCTGCCACCGGTCTCGATCCTGTTCGCGGCATTCCTCGGCTACAACCCGATCCGAACGCTGCTTGGCGCGGGCGTGCTGGATCAGCTTTCGCCCGCCAACCGCATGGCGTTGACCGGGCACTCATATTTTTCCAATCTGATTTCTCGGCCATTCCATGCCGGCCTCGCCGAGGCATTCAGTTTCGCGGCCGTGGTGTGCCTGATCGCCGCGGCCGCATCGTGGTCGCGCGGTAGTCGATACGTCCACAACGAGCACTGACGGTCGGAATTCGATATCCGGCTGGCTGACCGCCGCGAACCGGCTGCTGCCGACCAGGCCGCTGTTGCCCAGATTCGGCGTCCGAGATTCACCACGCCCACTTGGCCACGCCGCGCGCGGAGTTCAACCGGATGGTGGCATGGACGCGCTGGTCGCGGCGCTGCATTGCCCGCGTTGCAAACATGTGCGGAGCATGATTTCTCGATCACCAGCCCGCGCGCAATCCGGATTGCCGCACTTTGCACGCGTGTTGCTGTCCAACCCAAGGCTGGACAATCCCGGGATTGGAACGGCGCGCCTGCCACCGCGCCCACACGAAGAGTCGATCATGTCGAGAATCCTGCGTTTTGGTCTCACGCTTGTTGTCGCGCTGGCGGGGCTTGCCCATGCGCGTGTCGGTTATGCCCAACTTCTGCCCGGCACGCCCCCGGCGCTCGCGGCCAAGCTGGGCCACCCGGTTGCGCCGGCGCTCATGCAGCAACTCGAACGCGCCAGCGTGGCGGGCTTGCGCAGCACGCAGCGCCCGGCTGCCAGCTACATCAAGGCCATTCAGGGGCCAAATCTGGGCAAGCCGCCGGTGCTGCTGTATATCGGCGCCGACTACTGCCCTTACTGCGCCGCGCAGCGCTGGGGGCTGGCGTTGACCCTGCTGCGTTTCGGTCGATTGTCGGGTGTGAGTTACATGCTGTCCTCGGCCGACGATGTGTTCGCCAACACGGCGACCTTCACCTTCCAGTTCGCGCATTTCAACAGCCCGCATCTGCGTTTTCAGGCCATCGAAACGGCCAATCGCGAGCAGCAGAAGTTGATGCCGATGACCGCGCAGGCGGCGCAGGTGTTCAAGACCTTCGATGTGCCGCCATATGTGCGGTTCAGCTACGGCATTCCGTTTGTCTATCTCAACGGCGCCTACCTGCTCACCCAGCCGATGATCTCGCCGGCCAGCCTGCAGGGCATGACTTGGGAGCAGATCGGCGCGCAGCTGGCCGATCCGCGCAGCGCGCTGTTCGCGCAGATCATGCCGCAGGTCAACGCGTTCAGCGCCGCGATCTGCCGTATCGATGGCAACCAACCGGCGCGCGTCTGCGCGGCGCCCGGCGTGGTCGCTGCGAACGCGGGGCTGTCCGACCGCGGCGGGATCATGGCGCGCTAGCCGCGCGCCGGCCGTCACGTCAGCGTCATCGCGCCCGGTTACTTTGCACGGGCTGACCGATCCTCTCCACGGGCCAGCATGGGGCAATTATCTTGGGTGCGGATCACCTCCGGCGCGGCGCTTGCAGCCGCGCCGTTTCTTTTGTGCGCCCAGACGATACCGCGCGCCAATCAGCACAGCCCGCGCTGGCACAGCGAGACCGGTGCGCCACTGCCGATGACCAGATGATCGAGCACGCGCACGCCGATCAGATCCAGCGCCTGTTTCAGCGTTTGCGTCAGCGCCACGTCGGCGGCGCTGGGCTCGGCCACGCCGGAGGGATGGTTGTGCGCCAGGATCACCGCGGCCGCGTTGTGGCGCAGACAGGCGCGCACCACCTCGCGCGGCGGCACGCTGGCGCCATCCAGCGTGCCGCGGAACAGTTCCTCGAAAGCGAGCACGCGGTGGCGGTTGTCCAGGAACAGACAGGCGAATACTTCGTAGGCGCGATCGCGCAGTTGCGCGCGCAGGAAGGCGGCGCTGTCACCGGGGCTGCTCAACGCCGGACGCGCGGCCAGTTCCTCGCCCAGACAACGCCGCGCCAGCTCCAGTGCGGCGAGCAGGCGCGCGCGCTTGGCTGGACCGAGACCAGGCATGCGGCAGGTTTCCGGCGCATTGAGCAAGGCCGAGACGCTGCCGGCGCGCGCCAGCAGGCGCTGTCCCAGTTCCACCGCGCTGGCGCCGCGCACGCCCTGTCCCAGCAGCACCGCGACCAGTTCGGCCGGAGCCAGGTTGGCGGCGCCCGTGCGCAGCAGACGCTCGCGCGGGCGGGAATCCTCGGGCCAGTCGCGTATGCTCATGACGCCAGCATGGCGTGGCCGTGACGCGGCGCGCAGCGGCCGACGCCCGCGCATCCGGTAAGCTCTCCACTTTGCCGGCTGTCGGGTTCCGCCCACATGATCGCCCACATGATCGCCCACATGGTCGTGCTGCCCCGATGCGATTCCCGCGCCGCGGGGTTGGCGCCATGAGCGCCTGGCGCGGCCCGCGCCGCGTGCTGCTGGGCGTCAGCGGCGGCATCGCCGCGTACAAGTCTTGCGAGCTGGTGCGGCGCCTGCGCGCGCGCGAGGTCGAGGTGCGCGTGGTGCTCACCGCCAACGCCGAGCGCTTTGTCACCGCGACCACGTTTCAGGCGCTATCCGGGCAGCCGGTGCGCAGCGGTCTGTGGGATGCCGCCGCCGAAGCCGCGATGGGTCACATCGAGCTGGCGCGCTGGGCCGAGTTGATCCTGATCGCGCCGGCCAGCGCGCGCACGCTGGCGCGTCTGGCGCACGGTCTGGCCGACGATTTGCTCAGCACGCTGTGTCTGGCCAGCGACCGCCCGCTGGTGCTGGCGCCGGCGATGAATCGGCTGATGTGGGCACACCCGGCCACGCAGGCCAACCTCGCGCTGCTGCAGGCGCGTGGCGCTCACGTGCTCGGCCCGGCCAGCGGCGCGCAGGCCTGTGGCGAGACGGGCGACGGGCGCATGCTCGAGCCCGACGCCATCGTCACCGCGCTGGATGAGGCGCTGAATCAATCGGCCGCGGACGCGACGGCGCCCGCGCTGCAAGGCTTGCACGTGCTGGTCAGCGCCGGGCCGACTTGCGAAGACCTCGATCCGGTGCGCTATCTGGGCAACCGCAGCTCCGGGCGCATGGGTTTCGCGATCGCCGCCGCCGCCGCGCAGGCCGGCGCCGAGGTGACGCTGGTGGCTGGCCCGGTCAGCCTGGCCACGCCACCCGGCGTGGCGCGACGCGTGGATGTGCGCAGCGCGCTGCAGATGCACGCCGCCATGCTGCAAGCAGCAGTCAATGCCGACATCGTGATCGCCGCCGCCGCCGTGGCCGATTACCGCCCGGCGCAGGTCAGCGCGCACAAGCTCAAGAAACACGGCGGCCCGTTGATACTGGAACTGATCGAGAATCCCGACATCCTCGCCGCGCTGGCGGCGCTGCGCCCCAAACCATTCCTGGTCGGCTTCGCCGCCGAGACCGAGCAGCTCGAAGCCCACGCGCGCGCCAAGCTGCGGCGCAAGAGCGCGGATCTGATCGCCGCCAATGTCGTCGGCGCCGGCCGCGGCATCGAAACCGCGGACAACGCGCTCAGCGTGTTCTGGCACGGCGGCCAGCACGAGCTGGCGCGCGCCGACAAGGCCACGCTGGCGCGCGAACTGGTGACGCTGATCGCCGCGCGCCGCGCGGCGCGAACGGATGTCACACCATGATCGCAGTGCGATATCGCGTGCTCGATGCGCGCCTCGGCGTCAGCATTCCGCTGCCCGCGTATGCCACGCCGGGCAGCGCGGCCATGGACTTGCGCGCCGCGCCCGAAACAGCGCTCACGCTCGAGCCGGGCGCCGCCGCGCTGGTACCCACCGGGCTGGCGCTGCACATCGGCGATCCGGGCTGGTGCGCGCTGATCCTGCCGCGCTCGGGCCTGGGCCACCAACACGGTCTGGTGCTGGGCAATCTGGTCGGCCTGATCGACGCCGATTACCAGGGTCCGCTGATGATTTCGTGCTGGAACCGCGGGCAGGCGGCGTTTACCATCGCGCCGGGGGATCGCATCGCGCAGTTGCTGCTGCAGCCAGTGGCGCAGGCGCAACTGGTGCCGGTGACGGAATTCGCCCCCAGCATGCGCGGAACGGGCGGTTTCGGTTCGACGGGCACGGGTTAGCGGGGTGTCGAAAAACACTTCACTGACAGCGGGCGTGGATGCCCGGTACGCGGATCAAGCGCGCAAGCACCTTGATCCGGCGGGAGTGAGTACGGACCTGTGCCGGACTCACGATAGCGAGACAGCGCGGGACGGCACTGTCTCGACCTTCGGCTTGGCGCGGGGACGAGGCGCATGACGGCAGCGCAGAATCGATCAGCTCGGCATCCATCCGCCAGACCGCCGCGCGGCTGGCGCGCGCTGCTCGGCACCTTCGACTGGCGCCGCGAGTTGCCGCTGGCTGGCGCCACCGTGGCGCTGTTGTTCGGTTTGTTCGCGGCCTGGCAAAGCTGGGAGCTGTGGCAGGTGCAGCAAGCCGTGGCCGCGCTGACGCCGACGCGCGTGCAGGCGGCGCAAAATCTGGGCGGCCTCGTCGCCGACCTGCGCAAGCGGATCGCGCTGGCGCTGCAGGATCCCGCCGTGCAGGCGGACATGAGCAACGGCTCCAGCGCCGCGGCGCAAGCGCGCCTGCACGCGCTGCTGCCGCAAGCGAGCCGGATCGAGCTGTTCGGGCCGGATCTCAACGAAGTGCTGCGCGCCGATTACGCGCGCTTCGGCTATGCCAAGGCGGCGCAACTGGTGCGCGCGCAAAGCATCGCGGCGATGGTGCGCTTCGAAGTGCGCGGCAGCGCGGGTCGGCAAACCCTCGGCCTCGCCGCGCCACTGCAGGACGGCGCGCATCTGCTCGGCTACGCCTGGATCGAATACCCGTTCACGCTGCTGCAGGCGCGCTTCGATGCACTGCCCGCGCCGCATCGCGGTGGACGTCTCGAACTGCGCCAGCAGGGCGTGCTGTTGCTGGCGCATGGCGGCAGTGCCCAGCCCGGCGCCGAGGATGCCGGATTGCCGGTGCCCGGCAGCGCGCTGAGCGTGCGCGCGCTGCCGCCGAACAACTACGTGGTGCTGACCGAATCGCTGCCCCTGGCGCTGCTCTGGGTGGTGCTGGGATTCGGCGGCGGCATCGTGTTGCTGTGGTTGCGGCGGCGCGTCTTCGGCGCGACTTCTTTTCATTTTGGAGAACCCACCTTGGCTGATGTCATGCGCGAGCAACCACAGACCGCGCCCAAGGCCCCCGTGGTGGCCAAGGCAGCCACCCCCACGCCTACCGCCAGCGCCGCACCGGTGGCGCTGGATCGCAGCATTTTCCGCGCCTATGACATCCGCGGCGTGGTCGGCACGCAATTGTCCGCAGAGATCGCGCGCCTGCTGGGTCAGGCGATCGGCAACGTCATGCGCGAGAAAAATCTTGGCGAAATCGTCATTGGCCGCGACGGCCGCCTGTCCGGCGCCGAGTTGGTGGCGGCGCTGGGCGAGGGCCTGCGCGATGCCGGTTGCCACGTCATCGACCTCGGCGCGGTGCCCACGCCGGTGGTGTATTTCGCCGGTTTCCTGCTCAACACCGGCTGTGGCGTGGCCGTTACCGGCAGCCACAATCCGCCCGAGTACAACGGCTTCAAGATCGTCGTGGGCGGCGAGACGCTGAGCGAGGACGCCATCCAGGATTTGTACGCGCGCATCAGCGAGGGCCGTCTCAAGCGCGCGGACGGCGGCGGCCTGCGCCAGCAGGACGTCGGCGCCGATTACATCGAGCGCATCAGCGGCGACGTGCAACTGGAGCGCCCGCTGAAAATCGTGGTCGACTGCGGCAACGGAATCCCCGGCGCGTTCGCGCCGCAATTGCTGCAGGCCATCGGCGCCGAGGTCATTCCACTGTACTGCGAGGTGGACGGCACGTTTCCCAATCACCATCCCGATCCGTCCGATCCGCGCAATCTCGAAGACCTGATGCTCTCGGTCAAGCGCATGGGCGCGGACTTGGGCGTGGCCTTCGACGGCGATGGCGACCGCCTCGGCGTGGTCACGCCCGGCGGCGAGAATATTTTTCCGGACCGCCTGCTGATGCTGTTCGCGGCCGATGTGCTGACGCGCGATCCGGGCGCGGTCGTGATCTACGACGTCAAGTGCACCGGGCATCTGGCGCCGGCGATCCTGCGCCATGGCGGCGTGCCGCTGATGTGGCGCACCGGGCACTCGCTGATCAAGGCCAAGATGCGCGAAACCGAGGCCGCGCTGGCCGGCGAGATGAGCGGGCATTTCTTCTTCCGCGAGCGCTGGTACGGCTTCGACGACGGCATGTACGCCGCCGCGCGCCTGCTGGAAATCCTCGCCGCTGACCCCGAACGGCGTGCGCCGGGGGCGATCCTCGCCGCGCTGCCGCGGGATGTGAGCACGCCGGAACTGAAAATCGCGCTGGCCGAGGGCGAGCACTACGCCTTCATCGAACAGTTCCGCCACAACGCACGCTTCGAGGGCGGACGCATCAGCCTGCTCGACGGCGTGCGCGTGGACTGGCCGGATGGCTTCGGTCTGGTGCGCGCTTCCAACACCACGCCGGTGCTGGTGCTGCGCTTTGCCGCCGACACGCCCGAGGGGTTGCAGCGCATCCAGGAGGCCTTCCGCGCGCAGTTGCTGGCGCAGCGGGTGGACCTGAAACTGCCGTTCTGAAGCGGGTAGCCGGGAATCGGTAAATGGCTACCGGCTCGACTCACGGCATCTGGCTGTCGGCCTGCTTTTGAGCCAGCTGTTTGATCTGGCGGTAGCGTGCCAGTTGCGGCGCGATCGCCGCCCGCGCCGCGTCGCGCTGCTGTTGCTGGCGCTGCCAGGCCAGGCGCTGTTGTTCGACCACCGCGCGCTGCTGGGCGATGTCGTGGGTGAGATAAAGCGGCACGGGTTTTTTCTCGTGCTCGATCTCGGCGGCGCGCTGCAGCATGTCGGCGAGGCTGCTTTCCTGGCTCTGCAGATTGATTTCGGTGGCGCGCATGGCTTGGGTGACGTTGCTCACCTGCGCTTCCAGCGATTTGCGCAGGTCGGCCTCGGTTGGATAAGCGGTCAGCAGTTGCGCGTCGACGGCCTGTTGGCGTGCGCGTGCGGCCTCAAGCTTGGCCTGCGCGCGCGCGGCGGCTTCCTCGGTGCGGCGCTCGGCGGGGCTGGGCACGTGCTGCACCACCACGCCCTGCGCATTGACGATGTCGTAGCCACGCGCGATGGCGTCGGCGCTGAGCGTGTCGCTGAAATGCAGATCGCCGTGGGCATCGTGCCAGCGGTACTGCACTGGGCCGGTGACGACGGCGGCCAGCGCCATGCCGCTGGCCGCCAGGCCGAGGGCCAGCACCAATGCCGGCGCAAGGCGGCGCAGCAGTCGCGGTGGGGTCTGGATCACGAGCAGGCTCCTGGATATCAGTATGGGCACGCGCAGCAGTGTAGCTGCGCTGTCGCCTTGCGGAAGTGGCGTGCTGCACGACTTCAGCACGCGGTGCGCTTGCGCAGGCGCGCGTAGAACATGCCGTCGAGGCCATCCTCTCCGGGCAGGATCTGCCAGCCGGGACCATCGGCGCGGCCGGCCGGCAGAGCGATGGGCAGTGCTTCGGCATCACCGTGCGCGGCCAGGAACGCCGCGACTTGCGCGGCATTTTCACTGCGCAGGATCGAGCAGGTTGCGTACAGCAGCGTGCCGCCGCGTGCCAGCAGTGGCCACAGCGCGTCCAGCAGCGCGCGTTGCTGCGCGATCAGCGCGGGCAGATCGCTGGCGCGGCGATGCAGGCGCACGTCGGGCTGGCGGCGCAGCACGCCGGTGGCCGAGCACGGCGCATCGAGCAGGATGTGCGTGTACGTCACGCCATCCCACCACGTCGCCGGTTGCGTGGCGTCGCCCACGCGCAATTCGGCGTGCAGGCGCAGGCGCGCGAGGTTGTCGCGCACGCGCGTCAGCCGCGCCGGCTCCAGCTCCAGCGCGGTCAGTTGCACCGCGCTGCGTTCGAGGATGTGGCAGGCCTTGCCGCCGGGCGCGGCGCAGGCATCCAGCACGCGCGCGCCGGTCGGCGCATCCAACAGGCTGGCGGCCAGTTGCGCGGCGCCGTCCTGCACGGCGCACGAGCCTTCGAACCAGCCCGGCAACCGGGTGACATCGAGCGAGGCCGCCAGCGTTACCGCGCTGGCGATCCAGGCGTGCGCTTGCGCGTCGATGGCGGCGGCGGCGAGGCATTGCAGATAGTCCGCGCGGCTGCCACGCGCGCTGTTGACGCGCAGCGTCGGCGGCACCTCGGCATTGCTGGCGTTGATGATGGACGCGGCGTACGCGGGCCAGTCCGCGTGCAGCGCTTGCAGCAGCCAGTTGGGCAGGCGCGCGCGGCTGACCGCATCCGCGTCGAGTCGCGCCAGCAATGCGTCGCGCTCGCGCAGCCAGCGCCGCAGCACGGCGTTGACCAGGCCGCGTTGCGCGTCGTGGCCCAGCGCCCGCGCCGCGTCCACCGTGGCCGCGACCGCCGCGTGGGCGGGCACGCCGAGGTCTTCCATCTGCGTCAGGCCCAGCACCAGCAGCGCCTGCAGCGCGCCGAGACGTCGCGGCAGCGGTTTTTGCAGCAGTCGCGGCAGCGCCGCGTTCCAGCGCAGCCAGCCGCGTGCGCCGGCGTGCACCAGCGCGCTGGCGAAGGCGCGCTCGCGCGACTGTGGCAGTTGCGGCAATTGCTGCGCCAGCACCTCGCGCAAGGATCGACCGCCCAGCGCGATCTCGGCGAGCGCGCGCGCGGCGACGGCGCGTGTGTCGGCCGGGGTGACGGTACTCATCGGCGCGCGCGCAGCTCGGGCCGTGCGTTGAGGTAATCGGCGGCGCTGATGCGGCGCGCGCCGGCGCGCTGCAGTTCGGTCACGCGCAGCACGCCGGCGGCGGTGGCCAGATCGATCCCTGCGCGCGTCGCGCCCAGCATGCCGCCGGGCGCGGTGCCGGCAGTCGCCGTGCTTGCGGGCAGTGCCTGCGCGCGCCACACACGCACGCGCTCGCCGGCGATCTCGGCCGCGGCCACCGGCCACGGATCGAAGGCACGCACCTGGCGCTGCAGTTCGATCGCGGGCTTGCTGAAATCGAGCACGGCCTCGGCCTTGTCCAGCTTGTGCGCGTAACTCACGCCCGCCGTGGCCTGCGTCTGCGCCGCTGGCAAGGTGCCGGCGAGCAGTCGCGCCAGACCGATGCCCAGCACTTCGCCGCCCAGCGCGGCGAGACGATCGTGCAGGCTGCCGCCGGTGTCCTCGGCGATGATCGGTGTGCGCCGCGTCAGCAGCACCGGACCGGTGTCGAGGTCGGCCTCCATCTGCATCAGGCACACGCCGGTTTGCGTGTCGCCGGCCAGCAGTGCGCGCTGGATCGGCGCCGCGCCGCGCCAGCGCGGCAGCAAGGAGGCGTGCACGTTCCAGCAACCGTGGCGCGGAATCGCCAGCACCCCGCGCGGCAGAATCAAGCCGTAGGCCACGACCAGCAGCAGATCGGGCGCCAGCGCCGCAAGCTGCGCCTGCGCTGCGCGCGTTTTGAGCGATTCGGGCTGGAACACCGCCACGCCCGCCGCCAGCGCGGCCTGCTTGATGGGGCTGGTGGCCAGCGCGCGCCCGCGTCCGGCCGGCCGGTCGGGCTGCGTCCAGACGCCCACCAGTTGTGTACCCGGCGCGTTGCGACAGGCCGTGAAGCAGGGCAGGGCGAAGGCTGGCGTTCCGGCGAACGCCAGTCGCACAGGGGCGCGCTGCATGTTCAGGCCGTGGCGGCCTGACGGTGCCGCTTGTCCAGCTTGCGGCGCACCATCTCGCGCTTGAGCGGCGAGAGGTAATCGACAAACAGCTTGCCCTGCAGGTGATCCATCTCGTGCTGGATGCACACCGCCAGCAGATCGCTGGTTTCGAGGGTGAAGGTCTTGCCCTCGACATCCTCGGCCTCGACGGTAACCGTCAGCGCGCGATCAATATCGGCGAAGATGCTGGGCACCGACAGGCAGCCCTCTTGATAGGTCTGCGTGCCATCCTGGGCGAGGATGCGCGGGTTGACCAGGGTCAGCGGCCGGTCGTGATCCTCGCTGACGTCGCACACCAGCACGCGCTGGTGCACATTGACCTGGGTTGCCGCCAGACCAATGCCCGGTGCGGCGTACATGGTCTCGAACAGGTCGCGCACCAGCCGCGCCAGCGCCGCGTCGAAACGCGTGACCGGCTGCGCCACGGTGCGCAGGCGCGGATCGGGGAATTCGAGGATTTCAAGCTTGGCCATGGCGATGCCTCCCAAGCGGAGATGCGGATCGCGGAGCCGATCACAAGCACGCCGCTGCGGCTGCGGCTATTGTAAGCACGCCGCGCGGGCCGCGCCTGTCGAGTGTTTCATCGGGCGAATGCCGTGATGTGGTCGAGAAACCATAGTCCGTACACGAAAGAAACCAAAGTCGGTGCATTTCCCAGGTTTCGGCACGAACTATGGTTTTCCTGCGCTGCAACACTGCATTTGCCGCTGCGATCGATCGCTACGCGTTGCGGCTACGACGCTCATGCAGCCATGATATCGGCAACAAAGAAATCCTTTGGAGGGTGCCATTTCTTGCTGAATGCTCAGGCTGGCGCCGCGTGGACTAGACGCTGCGTCGGCCGCTTCGTTTTGTGACCTTACGGCCACTGCTGCGCGCCGTGCAGCACGCGCCATACCTCGATGCCGGCGACGCGTTGGACGTACACCACGATGTACGGCATGCCGGTCAGCACCCACTCCCGCGTGCCTTTCACCCTGCCCTTGCGACCGGGGTGCTTGATGGTGGCCATGTGCATCGTGCGATCGCGCAACCCACGCACATACGCCGCCGGGTCGGGAAGATCATTTTCGATGCCAAAGCGGATGATGTTGCGCATGTCCTCGTCGGCGTCGGCGGTGTAGTGAACACGCATGGATCAGCCAGCCTTTCGGTGGCTGGCCGGTGTCTTGCCCTTGCCGACCTTGTTGTCGGCGTCGCGCTTGGCCACCAGCTCGCGGGCATACGCCTCGAGCCCGTCCCAGAACTCGTCGTGGGGGATCAATCGCATTTCGCCGCGCTCGATCTTCGCCTTGGTGCTCTCCACCTGGTCGCGGAACCAGCGGTCGTGTTCCAACGCGGCATTGGCCTCGCGATTCTTCCGCGCTATGTCCGGCCGCGCCGGCCGCAAGCTGCCGGCCTCGTAGTGCGTCATGTCGAGCTGGGCGTGATACACCCCCAGCTCGCGCAGCAACTTGAGGGCGGTGTCGGCGGTGCTGAACATACGCACGGCGCCGGTTCTTGTGCCTAGCGGTCGCTGCTGCATGCCGACGCTGGCCAGCACGGCATAGCCGCCCTTCTGACCTAGAATCGTGGCCGACTTCACTGCGCCGGAGGACACCAGGTCGCGGAAGGATTCGGGCTTGATAGGCTGCATCATTTTCGAACCTCATTTACGTTGAACAATTGCAATCTAAGGTAAATATGCATACGCTTCAAGACGTGGAAGCCGGGCGAATTTGACAAAGCCCCCGTTCTGCGCAATCGAGAAAGGTCAGGCCATGTCTTGGGATCGTGTTCGGTATCGTGCGGTTTGTGATGGCTGTGGCCATGAGGGCGTCGGTTGCGGTAGGAACGCCGGTTGCCCGGCGCCCCCCGCGCAGATCCGTACGTGCGGTATCACCGCATACGGCTCCTGCCCAAGGTCGTGACGCATCGAAGCGTGCCCCCGGATAAGGGTGGATTTGACGACAGTACGGCACATGACGACAAGCGAGGCGGTTGAAGCATTCTCAGGACTGGCGATGGCGTTGGCTGCGCCGCCGCAGCGCATTGTCGCCAAGCGCGACAGACCTCGCGACGGAAGCCTTCCAGACGCTTCAGGTTGCCGGGAACCGCGTGGTAGTTGAAGGACCCTTGCACCACGCGGTGCCGCCACTGCCCCAGGACGTTGATTGGTTCATGCCGGCGGCGCAGCAGCGCTCCCCGAAGGACGGCCAAACCGAGATGCGCGGCGCGCAGGCCTTGCCGGTGAGCGGCACGGCTCTGCCGGGCGGCGCATGGACGGCGGCGGCCGGCCTCGACTGGCAGGGCCGCGGCGCGTGGCGCCTCAAGCTGGCCTGGCTGGGCGTGCACGGCCACCACTACCACAGCAATGACGGCACGGTCTTGCTGCAGTACGTGTGGTGAGCGCTGGCACTGCCGGCGCCGCGTGCGTGATGTATTGCACAGCCTGGTGTGCTGCGGTGCACGATGGCCTTTCCGAGACCACCAGTTTTCTGAACGCATCGATGCATTCTCATTTGCAATCTGTGCGCGACACGACGGAAAAAGTGCCGTGGGGACAGTGGATTGGTGCAGTTCAACCGGTTAAGGTGCAGGCGACACCAAAGTTGGTACAGGGGGTTTCGACACCAAAGTTGGTGCATTCGGTACAAACTTTGGTGTTTCGACCACATGTGGTCGAGAAACCATAGTCGGTACACGAAAGAAACCAAAGTCGGTGCATTTCCCCAGGTTTCTGCACAAACTATGGTTTTCTTGCGCTGCACCAGCGCAGTGCACACGTCAAAACATCACCTGATTACCCGCTTGTCGCAGCCTTATGATACGCGCGTGTTGACGCCGATGCAGAATTGACCCACATGCCAAGCCGCGGCTGACCCATGTCAAACGAGCCGCGTCCGGCATGAGGTGTGGATCTCGGTGCATTCCAAATGGGTCACCGCATACTCGGCGCATGGCTCAAATCATCGTCGGCAGCAACAGTCCTCGGGCTCGCAATCGAAACCGCCGAGCTTCAGGGAGTAATCAACTTCGATGATCACGGGTGATGGGCAATCGGAATGGGCAAGGAGCATGGGCCAAGCATCCGGGCAGCGTGTTGGAATTCAAGGTTGCCATGAGATTCGACTCGCACAAGGGCGTGGTTGCGCTGGCTGCGCCGTTCCGCGAATGATTCAGGCGCCGGCAGCCTCCCTTGTGGCGTGCATAAACAGGGCATATATTGGGCACGTACAGCCAAGCCGAGGTGCCCGATGAACGCCATGCAGATCACCGCTTTCCAGGACAAGCTGGACTCCCCCTTCCTGTCGCCGGCCAAGGTCGCACGCACCTTGTCCCTGCAACTGCAGGATCTGGCAGACAGCGCACACGTCCACCGCAACACGCTGACTTCCCGCCCGCAGTCAGAGAAGGTGCAGACGCTCCTGCGGTCGATCCTGCGCGTGCTGTCCGCAGCGACCGAGGCGTTCGGTAATCGCGACGTGGCGCTGAGCTGGATGCGCAACGAGCCGGTGCCGGCCTTCCGCCACAAGACTGCGCTGGACCTTGTCCGTGAGGGACGGACTGAGGCCGTGGTGTCCTACCTCGAATCGATCTCGGCAGGCTTCGTTGGGTGATCCTCAATCGATGAGGCTTGCAGAGCTGGAAGAAGTTCAGATGCCGCCAGGTGCGCGGCAGTCGGTCATGAATCGGTTGATCGGCCGCACCACAGGCCGGGCAAGCCAGCCGCTTGGCCGTGTTGTCGATCTGGAAGGCGATGACGCCTTCGGCAGGACGGAAGTCGACGCTGACCACGCGCCACGGCGAGCTGAGCCCGAGAGCTTGAGTGAAGAGGATTTCCATCAGCGAAGCGTGGCGGCAAGCTGCGAGCAGGGCAAGTCAGGCGGAAGTCGACCACACCGGACGAGAGAGAACCCTATATTTTATCAGGTTTTCCGTGCCTGCGGGGTTTCGAGAGATTCCCGAAGGTTGAGTCGATCGTTGAAGGGGTTCTATCGCGAGACATAGCGGCTCATGGATTCAGGCGTGATCCAACTGCTCTTAAGTGAACAGCACCTGCCAATTCGGGTCGAATGGCGTAATGAATGATCAGCCACACCAACACAAGCACAACAAATTCGAAAACGAAGGAGCCCAGGGTGATGACACTCGCACGAACATAGGTGAGACTTCGGCCATCAGGCCGCCGCTGCGTCAGTTTCACGATCCAGAACATGACCGCGAGATTGATCACCCAGAGAAGCGGCACGCCAACATCGGGAATGTGGCGGAGCGCAAGTCCCAATACAAAATCTATGAGTACAAGCGCCGCGAAGCTTGCAAACATAGTCAGCAGAGCGTTGCCAAAAAAAGGCGTATATCTTTCCAAGATACGAAACGAAAGCATCAAAAAAAAGGCTCCAAACACGAGCGAAAACAGGATGAGGACGATGACTTCTCCTGATCCGAGACCGCCCAACGCGAATGCATTGCCCGCCATAAATCACCTCTACATTCAGTGGTGCGCTGCAGTTGAAGATGTTCCCGATCCTCGCAGAATTTTTCGCAACGAGGCCGGGCAAGTACCCAGGAAAAGGCTAGTAATCGATCGTGCCGTAGTCATGACGAAGTCCTATACGTTGCCCTCGCTCTATATCCCATGCTCCGCCAGCGAGTATCATGAATGATGGGTGGACGCCAGAGCACCCAAGGCTGCATGCCCCGGCTCGCTGTCCAGCATGGTTACCACGTCACCCACACGATGCTTTCCAAGATAACAATGAATGTAGACCGTCGTTCTTGGATTAATTGCAATAATCTTTTCGATATCATGCAGTGCTGCGGCATTTAGGGGGCTTGAGGGCGGCTGCCCACTGTTCATGGGAAAGTTGTATTCCTTAATACCTAGCTGCTGTGCAAGAAGGTCTTCACGATGGATAAGGGAGTTCTCGTAGATCAGTCGCGGGTCTAGCAATGAGATGATAATCTTAACTCCACGTTTGTGTAGGTTTGCAAGTAGCCCATAGTCGGGGTATGGCCCGACTATGATGTGTTTGCTAACATGTCGTACGTTACCTTGCAAATAATGCAAAGGAAACAAGAAGGGCTCAAAAACTGCGAAATTCGAGAGAAAAAGATACCCCGGAGTCGCCAGGATGACCCCGAACAGCATCAACCGTAGTAGCAGGCCGATGGTTTTACTTATCAATATCCCAGGGTTTAATCGCATTTGTTTTGTCTTCATTGGTAAGATCTTTACGTTCAGCCTTGCCCCAATGCGTGCGGGTGACCTGAAAAGTCGAAATCAATCGCTCCACTGCGACGAGTTGTCGATAGCCGATGTATTCGAAGGATCCGAGGATCGCGATCTTGTAGGAATCAAATAGGCTTTCATATTTGTGCTGGACGAAATTGTCGAGCGTCACTGCTGCAGTATTGAGCCACATGCCCCATAGGATCGAAATCATGAAAAACAATAACGCGAAAACTGGATTCAGCATGTTGAAGATGAAGAACAGGATGAAACTGATATAGCCGATGAACTCCATCAGCGGACCAAAGAGCTCGATGAAAAGAAAGAAAGGCATGCCAACGGTGCCCGCCTTCCCATACTTGGGATTGAAGAGCATCACGCGGTTATGCCAGATGCTGTCGACCAGCCCTCGTTGCCAGCGATTACGTTGGTGCAGCAGAGAGAAAACGTCACTGGGAACCTGAGTCCAGCAGACCGGTTCGGAGACGAAATAAACCTTGTACTTGATATCATGATCGACGCAATAACGGTGCAACCGCAGTACGAGGTCCATGTCTTCACCGACCGTCTTTCGAAATCCCCCTATGGCGAGCATGAGGTCTTTCCTGAAGATCCCGAACGCGCCAGAGATGATCAGCAGGCTGTCGTATTCGCTGAGGGCGACCCGCCCCGCCATGAAGCTGCGGAGGTATTCCGCGATTTGGATATTGGCGAGAATGCTGCGCGGCGAACGAACCCGTGTGACCCGCGAGTCCTCCACGACGCAGCCGTTGAGAACCCGAACGGAGCCACCTGCAGCAATCAGTTCCCGATTGATGAGGAACTGGTGACCCATGCGAAGGAGTGCATCAGGATCAATGATCGAGTCGGCATCGATAGCGCAAAACAGCGGATAGCGACTGAAGTTGAGGCCCGTGTTGAGCGCGTCCGCCTTGCCGCCGTTCTCCTTGTCGATGACCCAGAGATTCGGGTTGCGCCTGGAAACATAGACTCCGCGCGATGGCGTCGTGTCGACGAGCATGCGCGCGGGGCGCGCGATCGGGACCATATCGAAGAATTCGATCAGCCGCTGCAGAGTCTCGTCAGTTGATCCATCATTAACGATCAGGATTTCGAACTCCGGATAGTTGATCCGGGTCGCGGCGAGCACGGTGTCGAGGATAGTGACTTGTTCGTTGTAGGCAGGGACCACGATTGATATTGGGCGCATGTTGGCCGATTTCGTCAAGGCCAATAGCTGAGCGAGATCGGGCTTTGCGTCGACTGATTTTCGCAAATGCTGGAAAGCAAAGATCGTGACATAGGTGTAGCTGCCGTTGATGATCAGGAAGATCAGCAGCACAAGCACCTGGAAGCAAAGCAGGGTGTTGGCAAGTGAGAGCAGAGACAGGAACATGGTTTATCCCACGGAAAGTGCGAAGGCTGCCATATCGCGTGCGAAAGGATCGCTATCCTGGCGCCGCTCGATAAGCTCGTTGCGTCCGTTCTCGCCAAGCTTCGACAGTGTGACCGCTGCAGCATAGCGAACGTTGAAATCCGTTGACCGTAGTTCCCTGCCTATGAGCGGCACGATGTCGGAACCACAGCACTCGGCCGAGCGGATCGCCGCAATGTTCAGCATGGGGTCCGTGGATCCGACATGCTCGGAGATAATGCTGTCGCATAGGCCCATGCTGTGCGCGGCACGCATCACCGCCGCCGTCAGGCGTGCGCTGCCCCGGCTACGCACGATGCTGACCATGTCGTTCTTGAATGCGACAAGCTGTTCCTTGCCCACAGCCAGCACGAGAGCCAGTAGGTGCTGCTCGTCGGCCTCTGCGGACTGCAGGCATAGCCGCAGCACTGCCGCGAGTGCCTCGAGTTGAGCGTCGCGACGACGCAGCGCCTGAATAGCCAGCCTGAACATGCCTTCGTCATAGCCGGCTGAGATGTCCCTGCGGGAGTTGATCAGATCGAAAAGGGTTCTGATCTGGTCAGGTCGCGAGACCGAATTAGCCGCCGCATACAGGCAATTTCCGAACACTGACATATGCGGCTCGGAGTGGGCGATCTCCACTAGCTTGTCGAATAGCTCAGGCAGACGCAGATCGCCGAGTGCGGTCACGACACGGAAGCGCTCCCCCCAATTCTTGGCGTCAAGGTGTGCCATGACCAAGGTCGCCGCTCCAGAGTTGCGGATCGCCTCGAGCAGCGCGGTCTGAGGCAGAATATCCTGCGCGCGGAACGTTTCCGTCAGCGCAGCACCCAACGCGCAAGCGGCGTCTAAATCCGCAACGCTCGGCAGGCAAGTCTCATCGCCCTCGCGGAACTGGGAGATCGCGTGGGCGTAGGCTTCGATCTGTCGCCGGTAATTGCTTTCGCGCTTCGCCAAGTGCCGCTTGTGGATACCGAGTCCGACGAAAAGTGCAGCGATCGACACAACGAAAAAGGCAATGACTACCCAGAGCAGCACGACGACAAGATAAGGGAAGACGATCGCATCCAGAGTGTGCATACTCACCACCTCCGTGTCAGCGTGAGATAGATCCCGCGCCTGCTGTAGAGGCCGGAGCGGTGTTCATAGAACACCTCAGCGCTCAAATATGTCTTGTTCGTAAGTTGGAACGTCTCTCCCAACGTCACGTTTTGACTTGGCGTCCGCAGGATGGCGTTACGCACGGCCAACTGCTCGCCAGTCTGGCCTACGGTTACATAGAGGTAGGTTCGATTCTGTCCGCCATGAAACCATTCAGGCGCCACGAGAACACTGTAGGCGTTGGTCTCAGGGACATAGTAGAGACCGGTTTCCACACGCACGTTCGCGCTAGGGTGGAGCCCGACACCGCCGAACAAGACATTGGCTTCAGTGTTGGAATAGACAAGGTGACGCACGCTGGCATCGAGCGAAAAGCTTCCAAGGCTGCGTGACAACGCCAGGCCGATGCTGTTACGCGCAAGGATGGTGTTGTTCGGGCTGTGCTCGAACGAGACCTCGGCCGAGTAGCCTGCACCCCATCCGGTGTAGTAATCCAAGCCATACATATCGGCGCCCTGGGCGAAGCGGTGGATCTGTTGTGCACTCGCGACAAATGTTCCGATGGATGTGGTCGTTCCGGCTTGGATGCCAAGAAGATCATCCCCAGTGGGGGGGCGAGTCGAACTCGCCGCCGATCCATCGAGCGTGACGAAGTTCCCATAGAGCCGATTGATTCCTTGGCCCAATGAACTGAATACCTCGCTCTGCTGAGCAGCATCCATTTGCTGCAGCTCGGACTGAGCCGTGGTGGCTCTCCCGGCTTGGACATTATTGACCACAGATGCAACGGCGAGTCCCTTGTCGGCCGGATAGCGCTTTGCCAAGGCGGCATAAATGGTCGCTGCGGCCGCAGCGTTCCGCTGTGCCGTATAGGCATGCGCGAGAACCAAGCCTGCATCATAAGGATCGGGGCCGTCTGGATACATGGTGCTGGCGAGCTGGATCGCTTTCGCGGCGTGCCCACTAGCTAGCTGACGACGCGCCTCGGAGAGTGTCTGCGCCGCCCGCAAGTGGTCGGCTTGTACGATGAGACCCTTGTCCAATGGATAGCGTTTAGCCAAGGATGTATAGAGCGCGATGGCCTTAGCGGGCTGGTGCTCTGCCTCATAGGCGTGCGCAAGGATCAGGCCCGCACGGTAGGGATCGGGGCCGTCCGAATACAAGGGGGTCGCAAGTACGATCGCTCCTGCGGCATCACCAGCGTTGAGTCGATGCTCGGCCTCAACCAGAATGAGCTGGCCCTTGATCTGAGTCGCCTGCGTGTTGAGTTGTGCATCTTTTGGATATCGCTGTGCCAAGTCAGCGTAGATCGCTGCGGTCAGTTCCGTCTGGTGTGTTGCTGAATAAGCGCGGGCGAGGATCAGGCCTGCGCGGTAGACGTCGGGACCGTGCAGATAGACCGGATCCGCCATGCGAATGGCTGTAACCGGATGGCCAGTTTTCAACGCATGTTGCGCCTCATCAAGTACTTGCTGCGTCTGCAGTTGGAGTGCCGATGTTGCCAGGCCCTTGTCAGCCGGATAGCGCGCAGCGAGGGCGGCTGCGATGGTAGCGGCCTTCGCGGTTTGATGCTCGACGATATAAGCACGCGTCAAGATCACACCGGCGCGGTACAAGTCGAGGCCATGCCGATAGGCCAGATCGGCCAAGCGAATGGCCGTGGCCGCTTGGCCGGTATCCAGCGCACGTTGCGCCTCATTGAGTACTAGCTGCGTCTGCAGCTGGAGCGCCGATATTGCGAGGCCCTTGTCGGACGGATAGCGCGCAGCGAGGGCCGCTGCGATGGTGGCGGCCTTGGCGGTTTGATGCTCCGCAATATAGGCACGCATCAGGATCATACCGGCGTGGTACGGGTCGGACCCCTGTGGATACAGGGGCGACACCAGCCGGACTGCTCCCGCCGCGTCTCCGCGCTTCAGCAGTGCTTCCGCATCGGCGAAAGTCCGCTCCAGCCGACAGCGATTGATCGCCTGCGCAAGCTCCGCGTATTTCGCCTGCGCGCCAACCTGTCGCATCAGCGCTCGCGCCTGGCTGAATTCGTGCAACCCGCACTGCGTCTGCAGGAGCAGAGCAGCCACTTCCGGGTTGGTCGGATGAGTCTTGCGCAGTTGCTCCAGTTTCGTCTGGGCCTCGACGCGGCGGCCCGCCTTGAGGTCCTGGTTGACTCGCCGGATCGCAGCAGCGTAATCATGCGTGCCTGCATGAACCTGCAGGGATGCCCCCAAAGCAAGCAGGACCGACGCAACGGCAATTGTCTTAATGCATTTTGCCGACATGCCAGCCCTCGTCTAATCCGTTGATGATCCATCCCGCAAAGCTGTCGTATTTCGGGCATTTGGCGGTGACGCGGACCGCAGCTTCAACATCTGGATAAAAGGAGATCTCCGATCCGGACACGGTGTAATGCGCAATCAAAGGCCTTGCGCTGGAGATCCTGTGATTTAGGTAGGGTCGCCCTTGGTAATAGCTGATGTAGTGCAACACTTGCTGGGTACTCAGGATGAAATGTGTTTCGTCAGGAATCGGGGAGGTTTCAATACCAAGATAGACGCTCTTGCCCAGCGCCTCTCCTTCGCAAAGGCTATTGTTCGCGAGCTCAACGATGTTCTGATAATGAGTGCGGTAGGCCATGACCGCAACGTTGTCAGCCTGCTGCATGATTAGTTTTATGAGGCTTTCGTGATGCAACTGAACTTGGTCGAACCAAAATGGCACCACCACACCCCATTCCAGCCTACCCTTGATATCGGAGCGTATGCTTCGGAGCAGATGAACGTAACGCTCGTAAATCGCCTGCTCGTGGTTCGCAAAGGCGGAAAGCGCATATGGCTCGATATCGAACTGGATTCCAGAGAAGCCCAACTGGTGACTGCGGTTATAGCCTTCCACCTTATCGATTGTGGTATAGACGACGCTCGGATTCTCGACGTCTGACGGATCACCTGTGAGAGCATAGATACGCATGCCCGAAGCGTGCGCTTCATGCAACAGCGGGCGGTAGATGTCGAGAGGCCCCTCCAAGTAGAGATAGAGCCTGTCCAATCCGAGTCGATGGGCTTTATCCAGGAAGGCTGCTGCGAAACGGGGATGTCCGAGCAGCGCGTGGGTCTTCCATATCCAAGCCCCGCGGTTCCAGCGTTGGTGTCTGGTGTTGGCGTATCGACACGCCATCGGCGCCGGGGCAGTGCCCGGTGACGGGAGTTTTTTCAGGTATGTCACCTTGGCAGATTGCTTCTGTGTGTAGATGACCTGTACATAATGAGCCTGATTGAGCCGATGCAGGTCGATGGGTACGCCGAGCGGCTTTTGAGGCGCCGTGGCACAGCCGCCCAATGCGCCCCCAGCCATGAGTCCGACAAGGAATGCATCTCTCAACCGCATTGCCGCGACATCTTCTGGCCCCAGTGGCGGGTGTGGTTCATGGGGATGTTCCTTACTCAGATAGGGAATGGCGGCGCGTGTCCATACGACGCGTACCACGCCGGTTCAATGCGGAGTTGTGCAAAAAGGCGCCATTCTCGAAGCGCCGAAAGAGGTTCGGCGGCGGGCTCGTGTCGCGCTCACTGGCCTCGACGTTCGACCCCATGGCGTGCAGCCCCGGAGTGCCGGCCTTGAAGCGGTCGTGGCGCAGTCGATATGCGCGAAGTTGTGCGCGCACCCCAGCGCGCCCAACAGGCTGCCGACCGAGCTGGCGACTGGGCTGCTCAAGTCGGCTTGAAAGCGCGGGTTCTGGCGCAGCAGCGCCGAGTCGGAACGCGGCAGTCCCGAGATAAAGTGAATCCTTGGCACCGCCCCCCCCTCTGCTTGGATGTCTACGTGCCTGATCAGCCGCCCTATCGAGAGACAGTGCGACGTATCAAACTGTGATCGTCATCACGATATGACTGACAGCCGATCGTATCAGCATGATCCGAGGAACTGGGTACGCTAAAGCTATACGTTTGCGTAAGGCACCCGCCGCGTCAGAATAGTTGTCGCCTCCATAGAACCCCTATCCTGAAGGCGGCGATGGAGAATCTAAGTAGGAAGTTTCATAAATACACACACGTATTACATTGATAAGTTCGGCTTTGTATGGCATCTTCGCCTGAACCTTATTATGGAGGGTTCATCGATGCCAAGGAAAAGCCCGTTCCTTATCGATCTGTCTGCTGACGAGGCCATCGAGCTCAACCGTCGTGCGGCGAGATATACGTTGCCGTACTTCGAGGTCGTACGCGCCAAGATGATCCTGATGGCCGCCGCCGGCATCAACAACGACGCGATTGCCGCGCGCCTGGATACCCGCCGCGAGGTGGTCAGCCAATGGCGTCAACGCTTCCACAAGGAGCGATTGGCGGGCCTCGAAGAAAGAGCCCGCCCGGGACGCCCTCGGGTCTTTCCCCCCAGAGCTGACCATTGAGATCAAAGCGATGGCCTGCGAGCTGCCAGCCACCTTGGGTGTTCCGCTGTCCAGGCTGAGCGTGGCCGATGTGACGCGCCATGCGCAGCGTTCTGGCCTGGTCGCGCGTATCAGCGACAGCACGGTCTGGCGCGGGCTGCACGAGGATGCAATCCGCCCGTGGCAGCACCGCTGCTGGATCTTCCCGCGCGACCCCCACTTCCAGGCCAAGGCCGGGCGCATCCTGGACCTATATGCGCGTTGCTGGCAGGGGCAGCCGCTGCGCGAGGACTAGTTCGTCATCTCCACCGACGAGAAGACCAGCATCCAGGCCCGCCTGCGCATCCATCCGAGTCTGCCAACCCGCCCGGGCCAGGCGATGCGCGTGGAGCACGAGTACATGCGCGGCGGTGCCTGGGCTTACCTGGCCGCCTGGGACGTACACCGCGCCAAGGTGTTCGGGCGTTGCGAAGACACCACCGGCATCGCCCCTTTCGAACGCCTGGTCGATCAAGTCATGAGTCAGCCGCCATACCGCGATGCGTGTCGGATGGATCATGGACTCACAGATCACCCGCCGATGGATCATAAGCTGCGCGACCGCCTTTCTCAATTCCACACGCAATTCCAGCACGAGCTGGTACCGCTCACCGAGGCTTGCCTGGGCGAACGGCTGACGCCGAAGCTCGAGCAGTTGCTGCGCATCTGGGAGATGGTGCAGATCGAACGTTTCGTGCCAGTGGGCCGCGGTTGGGTGGGACGGCCGGCACGCGAACGCACGGTGCTGGCACGCGCGTTCGTGGCCAAGGCGGTGTTGGGCTTGCCGACCACGGTCGCCTTGATCGAGCGCCTGCAGGTGGATGGGTGCCTGCGTCGACTGTGCGGTTTTGACGGGCGGCGCAAGCTGCCCGGCGCATGGTTGTTTTCGCGCGCCTTTGCCGAGCTGGCCGAGCGGGGCCTGGTCAGCGAAGCGCATGCGTCCTTGATCAAGGCCCAGCTGGGCGATCAGCTGATCGGCCACATCGCGCGCGACGCCACCGAAATCCAGGCGCGCGAGAAACCGGCCAAACTTCAGCCGCCCGTCGTCATGCCGCCACCGCGCAAGCGAGGGCGGCCGCACAAGGGCGACGTCTGCCCGCCGCCGGTGCTGACCCGCCTCCAGCGCCAGATGCAAGGCATGAGTCTAACCGCGATGCTGGCTGACTTGCCGCGTGCCTGCGACCTCGGCTGCAAGACCAACAGCAAGGGCTTCAAGTCCAGCTGGATCGGCTACAAGCTGCACCTGGATGTGGCCGATGGCCAGATTCCCGTCACCCAAGTTCCGCAGTTCGCGGCCTGATTTTCGTGTTTTGGCGAGCCGGGATCGTTGTGGTTCAAGGGGTTGCGTGGGCGAAACACAGCAGTCATGTTGTGTCACGCATTGTGATTGAAGTGTAGTTTTAGAGAACATATGCGCGTGCTAACGTTGTCCCATGTACACGCGCATCACCCGCTCCGGCGGACGCAGCTACCTGCAGCTGGTGGAGGGCTATCGCACCGACACCGGCGCGGTGCGCCAGCGCATCGTCGCCACCCTCGGCCGGCTCGATCAGCTCGGCCCCAGGCAGCTCGACCCGCTGATCCAGGGCCTGAACCGTGCGCTGGGCCGCGCCGCGTCCACGGCGGCACCGGTGACCTACGCGAGTGCCCGGGCCTACGGCGATGTCTATGCGCTGCACGCTCTGTGGACCGAGTTGGGCTTTGCCGATGCCGTGCGCGCGGCGTTGCGTTCGTCGCGGCGCAGCTTCGATGCCGAGGCGCTGGTGCGCGCCATGGTGTTCAACCGCCTGTGCGCGCCGGACTCCAAGCTGGGCTGTCTGGACTGGCTGCAGACGGTGGCGATTCCGGGCATGCCAGAGGATGTGACCCACGACCAGTTGCTGCGCACCATGGATGCGCTGATGGATCGGGCCGAGGCGGTGGAGGCGCGCATCGCGCGCCAGCTGCATCCGTTGCTGGACCAGCAACTGTCGGTGGTGTTCTACGACCTGACGACGGTGCGCATCCACGGCGAGGCCGAGCTGCCTGGCGACGTGCGCGCGTTTGGACTGAACAAGGAGACCGGTGGCATCGCCCGCCAGTTCGTCCTGGGCGTGGTGCAGTCGGCGGAGGGCTTGCCGCTGATGCACACGGTGCATGCGGGCAACGTGGCCGAAACCCGGACCCTGAAGGCGATGCTGGAAGCGGTGCTGCAGCGCTTTGCGGTGGAGCGGGTGATCCTGGTCGCCGACCACGGGCTGCTGAGCCTGGACAACGTGGCCGAGCTGGCGCAGGTGGCCGAGGCCACGCAGCGGCAGCTGCAGTTCATCCTGGCGGTGCCAGCGCGGCGCTATGGTGAGCTGGGCGGCACCCTGGCGGCGCTGGACTTTCAGGACGGCCTCGCTGAAGGCACCTTCGCCGGCCACCGCCTGGTGGTGGCACACGATCCGGCGCGTGCCGCCGAGCAGGCGGCCCGGCGCCGCGCGCGCATCCAGGACTTGGAGACCTTCGCGCAGACCCTGGTCCGCAAGCTCGATGCGCAGGACGAAGGGCAGAGCGCACGTGGTCGCAAGGCCAGCGATCGCGGCGCCTACAGCCGCTTTGCGCGCGCCGTCGCCGAGGCCGAGCTGACGCGCTTCGTGCAGGCCGACTACCAGGCCGACCGCTTCAGCTACCACCTCGATGAAGAGGCCATCACCTGGGCCGAGCGCTTCGACGGCAAGCTGGTCTTGCTGACCAATGTCAGCGACTTCAGCGCCGCCGAAATCCTCGCGCGCTACCAGTCCCTGGCCGACATCGAACGCGGCTTCCGCGTGCTCAAGAGTGATCTGGAGATCGCGCCGGTGTATCACCGCCTGCCGGAGCGCATCCGCGCGCATGCGCTGATCTGCTTTCTGGCGCTGGTGTTGTATCGGGTGCTGCGCATGCGCCTGAAGGCCAGCGGCAGCGCAACCAGCCCGAAAACCGCGCTGGACATCCTGCGCCGCATCCAGCAGCACCAGGTCGCCATTGGCGATCACGCCTACCGCGGCGTCAGCACGACCACCCCGGAGCAACTCGCCCTGTTCGATGCACTGACCTTGCCGAAACCCTGATCCTCCGATCCGTTGTGTCATTTTCGCCTGCTCAACCACAGGCCAATCAAACACTTGCGCGTTTAGCTGCGGAACTTGGGCCGCTCAGGGTCGATTCTGTTGAAAAACTCGAGAGCAGGATTTCAGGCCTATTGGCCTGTAAAATCTTGCTTGCCACAGTTCGGTTCTAAACGTTTGACGGCAACAATTCGCTCAGAATCGAACGCTAGCCGACGTCAGCGAGACCGGCAAGCCGGGAGCCGGAGATGCCACAGAGTTTTTCAACAGAATCGGTCGAAGCTTGCCACCCAGCGCGCCTTGACGCCAGTGCTTGGTTCCGTCGAAGCGGATCGGCGATGGCCCACACATGTTGTGATGGTCAACGACTCAGTTCTGCAGCTCGATTTGCAGCTCGCACGGACGGCTCGCCTTCCATGAGTGCCACGCTCACGGATTAGTCACCATGCCTAGTTACAGAACAGGATCACAGCATTTTCTGCCGCGGATGCGCGGCCAGCCATGCTTGAGCATCTCGCTGCGCCAAGGTGATTTGCTTTGATGGCATGTGGGTTCTCAATAGCGCCATGGCACCCTGTGTAACGGTGTAGTTCTCGGTCCCAGGCGCAGACCCGGTCTGTGCAAGCTCAAACCATGTATAGGCTTTCACCAGATTCTGGGGAACGCCTTGCGCCTTGGCGTCCATCATGCCGAGGTTGACCTGCGCGGTCGGGTTTTCACGTGCCGCCGCCAGCAGGAACCACTTGCGCGCCCTGTCATAGTTCAGTGGAACGCCAGCGCCGACTTCATACATCACACCGAGTGCGACCTGCGCATCGACGCTGCCGCGCGGCGCAGCGCGGTGAAACCAATAGAAGGCGCGGGTCAAATTGTGCGGGACATCGACACCGTGTTCGTCAATTAAGCCAAGGCCGTATTCCGCATCGAGGTCACCGAACATGGCTGCCTTGCGGTACCACTTCGCCGCCTTGCTATCGTTCCGGGGAACGCCACTACCCAAGTAGTACGCGCGCGCGACGCCATCCACCCCATCGAGACTGCCTTGACGGGCTGCCGCTCGATACCACTTGAACGCCTTCGCTTGGTTCCGTGCGATGCCATGACTCGTGGCATAGAGATACGCCAGTTGGACTTGGGCTTGTACGTCACCATCCATGGCAGCAAGGCGATACCACTGCTCGGCCTGAGCGGCGCTTTTTGGCACGCCATGGCCTGACTGATAGTCACTGGCCAGGTCGATCTGTGCGTCGCGATCACCCGCCGCCGCCGCAAGGCGATACCACTTGTCCGCCTTGGACTCATCCTTCGGCACGCCGCGCCCCAGTGCGTAGGCGACCCCAAGGGCTGTCTCGGCTTCCGCATCACCTTGCTTTGCATCACGCCGATACCACTTCACCGCCTTGGTGTAGTCTCGAGGAACGCCCTGACCGTAGTAGTAGACATTGCCGAGGTTGTATTCGCCGACTGGGTCGCCGTGGTCCGCGGCCGATTTGTACCAATACAGTCCCCTGGCATCGCTCTGCGGTACGCCGCGTCCTTTTTGGTAGAGCCAACCGAGGTTGACCTGGGCGTGCACATCGCCGGCATGCGCGGAGCGGCGATACCACTTCGCCGCCTTGACGTCGCTCTTTGGAACCCCTTCGCCAGTCTCGTACATCACGCCAAGGTCGTTTTCGGCGACCGGGTTGCCCTGGCGTGCTTCCCGGCGATCGAGCTTGGCGATTTCAGCCTGGGGATGGCAACCAGCCAATAGCGCCGCAAGTGCGCAAATCGCGAATGCGCGATGCATCATAAGCCCCCTTCCATCCATGCCCCGGCGGAGTTTTCTGCGGATGCGTTGCGAACGTCGCCAAAAAGCAAGATCTTCGGGATGCTTATAGCAGAATCGAGCGTCGGATCGCGGCATGCCACCCAGTCTATGATGAAGCAGTGTGTGCGATGTTCAACATGACGTAACTTGCCCCGCATGCAGCGATTGGACGCGCCCGTGCAGCGACCGAAGCATGAGCCAGTTCGTAAAATCGACTTCAGAATCCTTCCATGTGGCGCAGTTCTCACGAGAAGTGTGTTCGTAATCAAACGACAGCCAGTGTTGCCACGCGACAGATGGTTGGCCAAGATGCAATACAACCGAGGAGATGGGTGAGCCAATCTCAAGTCCCGCCCCGACAATCACCGGCGTCATAGCCTTTGGCAAGGATGGGCAATCATGGCTTGGCCCACTTGACGGCGCATTTTCGATATCGATTTCCTGAACCGCATGGTCCGGCCCACCCATTTCTCCGCTTGAAACGATCCATATGCGTTCGACAGGCATGGCGTGCGTATTGGTGTAGCAGAGCCAAAGAATAGAGCCACCCGCATCCCCCTGGCGCTCGATCTGTCCTGCGTGCAGTGCGCCCCTCACGTCATTCAGCGTGGTGTGCTCGAAGCGGGTGTCGAAAGCTCCCAGTGTGAAGCCTGCAGCTGGCTCACTGCGGAGCGTGGCCCGGTACGGCATGACGCGCCAGGACGGGAGCGCGGGTGGGGGTGTCTTTGCCGAGATCGGAGCAGCGGAACAAGCAAGCAACAGTAAACATCCTGCGGCGAAACTTGTTATGCCACGAGCCTTCTGGACAGAGGATTTTTCAGGCGTCATGCGGTGACATCCTCAAGTGCAACAACTGTTTGAACTCGGTCAAGATCTGCGGTGACACTCTTGCCCCCTTCGGTTACTTCACGCCACTGACCAGTTGCGGCCGCCGCATGACCTTGCGGCATAATGTGCTACGTGACAGTGTGTCGGATAAGTGCTGTCACGTGAATGATATTAGGGATTCAGATCAGTCAAATAATCACTACGACGCATCAGTACGCGATTATGCCTCCAAGATGCAGGTTGAGCTGAGGCGGACCAGATCAACTTGGAATGACGCAAAACCTCGAATGTGTGAGAAGGAGCAACATGCTCCACAACTTCGAGCAAGTACCCATCCCGCAGGTCTTTAGCAAGCAGTCTCGCAACCCGGAACAAGCGGTAAAGCTTGTAAAGTGCATCGCCTGCAATGATCATAAGAACCAGTAAAATTATCCCGCGAATGTCTGCCGGCGCTGACCTTAACGGCCCGTGCGACATACCGAATGCGACATACATCAATACAAGCATGAACCACGCGATATAAAAAGACCACATTCGCGCATTTTTGTTGAGATGTTTCACAGACGCACTTATTTCACTGAGTTCTTCCTTTGTGAATTCGCGTAGGACAAAACTGCGATTGGACGAAGTTGTTTTCTTTTTGGATTCTATATTCGTGGTCGCCGGCGCGGTTTCTGTTATCTCTGCAGTAAAGCGCTTCGGCGGGATCTTGTTATTTGCCTTAAGTATGTACATTGAGCCTGGAAGCACGTCGATGCTTTCCAGAGCACCTTCACACAATGAGGCTGTTTTATGTATGGCCGGTGCTGTATTTGACAATACCTCAAATCGCTCGACCAGGCCGATTTCCAAATCAAGCCACAACCGTTTGCGCAGCTTTCTAATGTCACGAAAGCCCAGCAGTGCAAGTGCCGGAAAGATGTAGATACCGCAGACCAGCAGTATCACGCCAGCCACTTCGGTAATCCGTGTCGCGTGGCCTTCTGCGAAGGCAAACAGTCCTAAAACAAGACTTGTTGGTGATACAGCAAGGAGAGCCCCTGGCAACCAGTATTTGTTCCTGAATCGACGCATCTCCGAGCGCAAGTAGTCTATCTCGTCAGCATCAAGTCCGCGAGTACCGACACTTCGCAAGCCCATACACCAGCGTGCACTGAATGCAATGGCTCCTTGCATTTTCCCTCCTATGGCCTGATCAGGATGCATTGGACGCTGTGAATTCGCGATGGAATCGGTGCGGTGAACGGTAAGCTCGCACTCAATGCATCGTTGTCATCGGCGACTCCAGCCGCATCCACGCGGCCGGTGTATAGCTGTAGTTCGTTGATCGCCAAGCTCGGGCGATGCCGATGTCATAGCCGTACACGAGCCGCACCGAGACGACGTCCCGCGTGCCGGCATCGGGAA
>JAKAWV010000007.1 GCA_021827205.1 Pseudomonadota bacterium | reverse complement strand
CGCCGCTCCCTTTGTAGCGCACCTCATTCTTCGTAGCGCACCTCGTTTCTCTGCGAACGCCTGCCCCGCGCGCGGGGTTGAGAAGCTGATTCGCGTCGAAGTTCAGCTGCAAAAGCCCCTCTCCCGCCGGGAGAGGGGTTGGGGGTGAGGGTTCGGCGCAGGACATATCGTCACCATGAATTCAGCAACGCCATGCTCCGTCCCGTACCCTCATCCGTCGCTTCGCGCCACCTTCTCCCGTCGGGAGAAGGAAAAACCAGCTGAACTTCAGCGCGAATCAGGTGGCGAGTAGACGTTACATTTGCAGCATGGGCGTCTCGGGTTGGCGGGTTGGTGACGTCTGAATAAGCTGCACCGCGAAGCGGTGTCGGCTTGAATTGTTAGATGGCACTCGCCTGCAGTCCGAAACCGGGGAATCAACGCCGGATGTTCAGCTTTGCCGCCCGTGCGGCCATCCCCCAAGAACTCCTGATCGATCGAGCGACCGGGCAGCGACCGCGAAGCCGTGCCGCCCCCGGCGGTGCCCCGCCTCGTGTATCGCGCGAAACGCGGCGCTGTGGTTTATACGCCCGAATCCACCGGGATCAAAGCGGGCGCCCTCACCGCCAACAGCACCGTGCGCGCCACGCGGTCGATCTGCTTCTGCATCGCGCAAGCCCTCGCCGGTGGCACCATTGCCGCGGGGTCACCGCCGGAGAGAACCATGCCGCACATGCTCAAGCGCAAGGACTACGAGCGCCAGCTCGACAGCCTGCACCTGGAACTGATCGAACTGCAGCGCTGGGTGGCGCTGCGCGGCCGGCGCCTGTGCGTGCTGTTCGAGGGCCGCGACGCGGCCGGCAAGGGCGGCACCATCAAGGCCATCACCGAAAAACTCGAGACGCGCCACTACCGCATCGTGGCGCTGCCCCGGCCCGGCGAGACCGAGCGCGGGCAGTGGTATTTCCAGCGCTATGTGCCACACCTGCCGCAGGCCGGCGAGATCGTGCTGTTCGACCGCAGTTGGTACAACCGCGCGGTGGTCGAGCCGGCTCTGGGTTTCTGCACGCGGGCGCAGTACCGGCGCTTCCTGGACGATTGCCCGGTGTTCGAGGAGCTGCTGGTGCGCGACGGGATCATCCTGCTGAAGTACTGGCTGGCGGTGGACCAGGCCGAGCAGGAGCGGCGCTTCCGCGCGCGCGCCGACGATCCGGCCAAACGCTGGAAGCTGTCGCCGGTGGACCTCGCCAGCCGGCGCAAGTACGCCGAGTTCGGACGCCTGCGCGACGCCATGCTGGCGCGCACGCACCGCCCGGGCGCGCCGTGGTTCGTGGTGAACTACAACGATCAGAAGCAGGGCCGGCTGAGCCTGATCCGGCACCTGCTCGATCAGGTGCCCGATCGCCACGCGCCGGCGCCGCGCGTGCGCCTGCCGGCGCTGCGCCATGCACCCGAACGCGAGCAACTGACCGATCCGGGTTTCTGGATTGCGCCGCAGGCGTGAGGTGATTGGTGCCGGGCGGCGCACGCATGGAGCAAATTTCAGGCTCTGACGCTCCGCAAGGCTTTCCTGCCACTCGCGGCTGCCGTCGCGCGACGTGCTGGAACGAGGCGAAACTACCCAAGTGCGAACCCTCACTCGGCGCTGCGCCCCACCCTCTCCCGGATGGCGAGGGAAAAAATGCATATGCGTTCACGCACAAATGAAGAACCACGCCTGTGTCGGGGTGAGATCCTTCGCGATGCTCAGGATGACAACGGGTTTTTGTCATGCTGAGCGCAGCGAAGCATCTGGCCGAAGTCCGAAGCGTCGCCGCCGTCTGCGTCACTCAGCGCACGCCAAAACCGATGCCGGGCGCCTCACCCTCGGCAGCCGGAGCCTCGTGCACGGCCTCCACGCGCGCGGCGGGCGGGCCTTGCCACAGCCACTGCGCGAGCTGATCGAGCGCCGCGTCGTCGCCTTGCGCGAACACTTCCACACGCCCGGCGGGCAGGTTGCGCGCGTAACCGCCAAGCCCCAGCGCCAGCGCACGCGCCTGCGCATGGGCGCGAAATGCCACGCCCTGCACGCGGCCGCTGATCAACCAGCGGCGCGCGCTCACGGCCTGGGCCACCGCGGATGCAGCATGCGCGCAGCGGCGATGGCGGCATCGAGTTTGGCGCCGTCGATGGGGCCGACGAAATGCTTCACCACCCTGCCATCGGGCGCGACCAGATAGGTCGATGGCAGATCTTCCGGCTCGGGCATGGCCGCGGGCGGAGACTCAAGATCGATCAGCACCACTGGATAGCTGACCGGATGCCGGCGCATGAAGCGCGCGAATTCCTGCGCGGTGATGCCGTCGTAGGCCATGCCCAGCGCGGCCACGTGCGCGGCATGCGTTTTCACCCAGGCCGAGATTTCCGGCATCTCGCGCAGACACGGGCCGCACCAGGTCGCCCACTGATTGAGGATCACCCACTTGCCGCGCTCGGCGGCGAGGTTGAAGGTGCCGCCATCGAGGGTGCGCAGCGTGAGTTGCAGCGGCGCCGCGGGTGGCGCGGCCCACGCCGGCATGACGGTCAGCACGGCGAGCAATGCGAGTGACTGCAGTGTTTTCATCGGGATGCTTTGCATGGCGCGGACTTTCATGGCGAAGAACCGTGTGCCGCGGTCCGTGCAGTATCCGTCGCCGGCTGCAGGCTGGCCAGATCGGCGGACAGCCCCGCCTCCAGCGCCTGCCCCAGCGCTGCGATCTGCGCGGCCAGCGGCGCGGGCAGATCCTGCGCGGCGCTGGCCAGCAGCGCGGCCGAGGCCGGCAGACGGTAATGACCCGCGGCGTACAAATCGGCCAGACGCACGCCATGCAGGCTGCGCGTGAACAGCCAGTCGCCCAACTCGGAACGCCGTAGCAGGCGTGCGTGTTCCAGCTCGTCGAGATAGCGCGTCAGCGTGTCCTCGGTGAGAAACGGCAGCGCGCGGCGCAACGCGGCGTTGTCCATGGTCGCGCCGCGTTGCTGCGCATCGGCCAGCACCGCCAGCACGCGCAGCAGTCCGACGAACTCGGCTTCGCGCGGCAGGCGCAAGGCCTGCGGCACGTACTGGAACGCGGCGAAAGCAGCGGTGAGCGAAGCGCCGGCCAGCACGATCACCCACGACACGTATATCCACACCAGAAAAATCGGCACCGCCGCCAGCGCGCCGTAAATGGCGTGGTACGAGCCCATGTGCAGCACATACAGCGCGAAGCCGTGGCGCGCCGCCGAGAACGCCAGCGCGGCCAGCAGCGCGCCGCCCAGCGCATGACGCAGCGCCACGCGCCGATTCGGGATCAGCAGATACATCGCCAGCAGTCCGATCCAGGTGATCAGGAACGGCGCCAGATCGAGCAGATCAGCGCCCAGCCCGAGATGCCGATTGGCCTGCGCCAGCCACGGCAGCGCCAACAGGTACGAACTGACCGCAAGACCACCGACCACCAGCAGCGGCCCCAGCGTCAACGCCGCCCAGTAAGTGAGAAAACGCAGTACCCCGCGCCGTCGACGCGTGACCCGCCAGATGCGATTGAAGCGCTCCTCGATCGCCGCCATCATCAGCAGCGCTGTCAACAGCAGCGCCACCGCGCTAGCCACGGTCATGCGGCTGGCGTTGCCGGCGAAACGCAGCAGTTCCTTCTCCACCGCCGCGCCGGTGGCCGGCACCAGATTGCGAAACACGAACGCCGAAATCGTATCGCTCCAGTGTGCCCAGGCCGGAAACATCGCTACGATGCCCAGCGTCATCGCCAGCAGCGGCACCAGCGCGAACACCGTGGTGTAGGACAGCGCCCCCGCGGTTTCCAGCAGGCGGTCCTCGCGCAATCGCCGCCAGGCAAAGGCGATGAAGGCGCGCATGTGTTCGCGATCGACCGGTTGCATGCGCGCAGCGTATCGATATGGAACCTCGAAAAACACCATGCTGACGTTTTCCAGGCGCCCAACCAACCAACCCGCGAGAGCTGCCCGCATGACCGAGATCCTGGTGCTTTATTACAGCCGCAGCGGCCACACCGCCGATCTGGCGCGGCGCGTGGCGCGCGGCGTCGAGGAAGTCGCCGGCTGCAGCGCGCGCCTGCGCCAGGTGCCGCCGGTGGCGCCGATCACCGCAGTGGCCGCACCACCGGTGCCCGAGGATGGCGCGCCCTACGCCACGCTGGATGACCTGCGCGCTTGCGACGGCCTCGCGCTGGGCAGCCCGACGCGCTTCGGCAACATGGCCGCGCCGCTCAAGCATTTCCTCGACGGCACCGGCGCCGAGTGGGCCTCGGGCGCGCTGGTGGGCAAGCCCGCGGCGGTGTTCACCAGCACCGCCACCCTGCACGGCGGGCAGGAATCCACCCTGCTCAGCATGCTGCTGCCGCTGCTGCATCACGGCATGCTGATCCTCGGCCTGCCGTTCACCGAGCCGGCCCTGAACGCGACGCGGAGCGGCGGCACGCCTTATGGCGCCAGCCACGTCGCCGGTCTCAAGGGCGAGCACGCGCTCAGCGCGCACGAACAGGAACTGGCGCGCGCGCTGGGGCGGCGCTTGGCGCAGGTCGCCACGCGCCTTGCGGCGCGATGAACGCGCTGCGCATCGGCCAACTGGCGTGGCTGCTGCTGGCGCTGCTGCAAGTGCTGTGGCACGGCTGCCTGCGCGCGCCACCGCCCGCGCTGCTGATCGCGGTGCTGCCACTGGCCCTGCTGCCGCTGGCGCTGCCGCTGCTGGCGCGCGGCGCGCAACGCCGCCTGTGGTGGGCGGCGGTGGCGGCGCTGCTGTATTTCAGCCACGGCGTGATGGTCGTCTGGGCGATGCACGGCCTGCCGCGCGTGCTGGGTTGGATCGAGCTGCTGCTGGCGGTGCTGCTGATCGGCGCCACCGGAGCCACGGGGCGACACGCGCGCTGAGTGTGACGGCGCGCGCTGCGTGCGCATGGCGTTGTCTACGCGAGTCTTCTCGCAACGCGAGGCGGAATGATCACGCGAAGCAACCGCGCGCAACGACACGGAATCGACAACCAACGCCGCACTCAAGTACACGCAATCGCCGCTTGTGCGTCGCGCCTCGCCATCGCGCGCCGCGCGGCCTAGCATGCGCGTATCCATGGTCCGGGAGCGTGCGATGAGTTTCATCCAGGAAGGTCCGCAACTGGCGCATCCGCTGCACCACGACCGTGTGCTGCGCACCTGGCTGCAACAAAACCTCGACGATGCCGCGCGCGCCGCGCTGCTGCCCGATCTGCAGGCGCTGGCCGATTACGCGCTGCAGGCCTATGCGCGGCGACAGTACGCGCCGCGCCTCGAGCCCGTGCTCACGCAATGGGATGCCTGGGGCCGGCGCGTGGATCGCATCGCGCTGACACCGACGTGGGACGAAGGTGCCGCGCTCACCGCCGCGCATGGATTGCTGTGGGCCGGACACGTCGCCGATGCGCGCGGCCTGCAGCGCGCCGCGCAATTCGCGCGCGTGTACCTGTATCACGTCGCCAGTGAGTTCTATACCTGCCCGCTGGCGATGACCGACGGCACCGCCACCACGCTGAAGGCCAGCGGCGCCGCCGCGCTGATGCAGCGCGCGTTGCCGCGTTTTCTCAGCCGTGACGCCACCACGCTGTGGTTGTCGGGACAGTGGATGACCGAGACCATCGGCGGCTCTGACGTGTCGCGCAGCGAGGTCGAGGCGCGTCAGGATGCCTCCGGTCAGTGGCGCCTATACGGGCGCAAGTGGTTCGCCTCGGCGATCGTCGGTGAAGCCGCGCTGGCGCTCGCAAGACCAAGCGGCGCTGGTGCCGGCAACGACGCGCTGGGCTTGTTTTACGTGGAAACGCGCGCGGCCGATGGCGCCTGGCAGCCGGGGCTGCGCATCCAGCGCCTCAAGGACAAGCTGGGCACGCGCGAGCTGCCCACCGCCGAGACCGAACTCGACGGCCTGGCCGCCACGCCCGTGGGCGAACCGAAGCACGGCGTGCGCCACATCGCGCCGATGCTCAACATCACCCGCACCTGGAACACGATCTGCGCGCTGGCCGCCATGCGCCGCGCGTTGGCGCTGGCCGGGGATTACGCCACGCGCCGCGAGGCCTTCGGCGCCAGATTGATCGACAAGCCGCTGCACCGCGATACATTGGCCGGGCTGGCCGCCGAATTCGAGGCCGCGTTCGCACTGGGCTTTGGCGTGGCGCGCCTGCTCGGCGAAGTCGAGTCCGGCGTCGCCGATGCCGACAGTCAGGCCGCGTGGCGGGTGCTCACGCCGCTGGCCAAACTGTGGACCGGCAAGCTCGCCGTGCGCATCGCCTCGGAGTGTCTGGAAGCCTGCGGTGGTGCCGGTTACATCGAGGACACCGGGCTGCCGCAACTGCTGCGCGACGCGCAGGTGTATCCGATCTGGGAAGGCACCACCAACGTGCTGGCGCTGGACACTTTGCGCGCCCTGGGCGGCAACGATCTGGCGCCGTTCGCGGCATGGCTGCGGCGGCAATGGCCTGCGGATGCACCCGGCGCCGCGCTGGCGCAGACCGCGCTGGTTGCGGCAACGCAATGGCTGCAGCACGCCAGTCGCGAACGCGCGCAGCTTGAAGCCGGCGCGCGCAGCCTGGCGCTGACGCTGGCGCGCTGCGCGGCGGCCACGCTGCTGGCGCGGCAGGCACAGGCCGCCGCGGTGCACGGGGATCTGCGCCCGGCGGCGTCCCTGCGGCGCTTCCTCGGCCACGGACTGCTGCGTCTGAACATGGCCAGCGACGACGACTGCGCGGCGATCCTGGCGCAGGATTAAACGCGGCCACACGCCACGGCTGCAGGTACGCTATGCGGCTGATCCGTCTTCAACGAGCGCGTCCATGGACCAGCTTTGCATCGTCACCACCGGCGGCACCATCGACAAGATCTACTTCGATGACAAGTCCGATTACCAGATCGGCGAGCCGCAGATCGGCCAGATTCTCAGCGGCATCGGCGTGGCATTTCGCTGCAACGTGATCCCGCTGATGCGCAAGGATTCGCTGCACATGGACGCCGCCGACCGCGCGCTACTGCGCGAGGTGATCGAGCGCCAGAGCGAGCGCCACGTGCTGGTCACTCACGGCACCGACACCATGGTGGACACCGCGCAGGCGCTGCATGGCATCGTCGGCAAGGTGATCGTGCTGACCGGCGCGCTGAATCCGGCGCGCTTCACCGGCTCGGACGCGGTGTTCAACATCGGCTGCGCGGTGGGCGCGGTGCAGGCGCTGCCCGACGGCGTGTGGATCGCCATGAACGGCCGCGTCTGGGATCCGGCCAAGGTGCGCAAGAACCGCGATGCGAACCGGTTCGAGGCCGCGGGCACTTGAAAGCAGAGACGCAAGCCCCGGTTGTCGCGAGTGCCGAGTCGCGGCGGCTCAGACGCGCAATTCGCGTGGCAGGGCAAAGGTGATGGTTTCGGCGGTGCCATCCAGCTCGTGGATGGCGCTGGCGCCGGCGTCGCGCAAATGGGCGATGACCGCGCGCACCAGTTCCTCGGGAGCGGAGGCACCGGCGGTCAGGCCGACGCGGCGCGCGCCCGCCAGCCACGCGGGATCGATCGATTCGGGGCCGTCGATCAGATGCGCGGGTACGCCCTGCTTCGCCGCCAACTCGCGCAGGCGGTTGGAATTGGAGCTGCTGGCCGATCCGACCACCAGCACCAGATCGACCTGCCCGGCCAGCAGGCGCACCGCGTCCTGACGATTCTGCGTGGCGTAGCAGATGTCGTCCTTGCGCGGCCCGTCGATGGCGGGAAAGCGCGCGCGCAGCGCATCGACGATGGCGCGCGTGTCCTCCACCGACAACGTGGTCTGGGTGACGTAAGCGAGGTTTTCGGGCTGCGCGGTGTGCAAACAGGCGACATCGACCACGCATTCGACCAGATGGATGTGCCCGCCGAAGCGCTCATCCCACTGGCCCATGGTGCCCTCGACCTCGGGGTGCCCGGCGTGGCCGACCAGCACCACGTCCTTGCCGAGCCGGCCCAGGCGCGCGACCTCCATGTGCACCTTGGTCACCAGCGGACAAGTGGCGTCGAACACGCGCAGGCCGCGCATCGCGGCCTGCACGCGCACCTGTTGCGGCACGCCGTGCGCGCTGAAGATCAGCGTGGCACCGTCGGGCACCTCGTCCACATCCTCGACGAAGATCGCGCCGCGCGCGCGCAGCCCCTCGACCACGAAGCGGTTGTGCACCACCTCGTGGCGCACGTAGATCGGTGCGCCGTACGATTCCAGCGCGCGCTCGACGATGGCGATGGCGCGATCGACGCCGGCACAAAAGCCGCGCGGGTTGGCCAGGATTACTTCCACGATGCAGATACCGTATGAACCGCGCGCATTATCGCCCCGCCGCGCGCGATGTGCCGAACAACGCGAACCACACCAGCAGCACCGCGCCCACGGTGATGGATGAATCAGCCACGTTGAACGCCGGGTAGTACCAGTCGTGCTTCCAGTGCACGAGGATGAAATCCACCACATGGCCCAGGCGCAGGCGGTCGATGAGATTGCCCTGCGCGCCGCCGATGATCAGCGCATACGGCAAGGCGCTGCGCCAGGCGCCGCGCGACGTGCGCGCCAGCGCCACGACCAACGCCGCGCTGATGCCCACGGCCAGCAGCGTGAACAGCCAGCGCTGCCAGCCATCCGCGCTGGCCAGGAAATTGAAGGCCGCACCGCGGTTGTAAGCAAGGGTCAGATCGAGCAGATGCGGAATCAGCACCCGCACCTGCCCCACGGCGAAGTGCGCCACGATCAGCGCCTTGGTCAGTTGATCCAGCGCGATCACCGCCAGCGACAGCAGCAACCATGGCAGGGCGTTGGGACGTGGCAAAGACATGGCGCGCACGCTCAAAAATAGCGCCGGTCTTCGCCCGGCCCCTCGACGTTGTCGATGCAGCGCCCGCATAATTCGGGATGCTTGGCGTGGCTGCCCACGTCGGCGCGATGCTGCCAGCAGCGCACGCATTTGGGCGCGGCGCTGACCTGCACGCGCAGCTTGATCGGCATGCGCTCGGCGCCGAGCACGAGGCTTCCCGCGAGCGCATCCGCCGGCGCAGCGTCCAGCGCGTGCACGCGACACGACGAGGTGATCAGGAAAAAACGCAACTCCTCGCCGTAGGCTTGCCAACGCGCGGCGCGCGGCGCATCGATATAGACATCCACATCGACATCCAGCGCCGCGCCGATGCCACCAGCCTGACGCATCGGCTCGAGCACGCGCGCCAGCTCTTCGCGCAGCGCCAGCAGCTCGGCCCACGCGTCCGCATCGCGCGCCTCGACGCTGGTGTCCGCCAGTCCCGCGTACCAGGTCTCGAACAACACCGACTCACCGCGCGCGCCGGGCAGGTGCTGCCAGATCTCCTCGCTGGTGAAGGCCAGCACCGGCGCCAGCCAGCGCACCATCGCCTCGAGGATACGGAACATCGCGCTTTGCGCGCTGCGCCGGCCGCGGCTGTCGCGCGGCATGGTGTACAGGCGGTCCTTGGTGATATCCAGATACAGCGCGCCCAGTTCGTTGGTGCAGAAGTTCTGCACGCGCTGCACCACTTCGGCGAAAGCGTAGCGGTCACAGGCCGCGACGATCTGCTGCTGCAGGGCTTCCGTCCGCGCGATGATCCACTGGTCCAGCAGCAGACAGTCGGCCACCGGCAGCAGATGCTGCGCCGGATCAAACCCGTCGAGATTGGCCAGCAGGAAGCGGCTGGTGTTGCGCAGGCGCCGATACGTGTCGGACACGCGCTGCAGGATCTGCTCGGACAGCGCCATCTCGTTGCTGTAGTCGGCCGAGGCGATCCACAGGCGCAGGATGTCGGCGCCGAGACGCTTCATCACGTCCTGCGGCTCGATGCCGTTGCCCAGCGACTTGGACATCTTGCGGCCCTGCTCGTCCACGGTGAAACCATGGGTGAGCACCTGCCGGTACGGCGCATGCCCGGTCATGGCCACGCGCGTCAGCAAGGATGACTGGAACCAGCCGCGGTGCTGGTCGGAACCTTCCAGGTACATCACGCGCCAGTCGGCATGGCCGTCCTGCGCCAGCTCGGGGCGCGCATCGACCACGCAGGCGTGGGTCACGCCCGAGTCGAACCAGACATCGAGCACGTCGGTCACCTTGTCGTAGCGCCCGGCTTCCTCGCCCAGCAACTCGCGCGCATCCAGCGCGTACCAGGCATCCACGCCGCCCCGCGCCACGCGCCGCGCCACCTGCTCCAGCAGCTCGATCGAGCGCGGATGCGGCGTGCCGCTGGCCTTGTCCACGAACAACGCGATCGGCACGCCCCAGGTGCGCTGGCGCGAGATGCACCAGTCCGGACGCCCGGCCACCATGCCGGCGATGCGCTCCTCGCCCCAGCCCGGAAACCACTCCACTTCATTGGCGATGGCCGCCAGCGCATCGCGGCGCAGGCCGGCCGTATCCATGCCGATGAACCACTGCGGCGTGGCGCGAAAAATCACCGGTGTGCGGTGCCGCCAGCAGTGCGGATAGCTGTGGCGCAGCGTGGCGTGCGCCAGCAGCACGCCGCGCGCGCGCAAGGTATCGATGACGCTGGCGTTGGCCTTCCACACGTGCTGCCCGGCGAACTGCTCGGTATCGGGCAGGAACACGCCCTTGCCATCGACCGGATTGACCACCGCCAGGCCGTACAACTGGCCCACGGCGAAGTCCTCCTGACCGTGGCCTGGCGCGGTATGCACCGCGCCGGTGCCGTCCTCGGCGGAGACATGCTCGCCGAGGATCAGCGGCACCGTGCGCGCGTGGAACGGATGCTGCAGCAGCAGCACCCCCTCTCCCGGGAGAGGGGCAAGCTGCGCGCCCTGGGCATGGCCCAGCACCTTGACATCCCCCTCTCCCAATGGGAGAGGGGCCAGGGGTGAGGGTGCGCTCTCGATCCGCGGCCCCGAGTGTGCCGAACCCTCACCCGCCCTTCGGGCATCCTTCGGCGAGCTCAGGACAGGCTCCTCTACCGCAGAGAGAGGGTAAGAGCGATAGCGCACCAAGGCCTTGGCCACCAAGGCCGCGGCCAGCACCAGCAACACGCGCCGCCCGGCGCGCGCCGGACCTTCGACCAATACGTAGTCGATCTCGGCATTCAGCGCCACGGCCTGGTTGGCCGGCAGCGTCCACGGCGTGGTGGTCCAGATCGGCACCGCGACGATGGCATCGCCGGCATCCACGCCAAAGCGCGCCGCCAGCGCCTGGCCATCGACGGCATCGAAGGCGACATCGATCGCCGGCGAGTCCTTGTCCTGGTACTCGATCTCGGCCTCGGCCAGCGCCGAGCCGCAGTCGAAGCACCAGTGCACCGGCTTGAAGCCGCGCGTCAAATGCCCGCGCGCGATGATGCGCGCCAGCGCGCGCAGCATGTCGGCCTCATAGCTGAAATCCATGGTGCGATAGGGATGCTCCCAGTCGCCGAGCACACCGAGGCGTTTGAAATCCGCGCGCTGCACGTCGATTTGCTGCGCGGCGTATTCGCGGCATTTCTGGCGGAACGCGGCGGCGTCGAGTTTCTCGCCCGCCTTGCCGAATTTCTTCTCCACCGCGATCTCGATGGGCAGGCCGTGGCAATCCCAGCCCGGCACGTACGGCGCGCGAAAACCCGCCAGCAGCCGCGACTTGACCACGATGTCCTTCAGAATCTTGTTGACCGCGTGGCCCAGGTGAATGGCGCCGTTGGCGTACGGCGGGCCGTCGTGCAGCACGAAAGTCTTGCTGCGCGCCGCGCTGCGCTGCTGGATTTGCGCATAGCGTCCGACGCGCTCCCACTCGGCCAGCCATACGGGCTCGCGCCTGGGCAGGTCGCCGCGCATGGGAAAATCGGTCTGCGGCAATTGCAGGGTGTGCTTGTAATCCATGCGGCGAAGACTCAGGCGGAAACGGAAAGGGGCAGGCCCAGCAGCGCGCGCGCCGCGGCGGCGTCGCGGTGCATTTGCCGGGTCATATCGTCGAGGCTGGCGAATTTTTCCTCATCGCGCAATTTGCGCACGAATTCGACCGCCAGATGGCAGCCATACAGATCGCCGTTGAAATCGAACAGATGCGCTTCCAGCAGCGGCTCGTGCCCACCCACGGTGGGCCGCAACCCGAGGCTGGCAACGCCGGGCAGGGATGCCCCAGTGTCGCGAGCACAGGATGTGCCAGAGCGACCGCCGGGCAGGGATGCCCCAGTGTCGCGAGCACAGGATGTGCCAGAGCGACCGCCGGGCAGGGATGCCCCAGTGTCGCGAGCACAAGATGTGCCAGAGCGACCGCCGGGCAGGGATGCCGCTGCGCCATGCACGCGTACCGCGAAGATGCCCTGGATCGGACTGACGCGCCGACCCAAGCGGATATTGGCGGTGGGATACCCCAGGCTGCGCCCCAGTTGCTGGCCGCGCACCACGCGCCCGCCGATGCAAAACGGATGCCCCAGCAACACCGCCGCGGCTGCGAAATCATCCGCCGTCAGCGCCGCGCGGATCGCGCTGCTGGAGATGCGCGCGCCGTCGTGCAGATGCGTTTCCAGCGCGTGCGCCGCGAAGCCCAGCTCGGCGCCCATGCGCTGCAGCAGCGCCAGATCACCGCCGCGCCGGTGGCCGAAGCGGAAATCCTCGCCTACCCACACTTCACGCGCGCCGGCACGCGCCAGCAGCACGCGACGCACGAAATCCTCGGCGGGCAGCGCCGCCAGCGCGGCATTGAAGCGCAACAGCAGCAGACGCTGCATGCCGGCGTGTGCAAGCCCTTCGATCTTGTCGCGCACCGAGCCCAGGCGCGGCAACGGCGTGCGCGAAAAATACGCGCGCGGCAGCGGCTCGAAGCTGATCGCCAGCGGCGGCAGACTCAGCGCCGCCGCACGTTCGCGCACGCGCGCCAGCAGCGCCTGATGGCCGCGGTGCAGGCCATCCAGCGCACCCACGGCCAGCACGCTGCCATGCGGCGCGAGGCAAGGCCCCGCCACGTCCCGGGCAATACGCATCATCGGACGAGTATGCTGCAGCGCCACAGGGCGCTCAAGCCTCGTGCAGCTCGCGCCAGCGGAAACCCAGCGCGAACAGCACTGCCAGATACGCCAGCCCACCCGCGGTCAACAGCGCCAGCAGGCGCCACAGCCGCACCAGTGCCGGCGGCGTGGTCCAGTCCGGCCACAGCAGCAGACGCCCCAGCAGCAGCACCGCCGCCATCACCGCGCAGGCCAGCAGCGTGCGTCCGAGGTGCCGCAGCCAACCCGGCTGCGCCTGATACACACCCTGCCGACGCAGCGCCAGCCACAGTTGCGTGAGGTTGAGATAACCGGCCAGTGCGCTGGCCATGCCCAGCGCCATGTGCAGGCCGGGCGTGTGCGCCAGGGTCTCCAGCACGCCGCCGCGGTGCAGTTCGGGCGCGGCCCAGGCCCACACCAGCGCGCCCACCAGGATCACATTCAGCGCCATGTTCACCACCATCGCCACGATCGCCGCGCGCACCGGGGTCCTGGTGTCCTGGCGCGCGTAAAACGCCGGTGCCAGCACCTTGACCAGCGCGAACGCCGGCAGCCCGCAACTGAGCGTGGTCAGCGACAGCGTGGCCATGTCGGTATCGAAAGCGTTGTAGCGGCCGTGCTGGAACAACGTCGCGATCATCGGCTTGGCCAGCAGCACCAGTGCCACCGTGGCCGGCAGCGCGATCAGCAGCGCGGTGCGCAGCCCCCAGTCCAGCGCGCGCTGAAAGCCAGCGCGATCGGTGCTCAGATGGTGTCGGGCCAGCGTCGGCAGGATCACCGTACCCAGCGCCACGCCAAACACGCCCAGCGGGAACTCCATCAGGCGATCGGACAAGGCCAGCCAGGTCTGCGAGCCGACGAACAGGAACGAGGCGATCACCGTATCCAGCAGCAGATTGATCTGCGCCACCGACGAGCCGAACAGCGTCGGCAGCATCAGGCGCATGATCTTGCGCACGTCCGGGTGCGTCGCGCCCCAGCGCGGCCACGACAGCACCCCCAGCTTGCGCAGCGCCGGCAACTGGATGGCCAGTTGCAGCACACCCGCCAGCAGGATGGCCCAGGCCAGCGCGCTGATCGGAATGCGCAGATGCGGCGCCAGCCACAGCGCCGCGGCGATCATGCACAAGTTCAGAATGACCGGGGTGAACGCCGCCAGCGCGAATTTGGAGTAGGCGTTGAGCACGCCCGCGGCCAGCGCGGTCAGCGACACCAGCATCAGAAACGGAAACGTGATGCGTAGCAGGTCGGCGGTCAGCGTCAGGCGCGCGGGATCCTCGGCCAGACCTGGCGCGAACACGTGCACCAGCGCGCGCGCGCCCCAGATACCCAGCGCCGTGACCACCAGCAACACGCCGCCCAGGGTGCCCGCGGTACGCGCGACGAAGGCCTTCAGCGCGGCCTCGTCGCCACGCGCGCGCACCTCGGCGAACACCGGCACGAACGCCAGCGAAAACGCGCCCTCGGCGAACAGCCGGCGCATGAAGTTGGGAATGCGAAACGCCACCCAGAACGCGTCCGTCGCCGCGTTGGCGCCGAACACGGCGGCGATCACCGTCTCGCGCAGCAGGCCGAGCAGCCGCGACAGAAACGTCATGCTGCTGAACGCGGCCACGCCGTGCAGCAAACTGGCGCGCGGGGCGCTCATGACGCGGCCACCGCAAGACGGGACTCGGGGCTCGGGACTCGGGAATCGACGCGCTTCCAGCAAACCGGGACACTCGCGCCGGCACGACGGCTGCGATTGACCGCAGCGGGTGGCTCCAGCATAATTTCGCTCTTTTCCATTACACCCGCGTCCGGAGTCATCCCTTGGCCAACATCAAGTCCGCGAAAAAGCGCGCGCGCCAGTCCGAGCAGCGCCGCATGCGCAACGTCAGCGCCCGCTCCATGGTGCGCACGGCGATCAAGAAAGTCGTCACCGCCATCGAAGCCAAGGACAAGGCCGCCGCCGTGGCCGCCTATGCCGCCGCCGAGCCGGTCATGGATCGTCACGCCTCGCGTGGATTGATCCACAAGAACAAGGCCAACCGCCACAAGAGCCGCCTGACCGCGCATATCAAGGCGCTGGGCTGAATCCGCGCAGCACCGGGCCAGACGCGGCCGCCGCGCTCTGACCTGAGTGATGACACGAAGGCCGGCTGATGCCGGCCTTTTTGTTGCGCCGATCACGCGCCGGCCTCGTCCCCGTGCGCCGCAAAACGCAGGTCGACGGCCGCGGCCGCGGCCTCTTCGCGCGCCTTGCGCTCGGCGTCAAAAAAGCGCTGCACGGCCAGACATGCGTCCCAGGTGCCCTCGCGCACCGCCGCCGAAATCGCGAACCACGGCGCCGTCCAGCCCAGATCCGCCACGATGCGCGCCGCCCGCTGCGCACGTTGCTCGTGCGGCACGAGATCGAGCTTGTTCAACAGCAACCAGCGCGGGCGCTGCAGCAGCCGCGCATCGAACTGCTCCAGTTCAGCCTCGATCGCGCGCACTTGCTGCACCGGATCGCTGTCGTCCTGCGGCGCCATGTCGACCACGTGCAACAACAGGTGCGTGCGCGAAAGGTGCTTGAGAAACTGGATGCCGAGTCCGGCACCCTCCGCCGCGCCCTCGATCAGGCCGGGAATATCGGCCACGACGAAACTCTTGTCGGTCTCGATGCGCACTACGCCCAGGTGCGGATGCAGCGTGGTGAAGGGGTAATCGGCGACGCGCGGCGTGGCTGCGGAAACCGCGCGGATAAAGGTGCTTTTGCCGGCATTGGGAAAGCCCAGCAGGCCGACATCGGCCAGCAGCTTGAGCTCCAGACGCAACTCGCGCGCGTCGCCCTCGCGGCCCGGTGTGGCGCGCCGCGGCGCACGATTGACAGAGCTTTTGAAATGCACGTTGCCGCGCCCACCCTCGCCACCCGCCGCCACGCGCAGGCGCTGGCCGTGCGCGGTGAGATCGCCCAGCGACTCGGCGGTTTCGGTGGCGATCACCTCGGTGCCCACCGGCACGCGGATGACGCAATCCTCGCCGCCGCGGCCGCTCATCTGGCGGCCCATGCCGTTTTGTCCGCGCTGCGCGCGAAACACGCGCTGGTGGCGGAAATCGACCAGCGTGTTGAGGTTCTCGTCGGCCAGCAGCCACACCGAGCCGCCGTCGCCACCATCGCCGCCGTCGGGGCCACCGAAGGGGATGAATTTCTCGCGCCGAAAACTCACGCAGCCGTTGCCGCCATTGCCGGCGTGCACGTGAATCAGGGCTTCATCGACGAATTTCATGGCGCAAGAATAGCCCAGTGTTGGTGCCGCAAAGCCGCATGGCGATCAGTTTGCAAAACCGGGCATCCGGCCGTGGTTTGGCCAGCAAACGGTCGCGGCGGAGCCGCGCCACCCTTGTCGCGACAAGCGCTTGCGCGTCCATCGCGGCGGCACATCCTTGTGCCGCCGGCTTTGCAAACCGCCAAAACACGAAGCCCCGCACGCGGCGGGGCTGGGTGCGCGAAGCTGACGCGGATCAGGCCGATACGACGCTGATCGTACGGCGCTTCTTGGGGCCCTTCACCGAAAACCGCACCTTGCCCTCGGTCAGCGCGAACAAGGTGTAATCGCGACCGCAGCCGACGCCGGCACCGGGATGGAACTGGGTGCCGCGCTGACGCAGGATGATGTTGCCCGGCTCGACGGACTCGCCGCCGTAAATCTTGACGCCGAGATATTTCGGGTTGGAATCGCGGCCGTTGCGGCTGGAACCGACGCCCTTTTTATGTGCCATGACGGTTGCTCCTTCGCTCAGCCGGCCTGGATGCCGGTGATCTCGACTTCGGTGTAGTGCTGCCGGTGGCCCATCTGCTTGCGATGGTGCTTGCGGCGGCGGAATTTGACGATGCGGATCTTGTCGGCGCGGCCGTGCGCGCGCACCTTGGCGCTGACGCTGGCTCCGGCGATGGTCGGCGCGCCGACCTTGACGCCCTCGCCCTCACCCACCATCAGCACCTGTTCGAACTGGACGGTGCTGTCCACCTCGGCGTCCAGCAATTCCACGCGCAGGACTTCGCCCTGCATCACGCGGTACTGCTTGCCGCCAGTCACGATGACTGCGTACATGTTGGCCTCTTCTGTCGTTCTTCTTGGAGGAAAAAGAAATGGGATTCTAGCGGCGGCGCGGCAGCGCGGTCAAACGCGGCCTTGCGCATCCGGGCGCACAGCGCGGCGGGTACGTCGAGGGGTCGGACCGCAACCCCACCGGCGGGCCTCCCGCCAAACCATCAGCCGCACGGGAACAGCAACGCCGACAGCATCTGGTTCTGCGTGCTGGCGGCGACACCCCCATGCATTGCCAGCTCGGACAGGAAGCGTTCGACTTGCATGGCGCCCAACGTGCGCGGATGGCGTTTGCCATGGAACAGAATGAACCGGCGCACGCCGCATATGCCTGCTTGGTGCGCAAGCTGTAGAGTTTCAGCCGCACGCATCGCCGCATCTCATCGAGTAGGCGCGGCTGCTGCGACCTTTGCCCGTACTCTGGTACGCCCCTATTTTCGCTGGTGTAAACCATTACGCCCACCGATCCACCGATCCACCGATCCACCGATACGCAGGACAATCTGATCGCGACGTGAGGCGCTCGCATTCGGCTAACTTATTGATTGGTGGTAAGAAGCAAGCTTGACAGCCTGTCAGTGGTGGCAGACGATGCCGTGCAACACCCCGGATCGGGGGTCTACTTCTTGTTAGCGCCCACTAAGCAGTTCGTGCAGCCGCCTCGCCAGTGCGCGTGAGCACCCAATACCCATGTGGTCCGTCCTTGACGGGCTTCAAGAGTCCTTCTTCCCGCATCTTCCGCACTTCCCATTCGGCACTCTTTTGCCAACGGATGGTTCCCGAGTCAATGTCAGCTTTGTCATATGGCGTCAGCTCGTTGGCAAGCAACTTCTCTACCCCGTTCAAAACAGCCATTCGCGCCGCTTGGCCGCCCTGCTTAGCCAGCACTTTCAGGATAGGGGTGCGAAAAGCTTGCTGGGGGGTCTTCCCTGCGTTGTCCGCACTGCGTCGCACTGCTCGTACAACCGGAGTGGCTGATGGTTTGTCCAGATCGGCCAACCTTCTCAGCACCGAGTTCGGGGTATCGTCAAAGGGTTTAGCCTGCCCTTGCAGCCAGGCGTACACGTCATCGTCAATGCGTATGGTCGGAGCCATTTTTCATCCTCCTGCTTAGTGTCACAGTGTCACACTATAACCAGTGGCGCCCTGTGTCAAGCGGGTGGGGGCTAACAATTCATTCAAGCCGAGGTCGCTTCGCGCCCCGGCTTAATTCAGGCGTTGGGCACCATTCGGCAGAATGAGCGATAATTACATTTTTCTTTCCGGAGTCAATCCATGGAACTGACCGCAGTACTTACTCCCGCCGAAGAAGGCGGCTATATTGCCATGAATCCTGAGACGGGCACGACCACACAAGGTGAAACTGTCGAGGAGGCTATTGCCAATCTGCAAGAAGCTACGATACTTTATTTGTCGGAGTTTCCCATGCGTGCACCAGGGCATCCGCTCGTAACAACATTCAGCGTTCCTGCGCATGCCTAAGCTACCGCGCGTATCCGGAGCTACCGTAGTAAAGGCTTTGGAGCGTCTCGGCTTCGATAGGCTTCGCCAATCTGGAAGCCATGTCGTTATGCGGCGTGGGTCAAAGGGCTGTGTCGTTCCCATGCACGGCGAAGTCAAAGTAGGTACGTTGGCTGGGGTCTTGCGTCAAGCTGGCGTATCGCCAGAAGAGTTCATCGCGGCTCTATAACCATGGTGCCCAACAAATTACCAGCGGACTCCGCAAAAGCTGCGCTTTTGCTCCGCCGCTGAATTCAGACGTTGGGCTCATACAAATGGACTCGCGATGACCACACCCGACATATTCTGTTTGGCGCTGATAGCGGTTCTGTTGTTGCTTGATTACTTCGTCCTGTGGCCAACCTTCCTCCGGCAGTCACACGGAAATGACGAGCAGTGGGGCGCGGGGATGACGGTACGGGGAATGACGATGGTGCGCATGGGCGCATCCCGTGTGACGTCCGTCACAATGTAACCATTGTTTGGCCCGGAACCTGCTTGGTATTCACCCCAAACTCAGGGGGAATCCATCCATGCGCAGGCCCGTGCAGTCCGGTTTCACGCTGATCGAGCTGATGATCGTGGTGGCCATCATCGCCATCCTCGCCGCCATCGCCATCCCCGCGTACCAGAACTACCTGATCCGCGCCCAGGTCAGCGAAGGCTGGGCGCTGGCAGGCAGTGCCCAGGCAGCGGTGGAATTGTTCACCAACGAAACCGGCAATATGCCCAGCAACAACACCTCGGCCGGGCTGCCTGCCGCGGCCTCGATCTCGGGCAATTACGTGTCCAGTGTCACCGTCACCGGCGGCGTCATCACCGTGGCCTACGGCGGACCCAAGGCCAACAGCAAGATCCCGAAATCCGCCACGCTGCAACTGTCGCCGGTGAAGGGCAGCGGCTCGATCATGTGGACCTGCAAACCCGGCAGCGGCCTGAGCCTGCAATACCTGCCCGCGAACTGCCGCTGAGCCGCGCTCAGTCCGCGGCGCCCGCATCGGCTGCAGGCGCCGCTTCCACGCCCTCGAACACCTCAGTCATCGGGATACGCGCATCCACGCTGGCCAGCGCCAGCACCGCCGTGCCGCTCTGATCGTGCAGTTCGAACAGGCCGCGCTCGTTGCGCCGGAACACCTCCACGCCGCGCGTATCCGGGTCGATCAGTACGTACTCGCGCAAGCTGGTCAGGCCGCGATACGCCGCGAACTTGGCGCCACGGTCAAACGCCTGCGTGCTGGCCGACAGCACTTCCACGATCAGCACGGGGTGCTCGAACACCATCTCGGTGCGCAGGTCGCGCGCATCACAGGTGACGAACACGTCCGGATAGAACACCGCGTCGTCGGCCACGCGCACTTTCATGCTCTCGATGAACGCCCGGCAGGGTTTGCCCTGCAGTCGCATCTTCAGTGCCGTGGCAACGTTCAAGGCCACGATGCCATGCACGCGCCGCGCGCCCACCATGGCGAATACTTCGCCGCGATAAAACTCGTTGCGCCCCGGCTGCTGATTTTCCCAGTCCAGAAAGGCTTGCAGGCTCATTTTGGCTTGCGGCAGCGGCATCGCACAGGCTCCTGGCCGGTCGTGACGGACACCCGCAGTGTAGCGCCGGGGCCGGGCAGGCGATGGTTGCTGCCCGCCGGCATCCAGCCACCTGCGGCGTGATGCCGCGCTTTCTGGATCCCCGCCCCGCCTTCGCTGGGAGCAGGCTCTGCGCGGGGATGACGGGAGCAAGGTCCATCCCCGCGCGCACCCTCGCCCCCGGGATGACTCCCCTCTCCCCCCGGGAGAGGGTGGCGCGCAGCGCCGGGTGAGGGTTCGCCCTTGCCCAACCCTCCCACCCCCCTGCCGCAAAACGTCAACCGATGTGACGCGCCGCGTCAGGCCTTGCCCTTGCGCGAACCTTGCGCGGCATGCCACACCCGGCCGCCGCACGGCGGCGGCGGCCAGCCACGCAAGCCCTGTCGGCACCGGGTTGGCGCCCGCGCCGCACGCCGCCACGCCCATTTCCTTGCAAACCCGCCTTATTCACGCCGCGCGCGTGACGTCGCGCACGCTTTGGCGCCTGCCCGCGCCCGCCCGTGCTTGCGCCGCGTTCATGTTCGCATGCACACTGATCCGGTTCGCGTGGCTCGCGCGCGGACGCCGGGGGCTTGGCACGAACACTGCTTCGATTCCCGGTGAGCTTCGGCCGTTGCCGCCGTGGAGTTGATCCCAGCGGTTGGCCGGCAGACCTGCCTAGGAGGGTCTACAGGCCAGGGGGCTCAGAGGCTACAACAGTCAGCTGACCAACTACTTTCGAGGTAACACCATGAAGACGATGCAGAAAGGCTTCACCCTGATCGAATTGATGATCGTGGTTGCGATCATCGCGATCCTGGCCGCGATCGCCATCCCGGCCTACCAAAACTACTTGGTTCGCGCGCAGGTTTCGGAAGGCCTGTCGCTGGTGAGCGCCGCCAAGACCGGCGTGGACGAGTTCGCAACGAACTACGGTACGTTTCCTTCCACCAATGCGAGTGCGGGGGTACCTAATGCGGGAAGCATCAGCGGCAGCTATGTTTCACAGGTCGCTGTGGGTTCGGGTGGATTGATCACCGTCACCTACTCAGGCCCCAAAGTGAACACCGCCATTAGTGGTGATTTGCTGGTTCTGTCGCCGACCAACAATGGCGGCAGCGTGACTTGGCGTTGCAGCCCCACCGGCATACACGGGACCACCGTGCCGCTCATGTACCTGCCCGCCACCTGCCGCAACTGATAGCAGCAGCCTAGCGTTTGTAAAGGGCCGCCCCGCGCGGCCCTTTTCTTTAGCAAGCAGGACACTCGCTCGCCTTGCCTTGGGCGTGCGCATTCGTTGTCTCGGGCACCTATCGATAACGGAGCATCACCATCGTGCACCCTGTGAGCAACAAGCGATTGGCATGGATCGCGGCCGGCATCACCCTGCTGGCGCTGGCGCTGCGCTGGTACTTCGTCACCGTGACGGTGGTGATCAGCCCGATCCGCGGCGACGCCATTCAGTATTTCGCCTGCGCCTGGAACCTGGCGTATCACGGCGTGTTTTCCACCAGCGCGCCGCATGCCGCCGTGGTGGTGCCGGACAGTTTTCGCGATCCCGGTTTCCCGGCCTTGCTGGCAATTTGGCTGAAGCTGTTCGGCGATCATGGTCAAGGTTGGTACGCAGGCATCTTGCGCACACAGGCGCTACTCGGCGCGCTGACGGTGCTGCTGGTGATGCTGGTCGGGCGGCGCTGGTTGAGCCTGCCCTGGCTCGCCGCCGCGGGGGTGCTGGCGGCGTTGTGGCCGCACAACATCGCCATGACCGCCGATTTGCTGACCGAAACCTTGTTTGGTTTCTTGTGCGCACTGGCGCTGTGGCTGTTGACCGTGGCGCTGGAAAAGCGCTCGCGCGCATGGATGGCGGCGGCGGGGCTGGTGCTGGGTTGCGCCAGCCTGACCAATGCCATGCTCACGCCGTTTTTTCTGCTGCTGGCGGTGGTGTTCTTCTGGCGCGCCAAACCGCTGCGGCGCTTGCTGATCGTGCTGCTGATCAGCGCCGCGCTGCTGCCGGGGCTGTGGCAAGTGCGCGGGCTGACGCTGGCTTCGCATGATTCAGCGCAGCGCCGCGCGCTGATCAACCTGGTGCAAGGTTCGTGGCCGGCGTATCACGAGGACTGGCGCATCCTGGTTGTTCATGGCAACCCGCACGGCGCGGTGCTGCTGAAGCCAATCGATGCGAGTCAAACGCAAATGCTGGCGTCGCCGGCGGCAGGTTTCAAGGCCATGTTCGCGCGCTTCGCCACGCAGCCTTGGCGTTACGTGGTGTGGTACGTGTGGCACAAGCCGGTGGCGCTGTGGGGCTGGAACATCCGCATGGGCCAGGGCGACATTTACGAGTACCCGGTGGTCAACTCACCGTTCATGACCAACCCCATTGGGCGGCTGATCGCCGCGCTGTGCTACGCGCTCAACCGCTGGATCGCGGTCGCGGCTTTGGCTGGCGTCATGCTGCTGCTGTGGCGTCGCACGACGACGCATGATGCCGCCGCGCTCGCCGCCAAGGCCGCCGGCTGGGCCACGGCGCTGCTGTTGCTGTACGCCACGTTGATCTACGCGATTTTCCAGGCCGAGCCACGCTACGCGATTCCCTTCCGCGGCTTCGAGATGCTGACCGCGATCACCGCGCTGGCGGCGCTGACGCGCTGGGTGGCGGCACGGCGGGCGGCTACTTCCACGAAAAGTCGAGCTTGCGACGTGCGCTGCGAGAGCGAGAAAGAGCCAGAGCGAGATCCTGCGCGGTGCTCGGAATGACCGCGCCACTCCGCGTCATTCCCGCCCCCCGTCGTCATTCATCGGAGCAGCGGGGCGTCCCATGACTCGGCAAGGTGGACGTGGCTTCCGGATGACCCGCCGGCGCCGGGGGTACCGCCCCCGCGACGCGGGTGGTATCCTGCGCAAATCCTTTTGACGATAAACACTTAGCGCAACTTTCACGCGTCCGTTCGGGTCGCGCTGGCGCGGGAGAAAACCATGGAATTGCTGCACAAACTTGCTGAATTGCGTGCCGCCGGTGGGCGCGCGCTGTGCCACGGCCTGGACGAGGCCAGCCTGGGCGACTTCGCCAACGATGCCGACCTGATCGCCGCGGTGGACGAGGCCGTGACCGCGTTCGCCCGGCTCAAGGCCGAGATGCCCGAGTTCGTGGCGCTGGACGAGCCCGCGCAGATCCAGCGCGCGCAGGCCGGTTTCGTCAATTTCTATGCGGATGACGCGGTCAACCCGTACATCGCGCTGGCCGCGCGCGGGCCGTGGCTGATCACGCTCAAGGGCGCGGTGATCCACGACAACGGCGGCTACGGCATGCTGGGCTTCGGTCACGCGCCGCCGCCAGTGATCGCGGCCATGGCGCGGCATCAGGTGATGGCCAACGTGATGACGCCGAGCGTGGCGCAACTGCGCTTCGACGCGGCGCTGCGCCGCGAGATCGGCCACACCCGCGGCGGCTGCCCGTATTCGCATTTTCTGTGCCTGAACTCGGGCTCGGAGGCGGTCAGCCTGGCCGGCCGCTTCGCCGACGTGAACACCAAGCTGATGACCGACCCGGGCGCGCCGCACGCCGGGCACACGGTGCAGCGCATCGCGGTCAAGGGCGCCTTCCACGGTCGCACCGAGCTACCGGCGCAGTATTCCGATTCATCGCGCAAGATCTACACGCAGCACCTCGGCAGCTACCAGCACCCGGCGACGCAACTGCTCACCATCGAGGCCTACAACGTGGCCCAGCTCAGGCAGACCTTCGCCGATGCCGAGCGCGAGAGCCGGCACATCGAGGCCATGTTCATCGAGCCGGTGATGGGCGAAGGCGATCCGGGCCGCGCGCTGACGCCGGCGTTTTACCAGGCCGCGCGCGAACTGACCCAGGCGCACGGCACGCTGCTGCTGGTCGATTCGATCCAGGCCGGGCTGCGCGCGCACGGCGTGCTGTCGATCGTCGATTACCCCGGCTTCGAGGGCCTGGAGGCGCCGGACATGGAGACCTACTCCAAGGCGCTCAACGCCGGCCACTATCCGCTGTCGGTGCTGGCGGTGAACGCGCGTACCGCGGCGCTGTACCGCAAGGGCATCTACGGCAACACCATGACCAGCAATCCGCGCGCGCTGGACGTGGCCTGCACGGCGTTGGGCATGCTCACGCCGCGGATGCGCGAGAACATCCGCGCGCGCGGCCGCGAGTTCCTGCTCAAGTTCGACCAGCTCAAGGACGAATTGCCCGGCCTGATCACCAAGGTGCAGGGCACCGGCCTGCTGTTGTCCTGCGAACTGGCGCCGCAGTTCAAATGCTACGGAGCCGGCTCCACCGAGGAGTGGCTGCGCCTGCACGGCATCGGCGTGATCCACGGCGGCGCCAACTCGCTGCGTTATACGCCGCATTTCAACGTGAGCAGCGGCGAAATCGATCTGATCGTCGCGCAAGTGCGGCGTGCGCTGCTGGAAGGCCCGCGCCTGCAACAGCAGGCCGGCGCCCGCGCCGCAGCCTGAAGGCCGGACCCACCGCGCTCATGCCGACGCCACGGCGTGAGCGTAGAATCAATGGGCCGGTCGTGGGGCCGGCTCATCGTTTCGAGGGGTATTCCATGCAGATTCGTCTGATCGCGGGCCTCGCATTCGCATGCATGTTGCTCGCCGGCGGCGCCAGCGCGGCCACCACGAGCAAGACCATGACGCCACAGCAAGAGCGCATGGCCGATTGCAGCCATCAGGCCAAGGGCATGCACGGCGCGGCGCACAAGACTTTCATGAGCAATTGCCTCAAGGGCCACGCCGCCGCGCCGATGGCTGCAGGCAAGCACGAAATGGCCAAGCCGATGATGGGCGGGAAGCCCATGATGAGTGGCAAGCCCATGATGGGCAGTAAAGCCATGCAGCAGGAAAAAATGAAAGCCTGCAGCGCCGAGGCCAAGACCAAAAAGCTGATGGGTGCCGCGCGCAAGACCTTCATGAGCGAGTGCCTGAAAGCGCATTGAGCGCGACAGGCAGCGAGGTCTCAACAAGGCGGGCGCTGCGGCGCCCGCTTTTTTGGGGTGATGACGCGAGGTCTGCTCAGGCCAGTGCCAGCACATCTCCCAGCAGCGCCTGCGCGGTGATCTCGGGACCGGCGCCGGGGCCCTGGATCACCAGCGGCTGCGCGCGGTAGCGCGTGGTGCTGAGCGCGAACAGGTTGTCGGTGCCGACCAGACGCGCCGCCGGATGCGTGGCGGCAACTTCGGCCAGACCCACATGTGCGTTGCCGTGGCCATCGATACGCGCGAGATGGCGCAGCACCGCGCCGCGCGCCGTCGCCGCGGCGTGGCGCGCGGCCAGCGGCGCATCCAGCGCCTCGATGCGCGCCAGAAACTGCCCGGCGTCGAGCGCACGCAGCGCATCGGGCACCAGATTTTCCACGCGCACGGCGTCACGCGCGAGCACGAACCCGGCGTTGCGCGCCAGGATCAGCAGTTTGCGCGCGACATCCTCGCCGGACAGGTCGGCGCGCGCGTCGGGCTCGGTGTAACCCAGCGCGCGCGCCTCGCGCAGCAGCGCGGAAAACGGGCGCGTGCCGTCGTAGTGGTTGAACAGCCACGACAGCGAGCCGGAAAACACGCCTTCCAGCACCCGTAACGCATCGCCGCAAGCGCGCAGCCGGCGCAGCGTGGACAGCACCGGCAGACCGGCGCCGACGGTGGCCGCGTCACCGTACCGCGCGCCGTCGGCGCACGCGGCCTGCAGCGCGTGCCAGCCATGCAGATCGCCACCGGCCAGCGCCTTGTTGGCGGTGACCACGTGGTAACCGCGCGCCAACCACGCCGGGTGGCGCGCGGCCAGCACCGCGCTGGCGCTGGCATCGATGATCACCTTGCGCGCGGCGCTGCTGGCATCGAGCGCGGCCAGCAAGGCCGCATCGTCGCGGGCATCGCCGGCGGCGTTGAGACGCTCGCGCAGGCCGCGCTCGGCGAGACGCGCGGGGTCGGTCTGCTGATGCCGCGAGTTGGCCGCGCCGACCAGACTCAGCGCTGCCGCCGCCGGCGTATCCAGCAGCTTGAGGAATGCACCGCCGACCACGCCGGTACCCAGCAGCACCACGGCGTGACGCCGCCGCGCCGCGCGTGGCGCCAGCGCATGCTCGGCCAGCCGCGCGTTCATGCCGGCACCTTGCGCGCGCCGGCCACGCGCGTGGCGGCCCCGGCGCGCGCCAGTCCGGCGCCAAGATCACGCAACAGATCCGCGACATCCTCGATGCCGATCGAAAGCCGCAGCAGGCCATCGGCGATACCGGCCGCGCACCGCGCCTCGGGCGCCATCGCCGCGTGCGTCATGCTGGCCGGATGCGCGATCAGGCTCTCCACGCCGCCCAGCGATTCGGCCAGCGAGAAGCAGCGCAGCCCTTCGAGCAGCGCGCCGATCGCGGCTTCGCCACCGCGCAGCTCGAAGCTCAGCATCGCGCCGAAGCCGCGCTGCTGGCGCGCCGCCAGCGCGTGACCCGTATGCGTCGCCAGCCCCGGGTAGTACAGCGCGGACACCGCCGCGTGCGTGGCCAGCAGATCGGCCACGGCGGCGGCGTTTTCCTGATGCGCGCGCATGCGCGGCGCCAGCGTGCGCAGTCCGCGCAGGGTCAGCCAACTGTCGAAGGGCGCGCCGGTCAGGCCCAGACAGTTGGCCCACCACGTCAATTGCTGCACGCGCTCGGGCGCGCGCGCCACCACCGCGCCGCCGACCACATCGCTGTGCCCGTTGAGGTACTTGGTGGTCGAGTGCACCACTACATCCGCGCCCAGCAACAACGGCTGCTGCAACGCCGGCGACAGAAACGTGTTGTCCACCACCACCTCGGCGCCGACCGCATGCGCGGCCTGCGCGACGTGGCGGATGTCGGTGATGCGCAGCAGCGGATTGGACGGCGTCTCGATCCACACCAGCGCCGGCTGTTCGGCCAGACCATCGGCCAGCGCGCGCGCATCGGTCAGATCGGCGCAGCGCACCCGCAGACGACCACTGCGCGCGAACGCATCGAGCAGGCGCCAGGTACCGCCGTAACAATCGTGCGCGGCCAGCACGCGCGCGCCCAGCGGCAGGGTTTCCAGCAGCAGCGTGATCGCGGCCATGCCGCTGGCGGTGACGATCGCGCCGGCGCCCTGCTCCAGCTCGGCCAGCGCCTCGGCCAGCAGGTCGCGCGTGGGATTGCCGCTGCGCGTGTAGTCGTAGGCGCGCTTCCGACCGTAGCCGACGAAGCTGAAATTGCTGGACAGATGCAGCGGCGGCACGATGGCGCCGTGCTGGGTATCGCGCTCGATGCCGGCGCGCGCGGCGCGCGTGGCCAGCGCGAAGTCACTCACGGCAGGCGCCTTGCGCCAGCGCGGCACGCAGCAGCGCACCCAGCGCCGCGGTTTCCTTGAGAAATCCATCGTGGCCGTAATCGGAGTCCAGCACGTGCAGCTCGCAGGGCGCGCCCAGTTCGCGTTGCAGCGCGCACAAATCGGCCACCGGCACCAGTTGGTCGGTGCTGAAGCCGATCAGCGTGGTCGGCACGCGCACCGCGGCGGGGTCGACGGCATGCAGATCGATGGATTCGGACAGCGCCAGGAAACGCCGCGCATCGATGCGCTGCACGAAGCACGCACCGGCGGCTTCCAGCCAATCCTCGGCACCCACGCGCACGCGCGCTCCGGCCAGCACCGCCGGCGTGTTGAAGCGCCGCGCCAGTTCGCGCGGGCTGCGATAGCCGATCATGGCCAGTTGTCGCGCCAGCGCCAGACCGCGCGCGGCGTCGCCGCTATCCAGCGCGAAGCGCACGATGCCGCGCTGCACCGCGCGCAGCGCCGCGGCCTGGGGGTGCGCGCGATGCGCGCCGGCGATGGCGATCAACTGCCGCAGCCGCGCCGGATACTGCGCGGCGAAGGCCAGCCCCACCATCGCGCCGTAGGACGCGCCGACCAGCGCATGCAGGCGCGCGATGCCCAGCGTATCGAGCACGCCGGCCAGCGCCCGCGCCTGGTCAGCGCTGCTGACGGCGGCGGCATCGAGACTTTCGGCATCGAGCCAATCGAAGCTGAGCACGCGCCAGCGCGCGATATCCAGCGCGCCATCGCGCACGGTCTGCGCCTGCCACCAGCCGGGCTGCCCGGCGGCATCGGCCACCTGCCGATCCGCCGAGATGCCGCCCAGCACCGCGATGCATGGCGCTTCGGCCGGCCCGTGCAGGCGCCAGGCCACGCGCAGCGCGCGCGCCTCGCGGCCATGCGCGGGCTGCAGCCACAGCCGCGCCTCGCCTTCGCGCAGCGTGTTGGTCGGCGTGGCATCGACGGGTGCTGGAGATGAAACCGCGTGAGACCGGCGCGCCGCGCTGCCGCGCTCGGCGTCGGATTGCGGATGGGCACAGCGAGCGGGGGCGGGATCGAGCAGACTCATGGACGGCTCCGGCGATCCAGCCCCGCGGACTCCGGAAGCGCGCAACGCAGACCTTCTGCGTCCGCCCATCTTCCGGACCGCGCACCACGCGCGCTCCGCAGGAATTGGCACCTAGCGCATCGCGCTGGCTGCCTCGGCGTCACTGGGCCTGTCCCTACGCCGATCTGGATGAGGTGGGCGCACTCTAGACGCCACGGAGATTCATGTCAATAGACGTTTAGACGTCTGTACGTCTGCTTGTTCGACCGGCACGGGCCGGGGCTGGTGCTGCTGATCGAACACCGCGACGTGGACCGCGGCATCACCACCGTCCATGCGCGGAATGGCACGCCGCTGGACTGGTTCACCCCGTCCGCGCCGCTGGACGCGGCGCTGGTGGACGATGCGCGCGTGCATCACGGCGTCACGCCCATCGTGCCGATCGACCCGAACCAACCCACCTGGCGCGACGTGCCGGTGGTGACATTTCGCGCCATGCCCGCAACACCCGCCACGGCGAATGCATGAACGCGCGCGGGCAATCGTCGGCGCGCGCCACGATCCGACGCTGCCGCAGACCGCGCGGATGCAGCCCGGCATCGACGCAACCGGCGCGCACACCGAGCTGCCGTTTGACGCGTTTCGCGCAGACTTGCTCGGCGCCACGCCCGCATGGCGCATGCGGCCGGCATCGGGCTGCGGCAGCCGAGCCGCTACAATCGCGGGCCGCCCTCGCCGCCTTCCGACCCTCCCATGTCCGCGCACCTCGACGAAACCCGCCGCCGGCGCACGTTTGCCATCGTCTCGCATCCCGACGCCGGCAAGACCACGCTGACCGAAAAACTGCTGCTGTTCGGCGGCGCCATCCAGATGGCTGGCTCGGTGAAGGGCCGCAAGGCCGCCCGGCACGCCACCTCCGACTGGATGGCGCTGGAGAAAGAACGCGGCATCTCGGTGACCAGCTCGGTGATGCAGTTTCCCTACGCCGGGCGCATCGTCAATTTGCTGGACACCCCCGGCCACGCGGATTTCTCCGAGGACACCTACCGCGTGCTGACCGCGGTGGATTCGGCGCTGATGGTGATCGACTGCGCCAAGGGCGTGGAGGAGCGCACCATCAAGCTGATGGAGGTGTGCCGGTTGCGCGACACGCCGATCATGAGCTTCATCAACAAGCTCGACCGCGAGGGTCGTGCGCCGATCGACCTGCTCGACGAGATCGAATCGGTGCTGCAAATCCGGTGCGCGCCGATCACCTGGCCGATCGGCATGGGCTCCTGCCTCAAGGGCGTGTACCACCTGCTCGATGACGCGGTGCACCTGTACGAACCGGGGCGCAACTTCACGCGCCAGGACTCGACCATCTACCAAGGCCTCGACGCGTCGCAATTGGCGCAGCGTCTGGGCGCGGCCGCGCTGCGCGAACTGCGCGACGAGCTGGAAGTGGTGCAGGGCGCGTCGCACCCGTTTGATCGCGGTGCATATCTGGCTGGGCGTCAGGCACCGGTGTTCTTCGGCTCGGCGGTGAACAACTTCGGCGTGCAGCCGCTGCTGGATTTCTTCGTCGAGCACGCGCCGGCACCGCGACCGCGCGCCACCACCACCCGTCCGGTCGATCCCGCCGAGGAAAACTTCAGCGGTTTCGTGTTCAAGATCCAGGCCAACATGGACCCGCAGCACCGCGACCGCGTGGCGTTTCTGCGCGTGTGCTCCGGCCACTACGAGGCCGGCATGAAGGCGCTGCAGGTGCGTACCGGCAAGGACGTCAAGTTGGCCAACGCACTGACCTTCATGGCCTCGGATCGCGAGATCACGGAAAGCGCGTGGCCGGGCGATGTGATCGGCCTGCACAACCACGGCACCATCGCCATTGGCGACACCTTCAGCGCCGGCGAGAGGCTGACCTATACCGGCATTCCCAACTTCGCGCCGGAACTGTTCCGGCGTGCGCGTCTGCGCGATCCGCTCAAGCTCAAACAGTTGCACAAAGGCCTGGCGCAATTGTCCGAAGAAGGCGCCACGCAGTTTTTCCGTCCGCTGCTGTCCAACGACCTGATCCTCGGCGCGGTCGGCGTGCTGCAGTTCGAGGTCGTCGCTTATCGCCTCAAGGACGAGTACGGCGTCGATGCCGGCTTCGAGGCGGTGGGCGTCGCCACCGCGCGCTGGGTGCGCTGCGGCGACGCGAAAAAGCTGGAGGAGTTCCGCGAGAAAAACGCCATGAACCTGGCCGTGGATGCGGCTGGCGAGCTGGTGTATCTGGCGCCCTCGCGCGTCAACCTGCAACTCGCGATCGAACGCTGGCCCGGCGTGCAGTTCGCGACCACGCGCGAGCACGCGACGGCGCAAGCCGACTAGAGAGCGGTTTGCAAACCGTTCCGGCACACGGATGTGCTCGCCGCGACGAGCACGCAAGTGCTGGTCGCGACGAAGATGGTGCGGCTTTACCGCGCTCGTTTGCTTGCATGCAGCCGCTTTGAATCAGGCGGCCGGATGTCCGGTTTTACAAACTGGTCTTTTATTGAGGAGCCCATCTAAGTACTGTCAAGTCCTTGCCACATAAAGCGCTGATCGATCCACCGCGAAGGAGAACCACGATGCGTAAACTGTTTTTGTCTGGCGTTGCTGGCCTGATCCTTGCCACTCCGGCCCTGTCATTTGCAGCCGAACCCCCGAGTCCTGCTGCGCTTTGGCATGACATCCAGGTCCTGCAAAAGAGCCACGCCCTTATGCTTGAAAGCAAACCCTATCAGCCAGGATCGCGAACGGTGGATGTCTACACCACCGATCTCGCCAATTCCGTCGAGAACGATGCGGTTCGCAAAGCCGGCAGCATCGAGAAAGTAAAGCGTTATCCCAGCGGTGCCTTGGTGGTCAAGGAGAACTACAACGCCAATAGGAAGCCCACCGGCGTCACCGCCATGCTGAAGCTCGATGGCTACGACAAGGCCGACCGCGACTGGGTGATGGCCGCCTATAAGCCGAACGGCCAGATCGTCTCCTACGGCAAGGTTCAAGCCTGCATCAGCTGTCATACCATGGCGACGCAACAGGACTTTGTGTTTGCGCCACCACCCGCGCAATTGCTGTCGGTGGCTGTATGGAAGGCATTCTTCCCGAAACAGCAGATCGCTCCGCAGTACGCTCAACTGCTTAAACAGTACCCCGAGGCGATCGTGAAGTAAGACCCGAAGCGTTGTGTGCGCAGGCACGTAAAGCCTATCGGTCAGCGCGTCTCGGGACGGAAACTGCCGCATGTCAGGAGTTTGTGCTTGCGGATGCGGGAGGAGATGGAGCTTGGACCACAGTTGTGTCGAGTGTGTATCGAACGGGGAAGGATTCCCGTGTGATTCGCGGGTGGCAGCTTCGGTTGCCGGGCGCGTGATGACGCGCCCGGCCGATTGCGGTGCGTGAGACGAAGGTTCGCGACCACGCGCGAGCAAGCGGCCGCGATGCAGGATTGATGCCGCACGGGTTGCAAGGCGCGCGCGATGCGGGGGATGGTTGCCTTTGTGTGAGCATTCTTGCTTTGCGCTTGGCGCAAGAGTACTGGGTCATCCACGCACCGCGCGCGGCCAGGCAAGTGCGAACCCTCACCCTGCCCTCTCCCGCCGGGAGATGGGAAAAAGCATGTGGCGCATGCGCAAAGTACGACGCGTTGCCAGGACCAGCCGGCGACGCGCAGCGCAATCACATGCGTCATGGAACTCACGCGACGCGCGTGACTCCCCCCGCGACCGCTGCCACGTCGGCGCGCGCAGCGGCGCCGGCGCGCAGGTCGGCGGGATCGAAATCGTCCACGGTGATGAACTCGGCGCCGGCCTCGCGCACGTGCCGCAACAATGCGGCTTCCGCGGCGCTGAGTACGCCCTGACGCGCGGCCTCATCGACTTGCGCCAGATAATCGTGCGCCTTGATCGCGCCGGTCTTCAGCGCCTTCTGCAGCTTGCGCTCGATCGGCTCGGCGGCGACCACATCCGGCAGCAGCGCGTGCAGGCGCCCGACCGGATGGTTGGGTGTTGGCGTCAGATAGCACCACTCCAGCACCGCCGCGCGCGCCGGGCCGGGCGCGGTGATGGCCGCGGCCACGCGCCGTCCGAGGCGATCGGAAGGCGGTACCTCGCGCCGGCCCAGCGGGAACACCAGCGCGCGCAGCAGCCACGCCACCGGGCGAATCGGGAAGTTGCGGATCACGCCATCCAGCGCGTTCTGCAGGCGCCAGATGCTCTCGTGGAAAGCGAACGCCAGCAGCGGACGCTCGGCCTCGGGGCGGCCGTTGTCCTCGTAGCGCTTGAGCAGCGCGCTGCCGATGTACAGATAACTCAGGATATCGCCCAACCGCGCCGAGAGTTTTTCCTTGAACTTCAGGCGCCCGCCGAGCGTGCCCATGGCCACGTCGGCGCACAGCGCCAGCGCCGCCGAATAGCGGTTGAGCTTGCGGTAGTAGCGCTGGATGTGCGCGTCGCCGGGGGCGTTGCTGAGCCGGCCCAGACTCAACGCCAGCACGAAGCTGCGCACCGCGTTGGACAGGCCGAAACCGACGTGTCCGAACATGGCGGCGTCGAAATCGCGCAGCGCCTTGCGGCGGTCCGGCTCGGCCACTGCGGCCATCTCCTTGAGCACCCATGGATGGCAGCGGATCGCGCCTTGGCCGAAGATCATCAGCGAGCGCGTCATGATGTTGGCGCCCTCGACCGTGATGCTGATCGGCGCGCCCTGCCAGTTGCGGCCGAGGTAATTGCCGGGGCCGAGGATGATGCCCTTGCCGCCGTGCACGTCCATGGCGTCGCGCGCCACTTCGCGGCCGATCTCGGTGGCGTGGTACTTGGCGATGGCCGAGGTGACCGCGGGCTTCTCGCCGCGATCGACCGCCGCCGCGGTGGAGCGCGACAGCGCGGTGACCAGGTAACTCATGCCGCCGATGCGCGCCAGCGCTTCCTCGACGCCCTCGAAGCGCGCGATGGACAGCCCGAACTGCTTGCGCAAGCGCGCGTAAGCCCCGGTGGAAGCGATCGCCATGCGCGCGAAACCGGCAGCATTGGAAGGCAGCGAAATCGCGCGCCCGACCGACAGGTTCTCGACCAGCATGCGCCAGCCATGGCCAGCCATGCCGGGCCCGCCGATCAGTTGCGCCAGCGGCACGAACACGTCCTTGCCGCGCACCGGGCCGTTCTGGAACGGGATGTTGAGCGGCATGTGGCGGCGGCCGATGTCGAGGCCGGACGTCTCGCGCGGAATCAACGCCAGGGTGATGCCGCGATCCTCGACACTGCCGATCAGATGCTCGGGGTCGTACAGGCGGAAGGCCAGCCCGATGAGGGTGGCGATCGGCGCCAGGGTGATGTAGCGCTTGTCGAAGGTCAGGCGCACGCCGAGCACTTCCTCGCCTTTCCACTGGCCTCTGCAGACGATGCCGTAGTCGGGAATGGAGGTGGCGTCGGAGCCCGCGTAAGGACCGGTAAGCGCGAAACAGGGCACCTCGCGGCCATCGGCCAGGCGCGGCAGGTAATAGTCCTTCTGCTGCTCGCTGCCGTAGTGCAGCAGCAGTTCGGCCGGACCCAGCGAGTTGGGCACGGCGATGGTCGAGGACGCCGTGGGGCAGATGCTGGAGACCTTCTGCAGCACCGCCGAATGCGCCAGCGCCGAGAATTCCAGCCCGCCGTAGCGCTTGGGGATGATCATGCCGAAAAACTTCTCGCGCTTGAGGAACGCCCACACCTCGGGCGGCAGGTCGGCCAGCTCGTGGGTGATCCGCCAGTCGTCGAGCATGGCGCACAGGCGCTCCACCGGCCCGTCCATGAAGGCCTGTTCCTCGGAGCTGAGCGCCGGCTTGGGCTCGGCCAGCAGCTTGTGCCAGTCGGGCTTGCCCGAGAACAGCTCGGCCTCGAAGCCGACGGTGCCGGCATCCAGCGCGGTGCGCTCGGTATCCGACAAACGCGGCAGCGCATGCGCGAAGGCCTTCAGCAGCGATCGGCCGAACAGCGCGCGGCGCAGCGGCACGATCGCGAACGGCAGCGTCAACAGCGCCAGCACGATGGCGGCGATGAGTGCCTCGCGCGCACTGCCCGCGGCGTAGCCCACCGCGGCGGCCAGCACGATGCTGAGCGCCGACCACAGCGCCGCATTGCTGCGCAGAAACGCCAGCAGCAGCGACAGCATCAGCAGCGCAAGCACGATCAACACGATGGTCATGACTCTACCCCGGCAGGTGTGCGCGGCAGCGCGCGCACGAAATCGGCGATGGCGGTGACGAAGGCATCATTGGCGTCACCAGCCAGCATATGCGTGGCACCCGGCACGTTCACGTGAACGGCGCCGGGCAGGAGCTGCATGAACTCGTCCACGGTAGTCGCGGACACGACGTCACTCAAGCCGCCGGATACCAGCAGCGTCGGCAAGCGGATACGGCGCGTCGCTTCCAGCAGGGCCTGCTGATGCGCGCGGCCCTCGTTCTCGACCACATCCAGCAATGCCGGATCCCAATGCCAGCGCAGGCGGCCATCCGCTCCGCGCCGCAGCAACGCGCGCAGGCGCTCCCCGCCCTTGCGCCCGCTGCGTTGCGGCAGATACGTGGCGACCGCGACCGCAGCCGCGTCGTGGTCGGCGAAACCCTGCGGATACGCACGCATGAAATCGAGGATGCGCGCCACGCCGGCCGCCTCCCAGCGCGGGGTGATGTCGACCAGCGCCAGCGCCGAGAACGGCGCGGGGCGCTGCGCATCGCCAGCCACCGCGATGCCCAGCAGCCCGCCCATCGAGGCGCCGATCAGCACCGGTGGCGATGGCTGCGCGGACGCCAACGCGCGCAAATCTTCGATGAACTGCGCGAGGTGGTAGCGGCCATCGGCCACGCGCTCGCTGTCGCCGTGGCCGCGCGCATCGAAGCTGACGCACTGCCAGCCCGCGGCCGCCAGTTTGTGGGTCGCGCCGCGCCACGCCTGGCGGGTCTGGCCGAAGCCGTGCGCGAACAGCAGCACCGGTGCAGCGGCCGCGCCGCAGCGTTCCACCGCGAGGCTGAGGCCGTCGGGGGCGATGAAGTGCTGCGGCTGCGACGCCGCGTGCCGGGTGATCGAATCCATCGCGCAAGTGTGCGCAGGCTGGGGCGTGCGCGTCAATACGCTTGCGTACGGGGCAATTTCGCGCGCGGCGTCCTACCATGCGCGCATGCACAGTCAAAGTACGGCCAAAGCGCAACGATCGCGTCTCAGCGCCGCTGACTGGGAGCGCGCCGCGCTGGCCTTGATCGCCGAGCAGGGAGTCAACGCGCTCAACGTCGAGGGTCTGGCACGCGAGCTGGGCGTGACCAAGGGCAGCTTCTACTGGCATTTCCCCAGCCGCGAGGCGCTGCTCAACGCCGCACTGGAGCGCTGGGAGGCAGATGTGGAGCGCGAGCTGAGCGCCCAGGTGGAGGCCGCGTCCGATCCGCGCGCGCGGCTGCGCGAATTGTTTCGCCGCATCGCCCACGAGGTGCAGCCGCACCGTGTTTACGCCGCGCTGCTGCGCGCGCTCGACCATCCGCGCATCCAGTCACTGATGGCGCGCGTATCGCAGCGGCGCATGGATTTTCTGGCCCTGGCTTATCGCCAGGCCGGCATGGAGCGCGGCGCCGCTGGCCATCGCGCGCGCCTGACCTACGCCGCCTACGTCGGCTTCCTGCAGATGAACGTGCATCTCGGCGTGCCGCGCCTGAGCCAGGACGAATACGAGGCCTACGTCGCGCACGTGATTGATACGTTCATCGCGGAGTGAGCGCAGGATGTGCTTCATTGCAGCGCCGTCACGGTGCTCGCCATCGCGCATCAGCGCCGGCATGCAGGCTGTTGGCGCGTGCGCTGATCGTGAACATCGGAGCTGTCTGCTGATCAGTTTGCAAAACCGGGCATCCTTGCCGCGGCTCGCATGCGCATTTGTGCCGGAGCGGTTTTGCAAGCCGCGCTGATGCCCGTCCCGAATTCAACCCGGCCACCCACCACGGTGCGGCGCGCGCGGACCTGCTGGTGCAAGCGTTTCCAGTCATTTGTGCGCTGCACTGCGGCGTGATCACGCGCACGTGCGGCAGTTAAGGTCAGGCGCATACACGTTCGAGACCGCCCGCCATGACCAGCACGCTCGCCGCCTTGAATCAGTGGGTCGATGAGATGGCGCGCCTGACCCAGCCCATGCGCATCCACTGGTGCGATGGCTCACCCGCCGAGTACGCGGCGCTGCTGGCGCAGATGCTGACGCGCGGCGAATTGCACGCGCTGAATGCGCAAACGCATCCGGGCTGTACCCTGCACCGCTCGCATCCGGGCGATGTGGCGCGCGTCGAGCACCTCACCTACATCTGCACGCGCGCGCGTGATGATGCCGGCCCCAACAATCCGTGGATGGCGCCGCAGGAAGCGCACGCCAGGATGGACGCGCTGTTCGCCGGCTGCATGCGCGGGCGCACGCTGTACGTGGTGCCGTACTGCATGGGCCCGATCGACTCGCCACTGGCGCGCTGCGGCGTGGAGATCACCGACAACGCCTATGTGGTGGCCAACATGCGCCTGATGACGCGCATGGGCGCGCCGGCGCTGGCACGCATCGAACGCGATGGGTACTTCGTGCGCGGCCTGCATTCCACCGGCGAACTCGACCCCGAGCGCCGCTTCATCATGCATTTTCCCGAGGAGCTCAGCATCCAGAGCTATGGCTCGGGCTACGGCGGCAACGCACTGCTGGGCAAGAAGTGCCACGCGCTGCGCATCGCCTCGTGGCAGGCGCGCCAGGAGGGCTGGCTGGCCGAGCACATGCTGATCGTCGGCATCCAGAATCCGCAGGGGCAGACACACTATGTCGCCGCGGCGTTTCCATCGGCCTGCGGCAAGACCAACCTGTCCATGCTGGTGCCGCCCGAGGACATGCGCCGTGCCGGCTGGAAGGTGTGGACGGTGGGCGACGACATCTGCTGGATGGCGCCCGGCAAGGATGGCCGCCTGTGGGCGATCAATCCCGAGGCCGGGTTCTTCGGCGTGGCCCCCGGCACCGGCGCCAGAACCAATCCCAACGCGCTGGCCATGCTCGATCACGACACCATCTTCACCAACGTGGCCACGACCGCCGATGGCCAGCCGTGGTGGGAAGGTCTGGACGGGCGCGTGCCGGCGCTGGACTGGCAGGGGCGTCCATTCGATCCCGCGCGCGGACCGGCAGCACACCCCAATTCGCGCTTCACCGTCAGCGCGCGGCAGTGCCCCAGCTTTTCGCCGCGCGCCGAGGACAGGCAGGGCGTACCGATCAGCGCCATCATCTTCGGCGGCCGCCGCGAAGCGCTACTGCCATTGGTGTTCGAGGCGCGCGACTGGGCGCACGGCGTACTGATGGGCGCGGCCATGGGCTCGGAAACTACCGCCGCTGCCAGCGGTGCCGTCGGCGTGCTGCGGCGCGACCCGATGGCCATGAAGCCCTTCTGCGGCTACAACTTCGCCGACTACTTCGCGCACTGGCTGAGTTTCGACCGACCCGGCGCGCAGTTGCCGAAAATCTTCCACGTCAACTGGTTCCGCAAAGGCAGCGACGGCAAGTTCCTGTGGCCGGGCTTTGGTGACAACCTACGCGTGCTGGCGTGGATGCTGGCGCGCTGCGCAGGCGCGGCCGATGCCGTGGCAACGCCGATCGGCCACGTGCCGCGCGCGCATGATCTGGATGTGGCCGCGCTGAATCTGCCCGCCACTTCACTGGATGCGCTGCTGAGCATCGACCACGCCGGCTGGCAGCGCGAGATGCAGGCGTTGGGTGATTACTTCGCCGAATTCGGCGCGCGCCTGCCGATACGCCTGGAAAGCGAGCGGCGGCGCGTGCTCGATGCGCTGGAAGTCATTTCTGCGCAGCCAGCGCGCATCGCTAATGGCTGACAGTCAGCAATCAAGAAAACCATCAAGCTCCGGAATCCACGCGCGGTAATCGTGCGCGCGTCCCAGTGATCGTGCGTGCACGGGTTGACGCGCCTGCCACAGGCTGGCACTGCCGATCGCACTCCGTGTCGTCGTGGCTACACCCGCGGGCGGATCGATTCCGAGGTACGCAAAAATATCCCGTAACGTCGCTTCAGGGGTTTGGACGAGCTGCGCGTAGTCCAGATCAATCACGCGGTCAGGCCAGCGTGCGTGCGCATGCTGGCGCAACAGCGTGCAGTCGTCTTGCGCGCGGGCAATATCCTCGAAGCGATGGCTGAACGCGTAGTCCGCATGCGCGAAGGATTGCGACCACAGAGAAAGCGCGTTATCTGCTCGATCGCGATGGCACCAGATCACGCGCGTCTCGGCACACAGTGCGAATGCCGTTTCCAGCGCCAGCAGATTCAACGGATTCTTGTCGATGTAGTGCGACTTCGCCGGCATATCGTCCTGACGTAGATGCGCCAGCCACAACGCGCGACCCTCGTTGGGCTCCTGCCCATGCCACGTCTGACCGGCAAGCTGGTCATGTACGTACAGCAGAAATGGCATCTCGCCTCGATTAACCAGAGTCGCGCCGCGCGCCAGTTGCTCAGCCAGCACGGTCGTCCCACTGCGCGGCAAGCCCACGATCAGGACAGGCGTACACGGAGCGGGGGCGCATCGCCGGATCGGCTCCGCCCGCTGCGCGAGCTGCACGCGCTGCTGCCAGCGTGCCGCATCCCAGCGCGTGACCTCGGATATCGCAACATGCGCGCCACGCCAATGCGCAACGGCTTGTGCGGGCTCACCGCAATCATCGTGCAATTTGCCGAGTGCAAAATGCAGGGCGGCACGGGTCGTGGGCAACAGCGCTGACGTGGCCAGTGCGGATTCCAACAATGTGCGATCAGGATGCCGCGAATCCGTATACCGCAGGGTGTGTGCCAGCGCCGGCAACACCTGCCACTCGTTCAAATCGATGCCCGCATGCCAAGCCGCTAGCAAATGCGTGCGCGCTTGCTCAAAACGGCCCATGGACTGCGCAAGACTGCCACTCAAAGCCAGAAGCTGCGGTGTGCGCAATCCTCGCGCCAATGCTTGCTCGCAAACTTCGTAGGCCCAGTGCTCGCGCTGCGTCTGCTTGATGAACAAGGCAACGCGATAGCAATCCTCAGCGCTGGCGCCGGCCCCCAGCACCACGCGCAACAGTTGACAGGCCGCGTCGTATTCGCCGCGGTTGCGTAATTGCTGTGCCCGCGCGATACCTGCGTCAAGTTTTGAACTCATGACGGCATAGGCAGTTCAAACCGCCTGGTACCAACGCCAACGCGAGTCCCGGCCCTCAGCATGCATAACCGCCCTCATTCAACGCTTCACGCAACAGCGGCAACAAAGGCTGGAAGCTCGACTCGTACCGACGCCAACGTCCGATGCTGTCAGGTCGCAACGGCTCGGCCACCTGCGCGTAGCTGGGCGTGCTGATGAAACCGCGCTGCGCAGCATGTGCGGCAAAATTCTTCATGGCTTCGACCTGTGCGAGGCCAAGATAGGTGCCGATGCGCGCGAGAGCCGTATCCGTCTCTTGAACCAAATCCTCGTAGCGCAGCACCAGCACATCCGCATCGAGCGCATCAGCATCGGTGTGGAAACGCCGGTCAAAAGCCGCATAGGACTCCGCGAGACGCGGCAGGCTTGCGCTCATGCTGGCTACTTCAGGATCACTGAAAGACTGGAAGTGGCAACTCAAGATCGCATCGCACGGATGCCGCACGCAACGAATCACGCACGCCCTCGGGAACAGACGCAAGATCATGGGCAGCAGCAACATGTTGAGCGGGTTCTTGTCGACCAAGCGCTGCGATTGCTCCTGACACGCGTGTTGCGCGGCGGACTGCCAGTAAGCTGCGCGCATGTTGTCGACAACCTCTGGGGCGAGCGCCGGCAGCGCGTCCGGATAGGCCAGCCCGTGCGCGCGCATGTCGCGCACGGCGTCCAGGATCAGCGGACGCTCGTCCATCGAAACCAGCGTCGGATGCGCCGACAGCATCTGCTCAAGCAAAGTCGTGCCCGAGCGTGGAAATCCCAGCACGAACACAGGCGCTTCAAAAACAGGCGTTTCGGGTGGAGCGGCAGAACCCGACGCAGGCGCCATCGACGCTGGAGCATTGCGCTCGACCAGCCATGCCAGCCAACCGCGCGGTGGTGTATCGGGAGGCACGATGTGCGGGCATAAGGCATGCGCCTCGGCCAAGATGCGCAAGGCCGCATCCGGGTCTTCAAGCTGATCCAACACACGAGCCAAGGCGAACAAGAGTCCTGGCCGTCCACGGCGCGCCTCGCCGATAGCCAATGCACGCTCGAAATCGCAACGCGCGTCGCTCAAACGTCGCTCACGCACCGCCATGCTAGCGTGCGCATGCAGGCGCTCCTGTCGTGCTTCGGCACTCCGCGCGATGCTTTCTGCTGGCAACTCGGCCAGTGCCTGGCGCGCGGCATCCAGGCGATTGACGCGTTCCAGCAACAACACACGGCGCGCGGTGGCTCGCACCGCCATCTCCGGATCGCCGGAAATAGAAGCCAGCATGGAGAGAGCAGCCTCGATTTCGCCGCGTTCACCCAGCAACCAGCCAAGCTCCAGCAGCGACTCCTCGGAACCGCGTGGCCACTGATGCCAACCGCTCAGCAGTACATCGACTGCGGCACCATCGCCGAGCGCCTGATGCGCCACGGCTGCCCAGATGCGCATGCTGGGCTCGGCATCGGGAGATTGCGCTGCGATCTTGAGGGCATCCGCGGCGGCGATGAGATCACCACCGCTGAGCAACAGCACACCGAGGTTGGCGCGTGTACGCGTTGCGCCGGGATGAAGCACAAGCGCGTGTTTATAGGCCTCGCGTGCGCGCACGGCTTCACCCCGCGCGCGCGCCACATTGCCAAGATTGTTCCAGTGCTGCCAAGTATTGGGGAATCGCTCGACCAGCGTCGTCAGCAGGGTATCGGCTTGCGCCATCTCGCCCGCTTGCTGCGCACAGGTCGCCTGCAATGACAATACCGCCTCGTGCTGCGGGTAGTCCCGCGCCAACACACGCGCCTCGGCCAGCGCCTGCGCCGCCTGCCCACGCTGCAGCGCTCCAAGAATCCGGTCGACGCGCTCCTGGGACATGGTTTAGTCGAGGCTGTAGCCGAAGCGTTCGCAGAACGGTGCAAGCTCAAGCCGCACCGGCTCCAGCCAGGGTCGGTAGCGCTGCCAACGCCCCACAGCCCGCTTGTGCAGCGGCTCAACCACTTGCGCATAGCTGGGTGTGCTGATGAAGCCCTTGGCGCGCGCGTGTGTATCGAACTCGAGCAATGCCGACACGTCCTCAAGGCCCAGAAAGTCACCCAACGCACGCGCGTACCGCGCCGGATCCTCCACCAAATCCTCGTAGCGCAGTTCCATCGCGTGGGGACGCAGCACCTCGCTCTGGTCCATCCAAAACCGCAGGGCGTTGGCGTAGCCGCGTGCCAGTCGGTCGAGCGAAGAACACAGCATTTGAAATGCAGGGGCTCGGAAACTCTGCATATAACAACTCAGCACGACATCCATCGGATGGCGCAAGGCGAGAATCACGGGGGCGTTGGGGAAGATCCGCTGCAACATGGGCAGTCGCAGGATATTCAGTGGGTTCTTGTCCACCAAACGCACACCGTCTTTGAGAGCAACCACGGTCGCCACTTTCGCCCAGTAAATAGCGCGCAGAGTGGCGCAAGCCTCACTGTCCAGCTTGCCCAAGTCATGTGGATAGGTCCAACCCATGCGCTGCATCCCTTCGATGACATCCTGGAAAAACCCCTGCTCATCCATGGAGCGCAGCGCGGGATGCGCGTCGAGCATCTGTTCCAGCAGGGTCGTGCCCGAGCGCGGAAACCCCACCACAAAGATCGGCGACGCTTGCACATCGGGCGCCGCAATCGCCTGCCAACGCGCGCAGTCGGCCTGCGTGACACGCTGTCGCGTGATGGGCAACGGCTCCGACGCGGGGTCGACCAAATCCGGGACCAAACGCGAGGCGGTGTGAAGCTGCGCAGCATGCCCGTCCTCAAGTGCGCGCATGGCCGAGGCGGCATCACCCAAGCGGTCACAGGCCTTGGCCAGGGCAAAGTAAAACGGCGCGTTGTGGCCGATCATGCAAACTCGCTGCAAAAGCGCTTCATACGCGGTCCGCGCCTCGAGCACGCGCCCCGCTCGCAGCAGCAACGCGGCGTGCACCGCCAAACCTTCATCGCCCCAAGCTTCGGGCGCAACGGCAGCAAGCATGTTTTCGGCCTCGGCGATGCGGCTCAGTCGCTCATAAAGCGCCGCAAGCTGCACGTGTGCCCTGGCCGAATCCGGTTTCCTGCCCAGCAACTGCTGCAGGCGACGCTCGGCAGTATCGGTCTGCTCGATCTGGATCAGTGCTGTGGCGAGATCAACTTCCAGGCTCTCATCCATCGGCGGCCAACGCGCGCTGCCCAACAAAAGTCGGCGCGCCTCTTCATCCTCAGCACAGGCATGACACGCCAAAGCTCCGTAAATGCGCGGCTCGGCCGAATCCGGAGCGCGCTGGCTGGCCTCCAACATGATGGATCGGGTCTCAATGACATCACCTTGCTGCCAACGTAAAAGACCCAGATTCGCAAGCACGCTCGCGTCATGAGGGCTCAGCACTTGCGCCTGTTGATAGGCCGCAGCAGCCTCATCAAGCTTGCCCGCCTCACGCAACGCGGTCGCAAGATTGCTCCAATGCGCTGCCTCGCCGGGTTGCGCATCGGTCAGTTGTCGGTAGTACGGCAAAGCCTCGGCGAGTCTTCCCTGCGCTCCCAAAGCGACAGCCAGAATCACCAGTGCGGACACATCATCCGGCTTCTCCTCCAGACGTGTACGAGCACCTGCCTCAGCATCCTTGTAACTGCCCGCCTGAAGGGCGCGCTCCAGTGCCGGAATAGTTGGAAGATTCACTCGGTGCCCATCCAAAAAAATGCGCGCGGCTTGAGGGCCGCGCGCAGGTCAGGCTGATCACACGTTGCGACTGATCAGAACTTGACGGTCGCACTTGCCCAGTAGTAGCGGCCGATGACATCGTAAGTGTTTACGTCCGTGTTGGCGTTGATGACTACGTTCTGCGTGAAAATCGGCGGCTGCTTGTTGAACGCGTTGTTGACACCAATCTGCAGTTTTGTGTTGATCGGGGCGATATCGTAACCCACCGAGAAGTCGTTGTAGACATAGGCGCCGAAATGGAACGTGGTGAACACCCCGGACCCGAAGTCCTGGATCGGCACCGCGATATGACCAACGTAACGCATGCGCCACATCGCATTCCACGGACCACGATCCCAGTACAGGCTGCCCAAACCACGCCAGCGCGCGAAGTTGCCGAAGGTCTGATTGAACTGGCCGGCGGCCTTGATGATGGGAACGCTGGACATGCCGGGCACAGGCACATCGGTAAACTGACGGGTCCACGTGCCGTCCATCACCACGGTGAAATTGCCTGGGTTCACACCGAACGTATTGAAGTGCGGCAGGTGATAGCGGAAACCGAAGTCGATACCCGAGGTATCCAGACGCCCCAAGTTGATGACCGGGGAGAAGATGTTGGACACCTGTCCGTTCGGGAAGCGGTGGATCAAGGCACACAGGCTGCTGGCCGGATCGCTGAAGCATTGATCCGCGACGACCTGGGCGTTGGCCGTCACGATGGTGTCATTCAGGTAGATGCGCCACAGGTCCACGCTGGTGGAGAAGCCGGGCAGCCAGTGCGGGTCGTAGACAAAGCCGAAGTCGAAACTCTTGCCGAATTCGGGCTTCAAGTTGTAGTTCGCATATTGGGAACCCGACACGATCGCGCTGGTTTGCGAGACCGTCGGCTTGGCGATACCCGTCGCTGGAATAGCCGTTGCTCCCGTGGGCGCGCCGCACGCATTGTTTTCGGACGCTGGGCTAACACCAGGGATATAGCCTGCGCACGGATCGACGAAAGTTGGCGCGCTGTTGGCTGGGCCGGCAAACAGATCGCTGATGGATGGCGCACGGAAAACCTGTGCCACCGTACCGCGCAGCAACAAATCATTGATAGGCCGCCACGCCATGGAGATCTTGGAATTGGTAGTACTACCCGCCAATGAGTACTTCGAATAGCGTGAGGCGATGTCGACGTTCAGGGAGTGCGCGAAGGGGACGTCTTTGAGGAGCGGTACCAAGACTTCGGCATAGGCCTCCTTCACGTTAAAACCACCCTGCACCGACGAGGCACAGCCGGTACCCAGCGCACAGGTACCCGTGGCCGGATTGATCTGGATATCTGAACTGACCATACCACTGGTGTAGCGCTTGCGGTAATCCGCGCCCACCGCCAAGCGCACGGTGCCGCCTGGCAACGTGAACAGGTCGCCGTTGGCATTAACTGAGGCTTGACGCGTTATATAAATCGTCTGGGTAAATGGATGCGATTCGTATTGTTGGAGTAGCGCGGTCTGGCTAGGACTGTTGGCGTCGAAGATGTTGATTGGCGTGCAGCCAACGATGGGATTGCCGGACGTGCCGCAAGTGGGTACACCGTTGTTGTAGTACGAAGGCCCGAACGCCTGATCGGCGGCCGCCAAGTTGACAAAGCCTATGTCGTTCACGCCTGTGCTCACGCGGCTGTAATTGAGGTTGGCGTCCCATTGCCAGGAGGTGCTGCCGACGTCACCTTTCAGGCCGGTGATGATTTGGTTGGTTTCCGTGCCGAACTGGAAGATGCGCTGACCGAGACCGCTGAAGCGGTACTCGAACCGGTTACCTGAAGCGTTCGAGAACTCCACACCAAACGGGTTATAGATGCTTTGCGCCGAGATCACCAGCGGGCTGGGAATCCCAGTGTCCGCCAGTGACGGTGCAAGTGCCGAGTGCGAGGTTGTTTTGTTGCCAAAGAAATCCATGAAAGCCGAGACGTTATCCGACAGGTGGTACTGACCCATGAAGAAGACATTCGTGCGTTCTGAAGGCACCAGGATCAGGTTTTGGGCCTGGTAGTTATAGGAATCCGTCGTGGGACTGTAGGTGCGGAAGTCGCTGAGTGAAGAGCAGGTGGTGCCGGTAATGCAGGTCAGTGCATTGGGGTTGCCCGGGTACACGATGCGGCCGTTGGGTACACGTGAGGAACCAAACGGCAGGATCTGGCCGTAGTACAGATACAAGGCCTTGCGCGAGAAACTGCGATTGGCGCTGGAGATGCCATCGGTTTTCTCGTAGGAGATGCCCGCCACGATGCTCCCGCGCTCGCCGGACTCACCGAACATCACCGATGCGCCCCGCCGGGCGCCGTCACTGTGATCCGAGATGCCGTAGTTGGTGCTGAACTCCGCGCCCTGGAAGTTCTTGCGCATGATGAAGTTGACGACGCCACCGATGGCCGAGGAGCCATAGATCGAGGACGCGCCATCTTTCAGTATTTCAACGCGCTCCACCAGCGCGGCAGGGATGGTGTTGATATCCGGCGCGCCCTGATTGGGATCGATCGCCATGCGGTGGCCGTCGATCAGGACCAGCGTGCGCGAGACACCCAAGCCACGCAGCGAGATGGTGGCCGCACCATCGCCGCCGCCATTATTGACGCTGGGATTGGTCGCGTCACCGGAGATCGCCGGTGTCGACTGAACCAAGTTGCCCAGGGTGACCGCGCCGCTCTGTTGGATGGTCTGCCGGCTGATGGTGAAGATCGGGTTGGCGGTCTCGACATCCACACGGCGGATGCGCGAGCCGGTGACCACGATGGTCTGCAGCTCCTTCGCCTTGGTGCTGCTCGGTGGAGTGGTGGTGCCGGTGTCCTGCGCCATGGCGCTGCCGACGACACCTGCGGTGGCAACCGCGCCCAGCGTGAGCGCCAAGCGTACGGCTGATGAAAGCTTGTTCGTATCGAGGTTCATTAAACTCTCCAACGTCGGTGGTGTGACGTGTGTCGGGACATAGTGATTTCGTCCTTGAACGGCCTGGGGAGGCCCTACCCTTACCCTGGTACACCCGACTCTAACAACTTTCTAACCCCGTTGGAATACCCGCTTCACTTCGACGCGGTGCATGTCGTGGCAGCCAAGTGCCGACTCTTGGCCCGACGGTGCGGCACGTGCAACGTTCAACATGGATTGGGGGCAGTGTGCGGCAGGCCGCTGCCGCAACTCGCAATCAAACTACGGAAACGTCAGCAGATCGCAAGCGTTTGGGGCGGGAAGGTGCGCGCGGGCGTGTGAGCGCCCACGACTGACATCGCCCAGACCTTGGGCGGGACTTGCCTCAGAGATCCTGCTGGTACTGCACGTAGGGGATGCGCGCAGCAGCGCCAGGCACGTTGGCACCAGGCGGCGGCGCACCCTGCGACCACAGATTCTGTGCGCCCACGCTGAAAGCGCCGTGCCACGGCAGACGCCAAGTGATGCCGAGATCCACCGTGGTCCAAGGTTGCAGATCCAGACCACTGCCCAGCGCGCTACCCGGGGTGAGCACGCGTCCGGTGACCACACCGGTGATGGCGCCGCGGCCGATGCCGAAGCGCAATGACTTTTCGTTCAAACCGCTGAGGCTGGGCAGCAGGGTGGCGTCCGTGTTGATCCGGCCATAGCTGGCGCCAAGCTCAAAGTGCAGGCCACCCATGGCAAGAATGCTGTTGGCGCTCAATCGCGTGGTGCTGCCCAGCAGATCCAGCGGCAAACCCGCCGTCACCCCGCCGCCGCCATACAGTGGAGCCAACGTGGGTGCTGCCAGTGGGCCTCCAAGGTTGCTCGGGCGTGACAAACCCAGTGAGAATTCCATGCCCACGGGACCGCGCGTGTAGCCGGCGCCAAATTCCGCCGAGGTCACGCCACCCAGATTGGTTTGCCCGCCTGTGCATAGCCCGCCGCGCATACCAGCCTGCGTCATGTCGCATCCGGGTGCGCTCCAACTGCGTTGCGCGATGCGTGCATCGGCGCGCAAGCCATTGTCGAATTGATAACGCAGCGTTTCGGTGAGCAAGGGCGAGGCATCAACCGCGCGCAGATTGAGCGCGCCGCCGAGCAAGGGTGCCCGCCAACCGCCTGCGTTGCCGGCCGGACTGGACGCCACGATGGCCAGCAACTTGCCGTCGTTGCCCCTCCATAGCGGCAACACCACGCCGGGAGCGATTTCGGTGATTTGTGCTGGTGCGCGATGCAGCAGGGAACTGGCCAGAGCCTCTTGCGAACGCGCATTGCTCTCGTAGCGCCCAAGCGCCAGCGCTGGCGCGGAAAGTCCGGCAGCCAGTGCGACAAGCAGCAGCAACGAGAGCAGGCGAGACAGCTTCATGACGAGGTTCAGGGTGGTGCAACAGCGCTCAAGGCATGTATCGCCGAGTTTACCTCGTTTTACATTTTTCTAATAGCTGGGCTACGCACTGCAGACTGAATGCGTGGCCTGCATCACAGATCGCATACATTCATCTGATTTGCGGAGTAATGCTGCCGTTTCGCCCGAGGCGCGCATCATGCGTGGCGGCGGGGATGATCTGCCAATCTCATGATCGACAACTCACGATTGGCACACTGAGCCGCATAACACTGGCGCCCGAAGTTGGACTCGAACCAACGACCCCCTGATTAACAGTCAGGTGCTCTAACCGGCTGAGCTATTCGGGCGTGAGCTGCGCATTGTTGTGTCCGACGCGAAGCGCGTCAAGCTGCTGCGCTACCTTCAGCCATCCGTCGTGATGCGATAGCAGGGCTGGTAGCCCTTGCCACCAGGCAACTTCATGCGGTGCTGAGCGACGAAGGCCTGCAGCATGGCATCCAGCGCCTGCATGATCGCAGGCTCGCCGCTGATCGCATAGGGGCCGCCAGTCTCGATTGTGCGCAGGCCTTCTTCCTTGACGTTGCCGGCGACGATGCCCGAAAACGCGCGCCGCAGATCGGCGGCCAGTTCGTGCGCGGGTCGGTCGCGATGCAGGCTCAGCGCCGCCATCGCCTCGTGCGTGGGCTGGAACGGCTGCTGATAGGCGAACGGCACGTTGAGCGCCCAATTGAAGAAAAACGCATCCTTGTTGTCGAGGCGCTGCTCGCGCACGCGATCGACACCCTTGCTCATCGCACGCGCCACGGCCTGCGGATCGTTGATGATGATGTGGTAGTGGCGCGCGATGCCATCGCCCAGCGCCATGCGCAGAAAGCGATCAATCTGCTCGAAATAGGTCGCCGATTCGCGCGGCCCGGTGAGGATCAGCGGCAAGGTCTGCACGGCGTTGTCCGGGTGCAGCAGTAGACCGAGCAGATAGAAAATCTCCTCTGCCGTGCCCACGCCTCCCGGGAACACAATGATGCCGTGACCGATGCGCACGAAGGCCTCAAGGCGCTTCTCGATGTCCGGCATGATCACCAGATGGTTGACGATCGGATTGGGCGACTCGGCGGCGATGATGCCGGGCTCGGTGATGCCGATGTAGCGATTGTGGCGCCGGCGCTGCTTGGCATGCGCGATCGTCGCGCCCTTCATCGGACCCTTCATGGCGCCCGGTCCACAGCCGGTGCAAATATCCAGTCCGCGCAGGCCAAGCTGGTAGCCCACCTGCTTGGTGTAGTCGTACTCGGCGCGCGCGATCGAGTGACCACCCCAGCACACGACAAGGTTGGGATCGACATGCGGGCGCAAAATGCGCGCGTTGCGCAAAATTTCGAATACGGCGTGGGTGATGCCGACCGAATCGGCCAGATCGAACGCCCCCGCAGCGAGGCTGGACGATGCGTATACGATGTCGCGCACCACCGCCACCAGCAGCTCGTTGATGCCGCGAATGATCTGCCCGTCAACGAAAGCCTGCGCCGGCGCGCGGCGCAACTCCAGCTTGATGCCGCGATCCTGCTGCAGCACCTGGATGTCGAAATCGGGATAGCGCTCGAGCGTCGAGCGCGGGTCGTCGCTTTCGCTGCCCGAAGTTAGCACCGCCAGCGCACAGCGGCGCAGCAAGCCATGCAGCCCCGAGGCGCTGACATCGCGCAGCATCGCCACTTCGTTGCGCGAGAGCACGTCTAGGCCACCCGAGGGCGAGATGCGCGCGCTCACCACGCCTTTGACCGGCGGCTGCGGCGGCAGGTAATCCTCGTCGCGTGCCTCCCTGTTGACATTCATGATGCGTTCTCCGCGGACATGCTGATTCCAGCCGGTCAGCATCATCCTGGCGGATGACGATTGCAAGCTTGCCGAAACAGGAAAGCCGGCGCCCCCGCAGGCGCCGGCCATGTTTGCGGCACGGAGCAGAATCAGAACTTGTAGCGCACCGTCATCTGCACCGACCAGCGCGACAAAACCTTGGAGGTATTTGAACCCACGCCGTCGAGCAGTCCGAACGTCTGCGGCGCATAGTTGCCATTGGCGTCGGCATAACGGCTCAGATCATAAATGTACTTGCCGGTGGCAGGATCGATTCCCGCGAAATTCGCCAGATTGCGGGTCTGCGGGTCATAGCCGAGCGCCGGTAGCTGCCCCCAGTTCTTGTCGAGCATGTTGAGGAAATTGTAGATATCCAGCACCACCTCGCCCTTGTTGCCCTCGAACAGGCCCGGGATTTCCTGGCTGATGCGCAGATCGAGCTGATGCGTCCACGGTAGGGAACTGCCGTTGCGCGGCACATCGTGCCCGGCATATTTGCTCAGCCCGGGCTGCGACTTGATGTAGTTGAAAAACTGCTGCTGCAACTGCGCCGAGGTATTGCTGGTGAACTCGACATCGCCAGGTCCGGTCGGCACGTAGACCAGATCGTTGTAGTACACGGCATCGCCGTTGGCATCATTGCCATAGACCCAACTGTAGGGTGTGCCGCTGGCCACATTCAGGTACGCGCCGAAGCTGGTGCGATAGTCGCGATAGAACTTGTGCGACCACGCCAGATAGCCGCCGAGACGATTGCGCACGTTGAAATTGGTGTTGTAGGCGACATCGCCGTTGGGATTGACTGATGGGCTGTATCTCCAATTGGAATAGGCTACCGAGGACGATCCAGGATTGACGCTGGAGGCCCGACCATGCGTCCACGCCAGCGACCAGCCAAAGCCATCTTCGTCACCTGGATGCTGCAAGCGCAGCGTGGTGTAGGTGGCGCTGCCCTGTGTGGTGTTGTCCAGATACATCACGCTGCTGAACTTGGGATTGGCATTGGCCAGGCTGCAACTGGACGTGGTGCAGATGGTGCCGTTGCCGTTGAGCTTGAAGAAGATCGGGCGACCGTCCGGACCCATCGTGGTCGGCGCGCCGAGGTTGAGGTTCTGGTAATAGATCGCCTCCTGATCCTTGACGTAGGAGATCTCGGCGCTGGCCACCATGCCCCACCACGGCAGCTCATGGTCGAGTGCCAGCGAGGTCTTCAACACCGTCGGCTGCTGGAAATTGCTGCTGAGCAAATCCACCGTCTGCTTGGGTTGGTTGGTCGCCGGCCTGGGCTGGTTGTACGGATTGGATGACAGCGGTCCGCCGGTGGCCGGGTTGTAGGCTGTGTAGGTGGTGACGTTGATGCCGTTGTTGGTGAACGGGTTGGATTGCCACACCGCCGGCGTCGCGCCCATGAAAAGGCCGATGCCGCCACGCAACTGGGTCGGGCGCGCAGTGTCGAAGGTATAGTTGAACGACAGCCGCGGTTCCAGCACCGAATGACCGTTGATGGTGCTGTTGTTGCGCAGGCCGAAGGTCTGCGTGAAGAAGGCGTTGTAGGCCGGTGCCGTGGGCACGCGCGGCACATCCCAGCGCAGGCCATATTGCAGGTTCAACGCATCGTTGATCTGCCAGACATCCTGGGCGAAGAAGCCCCAGTTGTCATAGGACCAGATCGCCGAGGCATCCGCCAGATTCCCGCTGCTCGGCTGCCGCAACTGGTAGAAGGAATAGTTGCCTGCCTGGAAGTTGGCGATGCTGGTGAACAGGTAGCCACCCGCGTAGTACTGCAGGAACAGGTTGTTGTAGTTGTTGCGCAGGAAGTCCACGCCAAACTTCACGGTGTGATCGTTGAGGAACAGCGTGCCCGCCCAGAAGCCGGTCCACGTCTTGGTGTCGAGGTTGTTGGCCTGGTACGAGTAGTTGGTGCCCATGTACACGCTGGGGCCGCTGGTGCCGTTGACGTATACCTGCACCTGCGGCGACAACGGACCATTCAACAGCGGCGCGCGCAGATAGCTGCCGTAGGACACCGAGGTCTCGGACGAGAACGTGTCGGACCAGTCGTCGTAGGTGTTGATCACGTAGTTCTTGAAATCGCGCAACTGCGAGTAGTTGGCGCTGGCCAGATTCACATAGCCACCCGAGCCGCCCCTGGCGCTGATCACGGCAAGATTGCTCTTGGTACGGTCGTAGCGAAACTCGATGCGGTGGTTGTTGTTGATGTTCCAGTCGAACTTGGCGAGGTAGCGCTTCTCGTCCGTGTTGGGCGCGCCGAGCTGGCTGCTGCCGGTAGCGAAACCATACCCCTGCGCGATCTGCGCGATCTGGTCGAGCTGCGCTTGCGTGATGGGAACGATGCTGCCTTTGCCCGAACCGATGATGCCGATGTCCGGGGCAGGCGCGGTGGATTTCTGATCCTCGTAGGCGACAAAGAAGAACAGCTTGTCCTTGATGATCGGGCCACCCAGGGTGAAGCCGGCCGTGGTGTTCTTGGTGAAGCCGGTGAACGGCGTGTCTGACGCGCCATTGCCCACCCACTGCTTGGGCAGATAGACGTAATAGACATCGCCGTGAAACTGGTTGGTGCCGCTCTTGGTCACCGCGTTGATCTGCGCGCCGACGTTGTGCGCGTTGGTGACGTCGTAGTTGTTGGTCGAGACGTTGATCTCGCTGATGGTGTCGATCGAGATCGGCTGCCCGAGCGAGGGCATGCCGCCGGCCTCGAGACCGAACGGATCATTGGTGGGCACCGCGTCGATGTTGATGTTGTTGTAGCGGCTGTTCTGGCCCAGAGCCGAGATTCCACCCGAGGCATTGACGTTGACCATCGGATCGAGACGCACGTAATCCTGCAGACTGCGGCCGGTGGCCGGCAACGTGTCGATCTCGCGCTGCGTCACGTTGGTCGTCAGCCCGCGATTCTCGGGCTGGAACAATGTGTTCATCGCCGCGGCGGTGACGGTCACCGCGCCCAGTTCCTTGGCCCGCACGCCGATGCTGAAATCCAGCGTGCTGGTTTCCGCCAACTTCAGGTAAATGCCGTTCTTCTCGGACGTTTCCATGCCGTCTTTCTTCACCGTGATATCGAACGGCCCGCCGACGCGCAGACCCTGCGCGTTGTAGTTGCCCATGGCATCGGTGGTGACCACGCGCGTGGTGCCCGAGGGCACGTTGACGATGGTGACGGTGGCGCCCGCCACCGGCTTGCCCTGCGCATCGACCACTTGGCCGGTTACGGCCGATGAAGTGTTTTGCGCATGAGCGCTGGAGCACGCCAGCAGCGCGGCGATGGCGAACGGCAATATCTTGACGCGGATTTGATTACTCATGGATGTGCCCTTTCTCACAGAAAAGTAAGGATTGGGCGCAGCACGGCCTACCGCGCATTGCGGAAGCGACAACGTGCCGGCAACCCCCTTACGCGCAGCTATCGCGCGAGTGACAAAAGGTTAACAGTTTCGCATGACACTTTTGTAAAACATGCCGAATCGTAAACAAGCGGCTCGCGCCCTGGGTCGCATTTCTGATCGCCACGGCCGCGCTGCTGCGGGAAGGCATGAATCCGGCTGCCGCGCGCCAGCACGGCATGCCCGCAGGCCTCTGCTAGGTGGCTACGATCAGATCACGGTAGTGCCGGGCGGGTGGCCGCCAAGCGGCTGGCCAACCGCAGCAGAGTTTCAGTGCGGCGGCGCGGCGACGCGTTCAGCCCATGCGACGGCGCGTCTTGGCGTCGTCAGAACGCGCGGCTTCGAGGGCTTCGAGATACCCCTCGTCCAACCCGGTGACGTATTCGCCGTTGAAACACGAGGCATCGAAACGCGTCAACGCCTCGTTGCCTTCGGCGACGGCTGCTTCCAGATCAGCCAGATCCAGATACACCAGCCAGTCGGCGCCCAGCAGCGTCTCGACCTCGGCTTCACTGTGCCCGTGAGCGACCAGTTCGTGCGCGGCCGGCATGTCGATGCCATAAACGTTCGGGTAGCGCACCGGCGGCGCGGCCGAGGCGAAATACACCTTGCGTGCACCGACTTCGCGCGCCATCTGGATGATCTGCTTCGAGGTGGTGCCGCGCACGATCGAGTCGTCCACCAACAGCACGCTTTTCTTGCGGAATTCCAGCTCGATTGGATTGAGCTTGCGGCGCACCGACTTCGCGCGCTCGCCCTGCCCCGGCATGATGAAGGTGCGGCCGATGTAGCGATTCTTGACGAAGCCCTCGCGAAACGGCACGCCCAACACCGCCGCCAGCGAACTGGCCGCGGTGCGCGCGGTGTCCGGGATCGGAATCACCGCATCGATATCGTGGTCCGGGCGCAGGCGCCGGATCTTGGCGCCCAGGCGCTCGCCCATGCGCAGCCGCGCCTTATAGACGGAGACGTCCTCGATCATCGAGTCCGGTCGCGCCAGGTACACGTACTCGAAAATGCACGGCGCGTGCGGCGCGCCGGCCGTGCACACGCGGCTGTGCAGGCTGCCGTCGAGCCCGACGAACACCGCCTCACCCGGCGCCACGTCGCGCAGGCGCTTGAAACCGAGTATGTCGAATGCCACCGATTCGGAGGCCAACGCGTATTCGTTGCCAGCAGCGCTTTCGCGCACGCCCAGCACCAGCGGGCGGATGCCGTTGGGGTCGCGGAACGCCAGCAGGCCCTGGCCCATGATCAACGCCACACAGGCGTAACCGCCGCGCGCGCGGCGGTGGACTTGGGCGACCGCATCGAACAAGCCTTCCGCGCTGAACTTGTGCGGCGCCGCCGCCGCCAGTTCGTGCGCGAGCACGTTGAGTAGCACCTCGGAATCGGAATCGGTGTTGATGTGGCGGCGATCGTCCTCGTACAACTCGCGGCGCAGTGCCTCGGTGTTGACCAGGTTGCCGTTGTGCGCGAAGGCAATGCCGTAGGGCGAGTTCACATAGAACGGTTGCGACTCGCCAACATCCGCGCAGCCCGCGGTCGGGTAGCGGCAATGACCGATGCCGGCGCGGCCCAGCAGCACGCGCATGTGCTCTTCGCGGAACACGTCGCGCACCAGGCCGTTGTGCTTGTGCAGGCGCAGGCGCGCGCCGTCCAGCGTGGCGATGCCGGCGGCGTCCTGGCCGCGGTGCTGCAGCACGGTCAGACCATCGTAGAGTTGCGATGCAACGTCGGCGCGACCGACGATGCCGATGATTCCGCACATGGTTTCAGGACTCGGGAGATGAAGGGGGCGGAACCGTACGAGATGGCAGCGCGAACGGCAGCTTGACCGCAGGCAGTGGCTCTGGATCAAAGCGCACGTAGCGCGCCACGCCGGGCGGCAGGCGTGCTTGCAAGGCCTCGGCCGCGCGCTGAAAGCTCGGAATCAACACCGACTGGCGCCACCACGGATCACGCGGAAACGGCGTCATGCCCAGCAACAGCACGCCCAGGGTCACGATCAGCACGCCGCGCGCGGCACCAAACAGCATGCCCAGCATGCGATCAGTGCCGGACAGGCCGGTGCCCCGCACCAGCATGCGCAGCAGCCAGCCGAGCACGGCGCCAATGATCAGCACCAGCACGAAAATCAGCGCCCACGCCGCGAACAATCGCGCGGATGGCTCGCGCAATGCCGCCGGCATGTACGCCGACACCCTCTCGCCGAACTGCCATGCGGCCCATAGCGCCGCGACCCAGACCGCCAGCGCCAGCACCTCGGCGATCAAGCCGCGCCATAGCCCCAGCAGCACCGAGATCGCGATGACCGCGACGATGGCGTAGTCGGCGGCGCTCACGGCAATCCCGCCGACTCAATGCGCAACAGCCACGATGCCATCCTGTGCCAGTTTGGCCTGCAACTGCGCGCGCAAGGCCACGGCGGCATCACGGCTGGCCTCTGGCCCCACGCGCACGCGCCACAGCGTGGCGCCTTGCGCGGTGCGCATGGTATCGGTGTAGGCCGGGAATCCCGCGGCAAGGGCACGATCCTTCAGGGTGTTGGCGACCGTCGCATTGTCGAAGGCGCCCAATTGCACCACCCAGCCACCCGGCTGCCCGGCCGGCAGCGCGGCGGCCGGTTGGTCAGCGCTGAGGTTGGTCGGGCTGGGAATCAGCACCGCCGCCGTGTGCGGCTCATGCGCATGGATACGCAACCGCGCCGCTTCCGCCAAGGCGCGATTGGGATACGGCCCCGCATACACGCGCACCATCGGCCCATCCGCGCGCACCATCGGCTGCAGGCCCACCTTGATGCCGAGTTTGTGCACGCGCGCGGCCAGTGCACGGGCGTTGCCCATATCGGCATAGACGCCCAGATTGATGACGTAGCCCGCCTGCGCGGCCGTGCCCACCGGCAGCGGAGCGGATAACTTCTTCGGCTGCACCACGGTTGCCGCTGGTACTGGCGCCGGGGCTGGCGCCGTGCTCGGGCTCGGCCCCCGCGCGTTGGTCGCAGACATGCCCGGCGCGGGTCGCGGCAAGGCGCCACTGCTGCTGGCATCGGCAGGCAGGCCCGGAATCGTCACCGTGGCCAGACGCCCGCCCGGCAGCGACTGGCCTGCGGTCGCGGCAGGCGCCGGCGCGCCAAGCTCCAGCGTCTTGCTCTGCAGCGGCGGCTCGGGCTGCGCCGGAATGCCAAGGCTAACCGAGGTCGTGGCGTTGCCGCCCTGCTCGTGACCCGAAAAGAACATCGGTACCACGATGACGATCAGCGCCAGCAGCACGGCGGCACCAATCAAACGCTGTTTCAGGCGTGCATCCACAGGCGCTCTCGCGGGCTGGAAGGGCGGCGGATTATAGCGCCTGCGCGGCGTCCCCTCGCTGCCGCTGTCGCAGCGTTCAGACCTACGACGGCAACCGGTCCAACACTGCGCCGGCTATGTGAAAAGAGCCGAAGGCGAGCACACGCCCGCTCGCAGGCAGCGCTGCACGCGCCGCAGCCAGCGCGGCGTGCGCGTCCACATGCAGGCTGATGGCGGCCTGCGGCAGCACCACGCGCAAGCGTGCGGCAACGCTGGCGGCGTCGAGACCGCGCGCGCCGGCATCGCTGATGGCGCAGACGTGCCAGTGCGCGATGCGCGCGCCCAGCGCGGCGCCGATACCGGCGATGTCCTTGTCCGCCAGCGCGCTGAACACGGCGTGGGTGGGCACACGCGGCTGCGCATCCAGCCACAACGCCAATTCGGACGCTGCCTGCGGATTGTGCGCGACGTCCACAATCAGCTCGGGCTGACCGCCGCAGGACTGCAGGCGACCGCGCAGACGCGTCGCCTGCAAGCCACGCGCGCAGGCCACGGCGTCCCAGCCCAGGCGCGTGCGCAGCGCCCACAAGGCCGCCAGCGCCGCGGCGGCGTTGTCGATCTGATGCGGCGCACGCAGCGACAGATCGGCGAATTGCACCGAAGCGGGTTGCGCTTTGTCGAAACCATCGTTCGCCATCTGCCGCGCTTGCCAGCACCAGGCATCGATTTGCGGCACCACGCTGAAATCCACGCCCAGACGCAGCACGCTTGCACCGTTCGCCCGCGCGCTGTCGAGCAGGCCCGGCGGCGGGTCCAGCGCGCCGATGATCAACGGCCGCCCGGCGCGCGCGATGCCGGCCTTCTCGCGGCCGATGCTGTCGCGGTCCGGACCCAGATACTCGGTGTGATCGATGCCGATGGTGGTGACGATGGCGACATCGGCATCGATGATATTGACCGCATCCAGGCGCCCGCCCAGCCCCACTTCCAGCAGCACCACGTCCAGGCGCGCATCCGCGAACAGCAGCAGCGCGGCCAGGGTTCCGTATTCGAAATAGGTCAGCGGCGTGGCGCCGCGCGCCTGCTCGATGCGCATGAAAGCCGCGCACAGGGCTGTGTTTTCGGCATCGTGCGCATCGATGCGCACGCGCTCGTTGTAGCGCAGCAGATGTGGCGAGGTGTAGGCGCCTACGCGCAAGCCGCGCGCGCGTAGCATGGCTTCGAGAAACGCCACGGTCGACCCCTTGCCGTTGGTGCCGCCCACGCTGATCACGCAATCCGCGGGACACGGCGCGCCCAGCGCCCGCCACACATCGCGCACGCGCTGCAGACCCAGCGCGATCGGCTGGATGTGCTGACGTTGCTGGTAGTCCAGCCAATCCTCGAGCTTGTCGGGCAGATTCATTCGCGGGTTCCGTTGTGCGGCGCGCAGCATGCGCAGCGCGCGCAGTGCGTGCAAGCACGGGCGCGCATTTGCGTTTGCCGCGCGGCTTTGGCCTGATGCACCGCATGACCCGCGACCTGCCCGCCCTGCTCAGCGCCGTGCTTGCGGCTGCGCCACCCGGCGCGCTGCGCGTGGCCTATAGCGGCGGCCCTGATTCCAGCGCGCTGCTGCATGCGCTCAGCCAGTTGCCGGCGGCGCGCGCGCGGGGTCTGCACGCGCTGCATGTCGATCACGGCCTGCACCCCGACAGCCTGCGCTGGGCCGCGCAGTGCCTGCAGCAATGCGCGTACTGGCAGGTGCCGATCACTTTGCTGCGCGTGTGCGTGGACGCGCGCGGCGGCATAGGCATGGAGGCCGCCGCGCGCGCCGCGCGCTATGCCGCGCTGGCCGCGCAGTTGCCGCCGGGTGGCTTGCTGGTGCTGGCGCAGCATCGCGAGGATCAGGCCGAAACCGTGCTGCTCAAGTTGCTGCGCGGCGCCGGACCCGAGGGACTGGGCGGCATGCGCGACCTGCGCGCGTTCGCCGGCGGCTGGCTGTGGCGGCCGCTGCTGGAAGTGCCGCACGCCATGCTACAAGCGTATACCGAGGCGCATGGCCTGCGCGTGATCGACGATCCCGCCAACCGCGATCCCGCGCACGCGCGCAGTTTCTTGCGTCAGCGCATCCTGCCGCAACTCGGGCGCCACTGGCCCGAGGCATCCGCCGCGTTGCTGCACGTCGCGCGTCTGCAGCGCGCTGTGGCCGATGATCTCGCGCGGCGCGGCGCGGAAGCCTTGCGCACGCTGCTGGATGCGCCGACGCAAACGCTCGACGTCACCGCCTGGCTGGCCTTGCCAGACCTGCTGCGCGCACCCGTGCTGGCGTGCTGGCTGCACCCGCTCGGCCTCGATGTGCCCAGCAGCGCGCAATGCGGCGCGCTGCAAACCATGCTGCGCGAGGCCGCGCGCGATCGCAATCCGGAGCTGCGTTATGCGCGCAGCGTGCTGCGTGCCTGGCGCGGCCGATTGTACGCGGAGTCGTGGTTGCCGCCGCCCGTATCCGACTGGAACCTGGTCTGGGATGGCGCACCGCTGGTGCTGCCGGGCGGTGCCGCGCTGTGCCTGGATGCCCCCGCGCGATTCAACCCGCCCCTGCGCGCACGCGCCTGCCGCGCGGGCGAACGCGTGCGGCCAGACGGCAGCGCGCACGCGCGCGATCTGGGCAGCCTGTTCCAGCGCGCCGGCATTCCGCCATGGCAGCGCGCGCGCTGTCCGCTGATCGAAACCGGCACGGGTGAAACACTGGCGCTGGGCGATATCGCGCTGACCGCAGCCGGGCAGACGTACTTCAGCGCGCGCCCACTGTGGCGGCGCACCGCACCGCTGCGGGCACGCCTCGACGGCGCCACGAATCTTCGGCAAAACGACGCCGGCGATTGAATCGCCGCCTGCGCTGCGCTAGCGTTCGCGGCCATGGCCAAGTCCACCAGCAACGCGCCGACCGCACCCAGCCCGCCGGCTGCCTTCGAGCAATCGCTGGACGAACTCGAGACCCTGGTCGCGCGCATGGAGCAAGGCGATCTGAGCCTGGATGATTCGCTGGCCGCGTTCGAGCGCGGCGTCGCCCTGTACCGCAACTGCCAGGGCGCGCTGGATCAGGCCGAACTGCGCGTGCGCAAACTGCTCGATCCTGAAGCCCCCGATCACGCCGAACCCTTTGAATCCGACGCTCTCTGAGCTTGGCCCCGCGTTCGCTGCGCTGACCGCGCGCAGCGAGACGGCACTTGAGCGCGCTCTGCCACCCGCCAATCATGGTCCCGGTCGCTTGCGGCAAGCCATGCGCTACGCCGCGCTGGGCAGCGGCAAGCGCCTGCGCCCGCTGCTCACCTATGCTACCGGCATGCTGCTGCAGGCGCCGCTGCCACGCCTCGATGCGCCGGCCGTGGCGGCCGAGCTGATCCACGCCTACTCGCTGATCCACGACGATTTGCCGGCGATGGACGACGACGACCTGCGCCGTGGTCGCCCCACCTGCCACGTCGCGTTCGGCGAGGCCACGGCGATCCTTGCCGGCGATGCACTGCAGGCGCTGGCCTTCGATCATCTCGCCCATGACACCGCGCCCGACGTCGATGCCGCCACAAGCTTGTGCATGCTGCGCACCCTGGCAACGGCCTGCGGCGCGGAAGGCATGGCGGGCGGCCAGGCGCTGGATCTGGCTGCGACCGGCGGTGATCTGGATCTGCCCGCGCTGGAGCATCTGCACGCGCTGAAAACCGGCGCACTGATCCGCGCCTGCGTGCGCATGGGCGCGCTGGCCGCCGCGGCCGACGCCGCCACGCTGGCCACGCTCGATGACTACGCGGCGGCGTTCGGACTGGCATTCCAGATCCGCGACGATCTGCTCGATGTCGAAGGCGCCACCGCGACGCTGGGCAAGACCGCGGGCAAGGATTTGCGCCAGGGCAAACCCACGTTTCCGACGCTGCTGGGTATGGAGGGCGCGCAGCGGCGCCTGCACGAGGTCACCGCGCTGGCGCTGCAAGCCCTGGTGCCTTTCGGCGCCAAGGCCGATCTGCTGCGCGATCTGGCGCATCACGCCGCGACGCGCGCGCGCTGAGACACGCGTGGCCGCGACCATTGCGGGTATGGCGGCCATGCTGCAATTGCTCAGTTGATGAATCGGATCGTCAGCGGATAGCGGTAGCGCGTGCCGTTGCTGGTCTGCGCCGCGGCGATGATCACCATCACGACGTCGAAAATACTGACCAGGAAAGCCAGGAATATGCCAATCACTATCAGCATGAGTACGAAGGAAATCAGCAATGCGATCAGCATGGTGATTTGGAAATTCACCGCTTCCTTGCCGGCCTCGTTGACCAGTGGCATCTGGTCTTTTTTGATCAGCCACATGATTAGCGGACCGAGGATGAAACCGAGGCCGCCAGTGAAAATGCCGGTCAGCGCCGACAAGTGCGTGAACATGGCCCAGTTGCGCTGATCCATGTCGCTGGCTTGCGGCGGCGCGCTGGCGGTCGGCGGCGGCGGCGGCGGCGGCGTGGTGTACTGGTTTTCTTCGCTCATGGCAGGCTCCCCGTGGTCGTGCCGGCAAGCCTCACGCGCGCCGCGCGCAGTGTCAATCGCAACGCCGCCGCATGGCGCCTCACGCCGCCAGGGCCGCACGCAACAAACCACCCTGCGGCGCCAGCGCGGCGCTGCCCGGAAACACGCGCGCGGCCAGCACGCGCTCGCGGATACCCAGGTGGCCGGCCAGCAAACCCTTGAACACGGCACGGAAATCGGTGGTCGCGTGGATGTCGCGATCCTGATATAGCTGGCCCGGAAGCATGCCCGGCCATTGCCCGCCCACACGCCCGCCGGCCACCGCGCCGCCGGCCACGAACATCACCCCGCCGGTGCCGTGATCGGTGCCGTTGGTGCCGTTGATGCGCGCGGTGCGGCCGAATTCGGTGACTACCACCATGACCGTGCGCGACCACACCGGCTGCGCCGCCTGCGCGAAGCTGGCGCAGGCGGCGTCCAGTTCCTTGAGTTTGCGCGCCAGAATCGCGGCCTGATTGGCGTGAGTGTCCCAACCGTAATCCTCGACAAAACCAATACGCGGACCATCGGCCCTGGCCATGAACGTGCCCGCGGCCTGCATCAGTTGCGGCAGGCGTCCGCCGCTGCCCATGGCCTTGGCTTTGCCGGCCGCCATCGCCCTGTCGGCGCCCATGGCAGAAGTCATCGCAGCGCCGCTGCCCTCGCCCTGATTGGCCAGCGCGTCGGCAAAGGCCGCGGCCAGACGCGAATCCTCGGCATACAGCGGCTCCAGGCGCTGCAGCAGGATCGGGTTGACGCGCATCGGCAGCGGCGGTGACCAGGTGCTGATGCGTCCGCCGCCGCGCATCATCAGCGGCATCACCGTGCTGACCGCGAGGCCATCGACGCCCGGCAGCGTGGCGACCGCGCGATTGAGCCAGCCGGTCTGCGCGCCATCGGGCGTGGCGGTGCCATTCTCGACGCAATCCTGCGCCTCGAAATGCGAGCGCCCCCAGTACGGCGGCGCGGCGGCAACGATCGGCAGCAACTGGCCGCGCTGATACAACTGCTGCGCGAAACTCAGCGCCGGATGCAGCGCGAAGGTGCCGTCCAGGCGCAGCGCGGCCGGGTCTTCCGCGGTCGGGCCATCGGGCGTCAGCGCCAGCGGACCGCGCAATTGCGCGTAGCCGGGGTCGCCATACGGCGGCAGCGCGTGGATGCCATCCAGACCCCCGCGCAGCATCAGTACCAGAAAGCGCGTATCGGCACCGGTGGCGGCGCGGGTGATGCCCGGCCACAGCGTCAGCGTGGCGGCGGCCGCGGCGGACAGTCCCATCAGGCGCAGAAATTCGCGACGTGTGCTCATCTCACACCCGCCACTGGAATTCGGGGCTGGCGAACAGCAGCGCCACCGCCTGCTCGGGCGCCTCGGCGCGCGCCAGCGCGGTGAGCGTGTCGGGGCGCAACACCGGACCGATCACGCCCGCCGCCAGCGCGCGTGGATCAAGGCCCACGCGCGCGACACGTTCGGCCAGCGCCTCGCCGACTTGCACACGCTTCCACAGTGCATCCGGCGCCACCCAGTCAGCGGCGACATCGGTGTAACCGGCCGGCGATCGCGGCATGAAGGTGGGCTGGCCCAGACGCATCAGGAAACCTTCCCACGGCTGCGGCTTGTCGCCCGGATCGATGGCGCCGGCACGCAATCCGGCAACCAGCAAATCCTGCGGCGTGCGGATCTTGCGCGCCTGCGGCGCCCAGGTGACCGGATGCTGGAGCAGCGCGGCATACAGCGCCGGCAGCATGCCGCCGCTGGCGAGGTAGGCCTGCGCCATGGCGCTGACCAGTTCCGGCGGCGGCGTGTCGCTGACGCAATGCGTGGCCAACTCGGTGGCCAGATGCCGCGCGGTGGCCGGATGCACGGCGAAGTCGGCGAGGATGGCCTTGGCCTGATTCTCACCGTCATCGGCGTAGGTTCGGCCCAGCACGGTGACGCTGCCGGGCTCGTGCGCGAACGGGCGGAACTTGAACGCGCGCCGCACATCGTCCTGTTCCAGCTCGCGCGGCAGCGGCAGGCTCCAGCCGGTCAGCGCGCGCGCGAACTGGGTGACGTCGGTCTGCGTGTAGTGCGCGCCGACGCCGAGGGTGTGCAGCTCCATGATCTCGCGCGCGAGGTTTTCGTTGAGCCCCAGCTTGCGCGCGGGCTGGCCATCGGCGCGCCGCGCCAGGCGCCGATCGACGCGCTCGGCCAGCGGCGAGTCCGGCCCCACCGATTGCGCCTGATCGAGATAGCGCAGCATCGCCGGATGCTGCTCCACCGCCAGCAGCATGTCGTAGAAGCGGCCGTTGAGATGCGGGCGGATCGCCTCGCGCTCCATCGGCGCGGCGTACAGGCGCGCCGGACCCTTGTCCACCGACACCGCGAAATGATTCGACCAGAAGCGCACCAGACGCTCGGCCAACGGCGTGTCGCTGCGCGCGGCCAGTCGCCAGCGCGCGCTGGCCTCGCGACGCAGATCGGCGCCGAACATCCGCGCATACAAACGCGCCAGCGGATTGACCGGCTTGCCATCCTTGCCGTCCTTGCCGGGCACGGTCGGCGCCGGCTGGCCGGCCTCCTCGCGCTTGAGCGCGCGCCGCTGTTGCTGCAACTGCGCCTCCTTGCGCAGGTAGTCGAGGCTGTCGGGCAAACCAGCGAACACGCCCAGATCGTCGGCACGCCGGCGCAATTGCCCCAGCGCCCAGGACTCGGCATCACCCAGCGCGGCGATCTCGCCGTTGCGTGCGCCCAGTCCGAGGCGATTCAGCGCGCTGGCGGCGCGTCTTGCATCGGCAGTAGCCATGACCGCACTCCGCGGCCACGTGGCCGCCGCATGTCATCGACAACGCGTCGCCGGCGCTGTGGTTGACGCGCGGAGCTCTCTGGAACGCGCTGTCCACCGCTTGCGCGATGGGCGCGGCATGGCGTCCTGGCCATGCCGGCCACCGCGAAAGGTTTTTCGAGGTGCCCTACTCCGCGCCGGCGACGGTCATCTCGCGGATCAGCAGGGAGGGCGTCATCAGCCCACCGCGCGCATCCAGATCGCTACCCACGGCCTCGATGTCGGCGAACATGGCACGCAGGTTGGAGGCGATGGTGACTTCCTCGACCGGATGTGCGATCACGCCGCGCTCCACCCAGTATCCCGCCGCGCCGCGCGAGTAATCGCCGGTGACGGTGTTGACGCCCTGCCCCATTAGCTCGGTCACCACCAGACCGGTGCCCATGGCATCGAGCATCTGCGCGAAATCCAGCGCGCCCGGTTCCAGAATCAGATTGCGCACGCCGCCGGCGTTGGCGGTGCTGACCAGACCCAGCTTGCGCGCCGAGTAGCTGCCCAGCACATAGCGCTTGAGCACGCCGTTTTCGATCAACGGGTGCTCGTGCGTGGCCACGCCTTCGGCGTCGAATGCGGCCGAAGCCGGGCCGCGCGGCAGACGCGGACGTTCGATGATGTTGACGTGCGCCGGGAACAGACTCTGACCCAGTTGGTCGAGCAGGAAACTGGCGCGCCGATACAACGCGCCACCGCTGACCGCGCCGACCAGATGCCCGAGCAGCGAGCGTGCCGTGTCCGGCGTGAACAGCACCTTGCAGGTGCGCGTAGCCAGCGGACGCGCCCCCAGCCGTGCCAGCGTGCGCTCGGCGGCGCGCCGGCCCAGCGCCGCGGCATCCATCAAGTCGCCGCGCGCGCGCGCGCTGTCCCACCAGTAATCGCGCTGCATGCCATCCTCGTCGTTGCCGGCGATCAGCGCGCACGACATCGAGTGCTGCGTGGCGTGCTCGCGGCCGATGAAACCATGCGAGTTGGCGTACACCTCGAGCGCGCTGCCGCTGCCGACACTGGCGCCCTCGCTGTTGCCGATGCCGGCCACGGCCAGGCCGGCGGCCTCGCAGCGCTGCGCGAGTTCTACGGCGTCATCGACGCTCAGCGGCCACGGGTGCCACAGGTCGAGGTCGGGGAACTGATTGGCCATCAACGCGGCATCGGCCAAGCCGGCGGCCGGATCGGGCTCGGTGTAGCGCGCGATGGCGCAGGCGTGCTCCAGCGTCGCCGCGATCGACTCGGACTTGAGATCGGCGGTGCTGGCGCTGCCTTTGCGCTGACCGAAATACACGGTGAGGCTGAAGCCGCGATCGCGCGTGTGCTCGACGGTTTCCACCTCGCCCAGACGCACGCTGACGTTCAGTCCGGTCTCCACGCTGGCGCTGACTTCGGCTGCACTGGCGCCGGCGCCGCGCGCGCGCGCGATCACGTCGGCGGCGATGGCGGCCAGCCGGTCAAGCTCGGCGACGGGACTGAAATCGGCATCGCCGGCGGCGATCACGGCATTGGGCATGGGTGTGTCTCGCGTCGCGGGCGCGCTACGCTGCGCGCCTCATCAGCCGCGCAGTGTGCCACGACATGCGATCCGACCACGACGCAAGCGACACGCCCGCAACGCCCAGCCGCAGTCAGCGGCGCCGCGAAGCGCTGGCGCTGTTCGACCTCGGCGAAGCGCTGCTGACGCTGCCGCCCTCGCGCCTGGCAGGCATCGAGTTGCCCGAGGACGTGCGCACGGAAATCGCCCACGTGCGCCGCATCACCGCGCCGGTGGCGCGCAAGCGGCAACTGCAGTTTCTGGCCAAGCTGATGCGTCGTCATGCCGATGCGGTTTTCGCGCCGGCGCGCGCGGCGTTGGGCGGAGACGCCGCGGCGCATCGCCACGAGGTGGCCGTTGCGCATCGGCTCGATGCTCTGCGCGAGCGGCTTCTGGCCGAGGGCGATGCGGCCCTGGGTGAACTGCTGCAGCGTCATGCGCAGGCCGACCGGCAGAATCTGCGCGCGCTGATCCGGCAAGCGCGCAGCGAGCGCGCCGGCAATCGTCCACCGCACGCGTATCGCGAGTTGCTGCGCCAGTTGCGCGCGCTGGAATCCGCAGCCGCTGCAGCGGCTGCGGATTCGACTCCAGATGACGCGACGAACTGAAGCAGCCTCAGCGCGTCGCAGGCTCGTGATCAGTGCTGCGGATGAACCGCACGATGTTCGCGTGCACTTTGACCAGATCCTGCGGGCGCACGTAGAGCATGTGCCCGACGTGGTAGTAGTGGAACTGGATGTTGTGCATCAGCTTGCGCTGCATCGGCAACTGCTCGAACTGGTACCACGCCGCGTAGTACGGCGTCGCCAGATCGTAATAGCCGGCATTGACCATGACCTTGAGGTCCGGGTTGTAGCTCATCGCCGCGGCCAGATCGGGCATCACGTTGGTGGCGATATAGGCCGGCGTGGTCTGTCCGGGCGGCGTGTGCAGCAGGTTCCAGTCGTTGCCCACGGTGTCGGAGACGATCTTGTAGGTGTGCTTGCCGCCGAACTTGAGCGTCTTGCGCACGTAGTCGTTGAACGCCGCCGTGTAGGCCGAACTGATCGCCGCGCTCTGCGGGTCGTACACGGCTGACTCCGCCAGCGGATCCATGGTTGGGCCGGAGAAGCGCGCATCCAGCCGCCCGGCGGTCTCGCCACGCGGCAACAGCAGGGTCTGCTCGAACTCGGGTCCGGTCACGCGCAGATTTGCGCGCAGCACGTAGCGCTCCGGCAATCCGGTGTAGGCCGCCATCTGCGCGGCGACTTGCTGTTCCTGCGCCTGCGGCAACGCGGCGCCCTCGTTCAAGGCGTGCAGGTACGGCCCCATCGCCCAAGTCTGCACCTGGTCCAGCCAGGGATGCAGCGTGGCCGGCGGATTGGCCAGCGACTTGTGGTACCAGGCGACCGCGGCATACGTGGGCAGTGCCAGCGCATAAGGCAGATTGATGCCCGGATTGAGGTTGGGCTGGTCGATGCTGGTATCGAAGTTGAGGATGCTCGACATCATCACCACGCCATTGAGGTCGATGTTGCCCTGCTGCTCGAGGATGTTGGCCAGCACTGCGTTGCGCGTGGTGCCGTAGCTCTCGCCGATCAGGTATTTAGGCGAGTTCCAGCGCCCGTATTGCGACAGGAAGTTGCTGATGAACTGGGCGAAGGCCTGGCCGTCCGGATCGACGCCGTAGAACATCTTCGGCGTGCCCACGCCGCCCTCGGCCTTGCCGAGGATGCGGCTGTAACCGGTGCCCATGGCATCGACGAACACCAGATCGCTGGCATCGAGCAGACTGTAATCGTTGTTGACCAACCGGTACGGCGCAGGCGGCGTATGGATGTGGCTGTCGGTGACCACGCGTACCGGGCCGAAGGCGCCCATGTGCAGCCACACCGAGGACGAGCCCGGACCGCCGTTGTACAGAAAGGAAATCGGACGCTTGGCGGCATCCGCGCCGCGCTTGATATACGCCACGTAAAACATCTCGCCGGTCGGCTTGCCCTGCTTGTCATGCAGGATGATGGTGCCGGTGTCGGCGGTGTAATCGATGTGCTTGCCATTGATCGTCACTTCGCCCGTGGTGGTCGAGGTGTGCGGCTTGGCCCAGTAGCGGTCGATGTTGGCGGCATGATCGGCAGGCTTGGCTTGAGGCTTGGCGGCGAACGCGGAAACCGGCAGCAGCGCGGCGGCGATGGCCACGGCCAGCGCAAGGCGGGGAGCAGACATGAGGAACTCCTGGAACGGCTTGGGGTGGGGAGATGCAACGCAGATCAAGAGTCGCGCGGCGCGCGCAAGTTCCGCGCACGCGTGCGCGCGATGCGGCATGCATACGGTTTCGCAATGTTGCGAACACAGCGAAACCTGCCGCATTGCGGGCGGTGCGCGCGATCTGCTGCACTGCCGAACTGATGCAAGTCGCAGTTTGCGATTACGGCTTCGTAGGCGCGCCCCCACCCCGACGCCCGCAGACCGGGCCGCGCGCTCTTGCGCATGCGCATGCTTGCCCCCAGCCTGAAGAACCCTCGCCCTTTGGAGTTGTCATGGAATACCGCCGTCTGGGTTCTTCCGGTCTCAAGCTCTCCGCGCTGTCCTTTGGCGCCTGGACCACTTTCGGGCGCCAGGTCGATCAGCGCGCCGCGCGCGAAATGCTGGCGTATGCGCATGCGCAGGGCATCAACTTTTTCGACAATGCCGAGGTCTACGCACACGGCGTGGCTGAGGAACTGATGGGCGCCGCGCTGCACGAGCTGGCCCTGCCGCGCGACAGCTACTGCGTGTCCAGCAAGGCCTACTTCGGGCGTCTGCCCGATCCGGCGCCGACGCAGCACGGGCTGTCGCGCAAACACCTCACCGACGCCTGCCATCAGGCCCTGCGCCGGCTGCGCGTGGATTATCTGGATCTGTACTACTGCCACCGACCCGACGAGGACACGCCGGTCGCGGAAATCGTGCCGACCATGGACACGCTGGTGCGCCAAGGCAAGGTGCTGTACTGGGGCACCAGCGAATGGCCAACTGTACTCATCAACGCAGCCGCCGAGTTCGCGCGCGCGCACCACCTGATCGGCCCGCAGATGGAGCAGCCGCAATACAACTTGCTACACCGCGAGCGCGTCGAGCAGGAATACGCGCCGCTGTACGACTCGCTGGGTCTCGGCATTACCACGTGGTCGCCGCTGGCTTCCGGACTGCTCACCGGAAAATACACCGCCGAGGTTCCGGCGGACTCGCGTCTGGGCCAGAGCGACAATGCTTGGCTGCGCGAGGCCGTGCTCGATGCCGAAGGCGGTGCGCACGCACGCCGCGCCGCCGCGCTGCCGGCGCTGGCGCGCACGTTCGGATGCAGCCCGGCGCAACTGGCCATCGCCTGGTGCCTGAAGAATCCGCACGTCAGCACGGTGATCCTCGGCGCCAGTCGCATCACACAGCTTGAGGAGAATCTCGGCGCACTGGCGGTGGCCCAGCGCCTCGATCAAGGCGCATGGCAACAGGTCGAGCAAACCTTCACCACGAGTTGACGCTCGCGCGCCTGAAGCAACGAGGAGCGAGGTCCGCAAGCACGGTGCCGCGGATCTCCCGGGCGTAAGTGCCCGGCAGCATCGGGTATCCGTACCTGCGCGCAGCAAGCGAGACCGCAGGCGCGACATGACTTTCGTCCAATGCAGGCGTGCAGGCGCGCCGTATACTGCGAAAACATCAGGGAGGGCGTGGCATGTCATTGGTCTTTGCGTTGATTCTGGTCGTGGTCGCGGTGATCGTGCTGGTCAAACTGGTGCGCATCGTCCCGCAGGGCTATGAGTGGACCGTGGAGCGCTTCGGCAAGTACGTGGCCACGCTCGATCCCGGCCTGCATTTCCTGATTCCATTCATCTACGCCATTGGGCGCAAGGTGAACATGATGGAGCAAGTGCTGGATGTCGCCAGTCAGGACGTGATCACCCGCGACAACGCCGTGGTCAAGGTCGATGGCGTGGTGTTCTATCAGGTACTCGATGCCGCCAAGGCCGCCTACGAGGTAGCCAATCTGGAGCTGGCGGTGATCAACCTGGTGATGACCAATATCCGCACCGTGCTTGGCTCGCTGGATCTGGACGAATCGCTGAGCAAGCGCGACGAAATCAACACGCGCCTGCTGCGCGTGGTGGACGAGGCCACGCATCCGTGGGGTCTCAAGATCACGCGCATCGAACTCAAGGACATCCAGCCGCCGCGCGACCTGGTCGATTCGATGGCGCGACAGATGAAGGCCGAGCGCGAGAAGCGCGCCAACATCCTCGAGGCCGAGGGCTTTCGCCAGGCCGCGATCCTCAAGGCCGAAGGCGAAAAGCAAAGCGTCATTCTGGCGGCGGAGGGCAAGCGCGAAGCCGCGTTCCGCGAGGCCGAGGCACGTGAGCGTCTGGGCGCGGCCGATGCCAAGGCCACGGAACTGGTCTCGGTCGCGATCGCGCAGGGTGATGTCAACGCACTCAATTATTTCGTGGCGATCAAATACATCGAGGCGCTGAAGGTGTTCGGCGATTCGCCCAACCAGAAAACCATGCTGCTGCCGATGGAAGCCACCGGCGTGATCGGCGCGCTGGCCGGCATCACCGATCTGGTGCGCACCGCGCAAAGCGAAAGCGGCGCGCGCAAATCCGCCACAGGGCCACGACCATGACCCAGTTCATCGTCAACATGCCGGGACATTTCGTGTGGTGGTCGCTGGCGCTGCTGCTGGCCGCCGCCGAGGTGCTTGCGCCGGGCTATTTTCTGCTGTGGGTCGGCGTCGGCGCCGCAGCCACCGGCTTCGTAGTGATGTTGCTGCCGCAACTGGGCGTGCTGGCCCAGGCGGTCGCGTTTACCGTGCTGGCGTTCCTGTCCTGCGCGGCCTACTGGCGCGGGCTGCGCCCGCGCCTTCTGCGCGGCGAGAACAGCGAGGCCACCCTCAACCGCCGCGGTGCCGGCCTGATCGGGCGACGTCTGGTGCTGAGCGAAGCGATCAGCGAGGGTCGCGGCCGCGTGCGCGTGGGTGATGGCGTGTGGCTGGCGACCGGCCCGGACCTGCCCGCCGGCAGCGAGGTCGAGGTGGTCGGCGCCGAGGGCATCTTGCTCAAGGTGCGCGCCGTGCACGACGCCGCGCCGGCGACGGCTGACGCGACCAATCCCGGCTGATCAAGCCAGCAGCAAGCAGGCAACACCCGCCAGTGTGCAAGTCACGCCGATCAGTTTGCGCGGAGTCAGTGGCTCGCGCAGCAGCAAAGCCGCCAGCAGCACGATGAACGCCGAGCTGGTTTCGTTGAGGATCGCCGCCACCGTGGCCGGTGCGTACTTGTAGCCGCCGACCCACAGCAACACCGCCACGTACTGGCCGATGAACGCCGCCGCCAGCAGCAGCGGCCAGCGCAAACGTCGCCCGCGCAGCGCGCCCAGCGGCGACTGCCGCCGCCACGCGAACACCAGACCTAAGCCCAGCAGACCGCCCAGGGTGCGCAACAACACCATCCACAACAACGGTTGTCCGGCCAGCCACGGCTTGATCAGCACGATGGCCATCGCCATCAAGAAAATCGCGGCGATGCCTTCGATCAATCCGCGCCGTAATCGCTCTTTGCCCACGCCCGATTGCTGTCCGCGCGCATGACTCATCACCAGCACGCCGGCACTGACCAGGACGAATCCCAACCACTGCAGCGGACGCATGGTTTCGCCCAGAAACAACACCGACAGCACGATCACGAACGGGCTGTACAAATTGCCCAGAATCCCGGCGCGCCCGGCGCCAAGCTTGTTGAGCGCGGCAAAGTACAGGCTGTCGGCCGCCGCCATGCCCAGCAGCCCGGACAGCAGCGTGACGCCCACGCCGAGGGCACCCAGATGCGGCAGTGGCGTGCGCAGCGCCAGCACGCTCAGCAGCAGCATGCCCAGTACCAGCAGGTTCTTGAGCAGGTTCAGCGGCAACGGCGGCAGCGTTTCACCCAGCCGTTTGTAGATAATCACCGCTATCGCCCACGCCAGTGCACTGCCTATGGATAGCGCCTCACCCAAGCCCATGATGCCCTCAGCGCGGCACGATTCGCCCGCGCATTATCCGGTGGTCGCCGCGCGCAGCCCACGGCCCAACGCAAGCGCGCGGCCCGCTTCGCGCATGCGAGGCCGCGCATGAGCGCGAGCGGCGCGTCGTTCAATGCGCGCGTGGCCTTTGTCGTCGAAACGGCGCGGCGTCTGCACCAGTACGGCACCGCGGCGCCGCGCCTGGAAATGGCGGTGTCGCGCGTGGGCGAGCGCCTCGGCCTGCGCATCGAGGTATGGTCGAGCCCGACAGCGATCATTCTCTCGGCCAGCGCGCAGGGCACGGCCGGCGCCACGCCCCTGGCCGAGGTCACGCAAGTGATGCGCCTGCCGCCGGGCGATGTGAATCTGGCGCGGCTGTGCAAGGTCGATCGCATCGCTGACGAGGTGATTGCCGGCACACTCGACATCGAGGACGGCTTCCGCCAGTTGCAATCGTTGACCATGCCGCCGCCGCGCTGGTGGTGGCCAGCCAGCGTCACGGCATTTGGCATTGCCGCGGCGATGGTGGCGGTCTTGCTGCGCGGCTCGTGGCCCGACCTGCTTGCGGCCGGGCTGATCGGAGTAGTCATCGGCCAGGTCACCGTGAGCAGCGCCAGCCGCCCGCGCCTGGCCGTGGCCAGCGAAGCGATCGCCGCGGTGCTGGCCACGCTGATCGCCGGCGCCATCAGCGCGTTCATCGTGCCGCTGGCGATCAAGACGGTGGTGATCTCGGGGCTGATCGTGCTAATGCCAGGCCTGGCGCTGACCAATGCGGTGCGCGAGATCTCCACGCAGCATCTGGTGTCTGGAACGGCGCGTCTGGCCGGCGCATTGTCCAGCCTGCTCAAACTCACTTTCGGCACGCTGGCCGGCGCGCAAATCCTTGATGTGCTCGGCTGGCACACCCTCGGCGCCCCGCTGGCGGCAGTGCCGGACTGGGTCGAGATTCCGGCGCTGCTGCTGGGCACCGCAGCGTTTGGCGTGCTGTTTCAGGCCGCGCCGCGCGACTGGCCGCTGGTGATGGGCGCGGCGATCATCGGCTATCTGAGCACGCGCATGGGCACCGGGTTCTATGGCCCGAGCTTCGGCGTGTTCGTGGGTGGACTGATCATCGCCGCACTGAGCAATCTCTATGCGCGCTACCGGCATCGCCCCGGCGCGCTGGTGCGCGAGCCGGGCATCATCCTGCTGGTGCCGGGAGCGGTCGGCTTTCGCAGCGTGTCGTCGCTGCTGGAACATGATGTGCACATCGGCACCAATGCCGCCTTGCTGCTGATTTCGCTGCTGGTGGCGCTGGTCGCCGGGCTGCTGTTCGGCGATTTGCTGATCGGCCCGCGCCGCAGCTTGTAGATTGAAAACGAAACGCCGGCACAAGGCCGGCGTTTCAGGGTGTTCCACGATTCGCCAGAGCGAATCGATTACCGAGCGGTTTGCAAAACCGCTCCGGCACATGGATGTGCCGCCGCGACGAGCACGCAAGTGCTTGTCGCGACAAAGGTGGTGCAGCTTTGCTGCGCCCGTTTGCTTGCAAACCGCGGCAGGATGCCCGGTTTTGCAAACTGATCTACTTGAAGTTACTTGATCAGCATGTCCGCTTCTTTCCTGCCTGCGGCCAGAGCCTCGTGGAACCAGCGCGGGCGTTTGCCACGACCACTCCAAGTCTGTTGCGCATTGGCCGGATTGCGAAACTTGGGCGCCACGACGCCGGTGCTTTTGCGCGCGCGTCGCGCGCGGCCGCCGAAAATGTCCTCGAGGCTATAGCCCTCCTGTTTGATGATGTTCTCGATACGCTCACGCAAAGCGCCCAGCCTTTCCTTGGCCAACTCAGCTTGACGCACTTTGGCGTGCTCGATCAACTCGTTGAGCTGGTTGTGATTGAAGGTTTTCAGATCGATGGCCATGAATCGTCTCCCGAATGAATGTGAGTTATACGGATCAGCGATGATCCGGTTACAGCACGCGTATTTTTACACGCATGCATGCTATTGCACAATATTCATCCGAGCCACATCAATGAGGAGACTTTAATCAGACCTGATTCGCGTCGAAGTTCAGCAGCTAAAAGCCCCTCTCCCACCGGGAGACGACCAACGGAAGTCCCTGAGGGATGACCAACGGAAGTCCCCAAGGAATGGGTTCGGGGTGGGGGTTCGGCGCAGAGTGATCGGCATCATGAATTCGGCAACGCCATATTCCCGTCGCGAACCCTCATCCGGCCCTGCGGGCCACCTTCTCCCGGAGGGAGAAGGGCCTGTCCTGAGCCTGCCGAAGGGAAACCAGCTGAATTGCAGCGCGAATCAGGTAATCAGATCAAAATCAAACCAGCGCCGATGCGCGCCAGCAGTTGCTCGCCATTCAGCATTTCACTGTCGCTGGCATCGCGTCGGCGGTATTCGAATTGGCCAGCGGCCAGACCGCGCTCGCTGATCACCACGCGCTGTGGAATGCCGATCAACTCGATATCGGCAAACATCGCCCCCGGACGCAAGCCGCGATCATCCAGCAATGCCTCGATGCCGCGTCCTTGCAATTCGCCATACAGCGCGGCCGCGGCCTGATTGACCGTCGCGACGTTTTTGGGGTTGATCACGCAGATCGCCACCTGCCAGGGCGCCATGGCCTGCGGCCAGAGGATGCCGGCGGCATCGTGATTCTGCTCGATCGCCGCGGCCACGATGCGACTCACGCCGATACCGTAGCAACCCATGAACGGCGTCTGCGCCTTGCCCTGCGCATCGAGCACGTGAGCGCCCATGGCCGCGGCGTATTTCTGGCCCAGTTGAAACACGTGTCCCACTTCAATGCCACGCGCGATTTGCAACGTGCCACTGCCGTCCGCGGCGGCATCGCCGGCCTGCACGTTGCGAATGTCCGCGACGAGATCCGGCTCGGGTAAATCGCGCCCCCAGTTGACGCCGCGCAGGTGATAACCCGCGGCATTGGCGCCGATGACGAAATCGGCCATGACCGCCACGCTGCGATCAGCCACCACGGTGATGGACTTGCGCGGACCCAGCGGACCGATGAAACCGGACTCGCCGCCCAGGTATTCGGCGATCTCGGCCTCGCTGGCGAGACGGTATTCAGCCAGACCCGGCAGCTTGGCCAGCTTGATTTCGTTGAGCATGTGATCGCCGCGCAGCAACGCCAGCACAAAACCCGATTCGCCGATCAGGGCAATGGATTTCACTGTGCGCGCCAGCTCGATACCTAATAGCAAGGCTACCTCGGCGCAGGTTTTCTGCGTCGGCGTGGCCACGCGCTGCGGCGCTTCGACTGGCGCCGCGCGCGTGCCCGGCGCCAGTGCCTCGGCCATTTCCACGTTGGCGGCGTAATCCGAGCCGCTGGAGAAGGCAATGACATCCTCGCCGGAATCGGCCAGCACGCTGAACTCGTGGCTGGCGCTGCCGCCAATGGCGCCGGTATCAGCCTGCACCGCGCGAAAACGCAAACCGAGTCGCGTGAAGACGCGCGTGTAGGCGTCGTACATGTTCTGATACTCACGCGCCAGGCATTCCGGCGTAAGGTGGAATGAATACGCGTCTTTCATCAAAAATTCGCGCGCGCGCATCACGCCGAAACGCGGGCGGATCTCATCGCGAAACTTGGTCTGGATCTGGAAGAAATTCACCGGCAGCTGACGGTAGCTTTTCAGCTCGTTGCGTGCGAAATCGGTGATCACTTCCTCGTGGGTGGGACCGTAGCAGTATTCCTGATCCTTGCGATCTTTGATCTTGAGCAGCTGTCCGCCAAATTTCTGCCAGCGGCCGGTTTCCTCCCACAGTTCGCGCGGCTGGATCGAGGGCATCAGCAATTCGATGGCACCGGCGCGGTTCATTTCCTCGCGCACCACGGCCTCGACCTTGCGCAGCACGCGCAGCCCCAGCGGCGTCCAGGTGTAGATGCCGGCGGCGAGCTTGCGCAGCATGCCGGCGCGCAGCATCAGTTGGTGACTGACGATCTCGGCGTCGGCCGGCACTTCCTTGACGGTGTTGAGATGGAACTGGCTGAGGCGCATCTTCGAAGTCCGCTGAAAAAGTGAGAGTGTAACGACGCCGCCAGGGCTCAGGCGCGCAGCCGCACCAGCGCCTGCCGGTAGCGACGCGCGATGGCCTCACGCTGCACGTGGTGCCCGGCACGCACCAAGTGCCGACCGCCGACACAGACATCGCGCAACAGCGGCACGTTGCCGGCGAAGATCCAGGTATCCAGCACTTCCTCGGGGCAGCGCTCGGCGAGCACGGGATGCGCGGCATCCAGATGCAGCAGCGCTGCATCCTGCGGCGCGGCGTCCAGCCCGGCCGCTTGGCGCCCACCCGCCAGCGCCAGCGCGTACAGGCGCGTGCCGGTGTGCGACTGCTGCGCGCTGGCGGCGAGATTGCGCGCGCGTCGGATCAGGCGCTGGCCGTACTCCAGCCAGCGCAATTCCTCGACCGGCGAGATCGATATGTTGCTGTCCGAGCCGATGGCGATACGCCCACCCGCATCGAGATAGCTGTCGAGCGCAAACAAGCCATCGCCGAGATTGGCCTCGGTGCTGGGGCACAGTGCCACCACGGCGCCGCTGCGCGCCAGCCGCGCGGTTTCCTCGGTATCCATGTGCGTGGCGTGCACCAGACACCAGCGCGCATCGATCGGCGCGTGATCGAGCAGCCACGCCACCGGGCGCTGCCCGCGCGCGGCCAGACAGTCATCGATCTCGGCGGTCTGTTCGGCGATGTGGATGTGCAGCGGGCCGCGCGCGGCCAGACCTGATTCCAGCAGCGCGGCCAGCGCCTCCGGCGGCACTGCGCGCAGCGAATGCAGGGCAATGCCGACATTCAGCCCTGGGCCTTGCTGCGCGCGCAATTCGGTCAGCAAATCGAGGAACGCATCGAGCGTGTGCACGAAGCGCTGCTGGCGCGCGGCCAGCGGCCGGCGATCGAAGCCGCCCGCCATGTACAGCGTGGGCAGCAGGGTCAGCCCGATGCCGGTTTCACGCGCCGCGGCGATCAGCGCCGCGCTCATCGCAGTGACCGGCGCATAGGGCTTGCCATCCTGCGCATGGTGCAAATAGTGGAACTCGCAGACCTGCGTGTAGCCGGCTTCGAGCATCTCCACATAGGCCTGCGCCGCGACCGCGTGCAAGGTCTCCGGATCGAGCCGCGCGGCGAAGGCATACATGGTTTCGCGCCAGCTCCAGAAGCTGTCCTGCGCATCGCCAGCAGACGCGATGCGATGCTCGGCAAGACCCGCCATGGCGCGCTGGAACGCGTGCGAATGCGCGTTCACCAGGCCCGGCAGCACCCAGCCATGCCAACCCGTCTCGGGCATGGCATCGCCGCAGGGGCAACTATGTGCGCGCCACGTCGCACCATCCCAGAAATTGGGTATCGAAAAACCGGCGTTCATCAGCATCGCTCCACAGGTCGTCATGGCGGCATGTCCCGCACGCGGACGAAACGGCAGGTTAAGCCATAATGCCGTGATGCACGACGCGAGTCCGCCAGTAGCCACGCCGCATCCCGGCGCGCACGAACCCGAGCCAACACCGTGGAAACGACGTTGGGTGCTGTGGAGCGGCGGCATTCTGGTCGGCATGATCGCGGTGGCCTTCATGAAGCTCACCAACCTCGCCTATGCGACCTTCGCCGAGATCATCGCCGGACGCGCCTGGCTGGCGCTGCTGATCACACCGCCCAGCTTCGTCGTGATCGTCTGGTACATCACGCGCCACATGCCCGATGCGCGCGGTGGCGGCATTGCCGAGGTGATCGCCGCGCAGGACGAGCACAACCACACGCTCAGCGAGCGCCTGGTCAGTTGGCGCATGGTGCTGGCCAAGTTCCTGCTCACACCGCTGGCGCTGCTCACTGGTGCCTCGATCGGCAACGAAGGGCCTTCGGTGCAGATCGGCGCCGGCATCATGTACACGCTGGGCAAGCGCTTCGGCTTTGATGATCCCAAGGCGGCGGCGCGCTTCATCCTCGCCGGCGGCGGCGCGGGTCTGGCGGCGGCGTTCAACGCACCGCTGGCCGGGGTGGTGTTCGCCATCGAGGAACTGGCCGGCACGTTTGAGCATCGTCTCAGCGGCATTCTGATCGCGGCGGTGCTGTTTGCCGGCGTGGTGTCGCTGGGACTGCTCGGCAATTACAGCTATTTCGGCAACATCAGCGCCAGCTTGCCGCTGGGCGAAGGCTGGCTGGCGCTGCTGGTGGTGGGCATTCTGGGCGGACTGGCCGGCGGATTGTTCGCGCGCCTGATCCTGCTCGACCTCGGTCCCTTGCATCATTTCTCCGCGCTGCGCGCGCGCTACCCGGTGTGGATCGCAGGCATTGCCGGTCTCGCGCTGGTCGGGCTGGGTCTGGCCAGCCACGGCAGCGTGTACGGCACCGGCTACGATCAGGCGCGCGCATTGCTGCAGGCAGCACCGCACAATCCGGGCGAGAGTTTCGGCGTATTCAAGTACCTCGCCAACGTCGTCAACGTATGGTCCGGCGTGCCCGGCGGCTCGCTGTCGCCGGCGCTGGCCGTGGGCACCGGCATTGGCTACAACGTGGCGCACTGGTTTCCGCACGTGGCGCCCAGCGCGATCATGCTGTTGGGCATGGCGGCGTATCTGTCCGGCGTGGCGCAGACGCCGCTGACCGCCGCGGTGATTTGCCTGGAGATCACGCCCAGCCAGAACCTGGCGCTGCCGATTCTCGCCGCCGCCTTGCTCGGCCGCGCCAGCTCGGCGCTGATCTGCCGCACACCGATGTATAACGTCTTCGCCGCGCGCCTGATGCGCGAATACGAAAATCAGCGCGCGCAAGATGCCGCGCCCGCCGTGGCACCGGAATCCGCGCCATGAATCCGCCCGCGGCACAGGGTTTGATCCTGCACGCGCGCATGGCCACGCTGGCCGGCGATGATGGCTACGGACTGATCGAGGACGGCGCCATCGCCTGGCGCGAGGGTCGCATCGCCTGGCTGGGATCGACGGCGGAATTGCCGCGCGCGTTCGACGCATTGCGCGCGACCGCGCTGGACGCGCACGGCGCGCTGCTCACGCCCGGTCTGATTGATGCGCACACGCACCTGGTGTTCGCCGGTGAACGCGCGCACGAGTTCGAGCAGCGCCTCGAAGGCATCGGCTACGAGGCCATCGCGCATGCCGGTGGCGGCATCCTTGCCACGGTGCGCGCCACGCGCGCGGCAGACGAAGCAAGCCTGCTGACGGCATCCCTGCCACGCGCGCTAGCGTTGCTGGCGGACGGCGTGACTACATTGGAGATCAAGTCCGGTTATGCGCTGGATTCCGAAGGCGAAGCAAGCATGCTGCGCGTGGCGCGACGCATCGGCAGCGAGCTGGGCATCGATGTGCGCACCACGTTGCTGGGCCTGCACGCGCTGCCGCCGGAATTCAGCGATCAGCGCGCGGATTATGTGCGTGAAGTCTGCACGCAATGGCTGCCGCGCCTGCACGCCGAGGGCCTCGTCGATGCCGTGGACGCGTTCTGCGAAGGCATCGGTTTCAGCGCCACGGAAACGCGCCAGATGTTCGGCGCGGCGCGCGCGCTGGGCCTGCCGGTGAAGCTGCACGCAGATCAGTTGTCCAATCTGCAGGGCGCCGCGCTGGCCGCGGAATTCGGCGCGCTCTCGGCGGACCATCTGGAATGCACCGACGCCCGCGGCGTGGCGGCGCTGGCCGCTGCGGGCACGGTCGCCATGCTGCTGCCGGGCAGTTTTTATGCGCTGCGCGAGACACGCCTGCCGCCGATCGCGGCATTGCGTGCGGCGCGGGTGCCGATGGCGGTAGCGACCGATCTCAACCCCGGCACCTCGCCGCTGCGCTCGCTGCGCGTGGCCATGAACATGGCCTGCACCCTGTTCGGACTGACGCCGCTGGAAGCGCTGCGCGGCGTCACCGTGCATGCCGCGCGCGCGCTCGCACTCACCGGGCGCGGCCGGTTGGCGACGGGGCTGCGCGCGGATCTGGTGCTATGGGATGCCGCGACGCCGGCCGAACTGAGTTACTGGATCGGCGGCACGCTGACGCGCATGGTCATCGCCGGCGGCACGCGCGTGGCCTGAGCGCCACGCGCGTCCGCGCGAGCCGACTGCTCAGGCTTTCTTGACAGCCGCTCGCCTGACCGCCGGTGCGGCGGCCTTCTTGGCCACGGTCGCAGGCTTTTTCGCCGCGACGGCGACGGTCTTGCTGCCGGCCGCGACGGTGGCCGCATGTGGCCGGGTATTGCCGTAGTTGCCGCGATAGGTCTTGCCGCGGCGGGTCTTGGGATCGCCCTTGCCCATGGATGTCCTCGCGTATGCGCGATGCAAAAAAAGGTGGCTGAGCATAGCAGCGCGCTGCGCCGCGACCAAACACGATCAACGCGCGGCGCAATTCGGTCCGGTCTCAACACAACCGGCGCTTTCGATTTGCACCGTGGCGTGGCGGATGCCGAAGCGCTCGGCCAGTGTCGTCTGCACCAGACGCAACATGCGTTCACCCTGCTCGGCCCGCGCCACGCGCACGTGCAGGGTGGCCATGCGCTGCCCCGCACCCACCTGCCACAAGTGCAGATGATGAACATCGACGATCGCGGAGTCGAGACCGCGCAACTCGGCCAGCAACACTTCGGCGTTGACGCCCTCGGGCACGCCTTCCAGCAGGATGTGTGCCGAGCGCCGCACCAGCACCCAGGCACTGCGCAGCAGCAGCAGCGAAACCAGCAAGGACAGCACCGGATCGGCCCACAACCAACCCAGCAATCCCACCGCCAGCGCCGCCAGCACCGTGGCCACCGAGCCCAGCAGATCGCCCAGCACGTGCAGGCTGGCCGCGGCCATGTTCACGTCATCGGCATCATGCCGGTGCAACAGACGCAGCACCAGCACGTTGATCATCAAACCCACCAGCGCTATCGCCAGCATTTCGCCCGAGGCGATCGCGTGCGGCCGCAACAGGCGCTGCAACGCCTCCCAGGCGATAAAACCGACCAGCGCGAACTGGGTCATGGCATTGAAGAATCCGGCCAGCACCTCGCCGCGCGCCAAGCCGAAACTGTAGCGCGCGCTGGGCGGACGCAGCGTGATGCGCGCACCCGCCACGGCCAGGCCCAATGCCATGGCGTCGACCAGCATGTGTCCGGCATCGGCCAGCAGCGCCAGCGATCCCGACCACCAGCCGCCCACGGCCTCGACCACCAGCATCACTAACGTCAATGCCAGTCCGATTCCCAAGCGTCGTGCGCGGTCGTCACCATGTGCGCGCGCGCGCTGACGGTGTTCGTCGTGGTCGTGTGCGTGCGCAGCAGGGGATGGGTGCCGGCATGGGTGTGGATCGCGCATGCGCTGATGCTAGGTGCGCGTCGCCGCGTTACACAATCACCGCCGCCATGCGCAAGCTGGCCGCGCGTCTACTTCCGCGTGCGGCCGCCGCGCATCTGCGCGAGCACCACACCGCCCACGCGGTCGCGACAATGCGCGCACAGGCCGTGCACTTCCAGCGTCTGCGCGCGCGGTGCAAAGCCGCGCCGTTGCGCCTCGCGCGCGATCAGCGCGGCCATGCGTCCGTCATCGCACAACTCCTCGGCCTGGTTGCACTGATCGCAGATCAGGAACGGCACCTGGTGCGCCTGCTCGGGGTGGTGGCAGGTGACGAAAGCGTTGATCGAATCAAGGCGATGGATGAAGCCATGCGCGAGCAGGAACTCCAGTGCGCGATACACGGTGGGCGGCGCCGCCGTGGCGTGGCGCTGGCGCAGGCTTTCGAGCAGGTCATAGGCCTTGGCCGGCCGGCCCTGCGCGGCCAGCAATTCCAGTATCTCACGCCGCGATTCGGTGAGCCGCAGGCCGCGCTCGCGGCAAGCGCGCTCGACCGCCGCGAGGTATTCGCGCGCGTCGTGACGATGGCTATGCAGGCGGATTTGCGCACTCATGGGTGCAGCATACAACCGGCTCACCCCGCGCCTGGTGCATCCGCGCCGCGCGTCACCCAGTGCGCGCCAGCGCGGCGTCGATGCGACGCAATGCCTCCTGCCGACCGGCGAGGTAAACCGTGTGCTCGATCGAAGGCGAAACCTGGGTGCCGGTGATGGCCACGCGCAGCGGTTGCGCGATCTTGCCCATGCCCACGCCCAACGCCGTGGCAGTGGCGCTGATCGCCGCGTGCACCTGCACGGGTGTCCACTCTGACAATGCGGCAAGGCGCGCGTGCACCGCTAGCAGCGCGTCGCGCGCGCCCGCGGCGCCGAGGTGCCTGGCCACGGCCTGCTCGTCCCATGCGCTGATCGGCGCGTACCAGATGCGCGCACGCTCGGCCATCTCCTTGAACGTCTGCACGCGCTCGCGCAACGCCACGATCACGTCTTCCGGTGCGGGGCCGTGGCGCAGATCGATGCCAGTGCGCTGCAAGTGCCAGACAAGCTCCGGCGCCAGCGCGGCTGGATCGTCGATTTTCAGGTAATGCTGGTTGAGCCAGCCCAGCTTGGCCAGGTCGAAGCGCGATGCCGACTGATTGACCGCGCCGATGTCGAACAGCGCGATCATCTCGGCGCGCGAGAAAATCTCCTGATCGCCGTGCGACCAGCCCAGGCGCACCAGATAATTCAGCAACGCGTGCGGCAGGAATCCATCCTCGCGGTACTGCATCACGCTGACCGCGCCGTGGCGCTTGGACAGCTTCTGCCCGTCCGGCCCGAGGATCATCGGCAGATGCGCGAAACGCGGCACCGCCGCGCCCAGCGCGTGATACAGGTTGATCTGCCGCGGCGTGTTGTTGACATGATCATCGCCGCGGATCACCTCGTCGATGCGCATGTCGATGTCGTCCACCACCACCGCGAAGTTGTAGGTCGGGTAGCCGTCCGAACGGATCAGCACCAGATCGTCCAGCTCCTCGTTGCGCCACTCGACGCGGCCCTTGACGGCATCGTCGAACACCACGCTGCCGCCGTGCGGATTCTTGAAGCGCAGCACACGGTTGGGATCGTCGCGATAGGGTGCGCCGAGATCGCGGTAGTGGCCGTTGTAGCGCGGCTTCTCGCCACGCGCCATGGCGGCGGCACGCATCGCCTCGATCTCGTCCTTGCTCTCATAGGCCCAGTAGGCCTTGCCGGCACCGAGCAAGCCTTGCGCGACCGCCTGGTAGCGCGCCATGCGCCGGGTCTGGAAGATCGGGCCTTCATCGTGGTCCAGACCCAGCCATGCCATGCCGTCGAGGATGGCCTGTACGGCGGCGTCGGTGCTGCGCTCGCGATCGGTATCCTCGATGCGCAACACGAACGCGCCACCGCGCCGGCGCGCCTCCAGCCAGCAATACAGCGCGGTGCGCGCGCCGCCAATGTGCAGGTAACCAGTGGGGCTGGGGGCGAAACGGGTACGTACAGACATGGGATGTTCGATGGTCAACAGCGGTCACGAAGTCTAGCCGGCGTTGCGATTGTTTACGCGGATCGGTGCATTTTCCGATTGACGCGGCCTGTGGCCAGCCCACAATCGTCGCCATTCGCGATCCGTGTGTCCCGGCGCGCTCGCACCTGCATGCAAGGGTTGACCTCACCATGAGCACCTACGGTTTGGCTTTGTCCGGTTTCGAGGAATCCGGCGCCACGCACATCGCCGCGCTGCTGCGTGGTCTGCGCGGCGAGGCCGCGCACTGGCGCCTCGACGACGAGGCCACGGCGGATCTGGTGCTGGTCGATGCCGACAGCGTGTGGGGACACATGTCCTGGCTCAAGCTGGTCGGCGCTGGCCGTCACGCGGTGGCGTGCAGCGCCAAGGCCACCGGCACGCGCTTGCGCGATGCAAGCCTCAGCCTTGATCTGCCAGTGCAGGCGAACGCGCTGGCGCAGGTGCTGGAGCAGGTGCGTGCTCGCCTTGGCAGTGCCCCGCAAGTAACCACCACGGCGCAAATCCAAGCCGGTGCGGCTGCGCACCGACCATCGACGGCGCCCATTACCGACAGCGCGCCCACCGTCACCACACACACCGAAACTCCCGCACAGGCCAGCGTGGCCGACTGGCTGCTGGGCGGCGGCGGCGTGACGACACTGTTGATTGAATCCGATGGTCGCAGCCTGTTGCTCGATCCGCAGACTGACCGCTGGTATGGCGACAACGCGCTGCGGCCGCAGGCGCCATTACTGACGCGGCCACTCAGCACAGCGCGCCAACCCGCGCCCAACGTGTTGGCCGCGGCGCGCGCCGCGGGCGGACAGCCGCTGTCGCGGCTGCGCTGGTTCGTGGCACTGACTTCCAATCCCGGCGCGCCGCCTGATGGCGCCCGCGCGGACGACCGCTTGCGCCTGACGCGCTGGCCCGAGATCGAACGCGAATTTCCGCGTCACTTCCGCATCGCCACGGCGCTGATGCGCCAGCCGGCGACATTGACCGTCATCGCTGAACAAGTCGGCGTGGATATGGCCGACGTGGCTGATTTTGCGCGCGCCTGCCAGGCGCTTGGCATCCTCGAAATCCTGCCGCCGAACGCCTGAGAGGCGGGCTCAGGCCCCGGCGGCGCGCAGGTAGGCCACCACGCCACCCAGGAACATCTGCACCGACAGCGCCACCAGCAACATGCCCATCAGGCGCTCCAGCGCGGTCAGCACCTGCTCGCCCAGCCAGCGGAACAGATACGTCGAGGACAACAGGATCGCCGCCGTGGCCAGCCACGCCGCGAACAGCGCCAGGCTCCACGCACCCAGACGCCCGGGATGCTGGTTGGTCAGCAGCAGCAGCGCGGCCATGGTGCTCGGCCCGGCCACGGACGGAATCGCCATCGGCACGATGAACGGCTCGCCTTCGCCACTGGTCCCGAACACACCTTCCTTGGGCGGAAAAATCATGCGCACGCCGATCAGGAACAGCACCAGACCTCCGGCGATGCTCACTGACTCCTGCTTGAGTTGCAGCACGCGCAGGATGAAACCGCCGCCGAGCAGAAACGCGAACAGCACACCCAGCGCGATCAGCAGCTCGCGCACCAGCACCCAGCGGCGGCGCTTGGGCGCGACGTTTCTGAGCAGGCTGAGGAACAGCGGAATATTGCCCAGCGGGTCCATGATCAGGAACAGCAGGATGCCCGCCGAGAGCGCGTTGACGTGCGTATCCACGGCTCAGTCCGGCGCGCGCAAATCGAGCACCTGCCCGCGCAGCGGCGCGGCCGCGGGACCCAGAAGCGCGGCCAGCGCCGCGCCCGCGGCGGTCGGCTCGGGCTGTGCCTCGCCATGCTCGCCAAAATAGGCGAGGCTGCGCAGCGCCGTGCGCATCGGCGCCGGCAGCAGCGCATGCACGCGCAGCGGGCCTTCGTGATGCTCCTCGGCGAGGATCGCGAACAAACCCTCCAGCGCGCACTTGGCCACGCCGTAGCCACCCCAGTGCGCACGGCGCATGCGTGCCGGATCCTCCAGCACGAAGGCGATGGCGCTGTCCGCGCGCTGCCGCAGCAGCGGCAGCAGTGCCTGCACGATCAACAATGGCGCGCTCAGGTTGACCTGAATCTGGCTCAGCCAGACCTCGGGTTCGATCAGTTCCAGTGGCGTGAGGCCGTCAAAGCGCGCGGCGGTGAACGCCACCGCATCCACACCGCCCAAGTCGCGCGCGAGGGTCTCGGCCAGGGTGGCGTAATCGCGCGGCGTGGCGCCTTCGAGGTTCAGCGGATAAATCGCCGGCTGCGGCGCGCCGGCCGCGAGCAGCTCGTCGTACAGCGCTTCCAGCGCGCGTACGTGTCGACCCAACAACACCACGGTCGCGCCGACACGCCCGCAAGCCAGCGCGCTGGCACGACCCAGGCCGCCGGCAGCGCCGACCAGCAGCACCACGCGCCCGGCCAGCGCGTCCGGCGCCAGCGCCGGCACCCGCTGCTGCATCGGCACGTGGTTCAAGCCGTATCCCCGCGCAGCGCGGTTTCCTGCGCCAGCCGCTGCAGCTCGCCCGAGGCCTTCAGTTCCAGCGTGATATCACAACCGCCCAGCAACTCGCCGTGCAGAAACAACTGTGGAAACGTGGGCCAATTGGCATAGCGCGGCAGCGCGGCGCGCAGCTCGGGATCTTCGAGCACATTGACCGCATGAAACGGCGCGCCGACCTCACGCAGCATCTGCGCGGCACGGCTGGAAAAGCCGCACATCGGAAATTGCGGCGTGCCCTTCATGAACAGCACCAGCGGGTGCGCGTCGAGCACCGCCTTGATCCGATCATTCACATCCATCACAGCACCGTTAGACTAGGCTCTGATTCAAGCCGCACCGGGCGCGCAGTCTAGCAGCGCCGAGCCCTGGCTCCCTTCCCGCGCGGCATTCCTCAACCCCCCCGCCAACAGGAGCAGCACATGGCCATCGAACTTCCCACGCTTCCCTACGACCGCGCCGCGCTCGAACCACACATTTCCGCGGAAACCCTCGATTTCCACTACGGCAAGCATCACCAGGCCTACGTCACCAACACCAACAATCTGATCAAGGGCACCGAGTTCGAGGCCATGGACCTCGACCAGATCGTGCGCAAGTCCAGCGGCGGCTTGTTCAACAACGCCGCGCAAGTGTGGAATCACAGCTTCTACTGGCAGTCACTCTCGCCCAAGGGCGGCGGCGATCCCAGCGGCAAGCTGGCCGACGCGCTGATCAAGGCCTTCGGCTCGATCGAGAAATTCCGCGAAGAGTTCAGCAAGACCGCGATCGGCACCTTCGGCTCCGGTTGGGCGTGGCTGGTGCAACGCCCCGACGGTAATCTGGGTCTGGCCAGCACCTCCAACGCCGCCACGCCGCTGACCGGCGCCGACCGCGCACTGCTGACCTGCGATGTGTGGGAGCACGCGTACTACATCGACTATCGCAACGCGCGCCCCAAGTACCTCGAAGCGTTCTGGAAGCTGGTCAACTGGGAACACGCCGCCAGACGCATGAGCTGAGCCGGCGTGTCGTGCCCGGATGCGGCCAAGCCGCGCCACATCCGGGCACGTTGCTATGCGTTGTGCTGCATGCCCGCCTGCAACACCGGCAGCGCAGGCGCGAGTTGCGCCGCGCGGCCCAGCACCTGCGCCAGATCCTGGGCACGCGCAAGCAACTGTGCACTGTCAGCGCTGCTGATGGTGGCGTGGCCCACCTTGCGCCCCGGGCGCGATTCCTTGCCGTAGTCGTGCCAGTGCACATCGGCCAGAGCCAGCGCGCCGGCCACCGGTTCGGGCAAGGCACCGATCCAGTTGAACATCAGGCTGGGCGCGCGCAGCGCGGTCGCACCCAGCGGCAAACCCAGCACCGCGCGCACATGATTCTCGAACTGGCTGGTGACCGCGCCCTCGATGGTCCAGTGCCCCGAGTTGTGCACACGCGGCGCCATCTCGTTGCCCAGCAGCCGCCCCTCGTGTTCAAACAACTCCAGCGCGAACACGCCGACGTAATCCAGCTTCTCGGCCAGCGTCCGTGCTTTTTCCAGGGCCGTCGCCGCCAACTCGGCGGAAACCAGGGCCGGCGCGAAACTCAGCGCCAGGATGCCTTCGTGATGCCAGTTCTGCGTCAGCGGCCAGGCGCGGAAACCACCGTCGCGGCCGCGCACCGCAATCACCGACAGCTCGCGCATGAACGGCACGAAGGCTTCCAGCACCAGACCGTGCGGCGTGGCCTGCGCGCGCAGCGCCGCCCACGCGGCGTCGACATCAGCACCGCTGCGCAGCCGGAACTGCCCCTTGCCGTCATAACCCAGACGCCGGGTTTTGAGGATCGACGGCACGCCAATGCGCGCGACCGCGGCATCCAGTTCGGCGCGCGTGGACACTGCGGCGAAGGCTGGCGTATCCAGCCCGATGTCGCGAAACAGGGCTTTCTCGCTGACCCGATCCTGCGCCACGGCCAGCGCTTCGGGGCTGGGATACACCGGCACGCGCTGACGCAACCATTCGGCGGTGGCCGCAGGCGCGTTCTCGAAATCGAAAGTCACCACATCCACCGCGGCGGCGAATTGCTCCATGCTGGCCAGATCGCGCCAGTCGGCCACACGCAGCGGCGCGATCTGTCCGGCGCAGGCATCGGCGCTGCCATCAACCACGCTGCAGCGCACACCCAGCGGCGTCGCGGCCAGCGCCAGCATGCGCGCCAACTGGCCGCCACCGAGAATGCCGATGACCGGCAGGCGTCGGCTCACGCGGCGCCCTTAATACTTGTCAGGCACGCGCGGATCGGGCGCGGCCAACACCGCGTCGGTCTGCGCGCGGCGAAAGTCGATCAGGCGCTGGCGCAGCACCGCGTCGTGCAACGCCAGGATCGAGGCCGCCAGCAGCGCGGCATTGATCGCCCCGGCGCGGCCGATGGCCAGCGTGCCCACCGGCACGCCGGCCGGCATCTGCACGATCGAGAGCAGTGAGTCCATGCCGTTGAGCGCTTGCGACTGCACCGGCACGCCCAGCACCGGCAGCCATGCCTTGGCCGCCAGCATGCCCGGCAGGTGCGCGGCGCCGCCGGCGCCGGCGATGATCACCGCCAGCCCGCGCGCCGGCGCCTGTTCGGCATAGGCAAACAGAAGATCCGGCGTGCGGTGCGCGGACACCACCTGCACTTCGTGCGCGATACCGAGTTGCTCCAGCGTCGCCGCGGCGTGCTGCAGGGTTTCCCAGTCGGATCGCGAGCCCATCACCACGCCGACACGCGCGTTGGGTACTGTCTCGGGCATTGGCCGGCCTCGATAAAAAGGCTATCGTACACGCGCCCCGCACGGCCACGCACCATGGATTCCCGCTTGCTCGACATTCTCGTCTGCCCGCTCAGCAAGACGCCGCTGCGTCCGCTGACGCGCGCCGAACTCGATGCGCTCAACCGCGCCATCGCCGCGGGCCAGATGCACAGCGTCACCGGCGTCGCATTGGAGGCGCCGCTGCGCGAAGGCCTGATCACGCGCGACGGCAAGCTTATCTATCGCGTCGAGGACGGTATCCCGGTACTGCTCGGCGACGAGGGCATCGGCACCGTGCAACTGAATGATTTTCCACGCTGACACCATCGCGTGACTGCGGTCACATTGCTTGCGCGCTATTGCAAGAAAATGTCACCCCGCATCCACTCGCCTGTTGCAGTCATGAACGCCCCCGAAGACACCCAGCCCGCCAAGGTCGTGCCCATGATCCCGCGCCGCAGCGACGGCAACGAGCGTCCGGGCGAATTGATGAACAGCGTGCGCACGATTGCGTCGCGAAATCTGCAGGGTTTGATCGCGATGCTGTTCGACAACCTCGACGACGCGTTGTTCGATCTGGCCGAGAAAGCCGCCAGCAACGCGTTGCAGGTCGAGTACTTCGACGGCATGCGCGAGCTGCGCAAGAAGCGCGGTCTGATCGAACGCATGTTCATCGACGACATCGGCAAACGCCTCGCCGATCTCGGCGCGGGGCGTCTGCGCGAACGCCGCACGCTTACCGAGAACGGCGCGGCGCGCGGCGAGCTGAGTCTGGTCGAGGACGCCGAACTGGAGGAGTCACTGGCGGTCAGCAGCATGGCCAGCAAGGCCGAGCAGCGCCTTGCGCGCAATCTGTTCGCGTTGAACGAGCGCCTCGCGGTACTGGCCGGCGGGCTGCGTTTCGACAATGCGCTGGGGCCGCTCGATCCGGGCGCACTGGCGCAGGCATTTCGACTGGCGCTGCGCGATCTCGAAACCGGCATGCGTGTGAAGCTGATCGTGTACAAGCTGTTCGATCGCTACGTGATGAGCGGTGCCGAGGCCATGTACGAGGAGCTCAACCTCAACCTGGCGCAGGCCGGCGTGTTGCCGCAGATCCGCCAGCCCGCAGCCAGTCGCGGTGGCAGCGGGAACAGCGCCGTGAACATGGTCACGGTCAACGCCGTGCGTGGCGGTGGACACACCTCCAGCGAGGATCTGGCTGCGCAGGCCGACCTGCTCACCCAGCTCAGCAGCCTGCTGGCCGCGCGCCGCGCGCCCGGCGAGACGAGCATGGGCACAGCCCTGCCGGCCGGCAGCAATTACGGCACTGGCTACCCCACGGGCAACGCGATGCCCTTGCCCGGCCCCGCCGAACTGCTCGGCGCGTTGACCCTGCTTCAGGCCGAGATCGCGCGCGCCAACCTGGCCGCACGCAGCGCCAATGAAGCCCTCGGCGAGGTGCGCCACGTCAAGGCCGATCTGCTCGATCAGGTCTCGCGCATCAGCGGTCAGGCGCGCGCGCGCGTGTCCGAGGCTGACGAGGACACCATCGATCTGGTCAGCATGTTGTTCGAGTTCATCCTGCAGGACCGCAACCTGCCGACCGAGATGCAGGCGCTGCTGGCACGCCTGCAGATTCCCTACCTCAAGGTGGCGATCCTCGATCGGCGCCTGTTCGCGCAGCGCGCGCATCCGGCGCGGCGCCTGCTCGACACCCTCGCCGATGCGGCCAAGGGCTGGTCGCGCGAGTCCGACCCCGATCTGCGCCTGCTCGGCGACGTGCGCGCCGTGGTTGAACGTCTGCTGCAGGATTTCGATGACGACATCGGTGTGTTCGAGCGCCTGCTGAGAGAGTTCGGCGCGCAACTCGAAACCCACCGCAAGCGCGCCGAACTCACCGAGCTGCGCGCCGCAGAAGCCGCGCGCGGACGCGAAAAGCTCGAACACGCGCGCCGCAGCGCCGCCAATGCCGTGCTGGATCACCTGCAGAACCAAAATCCGCCGCAACTGGTGCGCAGCCTACTGACGCGCCCCTGGGCCAATTATCTGGTGCTGCTGCTGCTGCGCCAGGGCGCTGCATCGCCCGAATATCGCGCCGCGCTGCACTTCATGGACGACCTGCTGTGGAGCTTCACGCCCAAGCCGGATGCCGCATCCAGGCAGCGTCTGCACGCGCTGCTGCCCGAGTTGGAACGCAGCCTGCGCCAAGGCCTGGCCACGGTCGCGCTGCAGGAGCCCGACCAAAACCGTCTGCTGGAACAGCTCAACGCCTTGTATCGGCCGCTGCTGGGCGAGGCCCCCGCCGGCCCCGTTGCCAATGCCGCCGATGCCACGCGCGCGCGGCAAGCCGCTCAGGACATCGAAACCGCCCTGCCGCCTGCGCTGGAGCCGGAGCCCGTCATCCCGCTGGCCGTGCAGCCTGACAGCACCGAAGTCGAGCCCGTCGCGAGCAGCGAGGCGCTGGACGCCGTGCGCGCGTTGAAGAGCGGCTGCTGGTTCGAGTTCAACGGCGACGATGGCAGTCGCGAGCGCGCCAAACTGTCGTGGATCAGCCCGATCAGCGGCCGCTATCTGTTCGTCAACCGGCGCGGCTTGAAGGTAGCGGACAAGGCCGCCGCACAACTCGCCGCCGAGATCGAGTCCGGGCGCGCCGTGCTGCTTGAGGAAGTACCGCTGTTCGATCGCGCCCTCGATGCCATCGTTGAACGCCTGCGCAACGCGCAGGCTGCGCCCGATCCAGGCGGCGCATGAGTCACAGTGCGCTGCGCCCTCAGGAAGCAGCAGTCATCGAGAGTGATGTTGCGCGCGCGCTGGCCGAGGATCTCGGCAGCGGCGACCTCACCGCCAGCCTGCTGCCGGATGCGCCGCTGCGCGCGCAGCTGATCTGCCGCGAACAGGCCATCCTTGCCGGCGCGCCCTGGTTCGAGGCCTGTCTGCGTGCGCTCGATGCCAAGGTGCGCTGCATCTGGCGCCTCGCCGATGGCGCGGCCCTGCAACCGGGCGTCACGGTGTGCGTCATCGAGGGCCACGGCCGTGCCCTGCTCAGCGCCGAACGCTGCGCGATCAACTTTCTGCAAACCCTCTCCGGAACCGCCACCGCCACCGCACGTCATGTCGCCGCGGTAGCGGGCACGCGCACGCGCATCCTGGATACGCGCAAGACCCTGCCCGGTCTGCGTCTGGCGCAGAAATACGCGGTGCGCTGCGGCGGCGGCGGCAACCACCGCGTCGGTCTGTTCGACATGGTGTTGATCAAGGAAAATCACATCGCCGCCGCGGGTGGCGTCAGCGCCGCGATGACGGCCGCGCGCGCGCTGCACCCCGACGCTCCGCTGGAGGTCGAAGTGGAGACCTTGCAACAGCTCGATGAGGCCTTGGCGCTGCACCCCGATCGCATTCTGCTGGACAATTTCTCCTTGATCGACATGGCCACCGCAGTGCAGCGCGGCGCCGGTCGCGTGCCGCTGGAAGCCTCGGGCGGCATCGAGTTGCAGCAACTGCGAGCGGTCGCCGCGACCGGCGTCGATTTCATCTCGATCGGCGCGCTGACCAAGCACGTGCACGCCGTGGATTTCTCGCTGCGCGTGTTGGAGTGAGCGCGCATGTCTGCTCCGCGTCGCCACAAGGCGAACGCACGGGTCAGTCCGATTACTTGATCACACGCAGATGCGGCGGCTTTTTCGGCGGCGTGGCCGCGGCGCCTTCGGCTTGCGATGTGGCGGTAGCACCCGCGGTGGCTGGCGCCGCGGCGGGCGCATCGCCAGCTTGCGGCTCGGGCGGAAACACCATGCCTTGCCCGTTTTCTCGCGCGTAAACCGCCTCGATGGCCGCCATCGGCACGTACACACTGTGACTGACACCGCCAAAGCGCGCCTGAAAGCTGACCGCGTCGTTGTCCATCTGCAAATGCGCGACCGCGCGCAGCGCGATGTTGAGCGTGACCTTGTCATCGCGCACCGCAAAAGCCGGTACGCGCACGCCGGGCGCGCGCGCGTCCACCTGCAGATGCGGTGTCAGGCCGTTGTCGTTGATCCACTCCACCAGCGCGCGCAGCATGTAGGGACGGTTGGAACTCATCGGGACAGCGGATTCGCTCACTGCCGCAGCGCCTTTTCGTCGGCGGTGAGGCTGCGCGCGAAACCCTGGCTGGCGAACAGGCGCTCGCCGTAGTCGATGATCGGCGCTGCGCTGCGCGGCAGATCGATGCCCAACGCGGGCAGGCGCCAGATCAGCGGAGCGACCAGGCAATCGGCCAGGCTGATCTCGTGGTTCAACACGAATTTGGCCATCTTGAACAGCGGCACCGAGGCCAACAGCGATTCACGCAACTGGCGCCGCCCCGTCTCGCCATGGCGTCCGCCACCCTCGATCGCCGCCACCATCGGCAACCATTCGCGCTCGACGCGCGTCTGCACCAAGCGCAGTCGCGCGCGCGACTGCGGATCGATCGGCATCAACGGCGGATGCGGAAAGCGCTCATCGATGTACTCGCAGATCACCGATGTTTCGTACAACGCAAGGTCGCGGTCGATCAGGGTCGGCGCGCTGGCGTAGGGATTCAGCTCGGCCAACTCGGCGGGCGGCTTGCTCGGATCGACCAGTTCGCGCTCGTAGGCCACCCCCTTGGCCGCCAGCACCAGGCGCACGCGATGACACTGGATATCGTCGGACAGCGTGTACAACGTCAGCACGTTGCGCATGCGCGGATTCTGCGCCATGGAGCCCCCTCTCAGCGTCACGTCTGTGTCGCGACGGTCAATGGATGTCCTTCCAATACTCGCGTTTCAGGAATACGGCAAGCAACGAGAAGGCCACCAGATAGAGCAACACCCACAGGCCGACGCGCTCGCGCTCGTAGACATTGGGCTCCGCCACGTAGGTGAGAAACGCGGTGACATCACGCGCGGTGCGATCAAACTGCTCGGGCGTTTCCAGTCCGGGCTGGTTGAGATCCAGCTTGTCGACCTTGGCATCCTCGCCTGGCCTGGATGGCGCGTACACGGCGGTTTGCACGCCCTGCAATTCCCACAGCGGATTGGGCATCGAGGTGTTGGGAAACACGGTGTTGTTCCAGCCGACCGGACGCGTGGGGTCGAGATAGAACGATTTCAGATAGCTGTAGACCCAATCCGCGCCCTTGGCACGCACTTCCAGTGAAAGATCTGGCGGCGCCTTGCCAAACCACTTCGTGGCATCGGCGGCGGGCATGCTGGAAATGGCGTGGTCGCCGAACTTGACCCCGTTGAAATCGAGGTTGGTCATGACCTGCTGCTCGCTCAGCCCCAGGTCATGGCTGATACGCGAGTAGCGCATGTATTGCAGCGAGTGACAGCCGGCGCAGTAATTGAAAAAGATGCGCGCGCCGCGCTGTACCGAAGCCATGTCGTGCAGGTTGACGTGCGCCTCGTACAGCGCTGGCGTGGCCTCCTGGGCCAGCACCGGGCCGGAGATCAGCGCAAGCGCCAGCAGCAATCCGGAAAACATGCGCTTATTCATGCATCGTCACCCGCTCGGGAACCGGCTTGGTGCGTTCCCAGCCGAAATAGGTGTAGGCCCAGAGGAACAGGAAGAACACGAAGTACACGGCGGTCAGCGCGCGCGCGATGTAGGTGTCACCGATCCAAGTGCTCTCGCCGATGCCGATCTTGCCCAGCCAGATGAAAGTCAGCGCGAAGATCGCCAGCGCGATCTTGTAGCTGGCGCCGCGATAGCGCATCGCCTTGACCTTGCCACGATCGATCCACGGCAGGAAGAACAGCACCGCGATCGCCGCAAACAGCGTGATGACACCCAGACCCTTGCTCGGCACCGAGCGCAACATCGCGTAGAACGGGGTGAAATACCACACCGGGTGGATCGCCGCGGGCGTCACCAGCGGGTTGGCCGGCACGTAATTGTCGTGCTCCAGGAACAGCCCGAAAAAGGTTGGCTGGAAAAAGATGATGAACGCCGCAAGCAGCAGGAAAAAACCCACGCCGACCAGATCCTTCACCGTGTAGTACGGGTGGAACGGGATGCCGTCCAGCGGCTTGCCGTCGGCGCCCTTGTGCTGCTTGATCTCGATGCCATCGGGGTTGTTCGAGCCCGAGGTGTGCAGCGCGCCCAGATGCAGCACCACCAGCAACAGCAGCACCAGCGGCAGTGCGATCACGTGCAGCGCGAAGAAGCGGTTGAGGGTGGCGCCGGAGGGCAGAAAATCGCCCATGATCCATTCCACCAGCTTGTTGCCGATCACCGGCACGGCGCCGAACAGCGAGATGATCACCTTGGCGCCCCAGAACGACATCTGCCCCCACGGCAGCACGTAGCCCATGAACGCCTCGGCCATCAGCGCCAGATAAATCAGCATGCCGATCACCCACAGCAATTCGCGCGGCTGCTTGTACGAGCCGTACATCAGCGCGCGGAACATGTGCAGGTAGATCACCACGAACAACAGCGAAGCGCCGGTGACGTGCATGTAGCGGATCAGCCAGCCCCACTCGACATCGCGCATGATGTATTCGATCGAGGCGAAGGCCCCGGCCGAGGTGGGGTTGAAGTTCATCGCCAGGAAAATGCCGGTGACGATCTGGTTGACCAGCAACAACAGCGCCAGTGAACCGAAAAAGTACATGAAGTTGAAATTCTTCGGCGCGTAGTACTCGACGGTGTGCTCGCGCATGAAGCCGAAGATCGGCAGACGATCCTCGATCCAGGCAAGTGCCTTGTTCTTGGGCTTCCAGGCATCCGGTGCAGCGGCCATCACGCGGCTCCTTTGGGATTCACGCCGATGCGCACATGCACGTCGTCGATGTAGTGATAGGGCGGAATCACCATGTTCAGCGGCGCCGGCACGCCATCAAACACGCGTCCGGCAACGTCGTAGCGCGACTTGTGGCAGGGGCAGAAGAAACCGCCCTTCCACTCGGGATCAAATGGCTCGGGCTTGATCTGGCCGTAGTAATCCGGCACGCAGCCCAGGTGCGTGCAAATGCCGATCATCACCAGCCATTCGGGCTTGATCGAGCGCCATGTGTTCTGGCAGTACGCGGGTTGCTGGCTGGTTTCCTTGCATTCCGGGTCACGCAAGCGCGGATCAAGGCCAGGCAGATCGGCCAACTGTTCCTTGGTGCGGTTGACCACGAAGATCGGCAGCTTGCGCCAGGCAAAACGCACCATCTGGCCGGATTCGACCTTGCTGATGTCGATGGTGACCGGCGCACCAGCAGCCAAGGCACGCGCGCTGGGTTCCCACGACTCGATGAAAGGCAGCGCGGCGATGACCACCCCTGCGCCGCCGACCACGGCCGTGGTCACGGTGAGAAAGCGTCGCCTGTCGTGATCGACCTCGTCATGGTTCTCATCAGGATGGGTCATCGCGGAATCAGGTGTATGGGTCATGGCCGAATAATGAACCGACGTTAAAAACTCGATTAGTTTAGCCAAAGCATTCATCTGCATACAATGCGCGCAGGCACGAGTTTTGCTGCGCCGCAGCGCCAAAACGCATCGCCTGCGCCACTGCACCCGGCGCCACGGGTGATGTGCGCTGGCCGGGATGTTGATCCGGCCCCCCGTCACTTCAACGCTACCGGATTGCCCAACGCGGGCAGGCTGCCTCAGCCGTTCTGCGCCAGCGGCACGCCGCGCTCGGCGGCGGCGTAACGGTCCTTGAGAATGCGCACGCGGCGCACGTATAGCTGGGTTTCGTCGTAGGGCGGCACCGCGTCGTTGTACTTGCGCACCGCCGCCACGCCTGCGTTGTAGGCCGCCGTGGCCAGGGTGGTGTTGCCGCCGAAATCCTGCAGCAGTTGCGCCAGATAGCGCGCCCCGCCGAGGATGTTCTGCGCCGGGTTGAACACGTCGCGCACGCCCATGTCGCTGGCCGTACCCGGCATCAGCTGCATCAGCCCCTGCGCGCCCTTGTCGGACATCGCGTAGGGATTGAACGCGCTCTCGGCGTGGATCACCGCGCGCAGCAGGGCGGGATCGAGGCGGTAGCGCGCAGCCGCGGTGTCGATCTCGCTGGCATAGGCATGCAGGCGCAGCGGCACCGTGTGCCAGTCAATGTTCGAATGCGGATCGCAGGCGTAGCAGGCCGAGATATAAGTAAACAGCGCATCCACGCGCCGCGCCTGGATGCCGAGCGGACGCACATTGGTGTACTCCACCGCGCCGCTGGCCAGAGTGACCTTGTACACCGTGCCGCGCAGCACGCGCGCGTTGCGCTGGATGCGCGGCAACGTGGTCACCCGCGCCGGGCTCAGCGTCGCCACCACCGGCTGTGCCGGCTCGACATGCGCGACACTCGACTGCGCGTCTGGCCGCCCGGCCGCAGGCTGGACCGGCACCCGTGATGCACGCACAGGCGACAGGATCTGCACACTCTCGTCATGCAGCGCCTTGCAATCGCGATAACCGGCGCGGCTGGAGCTGAACACGGTTTCGCCCTGCTGGCCCACGCAGCGCCACAGCACCACCGCCTGCGCGCCACTGGATGCACCCGACAAGCCCAGGGCCAGCAGCGGCAACAACCAGCAACGCTTGCGCAAATACGTCCCCATGGCGCGCAGTCTGCTCGCGGCACCGCGCGCTGCCAAGCCCGCCGCTGGCGACGCGGGTGCCGCGCCATTACCATGCTTGGCTGTTTCGAGGTGCAACATGGCGCGCAAACTGTTCATCAAAACTCACGGTTGCCAGATGAACGAGTACGACTCGGCGAAGATGGCCGCGGTACTCGGCGCCAGCGAAGGTCTTGAGCTGACCACCGATGCGGCCGCCGCCGATGTGATCCTGATCAACACTTGCTCGATCCGCGAAAAAGCCCAGGAGAAAGTGTTCAGCCAGCTCGGGCGCTGGAAACAGCTCAAGCAGCAGCGCCCCGGCCTGCTGATCGGCGTCGGCGGCTGCGTCGCCAGCCAGGAAGGCGAGGCGCTGCTGGCGCGCGCGCCCTATGTCGATGTGGTGTTCGGCCCGCAGACCCTGCACCGCCTGCCCGCGCTGCTGGACGCGCGGCGGCGCAGCGGTCGCGCCCAGGTCGACATCAGTTTTCCCGAGATCGAAAAATTCGACCGCCTGCCCGAGCCGCGCAGCGACGGCCCCAGCGCGTTCGTCTCGATCATGGAAGGCTGCTCGAAATACTGCAGCTACTGCGTGGTGCCCTACACCCGCGGCGAGGAAATCAGCCGGCCGTTCGACGACGTCATCGCCGAAGTCGCCAGTCTCGCCGAGCAGGGCATGCGCGAGGTCAACCTGCTCGGGCAGAACGTCAACGCCTATCGTGGCGCGCTGCACGGCGGCGGTAGGGCCGATCTGGCGCAGTTGATTCGCAGCCTCGCGCACCTGCCCGGCATCGGCCGCATCCGCTTCACCACCTCGCACCCGCTGGAGTTTTCCGACCGCCTGATCGAGGCCTACCGCGACGTGCCCAAGCTGGCCAATTACCTGCATCTGCCGGTGCAATCCGGTTGTGATCGCATCCTTGCGGCGATGAAGCGCGGCTACACCACGCTGGAGTTCAAGCACAGGATCCGCAAGCTGCGCGCGGTGCGCCCGGACATCACCCTGAGCACCGACCTCATCGTCGGTTTCCCCGGCGAGACCGAAGCCGAATTCGCGCAAACGCTCAAGCTGGTCGAGGACATCGGTTTCGACCAGAGCTACAGCTTCGTCTACTCGCGCCGCCCCGGCACGCCCGCCGCCAACCTTGCCGATGACACGCCGGATGCGGTCAAGCACGAGCGCCTGGCGCGCCTGCAGGCGCTGCTCAACGCCAACGCCAAACGCTACAGCGAGGCCATGATCGGCAGCGTGCAGACGATCCTGGTCGAAGGCCCCAGCCGCAAGGATCCGCGCGAGCTCAGCGGTCGCACCGAGAATATGCGCACCGTCAACCTCCCTGGCGATGCGCGCCTGCGCGGCCAGTTCGTGGACGTGACCATCACCGCCGCGCTCAGCAACTCGCTGCGCGGGCGCATGGCCGAAACCGCCTGCAGCGCCGCGTAAGGCATCAGGCCACGCTTTCGGCGCTGTAGCGCGCCAGCAGACCGCTGCGGATCGCGCCACGAAACACGCGCACGAAGAATCCCAGCGCCAGCGCGATCTGCAATAGCGCCAGCAGCGCGGCCAGCAGCAGCGTGCCCGGCTCAACGCCGCGCCCCGCCGCCAGCGCGCGCAGCCCCTCGAACACATAAGCCGGCGGCAGCACGTGCGCCACCGCCTGCATCCACTGCGGCAGCACATGCAACGGATAAAATACCGCCGCGAACGGCGACAACAGCGCCGGAATCGGCCACACCAGCCACTCCGAGGCCGGTCCCAGACGCAGCACCACGGCGCTGGCGAAAATGCCCAACGCGATGCCGAACAGGAACAGCACCGCCAGAAACCCGGCCGCGGGCAGGCCGAAAGCCAGCAGCGACAGGCCGAAGGCGAAACGCGCCAGCAGCAGCATCACCAGCAGGCTGATCAGGCTGGTGAGGATGCTGGTGGCCACCAGACCGGCCACGTACTCGCTGACGCTGATCGGACTGGCGAACAGGTTGAGAAAACTGCGCGACCACACGTCCTCGAAGAACGCCGTGGTCACACCCTGCATGATGCGGCCGAAGAAATCCCACAGCAGCACCGCGCCCAGCAGGGTCAGGGTGAAATCCGGTCCGTGCGCGCTCAATGAACCCAGATAGCGGGTGATGTAGCCCCACAGCACGATGTCGATCGCCACCCAGGCCACCAGCGGCACCACGCGCGTCGGACTGGAACGCATCAGGTCGATCTGGCGCAGCACGATGGCGCTGACGCGACGCGGGTTCATGCGCCCTCCCCGCCGGCCAACGGCTCGCGCGCGATGCGGATGAACAAGGCTTCCAGCGAGGCGTCGCCGTGCTCGGCGGCGAGTCGGCGCGGATTGCCCTGCAGCAATACACGGCCCTGCGCCAGCAGCAGCACGTGGTCGCACACCTGCTCGACCTCGAGCATGTTGTGCGAGGTCCACAGCACCGCACAGCCGTTACCGGTGGCCATGTCGCGGATCATCCGGCGCAGATCGTCGGCGGTGGCCGGGTCGAGCGAGGACGTCGGCTCGTCCAGCAGCAGCAGGCGCGGCCGATTGAGCAGGGTCTTGGCCAGCGCCACGCGCGCCTGCTCGCCGCTGGACAGCAGGCCGCAACGCGTGCGCGCCAGCGCCGTCAGCTTGAAGGATTCAAGCAGCTCGTCCACGCGCCGCACCACATCCGGCAGCGCGTACAGGCGCCCGAAGAACAGCAGATTCTGGCGCACCGTCAGATTGCCCGGCAGCGGCGCGTAGCTGGCCTGGAAGTTGACCTGCGCCAGCGCCGCCGCGCGCTGCCGCGCCAGATCCAGCCCGGCGATCATGACTTGCCCCGCGTCGGGCGCGAGCAGGCCGAGGATCATGTTGATCGTGGTGGTCTTGCCGGCGCCGTTGGGGCCGAGCAAACCGACGATTTCACCCGCCTCGATGCGCAACGAAATGCCGCGCACCGCGGTTTTCCCCGCGTAGCGCTTGGCGATATCGCGCACTTCGAGCGCGGGTGGCGCGGGCGGAACGCGCGCATGGTTGGATACAGGCATGGTGCCATGTTGCCACGGCGCGCATGCCCGCCTTGCATGTCCAAAACGCACAAGCTCACGCGCTATGCTTGCGCGCATGTCCGCATCCACCGTTGCCCGCGATTTCCGGCTCGAACCCGACGACACCGAACGCCTCGCCAATCTGGCCGGGCCGCTGGACGCGCATCTGCGCATGATCGAGCTGCGCCTCGGTATCGAGATCGCCAGCCGCGGCAGCGCCTTCCGCGTGATCGGCGCGCCCGAGATGGCGCTGATCGCCGAGCGCTTCATCAAGCGCCTGTACGCCGAGGCCGCCGATGCGGCGCTGGACGAGCACCAGCTCAATCTGCGCTTGCAGGATGCCAGCCTCGATGAACACGCCGCCAGCCTCGCCGAGCAGGCGCAGGACGTGGCGATCAAGGTCAAGCGCGGTCTGATCCGAGGGCGCGGACCCAGCCAGGCGCGCTATCTGCACGCCATCGCGCGCCATGACATCAACTTCGGCATAGGCCCGGCCGGGACCGGCAAAACCTATCTCGCCGTGGCCAGTGCGGTCGAGGCGCTGGCGCAAAACCGCGTGCAGCGCATCGTGCTCACGCGCCCGGCGGTCGAGGCCGGCGAGAAGCTGGGCTTCCTGCCCGGCGATCTCAGCCAGAAGGTCGATCCGTATCTGCGTCCGCTGTACGACGCGCTGTATGAAATGCTCGGTTTCGAGAAGGTCGCCAAACTCATCGAGCGCAACGTCATCGAGATCGCGCCGCTGGCGTACATGCGCGGGCGCACGCTCAACGATTCCTGCGTGATCCTGGATGAGGCGCAGAACACCACCGTCGAGCAGATGAAGATGTTCCTCACGCGCATCGGTTTCGGCTCGGTGGCGGTGATCACCGGCGACGTCACCCAGGTGGACCTGCCGCGCAGCGTGCGCTCCGGCCTGCGCCACGTGGTCGAGGTGCTGCGTGATGTCGAAGGCGTGAGCTTCACCTTCTTCAGCGCGCGCGATGTGGTGCGGCACCCGGTGGTGGCGCGCATCGTGCGTGCGTATGAAGCGATCGAGGACGCTGAGGCCGGGATGATCGGGGTCCGGGACTCAGGACTCGAGACTCGCAAAAAGCATAACGCGCGCGCCGATACCGATACTGATGCGCAAGCTCCACGCGCCGTGGACTGATTCGCGATGGCGCCGCGCATTTCTCGCCCGATGCTTCGCAATAGTGCGCCCCGGCGCGAGTCCCGAGTCCCGAGTCTCGAGTCCCGAGTCCCGCTGCTCACGCTGCACCTCGGCTACGCCGTGCCGCGCCGCGGCCTGCCGGCGACGGTGTCGTTCCGGCGCTGGGTCGCGGCGGCGCTGGCGATCGCGGCGCATCGCGCTCCGGCCGAGCTGTCGCTGCGCCTGGTCGGCGCGCGCGAGGGCCGCGCGCTGAATCGGCGCTATCGCGGCCGCGATTACGCCACCAACGTGCTGTCGTTCCCGGCTGAACTGCCTGCAGGCGTTGATCTGCCGCTGCTCGGTGATCTGGTGTTGTGCGCCCCGGTGCTGGCACGCGAGGCGCGCGAACAGGGCAAGCCGTTGGCCGCGCACTACGCGCATCTGAGCATCCACGGCGTGCTGCATCTGCTCGGCCACGACCACCTGCGGCCGCACCAGGCCACGCGCATGGAAACACTGGAAACCGCCGCGCTGGCCGGGCTCGGCATCCCCGATCCATACCGGCCGCGCTGAGCGCGCATGGCGCCGACGCGCGGTTTTCCGCTATCCTTTTGCGTCCTGCCCCGCGTGGGCGTGGTGCACACAGGCAATGAACGAAGGTCCGAGTACCAGCGGTCCGGTGCGGCGCTCTTTCTGGGGCCGGCTGGGCCAGATGCTCGCGGGCGAGCCGCGCAACCAGGCCGATCTGCTCGAAGAACTACGCCTCGCGGCCAGCAACGGTTTGATCACGCGCGACACCTTGGCCATGGTCGAGGGCGCGCTGGAAGTCAGCGGCCTGCGCGTGGCCGATGCCATGGTGCCACGCGCGCAAATGGTGATGATCCCGGCCGACGCCAGCTTCGCGCAGGTGCTGGCCACGGTCACCGAGTCCGGCCACTCGCGCTTTCCGGTACACGGCGAGGACAAGGACCAGATCCTCGGCGTGCTGCTGGCCAAGGATCTGCTGCGCTTTCACGATCGCAGCGTCGATTTTTCGCTGTCCAGCCTGCTGCGCCCGGCCGCGTTGATCCCCGAGTCGATGCATCTGAACGTGCTGCTGGGCGAGTTCCGCCTCACGCGCAATCACATGGCCGTGGTGGTCGATGAATATGGCGGCGTGGCCGGACTGATCACCATCGAGGACGTGCTTGAGCAAATCGTCGGCGAGATCGACGACGAGCACGACGCCGAGGAGGCTCCGCAGATCCAGGCGCAGCCCGACGGCAGTTTTCTGGTCGATGCGCTGACCCCGATCGAGGATTTCAACGAGCATTTCGGCACGCAGTTCTCCGACGAGGATTTCGATACCGTCGGTGGCCTGGTCACCGACGCCATCGGCCACCTGCCGGAGCACGACGAGGAAACCGTGCTCGATGGCCACACTTTCCGCATCACCGCGGCCGACGACCGGCGCGTGTTGCAGGTGCGCGTGACGCGCCCGGCATGAAACCGCTGCGGCGTCTGCTCATGCTGGTGCTGCTGCTCGCACTGGCGCCGCTGGCGCATGCCGGCATCAGCAACGCGCCCGGGCGCGATCTGCGGGTCGAGCTGGTCACCTATGGCCCCGGGCGCGTGTATTGGGAGCGCTTTGGCCACGTCGCCATCATCCTGCGCGACACGCACAGCGGCGAGGCGGTCAGCTTCAACTACGGCGTGTTCGATTTCGACACGCACGATTTTTTCCTCAAGTTCATCCGCGGCCACATGCTGTACAGCATGGACGCCGAATACGCCGGCCCCGAGGTCACCAGCTATATCGACGCCGGGCGCGCGGTGCGCATCGAGAAACTCGCCTTCACCCCGGCGCAGGCTTCGGCGCTGCGCGACTTCCTGCTGTGGAATGATCAGCCGCAGAACCGCCGTTACCGCTACGACTATTTCTATGACAACTGCGCCACGCGCGTGCGCGACGCGCTCGATCGCGCGCTGGGCGGAGCGATCCGTGCGCAGACGCAACAGCCAGCCACCGGGCGCACGTTTCGCAGCCAGTCCGAGCGCATGCTGGCGCACGATCTGCCGCTGATGCTGCTGGTGGATCTCGGGCTCGGCCCGCGCGCCGACCGGCCGCTGACGCTATGGCAGGACAGTTTTCTGCCGGTGACCCTGTCCGATCTGCTGCAACGCGTGCGCGTGCCCGATGGCCGCGACGGCACGCGGCCGCTGGTGACTTCCTCGCGCCTGATCTACGCCGGTGACGTTTCCGCGCCGCCGCCGGCACCACCGGCGCTGCGCTGGCCGCTGCTGGGCATCGGCGCGGCATGGGCGGCGCTGCTGCTGTGGGGCGCGCGCGCGCGCGCCGGTGCTGTGGCGCGCCGGGTAGGCACCGCCGCCGCCCTCTACGCACTGCTCGGCGGCGTGGCCGGTGTGCTGATGCTGGTGCTGTGGACGCTGACCGCACACCGCGCGGCGTGGGCCAACGAAAACCTGCTGCAGTTCGACCCGGCGCTGCTGTTGTTGTTGTGGCCGCTGCTACGCGGCATTGGCGCGCGCCGCACGCCGCGGCGCTGGACACGCCATCTGGCGCTGCTGCTGGCCGCGCTCAGCGCGCTGGGGCTGCTGGCCAGGCTCACACCATGGATGGTGCAGGCCAACCTGCACTGGATCCTGTTCGCGCTGCCGCTGAATCTGGCCGTGGCGTGGACCCTGTGGCGGCCGCGCGCGGCACGTTGAAGGCGCTGCGGCCAGAAGCGCGCCATGAGCACCGACACGCCAGCGCACACTGCGGAGGACGCGCGCAACGCGCACCAGCATCCGAAGATCGAACTTTATGGCGAAAGCCTGTTCGTGGTCGCGCGCACCGCCGAGCAAAATTTGCCGTTGCTGGCGCAGGGGCCAGGCTATGCGCTATATGCGGTGCTCGATGCCATCCCTGCTCACCGGCTGGTTTGGCAAGAACTTCCGCCACATGCCCGAACTCGACCAGCCCTGGGCTTGGCCTGCGCTGATCGTGTCCGCGCTGATGCTGTGCGGCGGGTTGTATTGGTGGCTCGAGCGCGCGCTCTGGCTGCAGTCGACGAACGCCTCAGTCGCGCGCGGCCAGCAGCGTGCGCAGGAACGGGATGGTGACGCGTCGGCGCTCGGCCAGCGCGGCGCGGTCCATGCGCTCGAACAAAGCATGCAGACTGCCGAGATCACGTGCCGCGCGCGCGAACAGCCAGTCGAGCACTGCCGGCTCCACTTGCAAACCGCGCGCGCTGGCCCACTCCTGCATCAGCGCGCGGCGCGCGGTTTCGTCCAGCGCGCTCAGTGTTGACTGCACGCAAGCACCCAGGCGCGAGCGCAGATCCGCCAAGCCCAGCGCCAGCGCCGGCAGCGGCTGGGCCGCAGCCAGCAGCAGGCTGGCCTGCTCGGCGCGCAGGCGGTTGTACAGATCGAACAGCGCGTGCTCGGCATCGCGATTACCCGCCAGGGCGTGTACGTCGTCCAGCGCCAGCAGCTCGGCACCGCCGAGCGCGCGCAGCGCATTGGCATCGGCCAGCAGGCGCGCGGCATTGAGGTACTGCGCGCGGCGCCCGGCCGCCTGCGCGGCCTGGCAGGCGGCGATCAACAGGTGTGTCTTGCCGCTGCCGGGCGGACCGCTGAATAGCACCCACGGTGCCGATGGCGCGGCGGCCAGCGCCTGCACCGCGGCCAGGGTAGGGGCGTCGCCGGCGGCGCAGCGGAAATGCTCGAAGCGCTGACGCGGCGGCCAGCGCAGCGCCAGCGGCATTTGTCGCGCCTCAGTCGGTTTCATGCGGGTCGGTTCCGGGCTTGCCCGCAACGGGCGCGTTCACATCCGGCACGGGCTTGCCGCCGGCGTGGGGCGTAGCCTCCTGCCGCGTGTACAGCGCGCTGGCGAGGTAGCGTTCGTGCGCGTAGCGCAGCAGCACCACCGCCACCGCCGCCGCCGGCAACGCCATCAGCACGCCGAAGAAACCGAACAACTGGGCGCCGGCCAGCACCGCGAACATCACCGCCACCGGATGCAAGCCGATCTTGTTGCCGACCAAGCGCGGCACCAGCACGTAACCCTCCAGCGGTTGACCGACGCCGAACACCACCAGTACCAGCACGATATGCAGCCAGTCACCGTACTGCACCGCACCCGCGATCAATGCCACGATCAGCCCGGTGATGAAGCCCAGGTACGGCACGAAGCTGACCAGCCCGGCCAGCAGGCCGATCAATGGCCCCAGGCTCAGTTGCGCCACCAGGCTCAGACCCAGCGCGTAGTAAATACCCAGCCCCAGCATCACCAGCAACTGGCCCTTGAAGAACGCGCCCAGCACCGCTTCGGACTCGCGCGCGAGGCGCGTCAGCGTCGGCTCCAGGGTGCGCGGCAGCAGCTCGTGCACGCGCGCCACCAGCGTGTCCCAATCGCGCAGCAGATAAAAGAACACCACCGGTACCAGCACCAGATCGGTGGCCCATTCGAGCAACACCAGACCCGAGCGCGTGACGGGACCGAGCAGCGTGGCGGCGATGCCGCCGGCCTGCTGCCAATGTTGCTGCAGCAGGCTGATGACGTACTGCGGATCGAAGGTTTTCGGTGCCAGGTGCAAGTGTTGCTGCAACCACGGCGCGGCGCTGTCGCGGAACCACGTCAATGCGGCGGGCAGCGCCGCCACCGCGCGCGTGAACTGATACTCCAGCAGCGGCACCAGCAGCGCCAACAAGGCCAGCAGTGCGAGGCTGAACACCATGAACACCAGCGTCACCGCCAGTGTGCGCGACATGTGGCGCTGCAGGCGGTCGGCCAGCGGATCGGCGATATAGGCCAGCAGCGCCGCCAGCGCGAACGGCGTCAGCACCGGCGCCAGCAGCCACAGCAGATAGCCGATGACCGCGGCCAGCAGGATCAGTTGCAGCCGGTACAGGGCTTCCGGACGCATCAGCGTCGCTCCTTGTTGCGCCAGGTACGGCGCGCGCGCGCGCCCCAGCGCAGCACGTAATCGATGCCACTGGCCACGGTCAGCGCACCCACCGCCCACGCCGGGCCGCGCAGCGGCAGCGCCGCCTGCGACCAGGCCAGGGTCAGCAGCACCGCCAGTACGTAGGTGATCTGCGCCAACGTGTTGAGCTTGGACAGCAGGCTCGGGCGCGGCGTCAATGGCCCCAGCAGCACGCGCCATGCGATGGCGCCGGCAACGATCGCCACATCGCGCGCCAGCACCAGCAAGGTCAGCTCCAGCGACACCACGCCGACATAGGTCAGTGCGATGAAACAGCTCACCAGCAGCAGCTTGTCGGCCAGCGGATCAAGCACCGCGCCGAACTGGCTCTGCCAGCGGAAGCGTCGCGCCAGAAACCCGTCCAGCGCGTCGGACAGCGCCGCCAGCGCCGCCAGCACCAGTGCCGTGGGGTAATCGCGGTAGCCGATCGCCAACGCCACCGGCAGCGCCAGCAGCAGGCGCAGCGCGCTCAGCAGATTGGGCAGGTGGCGCCAGCGCGTGGCGGCCATGGGCGAGGCGTCGGCACGCTGCATGGGTGGGCCTCAGCGCACCCAGTCCAGGGTCACATCGGCGCCGGGCTGCGCCGCGGCGTTCACCAGATGCCCGCTGGCGGCCAGGTCAGCGGCGACCGTGGTCAGCGGCGCATCCAGCCGCAACGCCAGCATCAGGCTGTTGCCGGAAGCCTGCATCGGCAGCGCCTCGCGGATGCGCGGATCGCGGCGCAGCAGCGCCATCAGCGCAGCGTAGTCCTTGGCGTCGCGCAGGTGGCCCACCCACAGGTGTTCGGGCGCACCGGATGCCGCGCCGGGTGCGGCCGCGAAGCGCGCCAGCAAACGATCGGCGGCAGCGTTGCCGGCCGCAACGAGCACGTCCGCCATGTTGCCGGGCGGCGCCTGCCAGGTCCTGCTGGCAACGCCCATGACCAGGGTCCAGTTGCCGCCGCTGGGCGTGATGTTGCCGATCAGCGCGAGGCCGGTCCGGTACTGGCGCGCCAGCGCATCGAGGGCCGCCGGAGCCGCGGCCAGCAGCGCTGTGGCCGCCGGCGCACCCGCCTGCGGCAGCACGAACTCGACGCCACGCGCGGCGCCTGCCGCCAGCAGCGGCGCGGCCGTGGCGGCGTCCAGTGCCTGCCCGTTGATGCTGATCTCGGCCAGCACCGGCGGGCGCGGCGCCGGCCAGATCGGCAGCGCCAGTTGCCGCGCCAGACCCAGCAAGGCCTGCGGATCGAAGCCTACCTCCAGCATCAGCGCACCCGCGGGGTCTCGCGTGTAGCGGTAATCATTGACCAGCGACGGAGCGTCGCTCAGCGCCGCGGCCACATCTGGCAGCGCCATGACCCGCGGATCGCCGCTGAGCTGAGCCAGCACCGCAGCCGCGGCCCGCACGATGGCCTGATTGCGCGCCGCGCTGGTGGTGTCGGCCACCGGCACGGTGGCGTGATACAGCGCATCGGACGCGCGCGCCACGCCGCCACATGCGACGCAGACCAACAGCAGCACAACCAACCACATCGCGCGCATGGCGCCTCCGTACACAGCGGACAAAGCCTCGGCAGTCTGCCCAATCGCGGCGGCGGCGTCCAATGCGCGGCGCAGGCGCGCGCAAAGCCGCTGCTATCATGACGCGTTGATTTCCTCCTGCCCGCGCCTCCAGGATCATCATGAGTTCCGAGCACGATTGCCTCACTTATCGCGCCGCCGGCGTGGACATCGACGCCGGCGCGGCGCTGGTCGAGCGCATCAAGCCGCACGTGGCGCGCACCCTGCGCGCCGGAGTGCTGGGTGGCTTGGGCGGATTTGGCGCGCTGTTCGAGTTGGGCAACCGCTGGCGCGAGCCGGTGCTGGTGTCCGGCACCGATGGCGTCGGCACCAAGCTCAAGCTGGCGCAGGAGCTGGGCCGCCACGACGGCATCGGCATCGATCTGGTGGCGATGTGCGTCAATGACGTGCTGGTGCAGGGCGCCGAACCGCTGTTTTTCCTGGATTACTTCGCCACCGGCAAGCTCGATGTGAACGTGGCCGAGCGCGTGATCGCCGGTATCGCGCGCGGCTGCGAGCAGGCCGGCTGCGCGCTGGTCGGTGGCGAAACCGCGGAGATGCCGGACATGTACGCGGCCGGCGAGTACGACCTGGCCGGCTTCTGCGTCGGCGCGGTGGAAAAGAGCGCGCTGCTCGATGGCCGCCGTGTGCAGTCCGGCGACGTGCTGATCGGCATCGCCTCCAGCGGCGCGCACGCCAACGGCTTCTCGCTGATCAGGCGCATTCTCGAACGCGTCGGCAAACCGTGGACGCTGGATCTGGGCGGCGCCACGCTGGCCGATGCTCTGCTGGCGCCCACCGTGATTTACGTCAAGCCCATGCTGCGACTGCTGACCGAGCTGCCGCCGCATGCCATGGCGCACATCACCGGCGGCGGCCTCAGCGAAAACATCATCCGCGTGGTGCCCGATGCGCTGGCGCTGGACATCGACGCCAGCGCCTGGCCGCTGCCGCCGCTGTTCACATGGCTGGCCGAAACCGGGCAGCTCAGCGATACGGAGCTGTGGCGCACCTTCAATTGCGGCATCGGTTTCGTGCTGCTGGTGGACGCGACGCAGGTCGCGATCACCCGCGCATGGCTGGCGCACACCGGACTTGCGCACTGGAGCATTGGCGAAGTCGTGCCCGCGCGCCCCGGACGGCCGCGCGTGCATATCGCGCGTCGGTGAGTAGCGCGTCGCGCATGCCGCGCATGGCACGTCTCGCGGTGCTGGTGTCCGGCCGCGGCAGCAATTTCGACGCGCTGCGCGCGGCCATCGCCGCCGGTCAGTTGCACGCCGAGATCGCGCTGGTTGCCAGCAACCGCCCGCACGCCCCGGCGCTGGCCCGCGCGCGCGCCACCGGCATCGCCACCCACGCCAGCGAGAGTCGCGGCAGTGGTGACCGCGCCGCCTGGGACCGCGCCTTCATGGCCGCGGTGGCCGCCGCGCGGCCCGATCTGATCGTGCTGGCCGGCTTCATGCGCCGCCTCGATGCCGCTGCCGTCACGCCGTGGCTGGGACGCATGCTCAATATCCACCCATCCCTGCTGCCGAAGTATCCGGGGCTGGATACGCATCAGCGCGTGCTCGATGCCGGCGATGTCGAGCACGGCGCCAGCGTGCATTTCGTCACCGCCGAGCTCGATGGCGGCCCGGTGCTGGCGCAGGCGCGCATGTCCGTGTCCGCTGCGGACACGCCGCACAGCCTGGCCGCGCGTCTGCTGCCGCTGGAGCACCGCCTGCTGGTGGCCGCAGTGACGGCGGTGGCCAGCGGGCGCTGTCGCATGCAGGGCACGGCGATCCTGTGCGATGGCCAGATCCTGCACGCACCCCTGCAACTGCAGGACGATGCCAGCCTTGCTTGAGCGCGGATTCAGCCAGCGCGCGGCAAGCTCGCCCCACTTTGCCGGATGAACCGCCATGCGCTTGCTGAAAACCCCCGCATCACGACTGCTGGCACTGCTGCTAGCGCTCACACTGCCGCCGCTGGCGGTCATCGCGCAGACCGCCGCGCCGGCAGCACCCTTCAGCGCGCAATACCGCGTGCTGCGCGACGGCGACGCCATCGGCCAGGCCACGCTCAGCCTCAGTCGCGCCAGCAGCGGTGTGTACGTGTTCAGCAACGTCACGCGCGGCAGTGCCGGATTAGCCGCGCTGCTCGGACTGGATGTCAGCGAGTCCTCGCGCTTCCGCTGGCACGATGACGCCGTGCAGGATCTGGGCTATCGCTATCACATGCAGAGCGCGTTCAAGTCGATCACGCGCAGCACCGCTTTCGATTGGTCCAGCCACATGATCACCGTGCACAACGGACGCTCGCAGCAGCACTACGCCGCCGTGCCGGGCACGGTCGATCGCAATCTGGCGGTGCTGATGCTGGCGCTGCACGTGGCTGCTGGCGCACGCGGCACGGTGGTGTTGCCGGTGGCCATGCCTGATCGCGTTTCGCAGCAGCACTACGCCATCGCCACCGCGCCGGTGGCGGTGCGGGTGCCAGCCGGCGCTTATCAAGCGTATGCGGTGCAGCGCAGCGATGCCGACAACGGCTTGCGTGCGTGGTTCGCGCCGCCGCTGCTGGCGCCGGTACGCATGGAGCAGCGCGACGGCAAGGGCACCGTCTACCTGCTGGAGTTGGAACACGCGCCGCAATAGCGCACGGTGCGTGCCAGCACGGTGTCAGCCCGGCAGGCGACGGATATGCGCGCCGAGACCGGCGAGCTTCTCCTCGATGCACTCGTAGCCGCGGTCGATGTGATAAATGCGATCGACCGTGGTATCGCCCTGCGCCACCAATCCGGCCAGCACCAGCGAGGCCGAAGCGCGCAGATCGGTGGCCATCACCGGCGCGCCGCTCATGCTGGGCACGCCCTGGATGACGACCGCGTTGCCTTCCATGCGGATGTCGGCACCCAGGCGCTGCAATTCCTGCACGTGCATGAAGCGGTTCTCGAACACCGTCTCGGTGATCACGCCGACGCCCTCGGCCACGCAGTTGAGCGCGGTGAACTGCGCCTGCATGTCGGTGGGAAACGCCGGGTAGGGCGCGGTGGTGATGTTGACCGCGCGCGGGCGCTGGCCGTGCATGTCGAGGCTGATCCAGTTCACGCCGGTGCTGATGTCGGCGCCGGCGTCCTCGAGCTTGGCCAGCACCGCGTCCAGCGTGTTCGGGCGCGCGCGCTTGGCCAGCACCTTGCCGCCGCTGATCGCGCCGGCCACCAAAAACGTGCCGGTCTCGATGCGATCCGGCAATACGTCGTACTCGGCGCCGTGCAGGCGCTCGACGCCCTCGATCACCAGCGTCGAGGTACCCGCGCCTTCGATGTGCGCGCCCATGGCGTTGAGGCAATGCGCCAGGTCGACCACTTCGGGCTCCTGCGCGGCGTTGTCGATGATCGTGGTGCCCTGCGCCAGCACCGCCGCCATCATGATGTTCTCGGTGCCGGTCACGGTGACCACATCCATGACGATACGCGCGCCGCGCAGGCGCTTGGCGCGCGCCTTGATATAGCCGTTCTCCACCGTGACCTCGGCGCCCAGCGCCTCCAGTCCGCGCAGATGCTGATCAACCGGGCGCGAACCGATGGCGCAGCCGCCCGGCAGCGAAACCTCGGCCTGACCGAAGCGTGCCACCAGCGGTCCCAATACCAGGATCGAGGCGCGCATGGTCTTGACCAGATCATAGGGTGCGAAAAAATTGCTCGCACCGCGCGGATCAGCGTGGATGCGCATGTGCTCGTCCACCACCAGTTGCACGCCCATCTGTCCAAGCAATTCCATGGTGGTAGTGACATCGTGCAGATGCGGCACGTTGCCGATCACCACAGGTCCATCCGCCAGCAGCGTGGCCGCGAGGATCGGCAGCACCGCGTTCTTGGCGCCGGACACGCGGACTTCGCCGTGCAGGGGAGAGCCCCCGCTGATCACGATTTTTGCCATGGATCTCAGCGCTCCAGGCCGGCGATGATGCGCGTTCCCGCTGCGCATGCACGTGCGTCTCGCTCAAGCACGCGCAGCTTCCTCGGGAGTGAGGGTTCTCAGGCTCAGCGCGTGAATGGCGCCGCCCATCAGCTCGCCCAGCGTGGCGTAGACCATGCGGTGGCGGGCCAGCGGCAGCTTGCCGGCGAACGCGGCGCAGATCACGCGCGCCTCGAAATGCACGCCATCCGGGCCGATGACCTCGGCGCGCGCGCCGGGCAGGCCTTGCTCGATCAGTGTCTGAATCTGCTCGGGGTGCATGGGAATGAGGTCAGCGTCGGGCAGCGGCCGCGCACGCGCGAAAGGTTAGAATGCAAGCGGCACATGGTAGCGGATCGCGTTCGCGCCCGATACCGCCGCCCCACGTCTACGGACTCGCCCGTGTCTGCGAAATCGCACGCCCATGCAATCGATGACGCCGCGCTGATCGCCAGCGCGCGGCGCGTGATCCTCACCGAGGCCAGCGCGTTGCACGCCCTGGCGCCGCGCGTCGATGCCGCCTTCGCCACCGCCTGCCGCATCATTCTCGGCGCGCATGGGCGCGTGGTGCTCAGCGGCATGGGCAAGTCCGGACATATCGCGCGCAAGATCGCCGCGACCCTGGCCTCCACCGGCACGCCGGCGTTCTTCGTGCATCCGGGCGAGGCCAGCCATGGCGACCTCGGCATGATCACCGCCAGCGACGTGCTGCTGGCGTTGTCCTACTCGGGCGAGACCGAGGAACTGCTCATCATCCTGCCGCTGCTGCAGCGGCAGGGCATCCCGCTGCTGACCATGACCGGCAAGCCGAACTCGACGCTGGCGCGTCAGGCCAATGCGCATATGGATGTCAGCGTCCCGGCCGAGGCCTGTCCGCTGGGCCTCGCGCCCACCGCCAGCACCACGGCGGCGCTGGCGCTGGGTGATGCGCTGGCGATCGCGCTGCTGGAAGCGCGCGGCTTCACCGCCGAAGACTTCGCCTACTCGCACCCGGCCGGCAGCCTCGGCCGGCGCCTGCTGCTGCGCATCGAGGATGTCATGCACCGCGATGCCGCGGTGCCTGCGGTACGCGCCGAGGCCAGCCTCAACGAGGCGCTGACCGAAATGAGTCGCAAGGGTCTGGGCATGACCGCCATCGTCGATGAGCGCAGGCACCTGCTCGGCGTGTTCACCGACGGTGATCTGCGCCGCGCGCTGGACAATCACACCGTGGATCTGCGCAGCACGCCGCTGGCGCAGCTCATGACGCGCGCGCCGCGCACCATCGCGCCGCAGCGCCTCGCCGGCGAGGCCGCGCAACTGATGGAAACGCACAAGATCCAGGGGCTGCTGGTGGTCGAGGACGAACGCCTGGTCGGCGCGGTGAGTTTTCTCGATCTGCTGCGCGCCAAGGTGGTCTGAAGTGGACACAGCCATCCCCGACACCGTGCTGACGCGCGCGCGCCAAGTGCGCCTGCTGGTACTGGACGTGGACGGCACGCTCACCGATGGGCGCCTGTGGTACGCCGAGGACGGGCGCGAGCTAAAGGTGTTTCACGTGCGCGACGGACTCGGACTGAAACTGCTGCAGCACCATGGCATCGCGGTAGCCATCATCACCGCGCGCGTCAGCCACGCGCTGGCCCTGCGCGCGCGCGAGCTGGGCATCGTGCATCTGTATCAGGGACGCGAGGACAAGCGCGCTTGCCTGAGTGAAATCGCCAGCGCACTGAGCCTGCCGCTGAGCGCCTGCGCCATGGTCGGCGACGATCTGCCCGACATCGCCGCGATGCGCAGCGCCGGGTTGGCGGTCGCGGTGGCCAACGCGCATCCGTGGACTGCGGCCGCGGCGCACTGGCACACGCAACGGCGCGGCGGCGCGGGCGCGGTACGCGAGGTTTGCGACTTGCTGCTGCTCGCACATGACCTGAGCGCCATCGAACAGGCGCGCTGGCAATGAGCCGACGCATGCTGCTGGCGCTGTTCGTGCTGGGCGTGGCGGCGGCACTGACCCAGCTCGCGCTGTGGTGGCTGACCCCGCCGCCGCCGCCCAGCACCTTCGCCGGGCCGCCGCGCTCGTCTTATACCCTGCATGATTTCCACCTCACCGCGCTGGGTGACGATGGCCGTCCGGCGCTGTTCCTGCAGGCGCCGCAACTCGACCGTCGCAACGGTGACGACGCGCTGTACATCAACGCGCCGCGCTTCATCCTGCCGCAAAACAACGGCCCGGCCTGGCAAGGCCACTCGCGCTTCGGCTGGGTCAATGCGCAGGGCACCGAGCTGAAGCTGCTGGGCGATGTGCACATGCTGCAACCGGCCACCGGCGGCGGCCCGCCCAGCACCATCACCAGTCAGAACATCACCGCCTGGCCACGCGAGCACCGACTGGTCAGCGCCGCGCGCACCGAGATTCAGCAGCCCAACGCTACACTCGTGGGTATCGGCTTTCGCGCCAACACCGCCACCCGCACCCTGGAGCTGCTCGATGACGCGCACGGCACCTTCCTGCCCGCGACGCACCCCGCGCCTTGATCGGCGCGCGCTGCTGCCCGCGCTGGCCCTGCTCGCGCTGTTGCTGGCCCCCGCGGCGCAGGCGCTGAAGTCGGATCGCCAGCAGCCGCTGCTGGTCAACAGCAATAGCTTCAAGGCCGAACAGAATCAGCACATCACCACGCTGCTGGGCAATGTCACGCTGCAGCAGGGCACGCTGAAGGGCCTCGCGCTCAAGGGCACCGTGTACACCGACGCCAACAACAAGGTCACGCGCGTGGTGCTGCAAGGCAGCCCGGCGCAGCTTTCGCAGCAGCTCGACGGCGGCGGCGAAATGCACTCCACGGCCAGCACCATCGACTACTCGCCCGCCACCGATACCGCCATCCTGATCGGCGATGCGCACGTTGACCAGCCCGGCCGCGGCAGCTACAGCGGCGCCCGGCTGGTGTACAACACCAGTACCGGCGCGATGCAGGGCGAAGGTGGCGGCGGCGGCCAGGTGCATCTGATCTTCCAGCCGCACGACAAGATCGCCGCACCCAAGCCGGCCAAACCAGCCAAGCCGACTACGCTCGCACCGCCCACCGCACAACCCGCGCATGCCAGCAGCGGCGGCCAGCCCTGATGCTCAGCGCGCAAGGCTTGCAAAAGCGTTTCCGCAATCGCGCCGTGGTACGCGATTTCGATTTCGAGTTGCAACAGGGCGAGGTAGTCGGGCTGCTCGGTCCCAACGGCGCCGGCAAGACCACGTGCTTCTACATGATCGTCGGACTGGTGCAGGCTGACGCCGGAGCGATCCGTCTCGACGAGCGCGACATCACCGGCCTGCCCATGCATGCGCGCGCGCGCCTCGGCATCGGCTATCTGCCGCAGGAACCGTCGGTGTTCCGGCGCCTGAACGTGGCCGAGAACATCCTCGCCGTGCTCGAACTGCGCGCGGACATGAATCGCACGCAGCGCCAGCAGATGCTGGAAGCGCTGCTGGATGAACTCAAGATCGCGCACCTCGCCGGGCAACAAGGCCAGAGCCTGTCCGGCGGCGAGCGCCGGCGCGTGGAGATCGCGCGCGCGCTGGCCGCGCAGCCGCGCTACATGCTGCTGGACGAACCCTTCGCCGGCGTTGACCCGATCTCGGTCGGCGAAATCCAGCGCATCGTGCGTCACTTGAAGGAACGCGGCATCGGCGTGCTGATCACCGATCACAACGTGCGTGAAACCCTGGGCATCTGCGACCACGCCTACATCCTCAACGAGGGCAGCGTGCTCGCGCGCGGCTCGCCGCAGCACATTCTTGCCGACGCGCAAGTGCGTCAGGTCTATCTGGGCAACGAATTCAAGCTCTGAGATGGGGCGCTGCGCAGCGTACCCATCCCGGGCCGCCATCCGGCCGGCCGTGGTCCGCGCAATTCCGCAAACCCATCGCGACAAGCCGCGCGCGGCGCTGGCTGGCGTGCGTCGCGGGCGCTAGGATGCAGGCGGGACTCACACGCAGAAGGCACGCATGAAGCCAGGCCTGCAGCTGCGGCTCCACCAGCAGCTCACCCTCACGCCGCAACTGCAGCAGGCCATCCGCCTGTTGCAGCTCTCGCGGCTGGAACTGGAAACCGAGCTGCGCGAGCTGGCCGAGTCCAATCCCCTGCTCGAGCTCGACGGCGAGGGCGTGGACGAATCCGAACTGGAAACCGCCGACGGCGCGGCCACCGAGGTCGCCGCGCCTGCCGCCAATACCACCGACAACGTCGAATTTGGCGAAACGCGTGGCGATGGCGCCGGTCAGGATGATCGTGGTGCCGATGAACGCCGCGACGAACGCGGCGATGACCGCGGCACCGACGCCTGGGATGGTGAGGAATTCGGCGCCACGTCCTACGGCAACGGTGCCAGTCACGACGACAACGACGGCTTCGAGGCGCAAGACGCCGCGCCAGTGAGTTTGCACGAGCACTTGCTGCACCAGGTGAACCTGCTGAACCTGTCGCCGCGTGATCGCGCCATCGCGCTGGCGCTGATCGACGCCGTGGACGAGGACGGCTACCTGCGCGAAGGCCTTGCATCCGTGCAGGCCGCGCTGCGCGAGCCGACGGTTGGCCTCGACGAAATCGAAGCCGTGCGCCATCGTCTGCAGCAACTTGATCCCTCGGGCGTCGCCAGCCTCGACCTGCGCGAATGTCTCAGCGCGCAACTGCGCGGGCTGGCGCCGGATACCGAACACCTGCACCTGGCGCAAGCCATGATCGCGGAACATCTGGAGGCTCTGGCCAAGCGCGATTTCGCGCGCATCGCGCGCAGCCTGCAGGCACCGCCCGAGGCCGTGGCCGAAGCCGCGGCGCTGATCCGCACACTCGACCCACACCCCGGCGCGGCGCTGGGCGCGGCGCCGGTGGAATACGTCGCGCCCGATGCCTACGTGCTGCGCGAGCAGGGCCGCTGGCGCGTGCGCCTGGCCGCGGGCAACCAGCCCAAGCTCGGCCTCAATCGCCACTACTGCGGGCTGATCGCGCGCGCGCGGCGCGAGGACGCGGCCTATCTCAAAGGCCAGTTGCAGGAAGCGCGCTGGCTGATCAAGAGCCTGCAGGCGCGAGCCGATACCTTGCTGCGCGTGGCCGAGGCCATCGTGCGCCAGCAAAGCGCGTTCCTCGACTTCGGCCCCGAGGCCATGCGCCCGCTGGTGCTGCGCGAGATCGCCGAGGAAGTCGGCATGCACGAATCCACCATCTCGCGGGTGACCACGCGCAAGTATCTGCACACGCCGCGCGGCACCTTCGAGTTCAAGTATTTCTTTTCCAGCGGCGTGTCCACCGACGATGGCGGCGCGGCCTCGGCCACCGCCGTGCAGGCGCTGATCCGCAAGCTGGTCGGCGATGAAAATCCGCGCCGGCCGCTGTCCGATCAGGCGCTGGCTACGGAGCTGAACCAACGCGGGATTCAGGTCGCGCGGCGTACCGTGGCCAAGTACCGCGAAGCGCTGCGCATTCCCAGCTCATCCGAGCGACAACGCGCCGGTTGAACCGGCAAGGAGCGACCCCATACATCATTCGTGGCACCGACACAACCGGCATTGCGTCACGGCACGGGAAGCCGCGGAGCGTATCGGTTTCCGGCCGCCCCGCCGAGCGCCGGGGCGCGCCGCAGCGGTTCGCGCCCGATCATCACGACACCACGGAGAGCACCATGCAAATCCAGATCAGTGGCCATCAGATCGAAATCACCCAGGCGTTGCGCGACCATGTGCAGAGCCGGCTGAACAAGCTGGACAAGTACTTCGACAATGTCACTTCGCTCGCCGTCGTCCTGTCCGTGGAAAAACTTGTGCACCGCGCCGAGGCCACGCTGGCCGTATCCGGTCGCACCCTGCACGCCGAGGCCAGCGACGGCGACATGTACGCCTCGATCGATACGCTGCTGGACAAGCTGGTCGCGCAGTTGCGCAAGTACAAGGAAAAACTCACCGCGCACCACCGCGAAGAAGGCCGCGAGCTGCGCGCCGAGTAAGCCACCAAGACCCCACTGCAACTGCGAACCGCGGGCGGCGCGCGCGAGGCGCGCCGCCCAATTTCTCCTTCCGCATCAGCAGCGCTGTTGGCCAGATATCACCTTTTGCATGGGTTTCGATCGCGACGTAGCATGCGCGCGTCTGTCGGCTCACGTGCGACCCCGCCAATGCATGCCAACCCCAACGCCCCGATCGAGATCATCCTGACCCTCGCGGCCTTCGGCGCCGCTGCGTTCTGGTGGTGGGGCCTGCGCAGGCTGCGCCAGGAGCGGCGGTTTTACCCGGTCTGGGCGCTTGTCTGCGGCGGCTTGCTGATGCTGGCCATCCCGCCGCTCGCGGCATGGACCTTGTCCAGCCTGTGGCTGGAAGGACTCGGCGGCCAGGCATCCAACACGCTGGTGCTTGCCTTGGCTGCCGCCTGTTTTGCCCTGCTCGCCATGCTGCCGCGCCCCCCCCGATTACAGACTTCGCCCCGCGCGCCAGCCCGCATGTCGATGGGCTATCTGGCGCTGATGTATGCGATCTTGCTGGTGTCGGCATCTGCGCGCTGGCCCGGCCACGACCGCTTCGGCCCCTGGCTGGGCACTGTTTTGCTGGTGGCTGCTGGTGTGTCGCTGCTGCTGGCCTGCAGCGTGCGCGCTAGAGCACGGTTGTCGCGCCTATGGAATCCATCCGCACATTGAGGAATCCGGCAGCGGGCGGCGGATCGCGTCTTGTTTGAAGGATGAGCCATGAACGCAGCGAGTTGGGTGGACCTGATGACGCAGCAACGGATCGGCCAGGCCTTGGCCGCCGTCTTCAGCGCCGGACTGTTCCTCTACGGCGGCTTGATCCTGCTGCCCAAGGCGTGGCCGCGGCTGGGCCGCACGGAGCGCGCGGCCTCGGGCGTGATCCTCGCGGCCTTGGCAACGCTGTTCGCGCTCACCTGGATACCTGACGTGCCCGCGCACGGCTATTTCAGCGCGATCATGTTCCTGACGGGCGGGCTGACCTCGTTCGCCACCATGGGCCTGGAGTGGGAAATCCCAAGGCCGGATATGCGCGCTACCGCCCTGCCCCCAGCGGCGCGGCGCATGCAGGGCTGGATTTTGGGATCGGCTTGCCTGCTCATGGGATTAGGGAATCTGGCTTGGAGCCTGCAGCACAACGCACCCATGCAGTTTCTACTGTTGGCACTGGCGATCGGCTTGTTCGTGCTTGCCATTGTCCTGCGCGGTCGAGGCACGAAATTGCCCCAGTGATGATCGGCGCCCCACATTGACGCCGCCCCACCCTGATCAGCCATCCGCCTGCGCGCGATACATGGCGCTTTGAAACGGTGTCAGCGCGGCGATCACGGCGTCGCGAAATACCTCGGCGCGGGTGATGCGGCCGCCGCTGAGCAGACCGTAGGCGCCGTCCTTGTGGTTGCTCGCCGTGGTGCCGCCAAGCTCATCCATGATCGCGGCCAACTCGATGCCGCCAGCTTGCAGGCGCGCGCCGATGGCCTGCGGCAGCGGCATGGAGACGCCGCGCGCCACATACAAGTCGCGGCCATCCCACGCCGCGCACACCGACAGCAGAACCCACTGCCGGGTGTGCCGCGCATCGAAATCGACGCCGCCTTCCAGGCCCAGGCCGATGTCCGCGCCCGGCACCGCGGCCAGCGCGCCGCGTGCGCGCTGGATGGCGCCTTGCAAGGTTTCGTCCGCGCTCAGCGGCTGGCCCGCGACACCCGAGGGCACCGACACGCAGCTCGGCTCACAACCCGTGGCCAGCAGCACCGCGCGGCGCTTGGCTGGATTGGTGCTGCCCAAGGCGAGCCGCATTGCGCCACTCCCATCACATGGACGATGGCCTGATTGTGCCTGGCAATGCCCGCAATGTGATGCCCGGACCTTACTCCTCGCCGCCCAGCAATCCTTCGCGCAGCAGATCCTGCGCATTGGGTGCGGACGCCATGCCCAGCAGCGCGGTGTGCACGGATTTGATGCGCAGCTTCGCGGTCCACTCGGGCTGCCAGGCGGTCTTGGCGTCAACCGGGCGTGGCGGGTGCGCCAGATTCAATTCGTTGCCATAAGCGATCATGCGCAGCATCGCGCCGTCGCCGAACACGCCCTTGGGGATCGCGCATTCGCGCGTGGCCGGCCCAAGCAATACCTTGTCCTTGAGCCAGCCGTCGATGGCGCGATTGGGCTGGTAGTCAACCAGACCGAAGCCGGTCTCGGGCCGCTCGCTGGAGGTCCACAACACCATCTCCGCGGCACCGCCGGAGTCCGCGCGTGCGCCCATGACGCCGAGGAAAAACGCACGCGCCTGCGGCATGACTTGCCAGCTCAGCAGCGTGGCGCCGTTGCGCTGCGCTTGCTTGAGCGCGATCGGTGGCAGCAAGTCGTACTCACGCGGGATGCTGAAGCGCAGGCTCTCGACGATGCCATCGCCGCTGAATGCATGTGCGCCGACGACGCTGGCGCCCTCTGGCAGTAAACGCTCGTCGGCCGGGTTGGGCCACTGCGGGCGCCCGGCCGCGCTGTGCGCACCGCGTTGCGTGGCGCGCCGCACGACAAAAAACGCAGCGACGTCCCTGGGATCGGCCGTGGCCATGTCCAGCACGCGTGGCTGCGCGGCGCGCACCTGCTCGCCGCAGCCCCAGTACAGCAGCAGTTTGCCGCGCGGACGCTCGTAGTCGGCTTCCACCACGGCATCGGTGTCGTGTTCGGCAACGGCGCGAACGCGCGGCGCCTGCAGACGCAGGTTCTCGCCCAGTTTCAGCGCGGCCGGGATGGTGTGCGTAGCGCTGTCCAATGCGGGATTGCGGCGGGTGAATACGGTGACGTCCATCCACTGCCCCGCGCTGCCGCTCTGCGTGTTGCCGAAACGGTTGCCGGCGCGGCCGCCATCGAGCATGCGCCCCAGCATCTGCATGGGATTGCCACCCGCCGCGCCCGTGCCCGGCATGCCCATGCCGCTGAAGGTGGCCAGATCGATCCAGACCTGATTGAGCGGCGCCGCGGCGACGGGCGGCGCGGCATGCAGCACCAGCGGCGCAGACAGGGCAACAGCCAACGCAGATGCAAGCGCTGTACGCATGACATGCACTCCCATGAGGCGCCGCCGATGCGGCAGCGATCACGCTAGGCCGCGGCGCATGCAGCGGCAAGCTTGCGCGCGGATTTCGCGCGCACTGCTACAGAAAGGCAACAGTGCGGCGCGCGGCCGGGAGCGACGCGCATGATGCGCCGACGCAGCGCTCACAGCATGCCGGTTTCCAGACGCGCCGCGTCGGACATCATGCTGTGGTTCCAGGGCGGATCGAACACCAACTCGACGTCGGTTTCGCGCACCGTGGGGATCAGCTCGAGCTTGCTGCGCACATCATCGACGAGGATGTCGCCCATGCCGCAGCCGGGCGCGGTGAGGGTCATGCGTACCGCGACCTTGCGCCCGGCATCCTCGGGCAGCGGCGTCAGGCTGACGTCGTACACCAGCCCCAGCTCGACGACGTTGACCGGAATCTCCGGATCAAAGCAGGTGCGCAATTGGTCCCAGACCAGCCGCTCGATGTCGGCATCACCGGCGCCGACGGGAACCTCGATCGGCGGCGGCGGGGTTTTGCCCAGTGCATCGGCGTCCTTGCCGGCGATGCGGAACAGGTTGTAATCGACCACCACGGTGAAGCTGGCGCCCAGCGCCTGCGTGATGTATCCAGTCTGCCCAGCCGGCAGGGTCACCGCGGCACCATGCGGCACGTGCACGGCGGGGCAATCGCGCTGCAGGGTGAAGGGTTCGCTGCTGGGACTGTATCCGCTCACGGCATGGGCTTTGCATGAATTCGACCATGGCTATTATGCCCCCAGCCGCAAACGGTCCGTGACGATGCCCTGTGCCGCGAGACAGGAACGCTTGCCCCAGCCCATCCGTGCCGCCGGCGGCCGCGGCGGTTTGGCGTGGATCGCGCTGCTGCTGGTGTTGCTGTTGCCGGCCCCGGCCAGCCACGCGCTGGACGCGAACACGCGCTTCCGCGACTACGTGCTCAACAACTGGAGCAATGCGCGCGGGTTGCCGCAGATCAGCGTGCTGAGCATCACCCAGGATCGCGACGGATTCCTCTGGCTGGGCACGCAGAACGGCGTCGCACGCTTCGACGGCGAGCACTTTCAAGGCTACGAGCGGGGCAACACCGGGGTCGATTTGAGCATGGTCGATGCCGCCTGGGCCGATGCCGCGGGCGCGGTCTGGTTTGGCACCGGCCAGAATCTGGTGCGCGAATATCGCGGCGGCTTCGAACATTGGCCCAGCGCGGCGATCTACGCCATCCGCGGTGACGCGCAGGGGCAGCCGCTGCTGGCCACGGCAGCCGGCGTGGGTATCTGGCGTAACGGCCGCTTGCAACTGATACCGGGCCTCGAAGGGCCGTTTTTCGCGTTGTTGCACCATGGCGGTGTGCTGTGGGCCGGCGGCCTGAACCGGCTGTGTCGCAACCGCGCGGGCCATACGCAGTGCTTTGCGCTGCCCGCCGGCGCAAGCCGCCGCGTGACCGCACTGGCCTGGGATGCAGGACAACTCTGGGTGGGCACCAGCGCCGGTCTGCTGCAGTTCGACGGCCAGCGCTTCAGCGCGCAAGCAGCGCTGCCGCAACTCGCCACGCTCGACATCCAGAGCCTGCTGCGCGATCGCGCCGGCAACCTGTGGATCGGCAGCATCGCCGCGCTGTACCGACGCTATCCCGATGGCCGGCTGGAGCAGATCGACAAGGGGACATTTCCGCCCAACCCATGGATCGACGCGATCTTCGAGGATCGCGACGGCAACCTGTGGCTGGGTAGCCACACGCAGTCGCTGTATCGCGTGGCCAACAGTTGGACCGCACGCTACGGGCAGGATGCCGGCCTCGATGATCCCTTCGTGTGGACGCTGGCAGCCGGCGCGGACGGCAGCATCGATATCGGCACCAACGGTGGCCTGAGCAAGTTGGCCAATGGCGTGGTGACGACGCTGGTGCCACCCGGCGCTCTGCCCAATCCCAGCGTGTATTCGCTGTTTCGCGACGCGCAAGGCGCGCTGTGGATCGGCACGCGCGGTGGCGTGGCGGTGTGGGGTCGCGGCGCGCTCAGCATGCCGCCGGCGCTGGCACCACTGCGTGCCTGGCAAATCAACCTGATCGCCGAATACCCGCGCGGAACGTACTGGTTCGGCACCCAGGATGGCCTGTACCGACTGCAAGCCGACACGCTGATGCGCTACGGCGCCAGCCCCGGCAGCGCGGCTGCACGCATCCGCGCGTTGCTGCCGCTGGCCGATGGCGCGCTGCTGCTGGGCACCGAGGACGGCGTACGCGAGCTGCGTGCCGGGCACATCTCGGCGCCCGCGTGGGCGGCGCCGCTGCGTGGGCATTTCGTGACTTCGCTGGGCTGGCTCGATCACGACACACTGCTGCTGACCACGCTCGATGCCGGGCTCGGTGTGTTGCGCAACGGACACCTGCGCCTGCTCACGCAACAAGATGGCCTGCCCACCGACAACGCCTGGGCTTTCACGTCGCACGGCGGCGAAGTCTACTTCTCCAGCATCAAAGGGGTGTGGCGCGTGCCGCTGCGCACGCTGCTGCAGCCGCTGGCCGCAGCGCCAGGCATCCGCGCGCAGCCGGTGCTGACCGGCAACAATCGCATCGGCAGCGAGGAACGCACGCGCTGCTGCAACGGCGGCGGCGATGGGCGCATGCTACGTGTCGGCGACACCCTGTGGCTGCCCTCGATCAACGGCGCGCTGGCGCTGGACATGGCCGCCGTGCGCGCGCCACCGGGACCGGGCACGCCGCGCATCGAACGCCTGCGTCACGCGCAGGCCTGGTACGCAACGGGCGCGACGACGCGCCTGCCGCTGGGCGCGCGCAACATCGAGATCGAATACACCGCGCCTTACCTGAACAACGCGGCGGCGCTGAATTTCCGCTATCGCCTCGCCGGCTATGACAACGCCTGGGTCGCGGCCGGCGCGCGCCGCGTGGCCTGGTACACGCACCTGCCGCCGGGGCGCTACGGCTTCGCCGTGCAGGCGCGCGTCGACCAAGGCACGTGGTCCACGCCGGCGACGCTGGAGATCGTGATTCCCGCGCACTGGTACGAGTGGCGCTGGCTGCAAGTCCTGGCCGGGCTGTTGTTGGCGGCGCTGCTGCTGCTGGCCGCGCGCTGGCGTTGGCGTCGCCAGAAGCTGCAACAGCAGCGGCTGGAAGCGTTAATCGCGCAGCGCACCGAGGAACTGCGCCGCGTCAATCAACGCCTGCGTCAGGCCAACGATGCACTGACCGCTGAAAGTCTCAGCGACCCGCTCACCGGTCTCGGCAATCGGCGCTTGCTGGCGCAGAACTGGCACGAACTGCGCCGCCTGCCGCAACTGGCCGTGATCCTGATCGATCTGGATCACTTCAAGCGCATCAACGACCGCTACGGTCACGCTGTGGGCGATGTCGTGCTGCGCGAGGTCGCGACGCTGATCCAGCGCCTCAAGGAACCGCAGGATATGGCTTTGCGTTGGGGCGGCGAGGAATTCCTGCTGTTGTTGCCGGGACTGGACGCGGGGCGCGCTCTGGTGCTGGGCGAGCGCATTCGTCTCGCGGTGCGCGCGCACCGCTTCAATGACCCCTCGCTCGGCGATATGCAGGTGACCTGCTCGCTGGGCATCTCGCACTGGCCGCTGCTGCCAACGCTGCGCGAGCGCGATCTCGACGGTAGCATCGAGCTGGCCGATTTCGCCATGTATCGGGTCAAGAGCCAGGGCCGCGACGCCACTATGGCGCTGGTGCCCGGCGCGCAGGCCACGCTGATGCTGCTGACCGCGCCGGCTACCGATATCGAGCGCCTGGTCCATGCCGGCGTGCTGCGCTGGCTGGCTCCCGGCTGAGCGCATGCCGCCGCGTGCCGCGCGCATATTCCGCGCCGCGCGCGGCTGCGCGACAATGGGTGACCTTTGTACTACCCACCCGAGCCCGCGCCGATGCCCGCACATGCCTGTGATGACCTGCTGCAGATCGGTGCGCGTCACTTCAACTCGCGCCTGCTCACCGGCACCGGCAAATTCATGGACATGCGCGAGACGCGCCTGGCCACCGAGGCCGCCGGCGCCGAGATCGTCACCTTCGCCGTGCGGCGCATGAATCTGGGGCAGGATGCAGCGCAGCCCAATCTGCTCGATGCACTGCCGCCGACGCGCTACACCTTGCTGCCCAATACCGCCGGCTGCCATGACGCCGCCGAGGCTGTGCGCACCTGCCGTCTCGCGCGCGAACTGCTCGACGGCCACACCCTGGTCAAGCTCGAAGTGCTGGGCGATCAGCGCACGCTGTTCCCGAACGTGATCGAAACGCTCGCTGCCGCCGAACAACTCGTGGCGGAAGGCTTCGAGGTGATGGTGTACACCAGCGACGATCCGATTCTGGCGCGGCGCCTGGAAGACATCGGCTGCGTAGCGATCATGCCGCTGGCGGCGCCGATCGGCTCGGGCCTCGGTATCCAGAATCGCTACACGCTGCTGGAGATCATCGAGAACGCCAAGGTGCCGGTGATTGTCGATGCCGGCGTCGGCACGGCATCGGATGCGGCGATCGCCATGGAGTTGGGCTGCGATGGGGTGCTGATGAACACCGCGATTGCCGGTGCGCGCGATCCGCTGCTGATGGCGCGCGCGATGCGCGCCGCGGTGCAGGCCGGACGCGATGCATTCCGCGCCGGACGCATTCCGCGCAAGCGCTATGCCAGCGCGACCAGCCCGATCGACGGGCTGGTCGGTTGAGCATGCAAGCTGCGAATACCTCGGGCGCACAAGCGCGGCCGATCCGCAGCTTCGTGCGCCGAGAAGGCCGCATCACCCCGGCGCAGCAGCGCGCCTTTGCACAGCATTGGCAGCGCTACGGCCTCGACTACACCGGCCAGCCGCGCGATCTCGATCAGCTATTTGGGCGTCATGCGCCGCGCGTGCTGGAGATCGGCTTCGGCAACGGCGAAGCCCTGGCCGCGAGTGCCGCAGCCGATGCCGCGCGCGATTATCTGGGTATCGAGGTGCATCGCCCAGGCGTCGGGCGTCTGCTCAATGCGCTGGCAGCCGCAAATGCAGGCAACACACGCCTCTACGCGCACGATGCTGTCGAGGTGTTGCGCGAGGAGTTGGCGCCGACCAGCCTCGACGAAGTGCGCATCTGGTTCCCCGACCCCTGGCACAAGAAGCGCCACCACAAGCGCCGCCTGATCCAACCGGAATTCGTCGCCCTGCTGTCCAGTCGCATGGCGTCGGGCGGGCTGTTGCACCTCGCCACCGACTGGGCCGACTATGCCGCGCACATGCTCGCGGTGCTGGACGCCGCGCCGGGCTGGAGCAATTGCGTTGGCGCCGGAATGACCGCGCCGCGGCCGGCTTGGCGCAGCGCCACGCACTTCGAGCAACGCGGCCTGCGTCAGGGCCACGGCGTGTGGGATTTCCTGTACCGCCATCAAGCCGACTGAAGGAAGCGATCGACGTGCAAGGGGTCATGCAGCTCACGCCGGAAATGATTCTGGTCCTTGGCCTGGTGGTGTTCACCGTGCTGATGCTGGCGCTGGAGTGGGTGCGCTCGGACATCACCGCGATCCTGGTGCTGGTGGTCATCGGCGTCACCGGGCTGATTCCCACGCAGCAGGTGTTCGAGGGCTTCGCCAACTCCGGCGTGCAGGCGATTCTGGCGGTGATGATCATGGGCGTCGGCCTCGATCGCACCGGCGCGCTCAATGCCGTGGCCACGGTGATCCTCAAGGCCGCGCAGGGTGCGCAGTGGCGGCTGCTGGTGGTGATCAACAGCGTCACCACGGCGCTGAGCTCGATCATCCCCAGCCAGGCGCTGGCCGCACTGATGATTCCGGTGACCTCGCGCGTGTCCACGCGCAGCAAGGTGCCGCTGTCCAAGCTGCTGCTGCCGATGGCCTGCGTGATCCTGACCGGCACCAACACCACGCTGATCGCCAACACGCCGCTGATCATCCTCAATGGCCTGATCGAAAGCACCAACCGCAATCTGCCACCGGGCGCCAACACCATTCCGCTGTTCGGCATGTTCACCGTCACCCCGATCGGCGTGGTGCTGGCGGTGATGGGCGTGGGATTTTTCTGGCTGTTCACCGACAAACTGTTCAAGCACGCGCCGGAGGACACCAGCACCACCACGCCAACGCGCACCGAGAGCTACTTCGCCGAGACCTACGGCATCGATGGCGATGTGCTGGAACTGACCGTCACCGCCGACAGTCCGCTGGTGGGCATGAGCGTGGTCGAGGCCGAAGCGCTGCCCGAGGCACCGCTGATTCTGGCGATGAAGACCGGCAACGAATCGCGGCTGTCGCCGCCCGCCGACAGCATGATCTGGGTGGGCACGGTGCTGGGTGTGATGGGTCCGCGCGACTCCATCGGCAACTTCGCCAGCGCGCACCAGTGCCGCGTGTCGCCACGCCTGCGCCAGTTGTCGGACATGTTCAACGCCGCGCGCGCGGGCATCTCCGAGGCGGTGGTACCACCCAGCTCGCGCTTCATCAAGCAGACCGTCAACGATTTGCACCTGCGCAAGCGCTATGGGATTTCGGTGCTGGCGGTGAATCGCGGCGACAAGGTATTTCGCGACGATGTGCGCAACGTGAGTCTGCGCGGCGGTGACACACTGGTGCTGCACAGCGCCTGGACCGACTTGACCACGCCGCGTGAAGAACACGACATCGTCGTGGTCACCGACGTGCCACAGGAAGAAGCGCGTCCGGGCAAGATCCGCGAGGCGCTGTTCTTTTTCCTGCTGGCCAAATTTCTGGCGCTGACCGAACTGTTACCGCTGCAGGTGGCGTTCTGGGTCGGCGCCGCGGGCATGCTCGCTACCGGCGTGATCACGCCCAACGAGGCCTATCGCTCGGTCAACTGGAAAACCATCTTCATCACCGCCAGCCTGATGCCGCTGGGCTGGGCCATGGACCAGACCGGCGCCGGCTCGTGGCTGGGCCAGGAGTTGATGATGCACATCGGTCACCTGCCGCAATGGGGCATCCAGACCAGCGTGGCGGTACTGGCGCTGGGGCTGTCGCAGGTGATGCAGAACGTGGGCGCGACCGTGGTGATGGTGCCGATCGCGATCAACATCGCGCTGGCCACCGGCGGCAACCCCACGGCGTATATCCTGATCACCGCGATGTCCGTGTCGAACACGTTCCTGATCAGTTCCGCGCATCCGGCGCTGACCATGGTGGCCGGCCCAGGCGGCTACCGCGGCAAGGACTACCTGCGCGTCGGCCTGCCGTTGACGCTGGCGTATCTGGTCACCACCATCGTCGGCGTGGATCTGCTGTACAAGGCGTTTTAGCTAGCCTGCGTCATCGACGACCCCCAGCCACAACTCGTCGCCGCGGCGTTCGATCGCCACCGGCCTCAACGCCTCGCCGCGGCATGGGCCGCCGCAGCACGCACCGCTCAAGGCGGCAAAGCTGGCGCCGTGCGCGGCGCAGGTCAGCACGCCGTCGCGCAGCAGGAACTCGCCCGGCGCCCAGTCCATGCGCCGACCGGCGTGCGGGCAAACGTTGAAGAATGCCGCAACCTGCTCGCCAGCCCGCGTCAGCAACACATCGGCGCCGTCCAGCGCGGACAGCGCATCCAGCGCCAGTGCACCGCCATCGGGAATTTCGTGCCAAAGACACAGGCGCCGTTCATCGGCTTGGTGCACCATGCGCCTCTCGCCATTCACTAAACCGCTATTTTTGCACGGAGTTCGCCATGCGTTCGCGTGTGTTCATCATCAATCCGCCGCGCAGCGCGCTGGCGCGTACCCTGTGGCTGCTGGCGCTGGCCACGCTGGCAGTGATCGCGCTGCTGTTCGGCGCGGTGATCGTGGTTGCCGCGGCGTTGCTGTTCGGCCTCGCCTGGCTGGTGCGACGCATGATCCGCCCGCGCCAGACTGTGCCCCAGCATGCGGCGCCAGAGGATGGCGGCGCGGTGATCGAGGGCAAGTTCGTGGTGGTCGAGAGCGAGCGCCGACAATCGCCCTGACGTGTACCATGCAATGCGCGCATAGGCCATGCCACCACGCCTTGCGCATGCTGCGGGCATGCTCACCGATATAACAGCTCGCTTGCCTGCGTTTGCGCGTGCAACTCAATCAGGGCAAGGCGACGCTGCGCCTGCGCGGCGCGTCGCACCCCAGTGCCCTGCAGCGTGCATTGCCGCCATCACCGGCATCTTGCTGCCGGGTTTCGGCAACGGCTTGGTGTGTTACGCCGCGCAGGAATGTCGGCCTCGGATTGGCAGCCATAGCGGTCGCCAGCGTCTTTTGCTTACGGCGATTTTTTCGCAGCATGCGGCAAGCGATCGCATCGCGCGGAGTGGCTGGGCGTGGGGATAGGCATGCTCGGTGAGCCGCTGCTGAATCTGGGCGGCGACCTGAGCATGGGCTCTGGGTTCAGTGTGGAGCGACGCCAATCGCTGGCGGCCGGCGCCATGAATAATGCCGCGCAAATGCTCACCGGAGCGGTTGCGCTTGCGCTGATGGCGCTGCTTGCCGGTGAGCGCATGCACGGTTTGCCGGATCGCCATGTGCTGCGCCCCTCGGCTATCTGGCGGTATTCGGCTCGTTACTCGGATTCAGCGCCTACCCGTGACTGCTGCGCCACGTACAGCCGGCTCTGGCCACCAGCCATGCCCACGTCAACCCACCGGTGGCGGTGCTACTGGGTGCACTGCGGGCGGCGAACACGTCGGCGCATTGGAGTTGATCGGCGCGGCATGGCGATCATCCTCGGCAGCGTGACGCTGACCAGCATCGATCGGAAGACACCGCAGCGCTGATGCGGCCCGTTGCGCCACGCATGCCATGGCGTGCCATCCGCGCATGCCTGGCGCAAGCATTGCTGGTCGCCGGTCCGCGCTGCGATTATCCTTGAACGACTCCCGGCACACGCATGCACACGCAGCCCATGACTTTCATGCAACAGCTCGCTGCCGCCTGGCAGCGCAATGACTCCCTGTTGTGCGTCGGCCTTGATCCTGAGCCCGAACGTTTTCCGGTAGCACTAAGAGAACGACCTGATGCACTGTTCGAATTCTGCCGCCGCATCGTTGATGCAACGGCCGATCTGGTGTGCTGCTTCAAGCCGCAGATCGCGCATTTCGCGGCACACCGCGCCGAGGATGCACTCGAACGTCTGATCGCCCATATCCACGCGCAGCATGCGGGCATAGCAGTGATCCTCGACGCCAAACGCGGCGACATCGGCTCGACCGCTGCTTATTACGCCAGCGAAGCTTTCGACCGCTATCAAGCCGATGCGGTCACCCTCAACCCATATCTGGGTGGAGATGCACTAGCACCATTTCTGCAACGCGCCGATAAGGGCGCGATCCTGTTGTGTCGCACGTCCAATGTTGGCGCACGCGATTTGCAGGATTTGTTGGTTGACGGCAAGCCGCTGTATCAGCACGTGGCGCTGCGCGCCGCACGCGACTGGAACATGCACGGCAACTGCGCACTGGTAGTCGGTGCCACGTATCCGGATGAGTTGGCGCAAGTACGCGCGCTGGTCGGCGATATGCCGCTGCTGGTGCCCGGCGTCGGCGCGCAGGGTGGCGATGCTGAAACCGTCGTGACGCGCGGATGCTCGAGCGCTGGCACCGGACTCATGGTCAGTGCTTCGCGTGCGGTGCTTTATGCGGACAGCGGCGATGACTACGCCGTTGCCGCGCGCGCGGCGGCGCAACAACTGCGCACAACCTTGAGCGCGGCGCGGCGCAAGACTCAAGCCGCTGCTGTGCGCTGAAACCACACCACGTACCCAGCCACGGCCTCGTGATCACACTCAAACTCGGTATCTGTGACACCGGCAGCGGTCCAAGAGGGCTATTCGAAAGTTTACGAAATTGAAATCGGCGGGCCAACGCAAGCTGCCCGCCGATGCATTTCCGTGCTGCGCCAGGTCGACTGGGCCTCATGCCGCAGTAATTGCCTGAACGCCGTCTGCTACATCGCGCCAAAGCGGTATTCAGCCGAGATCGACGTCAAGCTGCCCGACAGCGGAAAGCCACTCTTGCTGGCGTGGTAGTAGTTGTAATTCCAGCCCAGGCTCCAGTTGCTGTTGAAGTTGTAACCGAATCCTGCGCCAGTATACCAACCCGTGCCACTGCCACTGAAAGCGACCGGAATGGCGCCGATTGGCTCCGCCGTGCGGCCGCTCCAACGCAACAACCCGGCACGGCCGCTGACATACCAGTTGCTGGTGATATCGTACTTGGCGGTGCCGCCGAGCGTCCAGCCATGCAGTGTGGCATTCGGCAGTGCTATACCCGGATAATTCGAGCGCACACCGTAGTTGCCCAGATTCACATAACCCGCCTCGACTCCTACTTGAAATGCTGGTGCAACAGACCAGCGATAGCCGAGATTGGCGTCATAGCCCATGTGATGACGGCTGTAATAGCTCTGGCCGAACCGAGCCTGACCTACTGAGCCATTGACGTACAGGCCGCTGTCTTCGGCATGGGAAACCATCGGTAGCGCAAGCACACCAGCCAAGGCAAGGGTAGCAAAGATCTTGTTCATGCAATTCTCCATCTTCTGTTGGGGGCGTCGCCGCGTGGGGATCGCGACGGCGGCGAACTCTGGCAGCAGACGGCTGAACACTCACTTGCTTGCCTGCGCGATACGCCGCAACCAATTGAGTGAGGTTCATCAAGCTTAATTTCAATACTCGCAAGTTTATATATTCAGGCCTAAGACAGTCCTGCGCGCGAGCTATCTGACGCTGGTGTTCTCCCAAAGCCGACGGGCCGATCTGTCGATCGGCCCGTTGGGGGGGGGGGTTAGGAACCTTGGCGGTGACCTACTCTTGCATGGCTAGAGCCACACTACCATCGGCGCAGGTGCGTTTCACTTCCGAGTTCGGGATGGGATCGGGTGGGACCACACCGCTGTAGCCGCC